>JAZUPK010000028.1:0-8429 GCA_045605125.1 Acutalibacteraceae bacterium | reverse complement strand
TATTAAATTTTAATTTATATTTGGCATTTTATGTAATATTATAAGGAATTTATAAATCCATCAATAAATAAGCCAAATAATACTTTAATTATTAACAACTTAATCAATTGCTACCAATTATAGATTTTGAAAATGTTGCAGTAATTTTACACACTTGCCTTTGTGAGAAAATTTATCAAAATCAACTAAAAAGTATCAAAATGCACTATTTGTTAAATATTTAACAATATATATTCCCTAGAAGAAATAGACCTGACCACCTAATAATTTTATAAGTAAAAATACTGTGCAAATAATAACTAAAATAGCAACCGAAAATGTAACAAGACTTTTAATTTTGCTAAAACCTGTATTAGTTTCAATGGATTTTACGGCGCCTGCTTTTTTCAGCACTCCCCTAACAGGTTTATAAATAGCAACTGTAGCTGCAGCGTTAATAAGAGCTTTGCATAAATTAAACGGCAAAAGTAAAGTTGGTATCATTTTTATTACATCACCTGCAGTAACTCCCATATAATATGGTGTAATTAGAATATTAGCAAGCATCATTACCGAAGCAACACCTATTATTGAGAAAATTACCGCAAAAATCGCACCTTTGAAGGTTCTGTACGACTTATAAATTATACCTGCAATAAATGTAAATGTTGCAGTAGAAATAAAGTTCATAATAAGACCATAAACACCTGTATCACTAACTGATAAAAACTCTAAAAAAGCAACAATTGCAGCCGATACCACACCATAAAGCGGACCATACATAAGCGAAATTACTGCCAAAACAGCATCTTTTAAATCAAAGGACAAAAATGCTACCTTAAATCTTAAAACCGCTGTCAAAATAAATGCCAAAGCACAAAAAACACCTGTGACACTAATTTTGGTGATTTTTTCTTTTTTCATATAAAACACCATTCCTTATTAAAAAAATAACGCCCTTAAATAATAAGGGCGTAAAACACAAAAAAATGCTTCTTCTTTCATCCGGACTATACCGTCGGCTTTGGAATTGCACCAAATCAGCCAAAAAGGCTTGCGGGCTTTTGTAAAAACAATTACCGCCGGTGAGGAATTGCACCTCGCCCTGAAGAATATATTAACATTATATGCTCAAATAAAGCGAATGTCAACTATTTAAAGTACATAAACAACTGGCATTTAATCATACCGTTATAAAGCTTTCGGCGTTTATCAGCTTCTTTGCCGAAAAATTTTTCGAATTCATCGTGTGGGCTTATAACATAGTACTTTTGCCCATCGCCTGATGCAAAGCGTTCTCCCATTGTTTTGTAAAGTTCTTCGGCGGCCTTAACATCTAAAAGTCGCTCGCCATAAGGTGGATTAGTTACAGTAATACAACGTTCTTTAGGGGTGGAAAAATTTCTAACATCCCCCACTGCAGCTTTTACATACTTCTCAACACCTGCTTTTTTAGCATTTGCAAGTGTTAATTCAACGCAATTAGGGTCGATATCAAAGCCTTGCGCTCTAAAATCAACATTTTTAATTATTAAATCCTGTGCACGCATACGTTCAGATTGCCAAATTTTTTGGTCTAAAAATCCAAAACGTTCAGCTGCAAAAAAGCGTCTTAAACCGGGTGCGGTTTTAGTAGCCATTAAAGCAGATTCAATTAGTATGGTACCGCTACCGCAAAATGGGTCGAAAATTTTAGTATCGGGATAAATTCTCGCTAAATCACACATCGAAGCTGCTAGCGTTTCCTTAAGTGGCGCATCGTTAGAAGTACGGCGGTAACCACGTTTGTGAAGACCATCACCTGATGTATCAATCATCATAGTAACAACGTTTTTATGAATAGAAAAACGAATCTTAAATTCTGTGCCGGTTTCTTCAAAATAAGAGATTTTATATTTTAATTTTAGGCGTTCTACAATTGCTTTTTTTATAATCGACTGACAATCAGGAATACTAAAAAGCTGTGAATTAATGCTCCAACCATTTACCGGAAAAGCATCATCTTTACCTATAAAATCTTCCCAAGGAAGCGATTTAACACCATCAAAAAGTTCTGTGAAAGTGACAGCGCTGAATTCACCAACATTGATTAAAATACGCTCTGCAAAACGTGAACAAATATTAGCGCGAGCCAACATATTAGCTTCGCCTTCCAACAAAACGCGTCCGTTTTCGGTTGTTATATTTTCAAAACCCATACGGCGAAATTCATCCGCTGCAATTTTTTCAACACCAAATAAACAAGGTGCTACCAATTTAATATTATTCATTAATACTCCCTAAAAAAAGCGAAACCAAAAGGCTTCGCTAAAAAATTATTTTACTGAGCGACGCTTACTGCGTGGATTGTCATGATTTTTACGCTTAAGGTCTGAAAACTTTTCGTCACTAGACTGCTTAAAACGATTCATCATTTCTTCAAAAGATGCAGGCTCACTTTTCTTAGGAGTCCATGTAAAAGAACCATCCGGCTTTGGTTGAGAGTATGTTTTGCGCTCTTTATGAGTATTTTTCGGGCGTTCTTCAGCCTTTTTAATACTAAGAGCAATTTTTCCGTCATCGCCAATGTTCAATATCTTAGCTTTGACGGTATCCCCTACTTTAAAAATTTCGTTAATATCGGTTACATATGTGTTAGAAAGTTCAGAAATATGTACCATACCAGACTTGCCCTCGCCCATATCAACGAACACGCCGAAGTTTGTAATGCCAGTAATTTTGCCTTCAATAATTTCTCCCACAGTGAGTTGCATAGATTGTAAAAATCCCCCTAAAAGTGTTTAATTGCCTGAAATATCGATAAAAATCTGCTCATCAGAATAAATATAACCTAATCTTTCACGAGCCGCTTTTTCGATAATTTGTTTGTTAGATTCATCTTTAAGCAATTCTTTTAATTCTTCAATGCTTTTTTGTTCATCTGAGTATAAAAGTTTTAATTCTTCAAGCTCTATTTGGCTTTTATTAAGCGTAGTCCATAGGTTAGATAATGTTGCAACCATATAAACACAAAAAGCCAATATTAGAAGCTTTAAAATTATACTTCTTTTTTGTTTAGGCTTGCGCTTCATAAATACTCCTACAAATTAAAATGATTTTCTACTAGTATACAACAAACCTCTTAGTCTTTTCAAGACTTTTTTGAAACATTTTAAAGTATTTTTTAAAAAACTAATCATAAAATTATCTATTTTTCCAATAATCAGATAAAATCCTTTTAAAATGAAGTTCCAAAATCGGAAAAACATCTTTAAAATAAAGCTTAAAGCAATAATGTAGAATTTTGAAACTGTAAAAAGAAAGAGTAAAAATCCCAGCAAAATTCCAATTAAAACATATGCCCTTACTTCGCCATTTGTAAGTGCTAATAAGTAAATGAAAGTAGCTATGGCAGTTGTTAAAAAATAGATAATATCTTGTAAAAATACCGCTAAAGATGTTTGTGTTTTTACTAATCTTAATGACCGAAAAATATCATAAAAAGCAGAAAAAAACATACCTAAGATTATTGAATAAAAGAAGTTTGCCGCTTGCGAAATGTTATCAATTTCCCACATATATTACCTGAAAATTTTACCTATAAAGGATTGTTTGGTGTCATTAACCGTATAAGCAACCGCATGTATTCTGCCTTCAGCTGTAAGTTCGCCAGTAGCGGTATTAAAGTTTTGAATATGAAGTCCGCTGCCTTTAATTGTCAATTTCCCAAGTTTTGTATCAAGTAGTATTGTTTCATCATCAAAACCTAAACACTCGCTAACCCCTGAAAGATTAATTATCTTACGGTTTTCTATAATTATGCTGCCACTTGATATGTTATTATTTTCTTGCATAATAAAACACCCCATAAATTAATATTTAAAGGGTGTTATTATTATTCCTGGATATTATACATTAAGGATGCATCATTTTTGCCAATTGTTTCAGTAACAAGGGTTACTTTTGCTTTAAAAACGCGTGTACCAAATGATATTTCAAGTAAATCGCCAACCTTAACATCATAAGAAGCGCGAGCTACCTTTCCGTTCACTAAAACTCTACCATTATCACAAGCTTCATTGGCAACAGTACGCCTTTTGATTATTCGTGAAACTTTTAAATATTTGTCTAATCTCATAATAGCTAAATTATAAGCCGCCCTAAATGGACGGCTTACTTAAACCTTAATTATTTAATTGCGTTCTTAAGAGCTGCGCCTGCTTTGAAAACAGGATTCTTAGAAGCTGCAATTGTGATAGCTTGCTTAGTTTGGGGATTGATACCCTGTCTAGCTGCGCGTTCACGAACTTCGAAAGTACCGAAGCCAACGAGCTGAACTTTTTCGCCAGCCTTTAATTCAGCAACAACGGTGTCAACAAAAGCTGCTACTGCTTTTTCAGCGTCCTTTTTAGTAATGTTTGCTTTTTCAGCAATTGATGCAACTAATTCAGTCTTGTTCATTTTTAGAACCTCCAAAATATTTTTTAACGACTTAATTGTTATAAAATTAAACGACAATTAAGCACATTATTGCCTATTATTTATACCATAAATTTGCAGAAAAATCAATAGATAATACGATTTTTATTGAAAACGGAAAAATACGCCGACTATTTTTATACATATTGCATAACTATATAGGTTTACTCTTTATCAAAAAGCTTATTAACTAGTGGAAATTGAGCAACTTCGCACTTAGAAAATGTATTGGTTAAAATAATAGAAATAATATATACTACAACCGCAAATAAAATCGACAATACTGTAACTATATCAGTTTGAGAAATCGACGATACTACTAGTGCAGTTATACCGCATAAAACAGCAGAAAATAGTGGTTTAAAAATCGGATTTTTAAAGTCAAAACCACCTATTGTTTTATATAAAACTAAAAATGCTGAGGAACAAAGATATAAATAACAAATTAAATTACTAAACGCCGCCGCATATATATTTACTTCTGGGAAAGATACAAGAATCAAGCTTGACACAATTTTTATAAAAATTGAAATTGCTATGTTGATTATTGTAACACGTTTTTTGCCAATAGCCTGTAAAACCGTAATAAGCGGTATCGAAAAGCCTGCAAATATAGCGCTGATTCCATAAATTCTAAGTAAATTACCACCCAAAAGAGAGGAATTAAAATATAGCAGACTCATTATTTGATTACCTAATACACTAAGACCAATAGCAGCAGGGAAAGTTACGACTGAAACAAGTTTTAAAGTATAATTTACATTTTGTTTAAGAGTTGCCCTGTCCCCTTTTGCGTTAAGCGCGGTTAATACCGGTAAAGCACCGACACCTAAAGTGGCAGTAAAGGTTGGAATTAAATTATAAAGAGTGAATGCTTTACTTCTAATACCATAAAGTAGAGTTGAAAAATCACCTAAATATTCACCGCTTTGTAAAACCGCAGTACTTATATAGCTTTCATTAGCAAAAGAAAGCGGTATTTTAACGCAAAAAACATCTAATAATGCTACAACGCTAGCGGTAAGACCCGAAAATACAAAGGGCAAAGAACGGCGTAAATATTGTTTCAATTGACCTTTTTCACAGTTTTGCTTGCCTGTTTGTTTATAGGTATTTTCTTTTATAAACTTAAAATGCAAATAAAGTAAGGAGAGTGCCGTGGCAAAAGTAACAGCGGTAATTGCAAATACACAAGCCAGTACAACATTTTTGTTGATTTTTAAACCAATAAATGCAAACAACAATCCAAGAACCAATTTAAAAACAGCTTCTATTACTTTAGAAATCGCCGTTGGGTACATATTTGAAAAACCTTCAAAATATCCCCTATAAGCCGAAATTATAAAGCTTATAAATATAGATGGTATTATAGCTAAAATACCATAAAAACTATTGTTTTTACCGCCTGAAAGTATGGCAAGCGGTAATGTTATTATAATAAGCGCCAGAGAAATTATTGAGCCGAGTAATATAAACAGTCGCCTGCAAGAATAAAAAGTGTTTAATGGGCTATTTTGAGGGTCTTTAGAAGCCTTCTCAGCAATAATATGCGAAACTGCAGTTGGAAGCCCTGTAATTGCTAATAGATAAAAAGGCATATATAAATCAAAGGCCACCGAAAAGTAGCCAAAACCTACTTCACCTAAAAAACTACCACTGGCAAGCGGTATTTTGAAAAACGCACTAATTACTTTTGTTAAAGCTGTAGAAAAAATTAAAATAAATGAGCTTTTGGCTATTTTGTTAGCAGTTTTTTTCATAAGATTTCCTTAATAATTTCAATCAAATAATCTGATAATAAGGTGTCATCCTGCGCATTCATTTCACGGTATGAATCGGTAGCGTTATCACCTGCATCATCGGAAATACGCCTTAAAGCCAAAAATGGTACTGATGAAAAAGCGCAAACGTATGCAATAGCAGCAGTTTCCATATCGCAAGACATAGCCGAAAAATTGAGCTTCAAAGAATCTCTAGTAGTATCGTCACAAATAAAATGGTCGCCTGAAACCGCAGTACCAAATTTTAAACCCTTAATAATATTCTCCGCTACTTTTAAAAGCTTAGCATCGGCCGAATACACATACTCTTGTAAAGGCTTTTCACAAAGGGCATAACCGGTACCGGTTAAGTCGAAATCGTGCTCCAAAAACTTATCAGGAGCAGTAATTTCGCCGCGACTAATACCGGAAATACCACCCGAAAGACCATAATTTAGGATAATATCGCAACCAATATCAATAAGGTGCATAGTAGCAGCAGTAGCGTTTACTTTACCAATACCACATAAAAGTGAAATTATTTCTGCTTTTCTTCCGTTCTTTTCAACAGTAAATTTATGTCCTTGTCTTCTTAAAAAAGTAAAAGTTTCATAATCACCTTTTTCAATAAATGCAGCAAAAGGTTTATATTCATCAATATCGGCTACAACGATGCCAATTTTTAAATTTTCCATAACTTCCTCCAATGAAAAAATGGCTGCATTGAGCCATTTTTTATATTATCGCATTATTTTTCGGATTCGAGTTCCTTTTTTATTGCTTCAATTTGTGCCTTAATCTGTGAAATATTGTGAACTAAAGCACTCATTTGAGTATCTTCAATATCAGCATCTTTAACCTTATTATAGTAAAGTTCACCTAAAGCTTTAAACGCTTTATTACATTGGTTTTCGAGTGTTGCAATATTGTACTTTTGTTTACCTGTAGTAACAACTTCTTCGGTTTTTTGGGAAACTATTTCTAATGCTTCCTTTGCT
This sequence comes from Acutalibacteraceae bacterium, assembly GCA_045605125.1. Taxonomy (GTDB): domain Bacteria; phylum Bacillota; class Clostridia; order Oscillospirales; family Acutalibacteraceae; genus UBA737. Next base: position 1,234 of record JAZUPK010000028.1, on the reverse strand, counting down.
TTGTTTAACGCATTATCAAAAAAATCCATAGTAATACCTCCGTTTGTAATATTTTATCATATTTTTAAATTCAAATCAAGTTTTATATAAATTGTAAAACTCATCGATACGGTTTTTGCGTTTTATGATTTCATCAAATTTATCAATATATTCATATGGATATTTATAGTTGAAAATTCGTTCTATTAAGTTGCCATGTGGCTCACGCAACTTTGTAACCGCAGATGCACCACAAGCAAGAATTGTATGTGTTTCATCCATAATAAATACGTTATATAAACACTCGAACCCTTCTTTAGAATAGCCAACATTTTCAAGATTTCCAACAGTTTTACTTTGCCTATACATATAGTAAGGCTTAATTTGGTTTTCACATAAAGTCTTATAAGCGTAATCTACCATTAACGATGCCGTTTTGCCCATTTCGATTTCGGGTATTTCACCAATTTTTGTAAGCGTGGATGAACGTTTTATTGATAATGAATGTACTGTAACACTTTCAGGATTTAAGGCTATAACTTTATTAAGTGTATCTCTAAAACTATCAAAAGTGTCTGTAGGAAGACCTGCAATTAAATCGGTATTAATATTATCAAAACCGCATTCACGCGACAAGTTAAAAGCTTCAACCGTTTGTTCGGCGGTGTGCTTTCTTCCAATTTCTTTCAAAACGCTATTATTCATAGTTTGCGGATTAATGCTAATACGTGTAGCCCCTAGCCTTTTTATAACATTTAATTTTTCTTTTGTAATAGTATCGGGTCGGCCCGCTTCTACAGTATATTCCCTTAAATTCAAAAAAGAAAAGTTTTCTTTTATCGTAAGCATTAATTTTTCCAACTCATTTGCTTCAAGTGTTGTTGGAGTACCGCCACCAATATAAATTGTTTCAAGCATTAAATTATTGCGTTTTGCAATTTTGGCAGTTTCAATAAGTTCACGACACAAATAATCTATATATTCAGGTATAAGCTTTTGCGCCTTTTCTACCGAGTGAGATACAAACGAACAATAAGAACATCTTGTAGGACAAAATGGAATAGAAATATATAAGCTATACGAATTAGGTTTTGATAAATCAGTGATTTCACCTTCGCCTTTAAGTGTTTCAGTGCAAAGCGATAACTTTTTTGGCTTTACCATTAAATAATTACTAAAATAGTTTTTTGTAAACTCTTCACCACGCTCTTTTTTAAGGCGCGAAAACAGTTTTGCAGGTCGGATACCCGTTAAT
>JAZUPK010000027.1:0-18642 GCA_045605125.1 Acutalibacteraceae bacterium | reverse complement strand
CCCTGTTCTACAGGGGGTATTAAAATAGCTTTTAGCGAGGAGTAGAGTAGACAATAAAAAAGCTCCTTGGTATAGTAGAAGTGGTTTGCCGACCACACAACTAAAATACCAAGGAGGTCTTAATCGTGAAAGAGAAAGACATAAATAGTTTAGACCATACAAGTTGGAGATGTCAATACCATATTGTATTTGCGCCAAAATATCGTAGACAAGTAATATACAGAGAAATCAAGGTGGACATAGGAAAAATCTTAAGAAAATTATGCGACCAAAAGGGTGTAGAAATAATTGAAGCAGAACTATGCCCAGACCATGTGCATATGCTCGTTAGTATACCACCAAAGTATAGCGTATCACAAATAATGGGATACCTCAAAGGTAAAAGCAGTCTAATGATTTTCGACAGGCATGCGAATTTGAAATATAAGTATGGAAATAGGCATTTCTGGGCAAGAGGATATTATGTAGATACTGTAGGAAGAAACAAAAAGCAAGTGCAGGAATACATAAAGCATCAGTTAGACGAAGACCAAATAGCAGACCAAATGAGCCTCAAAGAATACATTGACCCGTTTACGGGTAGCGAGAACAAGAAGGCATAAATAAAACCCCTTGAGGGGTAGCCCGAAAAAGTAATGCAGTCGGCAAACCTTTCGGCGCCCCTTTAGGGGTTTCGTCTGTAAAATGCCCTTGAAGGGCTATTCAAGCCTCCGGCTTAGCCGGAGGTCCTGACTATTTTAACATTTTTAAATTCAATTTTTGCAACATCGGGCTTAGTGGTTATTTTTATAGGTAATCCGGTTGCGCCAAGCTCCAGCTTATACTCAAAATCTTTATTTGCACCCTCTAAATAAAATACATTTTCACTTTCAAAAACTTCCGTATTATTTTTTGAAAGCACTTCATACAAAAGGCTCGCTACCGAATTTTCAAAAACTATTTTGTCGCTAACATACTCAATTTCCTTAAAATTAACCGAAACCCCATTTTTTGTGAATACAAATTTAAGGCCTTCAATTTCGGCAGGGTAAGTGAATTTAACCGTCATATCCCCGTTTTTTTGGATATCACAATCACATTCATAGCTTTCATTATAATATGTAGCATTAGCAGAAAATGTAATCCCTGTTTTTAAAGGGGTTATTTTTGTTTGGCTTTTGCACCCACAAAGTAAAAGTAACAATAATATAACGGAAAAAGCACGTTTCAAATAATCACCTTATCACAAGGCTTCGATTATATCACTAGGCAGTAATGCCCTCTCCCCTTTGATGCTTGCAACCTTATCGGCCGTAGCGCTATGAATATAAACCGCGGCTTTAACGGCTTCTAAAGGCTTTAACCCTTGCGCCAAATAAGAAACAGTTATGCCTGCTAATACATCACCGCTACCGCCTGTAGCAAGTCCGTTATTACCGCAAGTGTTAAAGCGAACTTCGCCGTTTGGAGTAGCTATAAGAGTATTAGCACCCTTTAGCACTATAATACAGTTATATTCCCTTGCTAAGCGGAGTGCCGTATTTACTCGGTCATTTTCTACTTCCGATACCGAAATGCTGCAAAGTCGCGCCATTTCTGCAGGATGGGGTGTTAAAATAATCGGAGCGTTAGTTTTCTTTAATACATTTATATTCGAAACTAACGCATTTATTCCATCCGCATCAATAACTGTAGGAATTTTTGTATTTTCTATAAGCCTTTTAACAAGCTTTGCGGTTTGTTTGTTGTTACCTATGCCGCAACCAATAAGCACTGCAGTAGCCTTTTCTAAGGCTTTCGAAAGGTTTGCGTTTCCTTTAAAAGTACCGCTTGCGGTTTGTCTTTCTATAACACAAACCGCTTCTGGCACCGCACAGGTTAAAATTTTATATATGCTTTTGGGGATAATGCACTTTGCAATCCCCACCCCACTTCTAAGACACGCTCGAGCAGATAAAATCGCCGCTCCCGCCATACCGTAACTACCGCAAATGAGTGTTGCCATACCGAACGTGCCTTTGTGTGAATTCTTTTTTCTTTCGGGCAAAATAGGCGGATCAATAGTTTTATATGTATAATCAGTCGGCTTTACACCGATATCTGCTACTACGGTTTTTCCTGTAAAATCGGTCGCAGGGGGCAACATAAAACAAGGCTTCAGCGCTATAAAAGTAACAGTTAAATCAGCATTTACGCATGCCCCTAAAATTTTTCCGCTGTCGCTCTCTATTCCTGATGGAATATCAATAGCAACCCTATACGCATTTTGAGAATTTATCTTATTTATAATTTTTATAATATCGCTATCAAGCGGACGATTTAATCCAATGCCAAAAAGCGCGTCAATAATAACATCATATTCCTTATCTATAACAGTTGTTACTTCGACATCTAGAAGCGCCGAATAATAATGCTTTGCCGAATCGGTTACAGGCTCACCTAAAGGAGTAATAACCGTAACATCCATACCGCTTTTTTTAAGGTTGTCGGCAATTACAAAACCGTCACCGCCGTTATTACCGTTACCGCATACTACTGCGATTTTTTTGCCTGTAAGCTCAATATTTTTACATATAATCTTATAAGCAGTATCTCCAGCAATTTGCATAAGCTCTAAAAAAGAAAATGCGCCGTTATGGACTGCATTTTCTTCAGAAAGCCTAATAAGCTTTTTACTTAAAACATCCATACGGCACACACCTTACTTAAACAAACTGTTAGATATATATTTAGGTAAATACTTTGCTACCACTGTTTGCATTTTTTTGTCCGGAGCGAAAATAAGGTTCATCGCTTTACCATTTTTCTCATAAACTAAAAGATAAGCGTTCGCATCAGTAACATCGCAAGCAATAACAATATTTTTAGAATCAATATTTGAAAGCAAGCCTTCCTTATAATGCTCCATTCTTGTAGCAGTCGAAATATCAAAGCTTAAAATACGCTGACGGCTTTGCTTATTTATAATTTTATCAACATCCAAGATGCCGTTAGTTATAATATACTCGTACTCAACGTTAAGCAAACCTGAAAGCTTATATGCACCATAGAGCGTGCCTGCCATTAGTAAAAAAACCAAACTGCCAAATATACCTGACATAAGAAAAATAACACCGCATAGCAGTAAAGCCAAAACCCATATAGCAATAAACGCTGCTATTTTTTTACCGCTTTTTTTAATTGAAACTATTTGTTCGAAAAATGTATCCATAACTTTACTCCTACGCTGTAATATATGTTATATTATACACCAAATGACTGATACTTGCAATAACTAATATTTTAGTATATAATAAATTAAATGAGGTGTTAAAATGAAGCTTAAAAATGGTTATACACTTATAGAAATTGATGGCTCCTTTAAGGTTTTGTCACCCGACAACGCCCAAATCAACGACTTTGATTTAAGCGAATACGGTGCGTTTTTGTGGCATTGTCTTAATAAATCAGAACTTTCCAATGCCGAGCTTTTAAACAAATTGCTAGACGCGTTCCAAATTTCAACCGTTTTAGCATTGGGTGAAATTGATACCTTTATTAAAAATTGTAAAGAAAATGGAATTTTAGAATAATGAATAAACCAAGCACTAAGGTTCTTTCTTGGATTTACAACAGTTATAAAAAATTTATACCCAAAATTGCTATTATCAGTTTATCATCGGTTGCAGTTTCACTTTTGTATATTGCATTAGCATTTATTTCCAAAAATGTGTTAGAACTGGCAACCAGTGAAAAGAGCGGAAATTTCACCTATTATATAATCGCTTTTGCTATTATTATAATTTCGCAGGTTTTATTTTCGGCTATATCATCAGTACTTAAAGCATCGGTTTTAGGCAAATATACAATTAATATTCGGGAAAGACTTTTTTCAACACTTAACAGTAAAAAATATTCAGCAACTAAAAACTACCATTCGGGCGATATTTTAAACCGCTTTACTACTGATGTAGATGTTGTGGTTTCTAATACTGTGTCCCTTATCCCCGATTTATGCTCAATACTAAGCAAAATCATAGGCGGTACAGTAGCCCTTATGCTGCTCGACTGGCGTATAGCCCTTTTAGTTTTACTTTTGGGTATTATACTCCCAGCTATGGGCAGAATTATAAGCAAAAAATATAAATACCTACATAAGGAATATGCCCGTACCGAAGGTGTTACACGCTCATTTTTACAGGAATGCTTTGAAAATAGCATAATTCTAAAAACGTTTAAAAGTGAATCTCCTTTTAAAAACCGCTTAAAGCAATATATGAGCGACAACTACACCTTCAGGATTAAGCGTTCTATACTTACAGTAATTGCTAATATAAGCATTTATTCCTTTTTTTCTTTAGGGTATTATGCGGTTTTAGTTTGGGGAGCTATAGAAATTAAAAATGGGAATATATCCTTCGGTGTATTAATAGCGTTTTTACAGCTTATAGCTCAGCTTCGTGCCCCGCTTCAAAATATTTCAGGTATTTTACCAAAATACTATGCTGCCATCGCTTCGGCTGAGCGACTTATAGAATTAGAAGATTTAGAAAACGAAGAAACTCAGCAATATGAGAAAATCCCTTGTTTCCAAAGTATGACAGGTGAAAATGTAACCTTTGGCTACGGCGACAAGCCTATTTTAAAGGACTTTAACTTTAGAATAGAAAAAGGTAGTATGACTGCCATTGTCGGCACTTCAGGTATCGGCAAAACCACTTTATTTAAGCTTATTTTAGGTCTTTACGATACAACAAGCGGAAATATTAAGATAAATGAAGAAACCGTCGTTAGCACAGCCACTCGACCCCTTTTCGCATTCGTTCCACAAGGTAATATGATTTTGTCGGGCAGTATTCGCGATAACCTGACCCTTTGCAACCCCGATATACCTTTAAGTGAGATTATAAAGGTGTGCAAAACCGCAAAAATTCACGATTATATTGCTTCTTTAGAAAACGGATATGATACTTTACTTACAGAGCGCGGCGGCGGTATGTCTGAAGGACAGATACAGCGCTTGGCTATTGCGCGAGCTCTCTTGGCAGATACCCCTGTGCTTTTGCTTGATGAAGCCACAAGCGCACTAGATAATGAAACAGAGCTTTCTTTACTCTCGAACATAAAAGAGTTAAGCGACAAAACTGTAATTCTAGTAACCCACCGTAAAACAAGTATTGATTTTTGCGACAATATAATAACCATATAAAAAAGAAAGTATCGTTCGATACTTTCTTTTACTTTTCTATTCTTTTTTCTATATAACTATGCACCTGATTTAAAGGTATCTCGAGTACAGCCGCAAGCTCGCCAAAAAGTAAATTCTCGCTTATTTTCATATATTTTTCATCGATAGCATTAAGCCGCTTTTTAAGAGTTTGAGCATTGCGTTTTTTAGAATAAATAAATGCTGTAAGTTCAACTAAATCCTTTAGCGAATGGTTATTTATCTTTTGGGTGTATTCTTCTTTTGTGATTTCCTCTTCACATGAAAGCTTGTCAATAATTGAAGGAATACTGTCAATTAAGCTATTTGCCTCATGCTTAGAAATAAGATAACGCATATAAACCTTACCGTTTTCTACAGGCGCATAAATAAGATTGTTATCAAAATCTATGGGCTTTAGCACATAATACTCACGTTTTTGCCTTTTTATTAAAACCTTTTCGCAAATATCGGTAATGGTACAAACGCCAACTTGTCCATACACTACCTTATCCCCTGTTTTATACATAAAAACACCGCCTTTTGCTACTTTAATTATACCAAAAGAAAAATTTTTATGTAAGCAAAATTTTTCAAAAATTTTATTTTTTGTTTATAATTTAGAAAACCCACAAAGTAAAAAAATACTTTGTGGGTTAATTCACTTTTATTAATTCATAATTACTTGTTTGCCGGCTAGTAGGCGTTCAAGGTTTTTGTGTATTTTATTATAGCTTGAAGAACCTATTCTACCCATAGCCACGCCATCAATTTCGTACTGATACTTTGTAGCGTTAATTTTTTTATACTCAATAACAGTTGGCTCTTTGTCCTTATCATCGTAAATAAAGGTCATTTTAAGCTCCGGTTTTTGTGTGATTTTTTCAACTTCAAAATCCATACTCTGCAAAGCGCATAAAAATCCGTAATATGCTTGGAAATAAGAGGAATTATAGGTTTTACCGTTGCATTCTACAATATACTTGTTAACCGAATCCCCATCTTCTTTAAGTGCAATACTAAAATTGTAGGTACTATCCTTAGTTTCAATTTTTAAATTTTTAACACCGTCAATAGGAGTTATAAATATAGTTTTGCTATAAAAATCGTTTGCGGTGTAATTCAAAAATGCAAAATTGTTAGTATCTATCTTTTTAACGTATTTGCTATCGTTACCAATTACAGCATAATTGCCGTCACTTTGCTTTTTAAATTTGTAAGAATATGTGTAGTCTTTAATCTTAGCGGTAACCATAAAATCGGGTTTATTAAGACCTAATTTTTCTATTGTCGCAGCTTTAACATCATAAGAATATGCACCTATTACATCAAACCCTTGCGCAAAGAGAGCTAGCATTTGGCTTGAATTCATATCAGCAGTCCTCTCAACCGGTTTTGATACATAGAAAGGCATATACCCTTCAAGATCTGCGTTATTATTCATTTTAAGCTCTACATCTTCAGGGAAATTTTTACCCGATACAGTAATGCTGTCAACCTTTGAAACCACACCGTTTTCAATGTAGGATTTATATTTATCGTCAAGGGTTATTGGCTTTTGAGATTCGGTAGAAGCAACATCAAATTCGGTAAATGTAAGTGCTTCATCAAGCATATCACCAACAAGATAAATTTTATCCTCTTTAGAGGTTCTTACATAAACGCCCGCACTATCAGGTGATTTAGAGCCAACCTTCAAAGTAAAGGTTTTACCTTCGTTATCTGTAGCCTTTGCGGTAACTGCCGGCTTATCTAAACCGCAGTCCTTATCACTTCTTGAAGTGATTTCACGAATAGCTTCTAGACTCACCGCATCATTAACAATACTCTGTAAAGCATCACTGGAAATAAATTCTTTATAATAACCTTTTAAATACCAAAAGGTTTTACTAATTGTGTCACCTGTGGCTTGATCTTCACTTTCAACTACTTTAGAGTAAAGATTAAAACTACCGTTTTTATTTTCTACAGTAATTTCCTTAATATCGGTATCTTCATAATCTAAAACAGTTATTTCATCATTGTTGTCTTTCTCTTTTTCTTTTTCAGGAATAAACTTAATTACAGCAACAGTGCCGCAAATAAGAATTGCAACAATCAATAATAGCGATAAAGCCTTTAAGGAACGCTTGCTGTTTTTTGCTTTTTTCTTATCACTATGTTCTGTAGGGTCAGAAAAAACTGTAGAAAATTCTTCATTTTTTATTTTGTTTTCATTATTTGGTAAATTATCCATTAAGCATTTCTTCTCCTAATGTATACAATTATTCCTGTAACAATGCAAGCTATGGGAAGTAATATCATAAATATCCATTTAATGGTATCTGCCGCAGTTTCAGTAACAGAAGCCGCAAAGCTTTCCTCGGTTATAGTTTTAGTAACAAAGGATATACCTGTATCTTCTGCTGCAACCGCACGCTCTGCCACTGCAAAGGACATATTTTTATTGCTTGTTTGCTCGTATTCGGCAAGCTCTGAAGCAATAAAGTCTACACTGGAAAGCGCAATTACACTGTTTTTAAGTAAATCGTTATTGCTGTCATAAGTGGTTCTTTGTGACTGAATAATCGAAGCGTATGATGCTTTTTCGTATTCATCTGCACCATCCCAAGAATTAGCGGTACCCTTAGGTGCTGCTACAACCGAAGGACTTGTTGTGTAAAAAGCAGTAACTTTTTTATCGCCTTCTTCGTTGAAAACAGGGCTTAACGGAATGTTAGCGCTTGTAATACAGAAATTCATACCATTTACAATTTCATCATCAGTCGACGGGAATGTACCGATAGCGGTAGGGGTACTTTCTAAGTGATAGTTAGAATCGGTTTCAAATAAAATACCGTCACCTACTTCTATTCCCCACTCTTCAAGGAAACCATATAAATTTTCAAGATAAGGTGCTGCCGCATCTGCTATAAATACAAAGCCTTTGCCGTATTTATCACCGTTATCAAGAAAATCTGCAATACACTTAATTTCATCTTCTATAAAATCTTTGTTAGGTGCTACCAAGAAAATTGCATCATATTCATCTGAAAGCTTATTTACAATTTTATCTTCAATAACATCAACATCATAGTTATTAGTCTCTAAAAGCTTGCGATAATTAACTGATAAATCTTCCTTTGAATGTCCTGTTAAGAATGCTACCTTCTTTTGCTCAGCATTTACAACATAAGCAATAGCGCTTGTTAAAGCAGTTTCTATGTTATTACCCTGAACGGTTACCATAGTATATCCGTAATACTGCTGCATAGAAGTATCTTCGTATAAATCATAAATATCTTCATAGCCTACGATTTTATAACGCTCGGTACCGTCAAAAGTACAGCTTACGATAATATCACCATAATGAAGCTCTTCGTTAGAGTAATTAGATAATATTTTCGAGAAGGATGAATCCTGAGTATCAATAAACTCTATTTCAATTTTGTCATTGTAGTTATTGTACTTTTCAATTAAGTTTACTGTTTGCTCATAGTAGTTAGAAAAATCACCTGCATTTGAGCTAACATTATATTCCTGAGCATAATAGCTCATATAATTGCTGTATTCTTCTTTTTTAGCACAAACGGTTAGTTTGACTTCTTTGTCAATGTTCTTAATAAACTTAATATTATCTTCGCTTATCGAGTGAACCTTGTCGGCGGTCATATCATACACTAGCATAAAACGGTTTGATAAAGCCGAAAGAAGAATGTTAAATACAATAATACCCACTAAAACAACTGCAGTAATTACAACCGCATATCCACCGCGCTTAAAAACTGCTTTGTTTTTGAAATCAGGTAATTTAAAGTTAAATTTCTTTTTTGTCATGTTTTCTCCGTCAAGTTGGGTTTCGGTATTTGTTAAGTTCTTATCTTGCATTATAAAATACCTCCTTTAAGCCCATCTTCTCTTCTCAAGAGCACGCACACAAAGGAACAAAAATGCCACGGTAATGCTTAAGAAGTAGAACACATCAGGTAAAGAAAAATACTCTTTACCAAAGTTTGAATACATATTGATAAATGCCATTTTTTCGAATATCTTTGATATCCATTCGATTGTTATAATTTGAGAAAGCGAAGTCATATAAAGGGTTAAAAGGTTTATTACCAAAGTAAGTATTGCCGATATAACCGAGCTTTCAGTAAGGCAGGAAATAAACATACCAATAGCAATTAAGGCACTCCCCAAAAGTAAAATACCTAAAAGCGAATATAGATAAGTAAATACATTTACGCTTACATACGTCAAAATGATAATTTCAAAAATTATTGTAGGCACAAAAGCTATTGCAAAAACTGCAAACGCCGCAAAAAATTTGCCTAAAACTACCGATGTAAGCTTTACAGGGGCTGTAAATAACGCTTGGTCAACCTTTTGGCGACGGTCTTCACTCATAAGACGCATTGTAAGTATCGGTAGCAAGAATACCGCAACCGTAAGCATTTGCGAAATGACATATTCAACCTGTGGTGCGCCGTAGGAGAAAATATCCCAGAAATTAAGACCTAAAAAGAAGTAAAACGCAGCTAAAACAATATAGCCTATAGGAGTAGAAAAATAAGATTTAAATTCTCTTTTGAAAATTGCTAACATTATTCATTCTCCTCCTTTTCAGTTTCTACTTGGGGTTCGGTTTCAATTTGGGGTTCTGTGTCGTAGCCTAATAATTTTCTTGATTCTTCGTAGGTTTCAGCTTCAGTGAGTCTTAAGAACACCTGCTCTAAAGATAATTTGTTAGAGTTTAAGGATAAAATGCTCTTACCTCTTGAAACAACGCGTTCGAATACAGCCTTACGTATATCCGCATTTTCTTCCGGCTCTATAAGGAAGTCAAATGTTCCGCCTTCCTTACATCCCATAGACATAACCGATTTTACGCCCTGTACTGTTTTTAAGGCTTCAAGCATATCGCTTTCATTGCCCTCAATTCTTGTAACTAAAGCGCGGTCATCTGATAGCTTATCTGACAAAGCTTCAGGTAAATCATCTGCAATAATTCTACCCTTGTTGATAATAATTACTCGTTTACATACTGCCTGAATTTCTGACAAAATATGTGATGAAAGAATAATAGTATGGTTTTTACCAAGGCGCGAAATCAAGTTTCTAATCTCAATAATCTGCTTAGGGTCAAGACCAACTGTCGGCTCGTCCAAAATAAGTATATCAGGGTTGCCAATTAGTGCTTGTGCAAAGCCTACACGCTGGCGGTAACCTTTGGAAAGGTTTTTTATAAGACGGTTAGCAACGTGATCAATTTTAATAAGCCTCATAATTTCATCAATATGAGCTTTTTTAGGGAACTTAACCTTCTTTAAATCGAATATAAAATTAAGGTACTCCCTAACTTTCATATCTATGTATAAAGGCGGAATTTCAGGCAAATAGCCAATACGCTTTTTAGCTTCTTCGGGATTATCCATAATGTCAAATCCGTCTATTTTAACCTCACCCTCGCTTAAGGATAGATAACCTGTTAAAATATTCATTATTGTAGATTTGCCCGCACCATTAGGACCTAGGAAACCTATTACCTCGCCCTTTTGGATGTTAAAATTAACATCACTTACAGCAAGATGATTTCCGTACCTTTTAGTAAGGCCTTTTACCTCTATCATATATAAACCTCCGTAGTTTAATTGAAAATAGTATAACATATATATGATATCATTTTTTTAATAGTTTGTAAATAAAAAAATAACCAAAAAACAAAAAACAAGCCCTGCAAAAGCAGAGCTTGTAAATTTTGAAATAATAGTAATTATCTCTTTGAGAACTGGGGTAACTCCCCATAAAATGGGGAGATGTCACAGCGTGACAGAGGGGACGGGCGCCGTCAGCGCCACGACGAGCGCGAGTCGTGCAAAAAAACAAGCCCTGCAAAAAACAGAGCTTGTAAATTTTGAAATAATAGTAATTATCTCTTTGAGAACTGGGGTGCACGACGTGCGCCTTTGAGACCGTATTTCTTTCTTTCTTTCATACGTGGGTCACGTGTTAAGAGACCTGCCTTCTTAAGTTGTGAACGGAGTTCACCGTCAAACTGAAGAAGTGCACGTGAAATACCGTGACGGATAGCACCGGCTTGACCGGTAACACCGCCGCCTGCAACACGGCAAACGATATCAAACTTATCAGCAGTGCCTGTGAGATTTAAAGGCTGACGAACGATAAGCTTTAAGGTTTCAAGACCGAAGTAATCATCAATGTCTCTGTCATTGATAGTGATTTTACCGGTACCGTTGTAAACGCGAACACGAGCTACAGAAGACTTTCTTCTACCTGTGCCGTAAAAATAACTTTGTCCTTCAAACATTGTGCATTACTCCTTTCTTAAAATTCGTAAACTTCAGGCTTCTGAGCTACTTGCTTGTAGTCAGCACCAGCGTATACGTGAAGTCTGGTTAAAGCCTTGCGGCCGATAGTAGTATCGGGAACCATGCCTTTAACAGCAAGCTCCATAGCAAGCTCAGGACGGGTATTCATAAGGGTAGCATACTTAACTTCCTTAAGACCGCCAATATAGCCTGTATGACGACGATAAAACTTGTTTTGTAATTTGTTACCTGTTAAAACTGCCTTATCAGCATTGATAACTACAACGTGGTCACCGCAATCTACATGAGGGGTGAACTCAGGCTTAACCTTACCGCGAAGTAAATCTGCAACCTTAACGGCTGTGCGGCCAAGGGGTTTGCCAGCTGCGTCGATAATATACCATTTACGCTGAATTTCAGCAGGTTTTGCCATAAATGTATTCATTTAAAAACCTCCAAAAATTTGATAGTATGCAACTTCCTTTAGTTGCTCAGCCTGAATATAATACCACACAGGAAATCCCTTGTCAACACATTTTTTCGATTTTTTTAATTTACGCTTATCATTCTCTCGTTTTCTCTTGTTTTCTCCCGTTTTCTCTTATTTTCTCTCGTGCGATTTTAATGTCAGACTAAAAAAAGAGCCGAAAACGGCTCTTTAAAGATTTAATAGACACTTTCATTCTAAACCAAAGCTTACACCAAGCGCCTTGTCCACCTTACCCATATCGGCAGTATCCAAAACGCCCATTCTTTCTTTAAGGCGCTTTTTATCGATTGTTCTTACCTGTTCTAACAAAACAATGGAATTTTTTGCAAGTCCGCAGTTATTGGCTTCTACCGAAATATGTGTAGGAAGCTTTGTTTTGTAGCATTGACTTGTAATTGCCGCCGCAATCACCGTAGGACTATAACGATTTCCAATATCGTTTTGAATAATAAGTACAGGTCGAACTCCGCCTTGTTCAGAGCCGATTACAGGGCTTAAATCTGCGTAATAAATTTCTCCGCGTTTAATATTCATAAACTTTTCACACTCCGATAATATTCTTGCCTAAAGGCATTTAGTTTAATCACTAAATGTTCTACAATATATATTATGTTGGAAAATTTTTTCGGTTAGTGATTGGTGCTATTTGCTTGTTGACATTGATTTTTTTTGAAAGTATAATTATATTGCTATGAAATTGCGGAGGTGAAATATGCGTCGTTATGGTATAAAAGGTATGAGTTGTGCTGCTTGCAGTGCAAGGGTGGAAAAAGCAGTATCGGCACTACCTAGTGTAGATAACTGCACGGTTAATCTGCTTACAAACTCTATGACAGTTATAGGCAAAGCAAGCGACAGTGACATTATAAACGCTGTAGAAAAAGCCGGCTATAGCGTAGTAACAAGCACTAACTCCCAATCTGTTTTAAAGGATACCGAAACCCCTATATTAAACCGCCGACTTATTGCTTCTTTGGGCTTTTTAGCGGTACTTATGTATATTTCTATGGGGCACACAATGTGGCACCTACCCCTACCGCATTTTTTAAACAGTAGCCCCGCTATAATAGCTTTTATTCAATTCGCTTTAACCGTTATTGTAATGGTAATAAATAAAAACTTTTTTATAAATGGCTTTTTAGGGTTAAAAAATAAAGCACCAAATATGGATACCCTTGTAGCCTTAGGCTCTATTTCAGGTTTTGTTTATAGCACTGCAATGCTTGTTTTAATTGTGAAGACAAACAGCGCCGAATATTTGCACGATTTGTATTTCGAATCATCTGCTATGATTTTAGCCCTTATAACCTTAGGTAAAATGCTTGAAGCGCGTGCAAAGGGTAAAACCACAAACGCGCTTAAAAGCCTTATGGATTTAACCCCTAAAACCGTAACTGTTATAAGAAACGGTAACGAAATAACAATACCTTTAGAAGAAATTGTTATAGGCGATATTTTCACAGTAAAACCGGGTGAAAGTATTGCGGTAGACGGTGTAGTTATTGAAGGCTTTAGTGCGGTGGATGAATCAATGCTAAACGGTGAAAGCATCCCTGTAGAAAAAACTGTAAGCAGCACCGTTTCAGGTGGTACAATAAACCGTTCAGGCTTTTTAAAATGTAAAGCGCTAAAGGTTGGCGAAGATACCGCTATAGCACAAATCATTAAAACTGTAAGCGAAGCCGCCGCAACCAAAGCGCCCATAGCCAAAATCGCGGATAAGGTATCTGGTATATTTGTACCCGTTGTCATAAGTATCGCTTTAGTTACCCTTGCGGTATGGCTTATTCTTGGTCAAACTATAGGCTTTTCACTCGCCCGCGCTATTTCGGTTTTGGTTATAAGCTGTCCGTGTGCCTTGGGTCTTGCAACCCCTGTTGCTATAATGGTAGGCAGTGGCAAAGGTGCTAAAAACGGTATTCTTTTTAAAAATGCAACCGCTTTAGAACGCCTTGGCAAAGTAACCTCAATCGCACTTGACAAAACAGGAACTATAACTATTGGTATGCCATCAGTTACTGATATCCTGCCTCACAACATATCCAAAACCGAGCTTTTAACCTATGCATATTCACTTGAAAAACAAAGTGAACACCCCTTAGCAAAAGCAGTTGTAAATAAGGGTGAAAAAGACAACATTCCACTTCTTAAAATTTCGGATTTCAAGACCGAAGCGGGTCACGGACTTTCGGCTACACTTGATAACAAATCACTCAAAGGCGGTAATTCAGGCTTTATTGGTAAATGTATCCCCAAAGATGCTTTAATCGCCGCACAAGCACTTGCTAATGAAGGCAAAACTCCCTTATTCTTCTCACTGGGTACTAAATTTTTAGGTATTATTGCAGTAGCTGATACCCTAAAGCGTGATAGTGCCGACGCTGTTAAAGAGTTGAAAAACTTAGGGATTTCTGTTATAATGATAAGTGGCGACAATCTTCGTACTGCTAAAGCGTTAGCAAATAAGGTTGGAATCGAAAAAGTTTATGCCGACGTTTTACCAAACAGCAAAGCCGAAATTGTAAAAACACTCAAGCAAAACGATGTTGTTGCAATGGTTGGTGACGGCATTAACGATGCCCCTGCCCTTACAAGCGCTGATATAGGCATAGCTATAGGTACAGGCACCGATGCCTCGATAGATGCGGCAGATATCGTACTTATGAAAAGCAGTCTTTTAGATGTTAGCACCGCTATAAGATTATCCCGCGCAACGCTAAGAATAATCCACCAAAATTTGTTTTGGGCGTTTATATATAACTGTATAGGCATTCCTTTAGCCGTAGGTGTATTTATAAACATCTTCGGTTGGCAGTTAAACCCAATGTTTGGCGCCGCCGCTATGAGCCTTTCATCCTTTTGCGTTGTTACAAACGCGTTAAGGCTCAACTTCTTTAAGGTCTATAATAATAAAAGAGACCGAAAAATCAAACATAAGGAGAAACCAAAAATGGATATTACGACAACCCTTAAAATTGAGGGAATGATGTGCCCACACTGTGAAGCACGCGTTAAAAGTGTTTTAGAAGCAATTGACGGTGTTGTTAGCGCAGAAGTTAGCCACCAAAGTGGTAGCGCTACCGTTAAATCTACAAAGGATGTTAAAGAAACCTTAATATCATCAGTAGAACAGGCAGGCTATAAAGTCTTAAAATAGGAGGTTTTATATTTGATAAAAGTTAAAAAGCTTACTGCATTTTTATTGACCTTTATTTTAATATTAGGTGTTATCCCCTTTATTGCATTTACAGTTTCTGCCGAAACTTATAAAATCGGCTATATATCAGGCAGTGGGGTTAATATTCGTGAAAAAGCAACCACCGCTTCCAATGCGGTTGCAAATGTTTCTAAATTAACTGTAAATGTATTGGCTAGTGTTAAAGATGCTAACGGTGCAACAAAAACAGTAACCGATAAAAACGGAAAAGCAAAACAGGTTGTATATACTTGGTATAATATTTCGTATACTAAAGACTCAAAAACAGTAAAGGGTTATGTGCGTGAAGATTTAATCACAGTTAAGGAATATACTATTGACCCCGATTTTAAAAATAAGCTTTCCGCTTTTCCTGAAAGCTATCACAATGATTTAATGCTACTACACGCTATATACCCTAATTGGAAATTCGTTGCAAATAATGTACCAAATACATTTTCAGAGGCTGTAGCTGCACAGGACACTGAATTCAGAAAGCTTGTAGATACAAGTTATAATTCCTGGCGTTCTATGCGCAAAGGATGTTTTAATTGGTCTACCAACGAATTTGTCAAAACTGATGGTGGTCGCTACGGTGCCGAAAAAAGCGTTATCGCATACTATATGGACCCTCGTAATTTTCTTAATGCAAACGATATTTATATCTATATGCAACAGTCTTACGACGGCGATTCACAAACCACTGACGGTATTGAAGCAATTGTAGACGGTACATTTCTTGATGCAAAAATAACCGATAAAAATGATAAATATTACAATAAAAAATATGCAACCGCAATAAGATATGCCGCAAAAACAGCGGGCGTCAACGCCTATGTGTTAGCTTCTACCATTATTCAGGAGCAAGGCACTAAAGGAACCACATTTACTAACGGAAAAGCCGAATATAATGACAAAACGGTTTATAATTTCTTTAACTTTAATGCCAGCGGTACTACCGATAAGGATATCCTTAAAAACGGCTCAAAATATGCTTATGGGCAAGGTTGGTTTACCCCTACTGAGTCAATTGTAGGTGGCGCTAAAAAATACGCTTCGGGCTATATTTCGGTAGGTCAAGATACATATTTTTATAAAAATTACAATGTATTAAATCCCGATAAGCTTTGGCATCAATATGCTCAAAATGTTGCCGATTCTCTTAGTTCTTCAACAAGACTAAAGACAACATATGCTACGCTTTATGATATGGTTCTCACCTTCCGTATCCCTGTATTTAAATCTTTACCATCTTCCGTTTCAAAACTACCCTATAAAAGTCAAAGTTATAACAACTACTATTTTGAAGATTTGGCAGCAGTTGGTCAAATAAATTACAATCACTATACAACAAATTACTCGCTTAATGTTGATGGTGATGTAAAGGTTTATTACAAGCTACACGATGGTGCTACTTACGAAAGTGCTGATACTTTTTCACTTAAAAAGGGTGTTAATACCATCAGTCTTAAAATTAAATCGCAAACAGGAGTTTCTAAAACCTATAAGCTTACCGTAACTGCGCAAAAAGATGCTACCCTAAAAGTATATAATAGCAAGGGCTATCTAAACAAAGAATCTGACGGCAAACTTTATTATTATGTTGATGGTAAAAAATCCGATCAAACAACACTTGTAAAACACGAAGGCGAACTATACTATATTAAAAAAGGTGTATGGGATAATACCGCTAAACGCGTTACAGAATATGACGGAAAATACTATTATATTTATAAGGGTAAATGGAGAAGCTCAAAAACAGGCCTTATTATCTATAAGGATAAGTATTACTATATAAAGAAAGGTATTTGGGATAATACAAAAAAAGGCCTTATTATCTATAAAGACAAATACTATTACATTTATAAGGGTAAATGGTCTAAGGATAAAACCGGTCTTATTATCTATAAGGATAAGTACTACTATATAAGAAAAGGTAAATGGGCAAAAACAAAGACCGGGCTAATCATATATAAAGATAAGTATTACTATATCAAAAAAGGCAAATGGGCAAAAACTACCACCGGCCTTATTAAATACAAGAACAAATATTACTACATTAAAAAAGGTAAATGGAGTTCTAAAACCAATACTTTATATAAGAAAAGCGGAAAATATTACGCAATTAAAAAGGGTAAATGGTATAAATCAAAAGCAATCATAACCTACTCGGGCAAAAAATACTATGTCAATAAAGGCTACGCACAGCTTAAATTCTCAGGCAGAGTAAAGGTAGGTTCTAAAACCTATAGAATCCGAAAAGGCAAGGTTGTATAAGCAAGTTAAAACGGGTGTTTCCCAGTAAAAACACCCGTTATTTTTTCTTTTTAATATTAAATATAACTTTTTTAAAAAAGGCTTGATTATTTTGAATCAATGTGGTATAATACTTGGCGGTGTTAAAAACCGACTATGCGCTGATAGCTCAGTTGGATAGAGCATCTGCCTTCTAAGCAGAGGGTCGGGGGTTCGAATCCCTTTCAGCGTGCCAATAAAGAAGTTGCGACCTTTAGGTTGTGACTTCTTTATTTTTATATAGAGAAAGGGATTCGAAGCCTGTGAGGGCACCGAGCGTTTAGTAAAACAGTTCGGGGAACTGTTTTATAGCGAGGTGGTGCGCAGTCGGGTACCGAAAGGCAAAGCCTTTGGGTCGGCAAGCACGGAATACGCGCAGCGGATTCATCCCTTTCAGCATGCAAAAAATCGACAAGTTACAATAGAAACTTGTCGATTTTACTTTTTCCTGCTACCTCTTTACTCATTCATTAAATTATAAGTAATAAGCAATAGTTAAGAAGTTTGTTTCGATAACTGCCAAACACTAAGATCTCCAAGATAATGAATTATTGAAACAGATGATTTATTCAGCGTATTCACATTCGCTGTTAAGAATAAGACCGGTTTTCATATCAACATCGAATTGGCAAGAATAATATTTTTTAGTACTGAACCACAGATAATAAACTTGAATGCTACTATTTGCAGCTCCTTGTGTAATCTTAAATTTATAATTTGACACTTCGTCTTCTGTAACATTAAGTTTATTAAATACTATTCTTTTTGCTGTCGCTTCATCTATTAACTCAACTTCGGTTATACCTTCGGATATAGCGGCATCGGTTAATTCTTTTATTATATTTAATATTTCACCTTTTTTTGAATGGATTGTGTATACATATTTATACTTATCATATTCGAAAGCAAAATAATATTCCATTTTTTCATCATTTAATGTGAGTTTTGGATTAATCAACATGGATTCTTCAATGCCAAGATGTGTGAAGGCAGACTTTTTAGCTTTTTTCTCACTAATATTTTCAATAACCGAATAGTCATCAACCCATTTTGAATTTCTCACAATTTTTCCGGTTTTTCTGTTTATTACATAAAAGTACGTATATCCTTCACAGGTGAAGGATATACCATATGTTTCATTACCTGCTGCACCATAACCGACACTTATATGTTTTTTCTTTTTATCTAC
>JAZUPK010000026.1:0-17558 GCA_045605125.1 Acutalibacteraceae bacterium | reverse complement strand
CAATTAGAAGAAGATTACGCGGCAGAACAGATAAGTATAAAAGAATTTATAGACCCGTTCACGGGTAACAAGAAACATTAGGCAAAAAAAGACAGCCGCGCGTGAGCGGCTGCCCGAAATGGTAATGCGTTGCTAAACTTTCAGTGCCCCTTTTAGGGGCTAAGCCTGTAGTCACCCCTTATAGGGGTGGAGCATACCACCGGTTTACCGGTGGTTATGATTTATTCTAAAATTCACCGAAAATTAACAATTTTACTATTGACTTAAATGGTAGTTACTGTTAAAATGTTAGGGTGCTAACATTTTGCGCGAGGTGAAGTATGAAAGAACGCAATGAAATAGGTTTTAAAATGCGTATTTTGTCCAATCTTATAAAGCGTGACGTAGAAAAAAGTAAACGGCAGTTGGGTATAGAGCTACCTAACGGTGTTAATGGTTGGGCTATTTCGTATTTTTATGATAATATGGATAAGGATATATTTCAAAAGGACTTTGAAACCGAGTTTTCAATCCGACGCTCTACTGCAAGTAATATTTTAAAAACAATGGAGCAAAACGGTTTTATAAAAAGAGTTAGTGTTGAAAGCGATGCCAGGCTTAAAAAGATTGTGCTGACAGAAAAGGCGATTGATATACACAAAGCCGTGCTTAACACTATTAACAAAAGGGAAGAGCGTTTACGAAAGGGACTGACTGATGAAGAAATATATGCCTTTTTGAAAACGGCTGACCGCCTTATAGCAAATATGGAGGAAGAAAATGATTAAAACCCTTGCAAAAAGTATAAGAGAAAATAAATTGCCCTCAATTTTGACCCTAATATTTATTATGGGCGAAGTTTTAATAGAAGCGTTTATACCGCGTATTACTGCGGGTCTTGTAAATAATATTGAAACAGGTGCCCATATGTCTGAAGTTTTAAAATCGGGCTTGTTGCTTATCGCCTTGGCGCTTGTGTCACTTGGTTGCGGTAGTATTGCTGCGCTTACTTGTGCTAAAGCATCGGCAGGCTTTGCGCGTAATTTACGCCACGATATGTTTGAAAGGATACAGCGCTTTTCTTTTTCAAATATAGATAAGTTTTCATCAACCTCGCTTGTAACCCGTCTTACAACCGATATTACACACGTGCAAATGTCATATATGATGATTATAAGAACTGCTATTCGCAGTCCTATGCTACTCGTGTTCTCGGTTGTTATGGCTTACACAATGGGCGGTGCGCTTGCTACATCGTTTGTTGTAGTTATTCCTGTGCTTATTTGCGGACTTTTTATTGTAAGCCAAAAGGCAATGCCTGCTTTTAAACGCGTATTCAAAAAGTATGATAAGCTTAACGAATCAATTGAAGAAAACGTTCGCGGTATGCGTGTTGTAAAAGGCTTTTCGCGTGAAAACTATGAAAAACAAAAGTTTTCAAATGCGGCAGATGGTATTACCGATGATTTCACCAAGGCAGAGCGTATTGTAGCCCTTAATACACCAATAATGCAGTTTTGTATGTACTTTAATACCGTTGTTATACTTTTATTAGGTTCGTACCTTGTTATTTCAAGCAGCGGTGCCAAAGTAAATATGGGTCATATTTCGGCAATGCTTACCTACGGTGTGCAAATTCTTATGTCACTTATGATGCTTTCAATGATTTATGTTATGATAACAATTTCACTTGAATCAATGAAGCGTATTTGCGAAGTGCTTAAGGAAGAACCAAATCTTAAAAACCCAAAAAATCCTGTATTTGAAGTAAAAGACGGCGCTATTGAGTTTAATAATGTTAACTTTAAATACAACCAAAACGCAAAGAAATTTGCGCTTGAGGATATAAATGTTTCTATAAAATCGGGTATGACTGTAGGAATTATTGGCGGTACAGGTTCATCTAAAACCTCGCTTGTACAGTTAATACCCCGCCTTTACGATACTACCGAAGGTTCTGTTTTAGTAGGCGGTGTTGATGTAAGGGATTACGATATTAAAACACTCCGCGATAATGTTGCAATGGTGCTTCAAAAGAACGAGCTGTTTTCAGGCACTATAAAAGAAAATCTTCGTTGGGGCAACGAAAATGCTACTGATGAAGAGATTGTTACCGCTTGTAAATTAGCACAGGCTGATGAATTTGTTACGACTTTTGCTGATGGTTATGATACCTATATTGAGCAAGGCGGCACCAATGTTTCGGGCGGACAAAAGCAACGTCTTTGTATTGCACGTGCGCTTCTTAAAAAACCGAAAATTCTTATTCTTGATGACTCTACGAGTGCTGTAGATACTAAAACTGATGCGTTAATACGAAAAGGCTTCAAGGAATTTATTCCCGAAACTACAAAGATTATTATTGCGCAGCGTATTGCTTCTGTTGAGGAAGCTGATTTAATTATTGTGCTTAATAACGGTAAAATTGACAGTATGGGCAAGCATGATGAATTACTAACTACAAGTAATATTTATCGCGAAGTATATGAACAACAAACAAGCGGAGGTGACAGTGATGAGCAGTAATAGCGGTCCCCGTAATTTACCAAAGGGTGTTTCTGCCACCCGTAAGTTTAACGGTAATGCATTAAAGCGTACTTTAAAAATGCTTTGGCAAAGCTATCCTGCTTTGTTGCCAACGGCCCTTTGTTGTATAATTTTCTCTTCCATTGTTGCTACGATGCCTGCTATTTTTAATCAAAAGATTTTAGCAGATATTGAAATGTTCTACCGCCAAGGTGACTGGGCGGGTGCAAAGGAAGTTATAATTCCTAAAATTGTAATTTTGGCCTCCCTTTATTTGATATCTCTTTTGGCAGTTTTTGCTCAAACTCAGCTTATGGCATATATAACCCAAGGTTTTTTGGGTAAAATGCGTAAGAATGTGTTTGATAAGATGCAAACTCTTCCTATTAAGTATTTTGACACTAATAAGCACGGCGATATTATGAGTCACTACACAAACGATATTGATGCTATCCGTCAATTGATTTCGCAGTCAATCCCTTCGCTTATTCAAGCAAGTATTATTGTTTGTACCGTATTTTTTATAATGCTTTGGTACAGTATTTGGATTACATTAGTGGTTATTACGGGTGTATTTTTCCTGTTCATTGTCACAAAAAAGGTTGGCGGTGGCTCGGCAAAATATTTTATCCGTCAGCAAAAGTCGATAGGCAAGGCTGAGGGCTATATTCAGGAAATGATGAATGGTCAAAAGGTCGTTAAGGTATTCTGTCACGAAGATAAGAGTATAGAAGCCTTTGATAAGGTTAATAACGAACTTTATGAAGATAGCCGTAGAGCCCACGCATACGCTAATATATTAGGTCCTATCAATATGAATATAGGTAATATACTTTATGTTATTATTGCGACAGTTGGCGGACTTTTATTGCTGGGTAATGTATGGAATTTAAGCCTTTCGGGTATGCCGCTTAGCATTAGTATTGTAATACCATTTCTTAATATGACTAAGCAGTTTACAGGTAATGTAAATCAGGTTTCGCAACAAATAAACTCGGTAGTAATGGGTCTTGCCGGTGCCGAGCGTGTATTCGAGCTTATGGATACTCCGGCGGAAGTTGATGATGGCTATGTAACGCTTGTTAATGCTGTTATAGATGAAAACGGCAATATTACCGAAACCGAAAAGCGTACAGGCGTTTGGGCTTGGAAGCATCCTCACGGCGATGGCACCCTTACTTATACACAGCTTAAGGGTGATGTAAGGCTTACGGATGTAGACTTCTCTTACGTAGAGGGTAGACCTGTGCTTAAAAATGTAAGCGTATACGCAAAGCCCGGTCAAAAGGTTGCTTTTGTTGGTGCTACCGGTGCGGGTAAAACTACTATCACTAATCTTATTAACCGTTTCTACGATATTGAAGACGGTAAAATAAGATACGATGGTATCAATATAAATAAGATTAAAAAATCCGATTTACGCCGTTCACTAGGTCTGGTTTTACAAGAAACCAACTTGTTTACTGGTACGGTTATGGAAAATATCCGTTACGGCAGGCTTGATGCTACCGATGAAGAATGTATAAAAGCCGCAAGGCTTTCGGGAGCGGATGATTTTATTTCCCGTATGCCTAAAGGTTATGAAACAGAGCTTTCAAACAACGGCTCTAATCTTTCACAAGGTCAACGTCAGTTAATAGCAATTGCTCGCGCCGCAGTAGCCGACCCTCCTGTTATGATACTTGATGAAGCGACTTCGAGTATTGATACCAGAACAGAAGCTATTGTACAAAAGGGTATGGATAGCTTAATGAAAGGCAGAACAGTATTTGTTATTGCTCACCGTCTTTCAACTGTTAAAAATTCTGATGTGATAATGGTGCTTGAAAAGGGTGAAATTATCGAACGCGGAAGCCATAAAGAGCTTATTGCCCAAAAAGGAAAATACTATAGTCTTTACACAGGCGCATTTGAGCTTGAATAAGTGATTTTAAAATAATAAAGCTTAGTTTAAGGGGAGTTTAAAAGCTCTCCTTAATTTTTTTCTTTACTTTTTAATTTCGGTGTATTATAATATATTTGCCAAACGAATTGAATAAGTAATTGTAAGGAGCTTTTTCTTTTTGATAAGGATTTGCTTTATTACGAATACTACTATTATTAAATTTTGCAAAAATGCAAACTCAAATGGTGGTAGTATTGACAAGGGCTATCCTTTCAATTACACTTCGATTCGTTTGGCGACTTATCGGAGTTTGCGTTTTTCGTGCGTAGCTTCGGTTACGCACTTTTTTAATTTTAGGGGTTAATTATGGCTAACATAAATAAGCGTATTACATATTACCGAAAACAAGCGGGATATACCAAGCGCCAAATGGCAGAAAAAATGGGATTAAAATATACCACCTACTGCAGAATAGAAGATAATAGTAAGATTCATAGTGAACAGCTTAAAAAGCTTTCGGAAACATTATGTATTGATGTTAGGCAGATACTATATGACGACTATACACAAGATGACTTAAAATACATTGTAAACCTTGAAGAAGCTTATAAAAAATTTGCTACACCAAACGAGGTTGTTATTGTAACCAATGAAAACGAAAAAAGTCTTATAAATTTATTCAGAAAATGTAACTCTAATAAAAAGTACGCGGTAATGGAATATATTTATTATATGTACTTATCAAAACTAACATTTACCGAAAAATAAATTGATATAAAATCATACTAAAAAGGCAGGGGAAACCTTGCTTTTTTAATTTTTTAGCCACTTTTGACGAAATATTTCAAAATTGTAATATATTTTTTTAAAAAACACTTGATTTTTTATTAAGGTGTCATTATAATACAATTATGTGGTGCAAAGTGGAGTAAAAATCCATTAAAGTGCATTAAAGTGGTGTAAAAAGAGGTGAAAATCTTGTTTTTAGGTAGTTTTCAACACAATATAGATAAAAAAGGCAGGGTTTTCATGCCTGCCAAGTTCCGCGAAGAGTTAGGGGAAAAGTTTATAATTTCTCAAGATATTTCAGGTAAGCGTTGCCTTTGCGTTTACTCTTTACCTGAATGGGAAAAGTTTGTTGAGAAGCTTAATAATCTTCCCGCTACAAAATCAAGCGTTGCAAAGCGTTTCTTGTTTGCTAACGCGTTTGATGTTGAATTTGATACACAGGGAAGAATATTAGTACCTAATAATCTTCGTGAATATGCACGCCTTGAAAGTAAGGCAGATATTTTAGGTGTTAATAATAAGGTTGAAATTTGGAATACTGACCTTTGGGCAGAAGAGAACGAGAATACCACTCCCGAATCTATTGCTGATATTATGGCAGAGCTTGAGTTTTAGTTATGGAATTTAAACATATTTCTGTTTTACTAAATGAAACGATTGAAGCTTTAAATATTAAACCAAACGGTACTTATGTTGATGGTACGGTGGGCGGTGCAGGGCATTCGAGTGAGATTGCAAAGCGATTAAACGGTGGCAGGCTTATTTGTTTAGACCAAGACCCCGATGCAGTAAAAATCGCAACCGAACGCCTTAAGGGGCTTCCTGCAACAGTTGTACAAACTAATTTTTCAAATATGGACAAGGCTTTAGAAAGTCTTGGTATAAATAAGGTAGACGGCATACTTTTAGACCTTGGTGTTTCTTCGTATCAGCTTGATACTGCCGAAAGGGGCTTTTCTTACCATAAGGATGCACCCTTAGATATGCGAATGAGCAAAAGCGGAATTTCCGCAGAGGATATAGTAAACACCTTTTCCCAAAACGAGCTTTCGGATATTTTCTTCCGTTTTGGTGAAGAAAAGTTTTCTAAAAAAATTGCAGCACAAATTGTAAAGGTGAGAAGTAGCGAAAAAATCACTACAACCTTACAGCTTGCGGAAATTATTGCAAATGCCGTACCTGCTTCGGCACGCAGAAATGGACATCCTGCAAGAAAATGCTTCCAGGCAATAAGAATAGCGGTAAACGGCGAATTAGACCGCTTGAATGAAGCATTAGACAAAGCTTTCAATTTATTAAATAAAGACGGTGTTTTAGCAATAATAACCTTCCATTCACTTGAAGACAGAATGGTAAAGCAACGTTTTAAAGAGTTTACAACAGGTTGTACCTGTCCACCTGATTTTCCCGTGTGTGTATGCGGTAAAACACCTAAAGGACATTTACTAACTCGTAAACCTATTGAACCGAGTGAGTCAGAACTCGAAATTAACCCCCGTAGCAGAAGTGCAAAACTTAGGGTAATTGTAAAAAATTAAGAATTCAAAGGAGAAGGCAAAAGTGAATAATTTGAAATATTATAACGATAGCTTAGCGTATGATTTTGATATGTTTGCACCTAAAGAAAAGCAAACACCTCGCGATAATATTGTTGTAATGCCTAACCGCAACGCTAAGACCGGTAGAAAAGCCGCAAGACGCCTTTCTCCCACAGTTACTGCAATAATGTGCGTAGTTTTTGTTTTAGCAGGTCTTTGCGGTAATATAGCATTGCGAATTAAAATCAATGAAGTTAATTCTCAAATTAACGATTATAAAGCCCAAATAACCGAGCTTGATAGTGAAAAAACTGCACTTGAGGTTGAGCTTCAAAGAAAAATATCTTATATGAATTTAGAAGTTGAAGCTATGAACCTTGGTATGAAAAAGCCAAGCAAGGATGACGTAAAATATATCAGGGTTAATGACACCGATATAGCCAAAAACGCTAGTGGCGAAGTTTTGGAATGAAAGTAATAAATTTAAAGGCTAAAATAATATACTAATTAGGGTACGAGAGTCAAAAAGTTGACTCTCGTATTCGGGCATAAAAAGATAGAACAAGGGGAAGGTGGTAAATATATGAAACCCGGTAAAATGATGCTTGTAAGAATAAGGGTAGTTATGATTATTATGATATTATGCCTCTCTTTGATTTCTACCGGCAGTCTTGCAAATATAATGATAATCAATGGTGAAGAATATCGAAGCAAGGCTTCCGAGCAACAGCTTTACGATAGTTTAATATCTGCACCTCGCGGTGATATTTACGACCGCAATATGCAGGTTCTTGCAACCAGCTCTACCGCGTGGACAGTTTATATAACCCCTAACGCGATAAAGAAAATTAAAGATGAAAACGAAAAAGAAAATATACGAAGACTTATAGCAAAAGAATTATCTGAAATTTTGGAGGTAGAATATGAAACAGTCTATGAATACACAAACAAGAATACTTACTATGTTACTGTTAAAAAGAAAATCGACAAACCGACTGCAGATAGGATACGCCAATTTATTTCGGATAATAAGAAACTTGAAATTACAAAATATGTAGGCATTGATGAAACCACAAAGCGATATTATCCTAACGATAGCTTGGCTTCGGTTGTTTTAGGCTTTGTTGGTGCCGATGAGCAAGGTCTTGCCGGTATAGAACAATATTACGATAACGACCTTACAGGTATTGCAGGTCGTGTTGTTGCGGCTAAAAACGCTGCGGGCAATGATATGCGATTCACCTACGAAAAGGTTGAAAATGCAATAAAGGGTACCTCGCTTGTACTAACACTCGATTCTTATATTCAATATACCGCGGAAAAGTATCTTGAAACCGCAATTGAACAAAATAAAATAGCTGAGCGTGGTGCAGCAGTTGTTATGAATGTTAACACAGGCGCAGTGTTAGCTATGGCGGTAAAAGGTGACTTTAACCCTAATGATGCGTTTACTCTTTCAGTAGCCGACCAAAAGCAAATCGAAGAAGCTGAAGAAGAGGAAGACAAAAAGAAGCTACGAACCGAACTTTTGAATCGCCAATGGCGTAATAAAGCGGTATCTGATAGTTATGAGCCGGGTTCGGTATTTAAGGTAATTACTACTTCAATTGCGCTTGAAGAAAATTTAGTTAGTGAAAAGAATAGCTTTTTCTGCAATGGTAGAACTACTGTTGCGGGGCAAGGCTACGGTTGTTGGAAACACGGTGGCCACGGTACGCAAGACCTTAAAAATGCTATTGCAAACTCTTGCAACCCTGCATTTATTACAATAGGTCAATTAGCAGGTGTATCCACCTTTTCAAAGTATTTTAAAGCATTTGGCTTTACCGAAAAAACAGGTATAGATTTACCGGGTGAATCACGCTCTACCTACCATTTAGAGCAAAATATGGGTCCTGTAGAGTTGGCTTCATCTTCATTCGGTCAAACCTTTAACGTAACACCTGTTCAGCTTATGGCTGCGGTATCTGCGGCTGTGAACGGCGGTTATCTTGTAACACCGCATTTACTCGAAAAGAAGCTTGATGCCGATAATAAGGTTGTAGAAACCACAAAAACTAGTCATAAAAGACAGGTCATTTCCGAAACAACATCTAGCAAAATGCGGTCATTAATGCAGTTTGTATCTGAAAACGGTGCTAAAAACTCACTTGTTTCTGGCTATAATATAGGTGCTAAAACCGGTACTTCTCAAAAGGTTTCAAAAATTCAACAAACGGGCGACAAATACCTTTATATAGGCTCTTGTATTACAATTGCGCCTATTGAAAAGCCTGAAATTGCTGTGTTTGTTATGCTCGATGAACCAAAAGGTAGCAACTACTATGGTGGTGTTATTTCAGCACCTGTAAACTCTAAAATCATGGCAGATGTATTACCTTATTTGGGTTATGAACCAAGCTACTCAGATGAAGAGCTTAAGAAACTTTCGGTTGAGATTCCCGAAGTAGTAGGGGATTCCATTGAAGAAGCACGTGGTAAGGTGACTTCTAAGAAGCTTGAATATAAGGTTGTGGGCGACGGAGAAAAGGTTATTCGCCAAATCCCCGAAGCAGGTAGTAAGGTGGTAAACGGCGGAACGGTTATTCTTTACACAGATAAAACAAGTGAAAAAACCGTTACTGTTCCCGAGTTTAAAGGGCTTACTGCTAATGAAGCTAACACCGCAGCGGCAAAAGCCGGTGTTAATATAGAATTTTCGGGCAATATGACTACTAGCGGTCTTAAAGCCTATAATCAAAGTATTAAGAAAGGAACAAAAGTTGACGCAGGTACTGTTATAACTGTTTATTTCAGAGATGAATCTACAGTTGACGGATAACTTTTGAATTTGGAAATGAAACTATCGCAATTAACAAGCTGTGAAAAAAAGTTAGCTGATGTTGAAATTAATGGAATAACTAATGATTCAAGAAAAGCAAGTGAAGGCTACTTGTATGTCAATACAAGTGATGTAGCACAGTATGACATTGACGCTATAAATAACGGTGCCGCGGCAGTATTTACAAGCTGTAAAAGTGATTTAGAAAATGTTGTTTTTACAGAAACTCCAAAAAAAGTTTTCGCCGAAGCTTCTGCTAATTGGTTCGGAAATCCTGCTAAAAAGTTAAAACTTTTAGGTGTAACCGGTACAAACGGTAAAACAAGTGTTACCTATATGGTAAAGGCTATTTTAGAAAAAGCAGGAAAAAAGGTAGGGCTTATAGGTACTAATCAAAATATGATTTGTGACCGTGTGATTCCTTCTATCAATACAACACCACACGCATTTTATCTGAATGAGCTTTTTGCCGATATGGTCGAAAACGAATGCGAATATGTAATTATGGAAGTTTCATCTCATTCTATTTGCTTTGGTCATATAGAATATTTGAATTTTGAAACAGCTATGTTTACAAATCTTACGCAAGACCATCTTGATTACCACGGAACAATGGAAAACTATTATCTTGCTAAGAAAAAGCTTTTCAGTCAGTGTAATTGCGCCGTAATAAATGCAGATGATGAATACGGAAAGCGTTTAATTGCTGAAATTGACTGTAAAAAGTCTACTTATAGTGTAAAAGAACCTTCGGATTATATCGGTAAAGCGGTAAATACTTTACCTAATAGAACAAGTTATGAACTTCTTACCGATACCCTTATGCACATTAATGTTGCAACAGGTGGCGAGTTTACGGTATATAATTCTCTTTGTGCTATAGCAGCCTTGCGGTCCATTGGAATATCTTTCGATATTATAAAAGAAGCTTTAGATGAGTTTTGCGGCGTTAAGGGTAGGGCAGAGGTAGTGCCTAATACTAAGGACTTTACTGTTATTATAGACTATGCTCACACACCCGACGGACTTAAAAATATACTCAAAACCTTTAAAAAGTGTGCTAAAGAAAGACTGATTGTTCTTTTTGGTTGCGGTGGCGACCGCGATAAAACCAAGCGCCCCTTAATGGGTGAAATCGCTTCAATATACGGTGACTATGTTATAGTTACAAGCGATAATCCCCGTACTGAAGATCCGAATGAAATTATTTCCGATATAATGAAAGGTATACCTGATAACATTTTTACGGGTAAAGTAATTCCCGATAGGCGCGAGGCTATAAAATTCGCTCTTTCAATTGCGCAAAAAGATGATATAATAATACTTGCAGGTAAGGGTCACGAAACTTATCAGATACTTGGCAAAGAAAAGATAGATTTCGACGAAAGAGAGATTGTGAAATCCTTTCTTTAAAATTGGCTCTTCTCTTAAAAACGCAAAGAGGGTATAAAAAATGAAAGATTTAACTGTTATAATTGCCGCACTCGTTGCTTTTGCTTTTACTTTGTTTTCGGGGTATTTTGTAATACCGTACCTAAGAAAACTTAAATTTGGGCAGACTATTCTTGAAGACGGTCCAACTTGGCATAAATCAAAGCAAGGCACCCCTACAATGGGCGGAATAATGATGATTTTAGGCGTAGTTTTGGCCTTGGTAATTTGCATTATATATTCGCTTTTAACACATAACGCATTTTATAATGAATTACTTAATAAAAGAAGTCTTGTAACCTTTTTAGCAGGTGCCATAATGGCTTTGTGTATGGCAGCTATAGGCTTTGTAGATGACTATATTAAGGTAGTCAAAAAGCGTAATTTAGGTCTTACTGCGCGCCAAAAAACCTTTTTGCAGCTTTTGGTTGCGGCTTTTTACCTTGTGGCTTTAAGCTATAGCGGTATGGACACACTTTATATTCCTTTTTTAAAGGAAATTGATATTACAAGCGGTTTTGGTCTTTTATTCTGGCCAATAGCATTATGCTTTATTTACGGCTTTACAAATGCAGTAAACCTTACTGATGGTATTGACGGCTTAGCATCTTCTGTAACGCTTGTAGTTTCCTGTGCTTTTATGTTAGCGTCGGGTTATCTTACAATCGTTTCAAACAATATACTTTGCTCTGCGTTAGCGGGGGCTTGTGTAGGCTTTGTTTGTTGGAACGCTCACCCTGCCAAAGTTTTTATGGGGGACACTGGCTCAATGTTTTTGGGCGGTATGGTAGTTGCCATGGCTTTCGGTATAGGAAAACCGGTTCTGCTTATTTTAGTTGGTATTATTTACTTACTGGAAGCATTATCCGATATTATTCAGGTAGCATACTATAAAAAGACAAAAAAGCGTATATTCAAAATGGCGCCCTTGCATCATCATTTTGAAATGTGCGGTTGGTCTGAAAACAAGATTGTTTTTGTATTTTCTTTTGTCACGGTAATTGGCAGTGCTTTAGCACTTTTACCAATATTTTTAAGATTTTAACTAGGAGGAGAAAGCATGGCAGGCTCCAAGAAAAACGCTATAAAGCGTGGGAAAATAGATATAACATTTTTCTCATTAGTGCTTATTTTATTAACAATAGGCCTTGTTATGTTATTTTCGGCAAGCTATGCTTATTCTTACGAATATTACGGCAATAGCTATAAATTTATATCCCGCCAAGCATTATTCGCAGTTGCGGGTGTAATAGTAATGCTATGGGTATCACGTTGGGATTACCACATTTTCAAGCGCTTTGCGTGGGTAATCTATTTTGGTGTAAATGCAATTTTGCTTTTGCTTTTAATCCTGCCGCCACAAGTTAAGGGAATGGATGTTAAGCGTTGGTTGGCAATAGGTTCTATAACCTTTCAACCGTCCGAGTTTGCAAAATTCGCTATAGTTTTAATTTTTGCATCACTCATTTCGGCTAATTTTAAGCAAATAGGTAATTTTAAATTTATCGCAATTTTGGTTGCGTTATTAGCTGTTCCATGTTGTTTAATAGTGGCCGAACCACATCTTTCTGCTACAATACTTGTGTTTATGTTGGGTATTGTTTTGCTAATTGTGGGTGGACTGCCTAAAAGATATATTTTCGGCGGTTTAGGTCTTGGCGGTGCAGGTGTTTTAGCCCTTGTTTTAACGGGCGCTATTGGTTACGCTTCTGACCGTTTTAAATACTGGCTTGATCCATGGCTTGCACCTACAGGTGAAGGCTTTCAAACAATACAGTCACTTTTAGCAATTGGCTCAGGTGGAATATTAGGTAGGGGAATAGGTCAGTCACGCCAAAAATATCTTTGGGTACCCGAGCCCCATAACGATTTTATTTTCTCAATCGTGTGTGAAGAAGTAGGTCTTATAGGCGCTGTTGTTATTATTATTCTATTTTGCTTACTTGTTTGGCGCGGTTTTGTAATTGCAATGCGCTCTCCTGATAAGTTTGGTTCTTTAATGGCAATAGGTCTTAGCTTCCAAGTGGGACTTCAGGCTATGCTTAATATTTGGGTTGTAACTAATACAATGCCAAATACGGGTATTAGTCTTCCGTTTTTCAGCTATGGCGGAACTTCACTTTTAATATTGCTTGCACAGATGGGGGTTGTCTTATCAATTTCGCGAAGTGCAAATATTGAGAAAACATAAAGGGTGATTTTATGAAAGTTTTATTTGCAGGTGGCGGAACAGCAGGTCATATAAATCCTGCTTTAGCTATTGCGGATTATATAAAAGCAAATAATAAAGATGCCGAAATTAGTTATATAGGTACTGCCGAAAAGCTTGAAGCTAAGCTAGTACCGCAAAAAGGCTATGATTTTTATACAATAAAGGTTGCGGGCTTCAAAAGAAGCTTAAGCCCAAAAGCTATTATTCATAATATTTCCGCTGTAAAAATGGCGGCAACCTCGACTTTAAACGCTAAAAAGATTATTAAAAAAATTAATCCTGATATTGTTATAGGTACAGGCGGTTATGTAAGCGGTCCTGTACTTAAAGCGGCTCAAAGCCTAGGCTATAAAACTGCCATACACGAGCAAAATGCTTTTCCGGGTGTGACTACAAAAATGTTAGCCCCAAAAGCAGATGCTGTAATGCTTGCTATGAAGGAAGCGGAAAAATATCTAAAAATAAATAATAAGATGTATATCACGGGCAATCCAATTAGACAAGAGCTTTTAAATATTGACCGCGAAACTGCTCGTAAAAAGCTGAATTTAGGTGATAAACCGTTAATTCTCTCGTTTGGTGGCTCGTTGGGCGCTCGCCGTGTCAACGAAGCGGTAAGTGAGCTTATTAAATGGCATAACGGTTCGAATAAATACTACCATATCCACGGTACAGGCAAAATTGGTTATCAAGCAATGCTTGAAAGTCTTAAAGATACAACACTTTCAAGTGATATAACTGTTAGAGAATACATAGATGATATGGATGTATGTATGGCGGCGGCTGATTTGGTTATTTGCCGTGCAGGTGCCATAACCTTAGGTGAATTACAAGCTTGTGGCAAGCCTTCTATACTTATTCCTTCACCCTATGTTGCGGAAAATCATCAGTATCATAATGCTTTAACACTTAAAAAAGATGGTGCGGCAGAGCTTATTGAAGAAAAAGACCTTTCGGGTGAAAGTCTTATTAAAACGGTAGAAAAGCTTATTAGTGACAATAATAAATTGCAAGAGATGTCGCTTAATGCGCGCAAAAATGCAATAATTGATTCAAACAAACGAATTTACGATATAATACAGGGCATTTTGTTAGGTTCGTGACAAAAAAAGCATTTTCGCATAGTATGAACTGTAGTTACAAGTTTATGCGAGGTGCTATTTATGGCGGAAATAGTTATATCGGGCGGCAAAAAGCTTTCCGGTGAAATTACGGTACAGGGTGCAAAAAACAGCGTATTACCTGTTTTGGCAGGTACACTACTCTGTAATGGTGAAAGTATAATACATAATTGCCCTAATATTTCGGATGTAGATACTTCTTTTCTTATTTTAGAAGGCTTGGGTTGTATATGCAAAATGCAGGACAATACCGTTACGGTTGATGCAAGCGGTGTGAATGGTTACACAATACCCGATAATCTTATGCGCCAAATGCGTTCTTCGGTAATGTTTTTAGGTGCTATTATTGGCAGAACCGGCAAAGCGGTTATAAGCAGTCCCGGTGGTTGTGAATTAGGACCACGACCAATTGATTTACATCTTTCAGCACTAGAAAAAATGGGTGTTACTATAACCGAAGAACACGGTCTTTTGTGCTGTGAAGCAAAGAATGGGCTTTGCGGTGCCGATATTCACTTAAATTTTCCAAGTGTTGGAGCTACTGAGAATATAATTTTAGCGGCGACAACGGCTAGGGGCGAAACCCTTATTCACAATGCCGCACGTGAGCCTGAAATTAGCGACCTTGCCGATTTTCTTAATAGTATGGGTGCTAAAATTTCAGGTTGTGGCTCAGATACTATATATATAGGCGGTGTAGAAAGACTTTATCCTACCTCGCATACAATAATTCCCGACCGCATTGTTGCAGCAACATATATTGCAGCGGCGGCAGTTACGGGAAGTAAAATAACGCTAAATAGTATAATGCCGTCACATATGGTTTCCTGCCTTTCACTATTTAGAGAAAGTGGATGCGATATTAAGGCTTTAGGTAGAACGCTTACCGTTACAGCACCTAAAAGATTAAACCGAGTGCCTACGGTGCGAAGTCTTGTTTACCCCGGATTTCCAACCGATGCGGGACCTTTGGTTGTGGCGATGCTCTCCCTTTCAAGCGGAACCTGTGTTTTTGTTGAAAACATATTTGAAAATCGTTTTCGTTATGTAGGCGAGCTTAATCGACTTGGCACAAAAATCAAAACCGAGGGTAAAATTGCGGTTATTGAGGGTGTGGAATCACTTTCGGGTGCCAACTGTAAATGTACCGACCTTCGCGGCGGTGCAGCTTTGGTTACTGCGGCATTAGCAGCTAAGGGTGAAACCCAAATATGTGATATATGTCATATTCTTCGTGGATATGAAGATATAGTTTCAAATTTAAGTTCTATTGGTGCGGATATTAAAATAGTATAAGGAATGATATTTTGAATAAGAACTATCAAGGTGATGAATTTTTACGCAAACGGCATGAGCGCCAGCGTAAAATCCGAAAAAGGCGAGCTAAAATATTATTAATCTTTTTCTTAATACTTTTACTGGTTGTAGGTGCGGTATTATCTGTTACGGTACTTTTCCCAATAAAGAATATAGCTTCAAAAGGTAGTAAGGTTTATACAGAGGCTCAGATTGTTGAAAATTGTGACATAAGTATAGGGGACAATTTAATTGCGCTATCTAAAAGTACATCTTTAAACAAGTTAAAATCTAATTTGCCATTTGTTGAAAATATCGAATTTGACCGCACTTTTCCGGATACTTTAACGCTTAAAATCACCGATGCTAAAGAATATACTTGTTATCAGGTGGATAAAAAGTATTATTCGGTTAGCAAAAGTGGGTGGGTGCTTAAATCCTACTCAAAAAAGCCAAAGGATATAATGCTTATTATTAGCGATAAGGTAAAGTGTAAGGTGGGAACCGAAATAGAGTTTTCGGACGACACTGTCAAGGAAACCGGTTTTGCGGTTGCCGATATCTTAAATACTTATAAACTTTCGGTAGAGTATGTTGATATAACCGATAAAATGTCAATTAAAGCAAAGGTAGAAAGCAGATTTATTGTTAATTTTGGCACATCTAAAGATTTAGAACCAAAAATTAAACACTTAAATGCTATGATAAAAGAAATTGACAAAACTGCTAGCGGAAAGATAGATTTAAGCATGTGGAGTAGGCAAAATACACAAGGTGCATTTACCGAAACAAAAATAAAATAAAAAAAGTAACAAAATTGTAATAAAACTATTGAAATTTAAAATAAGGTATGTTATTATTTAAGTGTATTACTGAAATAATCGCAAAATATAGAATTTTTACATAAAGACGGAGGAAATAAAAATGCCATTTGATGTTGCAGAAGAATTAGCAAATGTAGTACAAATTAAGGTTGTAGGTGTCGGCGGCGGCGGCGGAAACGCTGTTAACCGTATGGTTGATGCAGGAGTAAAAGGTGTAGATTTTCTTGCTATCAATACCGATAAAGCAGCTTTATTTAAATCTAAAGCAGATGTAAAATTACAAATTGGTGACAAAACAACAGCAGGTATGGGTGCAGGTGGTAACCCCAATAATGGTAATGCCGCTGCTGAAGAATCTCGCGATGAAATCGCAGCTGCAATCCGCGATGCTGATATGATTTTCATTACCGCAGGTATGGGTGGCGGAACCGGTACAGGTGCTGCTCCTGTTGTAGCTTCTATTGCTAAGGAACTTGGTATCCTTACTGTTGGTATTGTTACAAAGCCTTTTGCTTTTGAAGGCAAAAAACGTATGACTCAGGCTGAAGCTGGTATTGCTGCTTTACGCGAACATGTTGATAGCCTTGTTGTTATCCCTAATGAACGCCTTAAGTTCGTTTCGGAAGAAAAAATCACATTCAAGAATGCATTCGATATTGCTGATGATGTTCTTCGTCAAGGCGTACAAAGCATTTCTGAACTTATCAATGTTACAGCTCTTGTTAACCTCGACTTTGCTGACGTTAAGTCCATTATGTCAGATGCAGGCTATGCTCACATGGGCGTAGGCGTTGCTACCGGTCGCGATAAGGCTGAAGTAGCTGCTCGTATGGCTATCAATAGTCCCCTTATCGAAACCTCTATGGATAACGCTCGCGGCGTAATTATCAGCATTACAGGTTCTGTAGATATCGGTCTTGAAGAAGTTGAACTCGCTTCTTCTATCATCTCTGATATGGCTCATCCCGATGCTACTATCATTTGGGGTGCTCAGCTTGACGAAAGCATTGAAGACACAATTCGTGTAACCGTTGTTGCAACCGGTCTTGGCGACGACAAGAAGGCTGACAAGGGTAATGATCTTGCCGCATTGCTTGGTGATACAGGTGACGGTGAGGATGATAACTTCGGTTCTG
>JAZUPK010000025.1:0-28445 GCA_045605125.1 Acutalibacteraceae bacterium | reverse complement strand
GTTCATCCTGCTAAGACCGAAGTTCGTTTTTCGGATGAAAAACGTATTTTTGATAGCGTTTACGCTTCGGTCAAGAATGCTTTAGCAAATGGTGACACACGCCCTGAGGTTAAGGTTAACACCCCTGCATTTAATCCTTATGTACGAAACACAACTGAGGTTTATAAGCAAGCTGCAATATCTGTTAAGCCTACGGTACAAGAACTTCCAAAAATACCACCTACAAGAACTGTTTTAACATTTGAATCACCCAAAGATAATTCACTATCTAAAACAAATGATTTTGTAAATATTACAAGGGAAGAAATTAAAAAGGCAGAAGAAATTTTACCAAAAGTTCCACCAATGACTAATCCCGTTACAGTTAAAAAAACTTCTAAACCCGAACCGATAGATTTACCGTTCACCCATGAGAAAGAAAGTATAATTGAAGAAGAACCAATAAAACTTATAGGCGAAGCTTTTACTACTTATATTGTTGCTGAGTTTAAAGAAAGTGTATTTTTAATTGATAAGCATGCCGCTCACGAGCGTATTCTCTTTAATGAGCTTAAAAACACTCAAAAAATCGAGGTGCAAGCGCTTTTAACACCGGCGACTGTTACTTTAAGCCGTGAAGAATATGACGTTGTGACCGATAATACTGAGCTTTTATTTGAATGTGGTTTTGAGGTTGAAGATTTTGGCAACTCAACCATAACTATAAGAGCAATACCTACTATTTTGGTTGGAAATGATTTATCACTTTTAATGTCTGAAATAGCTGATAGTTTGCTTAAAACAGGCAAGGTAGTAATAGAATTAAGGGAACACTTATTCCATACAGTCGCTTGCAAAGCGGCAATTAAAGCGGGTAGTAAAAACAGCACTACCGAAATGCAAAATCTTGCCGAAAAAGTACTTCGCAATAATGAGATTTTATATTGTCCGCACGGCAGACCTGTTGCTTTTGAAATTAAAAAGCGCGAGCTTGAAAAAATGTTTGGTAGAATACAATGATTAAAGCAATTTTTATATTAGGGCCTACAGCTTCAGGTAAGACTTCTGTTAGTATAGAACTTGCAAAACGGTTTGACGGTGAAATTATTTCTGCCGATTCTATGCAAATTTATAAGGGTATACATATTGCTTCGGCAGCTCCCAATGATAGCGAAAAAGTAAATATTCCACATCATTTAATTGAATTTTTAAATTTAGAAGATGAATTTTCGGTTGCTGATTATGTAAAAATGGCAAGAGAATGTATTAAAGATATAAATTCCCGCGGCAAATTACCTATTATAGTTGGTGGTACTGGGCTTTATATATCTTCGCTTCTTGAAAATATAGAGTATACGGACCAAAAAACCGATTATGCTTTACGCCAAAAATTAGAAGATGAGTTCGATTTAATTGGTGGCGAAAAAATGCTCGAGAAACTAAAAGAATTCGATTCACTGTCTTCTTTACGACTTCATCCCAACAACAGACGAAGAATTATTCGCGCTTTTGAAGTTTATTATCTTACGGGAAAAACTATAACCGAGCAAAATCTTCTTTCAAAACAAAATAAAAGCGAAATTAAGCCTTTGGTTATTGGTCTTAATTTTAAGGATAGGGAAGTGCTTTATACCCGAATAGGTGACCGCGTTGAACAAATGCTTAAAAACGGCCTTTTAGAAGAAGCGAAACATAACTTTAATGCCAATGCTAAAAGCGGTGCCTTTCAGGCTATAGGCCACAAAGAACTTTATCCGTATATTTTAGGTGAATTGCCTTTAGAAGAAGTTGTTGAAAACCTTAAAAGGTCAACACGCCGTTATGCTAAAAGGCAAATCACTTGGTTTAAAAATGTAGAAGATGTGAATTGGTTTTATCCTGATACAAATGATAATTTAGAGGATATTATATCCTTAACACAAGAATTTTTAAAGGAGGAATAGGCATGAAAAAGTTTTCACCAATAAAATTGTTAGTATATTTTTTGGTTTTTACTTTTGTTCTTCACCAACTTGTTTCAATATTTTATAAGCCTATTTCTACCCAAAGCGCCACTTTTTATACTGCTGATGATGGTTTAGAGATTACAGGCGTTATTATCCGTAACGAGACGCTTATAAAATCTGATAAAAAAGGCGTTTTGCACTTTTTAGTGCCTGATGGCAATCGTGTTTCTAAAGACGGTATCATTGCTAATATTTACAATAACGAAAATGCTTCAATAACACTCAACAAAATTGATTCAGTTAAATCAAAAATTAGCGATATTGAAGATATTCTTTCCCAAAATAATGTTGAGGCAGCTAACTATGATGCTGCTAATGCTAATGTTGACAGTAAGTTAAATTCTTTGATTTTGTCTTCAGCATTTGGTAATTTTAGCGGTGTTGCTCAAAGCGGTTCACAGCTACTTAATGCATTAAACAAAAGACAAGCAGTATTAGGCGAAACAACTGATTTTAGTTCACAGCTTACAGCTTTGAATAATGAACTTTCTTCTTTGGAATCGCTATTGTCTTCGCCGATTGGTAAAATTAAATCTTCACAATCGGGTTATTTTATCTCTAAAACTGATGGTTATGAGAAAGCATTCAATGTTGATGATTTGACAAAAATTACACCTCAATTTTTAAATAATCTTAAGAAAACAGAAACGGATTCTGATGTTATTGGTAAAATTGTTTCAGATTATGAGTGGTATATTGCCGCAAAAGTTTCTTTAACGGATTCGTTAAATTATAAAGTGGGCGATAGCCTTACAATTTACACTGAAACGATTGCATCACCAAAACTTTTGGTAACGGTTAAAAACATAAATTTATCAAAGGACGGTACCGATGCGGTTATCATATTTGCTTGTAGTGATATGAACAGTGAACTAGCCACTATGAGAACAGGTCCTATGACGATTGTAAAACACGAGTATAGTGGTCTTCGCATCCCTAAAAAAGCGCTTAGATTTATTGATTCCAAACCCGGTGTTTTTGTTGTTAGTGGTATGCAGGTTAAATTCAAAGAGGTTAAGATAGTTTATAACGCCGATGATTATGTTCTTTGCGAAAAAGGTGAATCAAACGGCTCTTTAAGACTATATGACCAAGTAGTAGTGAAAGGAAAAAATCTTAAAGATGGAAAAATTATCAGCTAAAGAGTTTGACCAAAATTATAATATTGTTTTAGAAAAATTCAATTCAGCTTTAGAGAGTGTTAACAAGACACCGGAAGATGTGGTTCTATTAGCCGCAACAAAAACGGTTGATGTTGATACTATTAATTACGCAATTTCTAAAGGTATTACACACGTTGGCGAAAACAAGGTTCAAGAACTGCTTTTAAAACACGATTCATTAAGTCCTGTAACGGAGCATTTTATTGGCCATTTGCAAACTAATAAAGTTAAAGATATTATCGACAAGGTTTCGTTAATACAATCTGTAGATTCTATAAAGCTTGCACGTGAAATTTCTAAGCAAGCTGCAAAACATGATATCGTTATGGATATTTTACTTGAAGTTAATATCGGCAACGAAGAGTCTAAGTGGGGTTTTTCACCGGAAAACACTCTTGATGCTCTAAAAGAAATATCAACATTTAGCAATATTCGTATTTGCGGGCTTATGACAATACCACCTGTTTGTGAAGATACCGAAACACAAAAAGGCTTTTTCCGCCAAATGTACAAGCTTTATGTTGACATTAAGGACCAAAATATAGATAATACTAATATAAGCATTCTTTCTATGGGAATGTCTGACGATTTTGATTTAGCTATAAAAGAAGGTGCCAACCTTGTAAGAGTGGGCACTGCATTTTTTGGAAAACGCAATTATTCAATATAATTGTTAAAATAATTAAACAATATGAAAGGAAATTTTAAAATGGGAATTTTTGAAAGCATTAAAAACATTATGACTATACCCGAAGAGGATGATTTCGAAGAAATAAATGAAGAGGTTGAAGAAGCTCCTAAAAAGAAGCCCGCTTTTGAGCCTACAGTTCAAAAACGCGAATCTCAACCACGTATTTTAGGTGGCGGCAAATCAAAAACTATCGACTTTAACCTTAATCAAATGCAGGTAATTTTAGTTAAGCCTGATCGTTATGAAGATTCTTCTGCTATTGCTGACCATTTAACCGCAAACAAAACTGTTGTATTAAACCTTGAAGCATGTGAAAGCAGTGTTTCAAGAAGAATTGTTGATTTTTTAAGCGGTGCTGCTTATGCAATTGGCGGTAACGTTCGTAAGGTTGCAGTTTCTACGTTCATTATTGTACCAAATCAGGTTAACATTCAAGGTGATGTTAGTCTTGATGAATTTGGCGATACAAATATGTATTTTTAATGGATGCTAATATCCTTTTGCCCAGAATTAAAGATACGGTTGATTCTACCTTTCGCACCGATAAACCTAAATTTTTAGGCTTTTTATCGCTTGAAGAGGCTGCATTTGCTAAAAAATATTTAGCTAATCAAAGTATTAAATATTCCTTTTTCGGCGGTAACGAAGACTGCGAGCGTACTTATTTGGGTTGCTTTCCGGACTGGGTTACAAATGAGAACTTTCCCATAACTGCTCTAACTTTTACTTTTCGTGAAATAGATATACTTCGCCATAGGGATTTTTTGGGCGCTTTAATGGCGCTTGGACTGAGGCGTGAAACTATAGGAGATATTTTGATTGAAAAGGGAAGAGCTGTTGTATTTTTAAACAGCGACATTGTAGGCTTTGTTGCCGAAAACCTTACAAAAGTAGGTAGAGTAGGAGTTACTGCAAATTTTAGCGATAATAAGGATTTGCCAAGCCGTAATAAGCTTTCGGAAAATTTTGCTACTGTTGCTTCTTTAAGACTTGACTGCATTGTTTCAGTTTTTGCTAACTGCTCTCGAGCTACAGCGGTTTCTATGATTGAAATTGGTCTTGTAAGTGTTAATTCGGTAATAACCGAAAAAACCACCAAGATTATATCTACCGGTGATGCAGTTACAGTGCGACATAAGGGTAAGTTTATTGTTTCTTCAACCGAAAAAAGAACCAAAAAAGACAGGATTGTTTTAGCTTATAAAACTTATTAAATATTGGGGGAATTTAAAATGTTTAATGCCGAAGATATTAAAAAAATTGAATTTTCTGACTCTTTCAAAGGTTATAAGAGAGAGGAAGTTGATGCTTTCTTAGATAAAATTGAGGCAGATTATGTTAATGTTGAACTTGTAATTAACGATTACAAGTCTCAAATTGATGCATTGAATAACAAAATTAGAGAACTTGAAAGTTCTCAGGACAGTATTCAAACTGTTCTTTTAAATGCACAAAAATTAGCCGACCAAATTGTACGTGAAGCTAGAGAAAAAAGTGAAGAAATTATACTTCGCGCCGAAGCGAATATTAACGTTATAACAAGCAAAGAAAAGGAACTTTCTGAAGCTTTCGAATTAAAGGCTAACGAACGTAAGGCTAATTTACAAATTGAACTTGATGCTTTAGTTGAAAAGGCAGAATTAAAAGCCAAAAGTATTACTGATGCCGCTAATGATGCCGTTAGAAGACAACAAGTATTATTTGATAAACTGAAGCTGGAAATTTCAAGCTTTAAATCTAGTATTACTTCAAAATATAAAGAGCATTTAAATCTTTTGCAGACTATACCCGATACTGTAGATATGGACCCCCAAAAATTAGCAGAGCTTATAACTGTAAAGATTGAAAATGAAGTTAATGTTGAGGATTTTATCTTTCCTAAAGCAGAGCAAAAATCTTTTTTGGAAGAAATTGCAAATGCTGAGCCTATAGAAGAAGCTTCTACCGGATTTAGCATTGAAGATATAATAGAAGAAATTATAGAAGAATAAACAAAATTTACTTTTTGGAGTGAACTTTTTGATTAGTTATATTTTAGCAGTTTTATGTGGTGTTGTAGTTTTGGTTGCCGACCAGCTCACAAAATACTATATTGTAAATAATTTTGAGATTGGCGGCACCGCCGAATTTTTAAAAGGTTTTATTGATATAATTTATATCAATAATAAAGGCGGCGCTTGGGGTATTTTAAATGGCTATACTTGGGCATTACTTTCAATTACCGCAATAGTTATGGTTGTTTGCTTTACCTTACTTTTAAAATTAGGTAATAAGAATAAAATTTTATTTTGGGCTATAACCTTAGTTTTGTTTGGCGGTATAGGAAATATGATTGACCGTATTTTCCGCGAAGGTAATGTTGTAGATTTTCTACATTTTGAATTTTGGCCAACCTTCCCAATATTCAATGTTGCCGATTGCGCTGTTGTTGTTGGTGCAGGCCTTCTTATTTACTATTTTATTTATGATAGCATTAAGGATGCCAAAGAAAAG
Organism: Acutalibacteraceae bacterium; assembly: GCA_045605125.1. Taxonomy (GTDB): domain Bacteria; phylum Bacillota; class Clostridia; order Oscillospirales; family Acutalibacteraceae; genus UBA737. The sequence goes on along the minus strand of JAZUPK010000025.1, from coordinate 22,113 downwards.
AAACAAAGAGCTTTAAGTCAGCAATAATGGATATTTTAGAACAAATATACGATAATGCATCGCGTCAACGGATTGATGTATTCGTAAGCGAAATTGCTGATGTTACGCGTTCTCGCGCCGCTAAACTTATAGCCGATGGTTGTGTTAAAATAAATGAAAAAATTGCCCAAAAAAGCGACAAACTACAAATGGGCGATAACGTATCGGTTATTGTTCCTGAACCTTTAGAATACGATGTTTTACCGCAAAATCTAAATCTTCAAATAGTTTTTGAAGATGAACATTTGCTGGTTGTCAATAAGACTAAAGGAATGGTTGTGCATCCAGCCGCCGGTAATTATGAAGGTACCCTTGTAAATGGGTTGATGTACCATTGCAAAGATAACCTTTCAGGTATTAATGGTGTATTACGACCGGGAATTGTGCATAGAATTGATAAAAATACCAGTGGTTTATTGATTGTTGCAAAAAACGATAATGCCCATAATTTTTTAGCTGAACAAATAAAAGAACATTCTTTCACAAGAGAATATGAAGCTATTGTTTACGGCAATATTAAGGATGATAAAGGCACTATTAACGCACCCATAGGACGACATCCTGTAAAACGCAAGCAAATGTGTGTAACCGCGACTGCTTCACGCAACGCAATTACTCATTACGAGGTTTTAGAGCGTTTTGGGGAATTTACTCACTTAAAACTAAGCTTAGAAACAGGTAGAACGCATCAAATCAGAGTACATATGGCTTATATTGGTCACCCTGTCGCAGGCGATGATGTTTATGGTCCTAAAAAGGTTATTACAGAGCTTTCAGGTCAGTGCTTACATGCTAGAAAAATTGGATTTATACATCCTGTAACAAAAGAATATCTTGAATTTAGTTCGCCTTTACCTGAATATTTTGAAAAGTTTCTGCGAAAGGTGCGTAAAAATGGGAATTTTTGATGGTTGTATTATCACAAGTGATGTTGATGATACTCTTGTTTCAAGTGGTTATATAAACCCTGAAAATATTAAAAAAATAGAATTCTTCATTAGTGAAGGCGGTATGTTTTCGCTTGCGACCGGCCGTAGTGCTAACGCTCTTGGTGGTGTTATATCTCAATTAAAAAGATTTTCGCCATCTGTTGTAGCGAATGGCTGTATGATATATGATTATTCAGCTAAAGATGTGCTTTATGATCTGGCAATTCCAAAGGAAGACCATAAAATTTTAAAGGAAGTAATAAATCGAGGTTTGCCTGTTGGTGTTGAAGTACACTCTGGCTATGATACATATTCTCCTTTGCAAAACTCCGAATCTGATTTTCATAAAAAATATGAAGGTTTTCAGACCATTGAATGCGATTATAAAACAGTAGACCAAGTAAGATGGAATAAGTTCATTTTCTTTTCGGAAGATATTGCTATATTTGATGAAATCCGCAAAATAGCCGAAGAAATTGGTTTTAAATCCGACTTTGTGTCTTCACGAATGGTTTATAATGGCGTACAACATAATTTTTTGGAAGTTGTACCAAACGGAGTTTCCAAGGCAACTGCTATTGCAAAGCTTTGTGAAATGTTTAATATAAAGAAAGGTTGTTCTTATGCTATAGGCGATTTTTATAATGATATCCCTATGCTAAAGAATGCCGATGTCGCTGCTGTAACAGCAGGTGCACCACAGGAAGTAAAAGCACATGCTGATTATATTACTGTACCTTGTGAAGAAGGTGCGGTTGCCGATTTTATTGATTATTTAACTCAAATACATAAAACAGTCTGAAAGGATGGAAAAAATGGAAAAATCAAGAAAACTTGAACTTCAAAAAATTGCCTGCAAGGTTAGAATGGGTATTATTGATGCGGTACACGCCGCAAAAGCCGGTCATCCCGGCGGTTCGTTGTCATCGGCAGATATTTTAACATATTTGTATTTTGAAAAAATGAATATCGACCCTAACAACCCTAAAAAAGCAGATCGCGACCGTTTTGTACTATCTAAAGGACATGCGGCTCCACTTTTGTATTCTGTACTAGCAAATCGCGGCTATTTCTCGGTTGAGTTACTTACAACTCTTCGCCAAATCGGCAGTATTTTGCAAGGTCACCCGGATATGAAACATATTCCCGGTGTTGATATGTCATCAGGCTCTTTAGGTCAAGGAATATCCTGCGCTTGCGGTATGGCTTTATCAGCAAAACATTTTGGTGACGACTATAAAGTATACACTATATTAGGCGATGGTGAATTAGAAGAAGGTCAAGTTTGGGAAGCTGCAATGTTTGCAGGCAATAAAAATCTTTCTAATCTTACTGCTTTTGTTGATTATAATAATTTACAAATTGATGGTTCAATTACTGAAGTAAACTCTCCTTATCCAATTGATAAAAAATTCGAAGCATTTAATTGGCATGTTATCACTATCAACGGTCACGATTTTGATGAGATTGAGAACGCTTTATTAGAAGCTGAAAAGATTGATAAGCCCGTTTGCATTATTGCAAAAACCATTAAGGGTAAAGACGTTTCTTATATGGAAAATCAGTGTGCTTGGCACGGTGCCGCACCTAATGATGAGCTTTACGAGGTCGCAATGGCTGACCTTAAAAAAGTATTTGAAGAATTACAGTAGGGAGAGAGAGCTATGTCTGAAATTAAAACTGTCGCTACAAGAGTAGCTTATGGTGAAACACTTGTTGAATTAGGTAAAAAACGTGACGATTTTATCGTTTTAGATGCCGACCTTGCTGCCGCTACACAAACAGGTAAGTTTAAGAAGGAATTTCCCGAAAGATTTTATGACTGCGGTATTGCAGAACAAAATATGGTTAGCATTGCTGCAGGTGTTGCTGCAACCGGCAAAAAAGTATTTTGCAGTACTTTTGCTATGTTTGCTGCCGGTCGTGCTTTCGAACAGGTTAGAAACTCAATAGGCTATCCTCATTTAAATGTTATCATTGGCGCTACTCATGCCGGTATTTCGGTAGGTGAAGATGGTGCAACCCACCAATGTAACGAGGACATTGCGTTAATGCGTACTATCCCCGGTATGACTATCATTAACCCTGCTGATGCTGTAGAAACAAAGCTTGCTATGGAAGCAGCAATGGAGCACGACGGTCCTGTATATTTGCGTTTTGGCAGACTTCCCGTACCGATTGTATTCGATGAGAATTATAAATTCGAAATAGGTAAGGGTGTAGAGCTTAAATGCGGTAATGATGTTACAATAGTGGCTACCGGACTTATGGTTGATGAAGCGTTAAAGGCTCATGATTTGCTTAAAGAAAAGGGAATAAGTGCTAGAGTAATTAACATTTCTACTATTAAACCATTAGATGAAGAAATTATAATTAAGGCTGCAAAGGAAACCGGCGCAATTGTAACCGCCGAGGAACATACTGTAATTGGTGGTCTTGGTAGTGCAGTTGCTGAATGTCTTGCAGAAGTATATCCCGTACCGGTTGTAAAGCTTGGTGTATATGATGTGTTCGGTCATTCAGGTCCCGCAACAAAGCTTCTTGATCAATTTGGCTTGCGCGCAGAAAATATTGTAGAAAAAGCCTTAAAAGCTATTAATTTGAAATAATTATTTGCCGAGTGTTTATCACTCGGCTTTTTTATATTGACAAATAAACATATGTTCGGTATAATATTCTTATGAATAATCTTAATGTAATAAAAAAAGCTTGTTTTACAGGCTACCGACCTTCAAAATTCCCTTTTAAACTTAATAAAAACGATGCGCAATTTAATAATTTGATAACCGCTTTAAAGGAAACTTTAATCAATCTTATTGAAAATGGATGTACGGTTTTTTATTGCGGTATGGCAGAAGGGTTCGACATAATTTGTGCTGAAACAGTCTTAAGTTTAAAGAAAAAATATAAAAACATAAGGCTTGTTTGCGTTATACCTTTTTTAGAGCATAGCAATGCTATAAAATATCCTTGGAAAAAGCGTTATGATTCAGTTATATCAAATTGTGATGAGCTTGTATATTCTTCGGTAGAATATCAAATTTCTGCTTTTCAAATAAGGAATATATATATGGTTGACCATAGTGATTTAGTTATTAGTTGGTATGACGGTCAAAAAGGTGGAACACATAACACACTTAGCTATGCAAAAAAAGAATACAAGAAAATTATTAATTTAAATAAAGAATATACGAAAGAATTCGAGAATTTACAAAATAGAATAGAATTTTCATAAAAACCCTTAAAATAATCAATATTTTAGGGGTTTTTTTCTTGACATTTATATAATTTATTGTATAATTGTATACATAAATACGAGAGGTGATACAATGTTCGAATTATCCGATAAAACCAACTTGCTCGAACAAAGAGCTTATAAATATTCATTACAGGATGTTCCCGAGGCTAATTTGCAACGTGACCTTTATTCTTACGATCAAGTTCCGCGTATAGCTTTTAACCACCGCCGTGTGCCTATTGGTATGCCTGAAGAAATATGGATTACTGATACATCACTTCGCGATGGTCAGCAATCTGTTGAGCCATATACCGTAAAGCAAATTGTTGAAATATATAAATTACTTTCACGCCTTGGCGGTCCTTATGGATTAATTCGTCAAACCGAATTTTTTGTTTATAGCAAGAAGGATAGACAGGCTATCGAAGAATGTCAAGCATTGGGACTTAAGTTCCCCGAAATCACAACTTGGATACGTGCCAACAAGCAAGACTTTAAGCTAGTTAAGGATTTAGGTATCCGCGAAACAGGAATTTTGGTTTCTTGTAGCGACTATCATATTTTCAATAAGCTTAAAATGACTCGTAAACAGGCGATGGATACATATTTAGCTACTGTTGCCGAAGCCTTTGAAGCAGGCGTTATGCCACGTTGTCATTTAGAAGATATCACACGTGCCGATTTTTATGGATTTGTAGTACCATTTGTTAATGCGCTTATGGAAATGTCGCGCGATGCAGGTATACCTGTTAGAATCCGTGCTTGCGATACTATGGGTTATGGTGTACCTTATCCTGAAGTTGTGCTTCCACGTAGTGTACCGGGTATAATTTACGGTTTGCATCATTATTCTGATGTTCCTAGCGAATTGCTTGAATGGCATGGTCATAACGACTTTTATAAGGGTGTTACAAATGCTGCAACAGCTTGGCTTTATGGTGCTTCAGGTGTTAACTGCTCACTGCTTGGTATTGGCGAGCGTACAGGTAACGTTCCATTAGAAGCAATGGTTATGGAATATGCCGCACTTCGTGGTTCCTTTGACGGTATGGATCCAACCGCTATTACCGATATTGCTAATTTCTTTGAAAAAGAGATTGGCTATAATATACCGCCTATGACACCATTTGTTGGTAGAAACTTTAATGTTACTAGAGCAGGTATTCACGCCGATGGTCTTTTAAAGGATGAAGAAATTTATAATATTTTTGATACCAAAAAAATATTAAATCGCCCGGCATCTGTGCTTATTGGTAAAACTAGTGGTCTTGCCGGTATTGCTTACTGGATAAATACTAACTATAATTTACCCGCAAATCAACAAATTGATAAAAAGGACCCGCTTGTAATTAAGCTTAAAGAGTGGATTGACCGTGAGTATGAAGACGGTCGACAAACCACCTTGTCCAATATGGAGCTTGAAACTAAAATTGAAGAGTTATCATTTGGAAAATATAAAAAGATTTAAGGAGGCAAACTATGCTTAAACATAAAACCGTTTCTTTAGCAGATCAGGTTTATCAAGTTTTAGAAATGGATATTTTAAGTGGTAAATATGCACGCGGTGAAATATTTACCGAAAATAAATTATGCGAAGCTCTTGGCGTTAGCCGAACACCGATAAGAGAGGCACTTCGTAGACTAGAACAAGAAAACCTTATAAAAGAAAGCGGAAAAGGCTCGGTAGTACTTGGTATTACCGAAAAGGATTTAGAAGATATTTTTACCATTCGCAGACAGATTGAAGGTTTTGCGGCAAAAATGGCGGCAGAAAATGCCACATCTGCTCAAATCGCCGAATTAAAAGATGCCTTGGAACTACAGGAATTTTATTTAAGCAAACATAATTCCGAAGAAATCAAAAGTATGGATAATCGCTTCCACGAAACACTATATGCCATTTCGGGCAGTGTGACTTTTTATAATATTCTTTTATCATTGCATAAAAAAATACAGAAATATCGTAGTGCTTCAATTCGCTTAAGTTCTCGTGCCAAAGAATCTGTAGAAGAGCATAGAAGAATTTACGAAGCGGTTGAAAAACAGGATGGCGAAAGCGCAATGCGTTATGCTTTAGAGCATGTAGATAACGCTTACAAAAACATCACTAGAAAGGATTAAAATTTATGGGTTTAACTATTGCACAAAAAATTATTAAAGCACATGCTTTAAGTGGCGATTTAACAGTAGATAGTGAAGTTGCACTTAAAATTGACCAAACCTTAACTCAGGATGCCACAGGCACCATGGCTTATTTGGAATTTGAAACAATGGGCCTTAAAAGAGTTAAAACTGAGCGCAGTGTTGCTTATATTGACCATAATACATTACAGTCGGGCTTTGAAAATGCCGACGACCATAGATATATACAATCAGTTTGTAAAAAGCATGGTATATATTTCTCACGTCCCGGTAACGGTATTTGTCACCAAGTTCACCTCGAACGTTTTGGAAAACCCGGTAAAACCTTAATCGGTTCTGATAGCCATACACCAACCGGTGGCGGTATTGGTATGCTCGCAATGGGCGCAGGCGGTCTTGACGTTGCCGTAGCAATGGGCGGTGGCGCTTATTATATTAAGATGCCAAAAATGTATAAGGTTAATTTGATAGGTAAATTAAATCCTTTCGTTACCGCCAAGGATATAAGCCTTGAAATTTTACGTATTCTTTCTGTAAAAGGTGGCGTTGGCGCCATTATTGAATGGGGCGGTGAAGGTATAAAATATCTTTCTGTTCCTGAGCGTGCAACTATTACAAATATGGGTACCGAATTAGGTGCTACTACCTCAATTTTCCCATCCGACGAAATCACACGAGAATTTTTAAAGGCGCAGGGCAGAGAAGAGGATTATATTCCGCTTGCTAGTGATGAAGATGCCTCGTATGACAGGATTATTGATATAAATCTTAACGAATTAAAGCCTTTAATCGCTTGTCCGCATAGCCCTGATAATATTGTTACCGTTGAATCCCTTAAGGGCACAAAGGTTGACCAAGTTTGCATTGGTTCTTGTACAAATTCTTCACTTTTAGATATGCTAAAGGTTGCTGCGTTATTAAAAGGTAAAACAATAGACCCCTCAGTCAGTCTTTCAATTTCACCGGGTTCTAAGCAGGTTCTTTCAATGCTAGCTGAATGCGGTGCGCTTACCGATATTTTAGCATCTGGTGCACGCTTACTTGAATGTGCTTGCGGTCCTTGCATTGGTATGGGATTTTCGCCAAACTCTGCAGGTGTTTCTTTGCGTACTTTCAACCGTAACTTTATTGGAAGAAGCGGTACTGCTGATGCAAGTGTTTATCTTGTTTCACCTGAGACCGCAGTAGCGGCTGCATTAACAGGTGAAATTACCGACCCACGTTTGCTTGGTGAAATGCCGGTAGTTACTATGCCTACTTCATTTAAAATTGATGATAGCGCGGTAATCGAGCCTGCAAGCGAAGAAGAAGCTGAAAGCTTAGAAATTCTGCGCGGTCCTAACATTAAGCCTTTCCCCGAATCTTTACCACAAGAAGATACTTTAACTGCACAGCTAGTATTAAAAGTTGGCGATAACATCACAACCGACCATATTATGCCGGCAGGTGCTAAAATACTTCCTTACCGTTCAAACATTCCACATTTATCACAATTCTGCTTTGGTGTTTGTGATACAAGCTTCCCTGAAAGAGCTAAATCACTTGGTAAATCTATAATTGTTGGTGGCAGCAACTACGGTCAAGGCTCTTCTCGTGAGCATGCGGCTCTAGTACCTATGTATTTAGGTGTTCGTGCGGTTATTACAAAAAGCTTTGCAAGAATTCATGTTGCTAATCTTATTAACGCAGGTATTATGCCGTTAACATTCAAGAATCCCGAAGATTATGATAAACTAAACCAAAATGATACATTAACACTTTCAAACGTATTTGCTGGTATGGATAAAGGTGAAATTATTCTTAAAAACGAAACTACCGGAGAAAACTACACACTTGTATGCTCATTCACAGATAGACAAAAAGCCATTTTAAAAGCCGGTGGATTGCTTGCATATACTAAGGAGATATAGAATATGGAAAGTTATATAAACAGCGCTGTAGAGCAATTTAAAGCCGTTTTAGAAGAACAAATTGCCCGACAGCAAAAAATGGAGCAAGAAAGTGGCGCTATTGATTACAAAAGCTTATCAAAAATCGTTATAGGTATTTGTTACGGCGATGGTATCGGTCCTATTATATCAAAGGAAAGCAAACGCCTTCTTGACTTTATTTTAAAGGATGAAATTTCAAGCGGTAGGGTAGAGCTAAGAGTAATCAAAGGTCTTACAATAGAAAACCGTATTGCTAAAAATAAAGCAATACCAGATGATGTTTTAGCGGAAATTAAAGCATGTAATGTAATATTAAAAGCGCCAACTACAACCTTAAAGGGCGGTACTTTGGAAAGTGCAAATGTTGCAATGCGCCGCGAGCTTGATTTGTATGCTAATGTGCGCCCTGTATGTGTGCCTGAGCAAAACATAGACTGGACATTCTACCGCGAAAATACCGAGGGTGAATATGTTCTTGGTAGCCGTGGTATTGAAATACCTGATACTTTAGCTATGGACTTTAAGGTGACTACCAATGCAGGAACTCGTCGTATTTGTCGCGCAGCATTTGAATTTGCAAGAGCAAACGGTAAGACCAATGTTGCTATTGTTACAAAAGCAAACATTATGAAAAAAACCGACGGTAAGTTTTCGCAAATCGCACATGAAATCGCAAAAGATTATCCCGAAATCACTGCTGAAGAATGGTATATTGACATAATGACCGCAAACCTTGTTAATGAAAATATTCGTTCTAAATTCCAAGTGTTTGTAATGCCTAATCTTTATGGTGATATTATTACCGATGAAGCGGCGCAAATTCAAGGTGGTGTAGGTACTGCAGGTAGCGCTAATATTGGCGATAAGTATGCAATGTTTGAGCCAATACACGGTAGTGCTCCGCGCCTTATTGAAGCAGGCAGAGGAGAGTATGCTAACCCCACCAGTATGTTCAAAGCAACTGAAATGCTTCTTCGTCATATAGGTTTTACCGAGAAGGCAGACAAGCTTAATAAAGCTCTTAATATTTGCGCTGAGACTGAAAAGAAAATTGTTATTGATGATAGCGAAAACAGTGCTACTTGCAGTCAGTTTGGCGACTATTTAATGGAAACAATTCAAAAAATTTAAAATCATATAACCAAAATTAAAAAATCCACAATTTTTTGTGGATTTTTTAATATTTATATACTATATTTAGTTGACATGAAAGGATAAAAATTATATAATAAAAGTAAGTATTTTGTCGAAAGGGTAATGTATGAATAAAATTATTAAACCTGTTTGTTTTATAATTTCTTTAGTCTTAATTTTTTCGCATTTTTTTACTCTAAATGTTTTTTCGGCAGAAACTGTTGTAACTGAGGGTTATATATTTGAAAGCAACGTTAATATTAGAACATCTCCCACTACAACCGCTAAATCTGTTGCAGTTGTTTCGAAGGTTATTGTTTCGGTTTTGGGTAGTGAAAAGGATTCTAAAAACACACATAATCCCGAAACCGATGAAACTTATATTTGGTACAATGTGTCTTTTGTAAATTCCGGCGAAAATGTTGAGGGTTACGTTCGTGAAGATTTAATTGATATACATAAATATACAATTGAAGACACCTTTAATAAACAGTTAGAACTCTTTCCCGAAAGCTATCAAAGTTATTTAAAATCTATTAATAAAAAATATCCAAATTGGGTATTTATCCCTGAAGAAATACCGTTGAACTTTTATGATTCGGTCGCTTTGGAAGATAATTTGTTTTATAAGCTCGTTCAGTCAAAGTATAACTCTTGGCGTTCTATGCGAAAAGGTTGTTACGATTGGTCTAACGGTAGTTTTATAGAAACCGATTCAGGCGGATGGTACGGTGCTTCAAGAGAAGTTATAGCCTATTATATGGACCCGCGCAATTTTCTTAATACTGAAGATATCTTTGTGTTTTTACGCCAAAGTTATGACTCAAAAACGCAATCTCTTGATATGGTTGAAAAGATAATCAATGATACTTTTATGGATGCAAAAATTTCCGATAAAAATGATGAGTTTTACGGCAAACGCTACGCCGAAGCTATAATTTATGCGGCGCAAAAATCGGCGGTTAATCCGCTTGTTTTAGCTTCAACAATATTACAAGAGCAAGGTATAGATGGGTCTACATTATCAAAAGGAACAACTTATAATGATACAAAGGTATATAATTTCTTTAATTTCGGCGCTTCTGGCAGTAATTCGTCTCAGGTTTTATCTTCCGGTAAGAAATACGCTTATAACGAAGGTTGGACGACCCCTACAAAATCTATTGTAGGCGGTGCTATAACTTATTCAATTGGTTATATCAATCGGGGTCAAGATACCTACTATTATAAAAACTATAATGTAATTCACCCTTACGAAATCAATCATCAGTATGCACAAAATGTTGCGGATTCTGTAAATTCGGCTAAATTTTTAAAGAAGATTTACGCTAATTTGAATGACTCGAAACTGTACTTCCGCATTCCCGTTTATAAAGATTTACCTGCTGATGTTTCGGCACTGCCTAAAACTGACAGTAAGCTTAATAACTACTATTTTTTAGACATCCAAGCCGAAAATTTGACACCGTCTTTTAATAGATATACATTTGAGTATTCGTTGTCAACTAACGGTGATGCTGTTGTAACATGCGAGCTTCCTGAGGGTGCAACCTTTAGCTCGAAAAAATATTTTTCTCTTAAAAAAGGTGAGAATGTAATTTTGTTAAATATAAAATCCCAAACAGGATACACAAATACATACACACTTAATATTGATGCACAAAAAGCAGGTACTATTACAATTAATACTAATGTTTTAAATGATAATTCTTCGGATGGTACCACTTCATCCACAAAGGTTGTTAAAGGCGACTGTACGGGTGACGGAAAAATTACCATATTAGATCTTGCTAATGTTCGGTTACATTTACTTGAAATCATCAAATTAAAGGGTGATAATTTAAAAGGTGCCGATACTAATGGTGACAACAAGATCACAATAATTGATTTGGCTAATATAAGATTACACTTATTAGGACTAACAACAATAAAATAACGGAGTGATAAAATGAAAATTTTTGCTAAGATTTCATCAATTTTGTTAACTATTATATTACTGATTTCTTGCGTTATAGTGCCTGCTTCTGCAAAAGGTACAACACTTTATTTCAGTAAAAATACTGTAGATGTTGGTGATAAAGTTACTGTTACCGTTTCTCTTAACCCTGAAGAAGCAATGTACGCTTTAACCTTTTACTTACAATATGATGATTCTGTTCTTAAATATGAAAGCGGTGCAGGCACAGGCGGCGCAGGTGCACTTCAGGTTGTTGAATCTCCATCTGGCGATAAAAAGGTAAAATATAATTTCGAGTTTTCCGCTTTGGCGGTAGGTACAAGTTCTATTTCAGTGACTGACTGTTCTTATGTTACTCAGTCGGGTGGCGCTTCAAAAGAGGTTAGCTTTACTGGTGCATCAGCTTCTATGACAGTGAAAGACGCAAAACTTTCTAATAATGCAAAACTTAAATCTCTTAAAATCAGCGGTTATTCTTTGAAAGAATCTTTTTCTTCAAATAAAACAAGCTATACTGCAAAAGTACCTTATGAAACAAAAAAAGTAAATATTGTTGCTACTCCATCAGATAAGGATGCAAAAATTAAATCAGTTGAAGGTAATACAAATTTAAAGGTTGGCACAAATACAGTAACCATAACAGTTGAGGCTGCAAATGGTACTCAAAAAGTGTATAAAATTAAAATAACTCGTGAAGAAAAAGTTGAGGATGTCAGTTCCGAAGAAGCAACTTTAAGCGAGGAAGACCCAACCCAAGAGGAAAACGAAGATGATGATACTGTCACAGATATAAAATCTTCACTTGAAACAATTATTGAAGGAAAAACATACTTAATTGCTACCGAAATTCCTAAAAAGGTTTTATTTAAAGGTTTCAAAATCATGGAAACTGACGTTAACGGCTATACGATAGAAACCGCTTGTGATGCTGATAACAATTTTAGACTTTTCTATTTATCTGAAAAAGATAGCGACACTCTTTTACCGTTTTCTTATAATCAAGAAAATGATTTATTTGAAAGAGTAAATTATTTAACTGTTGGAGAAAATGCATATATTTTCGCAAAATTTCCTAGTAATTTAACTATACCTGAAGACTATTATCCATCAAATCTTAATTTCTCCGATTTTTCTGTTGAATGTTACGCAAATACTAATTCTGAAATGTCTGAGTTTAAATATGTTTACTGTTTCTATGATGGTGATTTTGGCGTTTATAGATACGATTCAAAGCAGGAAACCTTACAACGTTACCCTGAGTTAGAATTAAACGCTAAAATAGTAACAGAAGAAAAGGATAATATCTTTACACGTTTCGGTTCGCTTTCTAGCAACGGTAAGGTTATAATCATAACACTATTTATTGTTCTTTTGGGAATATTTGCACTTTTTGTATTACTTATTGTGTACTTAGTTCGCCGTTCTCTTAATCTTAATAACGATATCGTTCTTTATCAAGATGAAACTGATGATTTCGACATTATTGAAGTTGAAAATGAATCAGTAGAGCCTTAAAATATAATGCCATCTCGTGTAATGAGGTGGCATTTTTAAGAATTTTAATTTCAAAAATTTCATATAATCTATAAGGTGATTTTATGGGATTTTTAAAATATTTTATCATTCTAGCCTTAGTAATTTATTCTTTGTCAATGCTAATCATTTCAGTACGAAGCGGAAAGGCATTTAAATATATATTTTTAAATGCAATGTTGGGTGTATTAATTTTGTTAATACTTTATTTCACCAAAAATTTCACAGGACTTAATTTAGCAATTAACAAAATTACTATTGCGATTAGCGGTGTATTTGGAATAGTTGGTGTAATAGCCTTACTTTTTTTTAATTTAATAGTTTGATGTACCGTTTATGGTACTGCGTGTGTGTATAATAGTTTGTAAAGGAGTGATAATGTTTGCTTCAGTTTATATTCGGTTTGCCAAAATCAGGAAAAACAACCTGCATTATAAATAATGTTAAAGCTTTAGCAGATATGGGCAAAAAATCAATTATAATTGTGCCCGAACAAGCATCTTTTGAAACTGAAAAGGCAGTTTATAAAGCGATTGGTGATTCTTTTTCACAAAATGTTGAAGTTTTGAGTTTTTCTCGTTTGTATGATGAAGTTTGTCGTAAAACAGGTGGTACTGCGGCTCGTAACTTAAATGATTCTGATAAAATTATTTTTATGAATAAAGCGCTTAAAAGTGTTGCGAACGAACTTAAATTATGGTCTCGTTATGCAAAATCGCTTACCTTTGCTAAAAGTATGCTTGATGCTATTGGTGAATTTAAAATTAACGGCATTTCTGCTAACACGCTTACTATGACCGCAAATAAAGTCGCTAGCGAAAGCCTAAAACGCAAGTTGAATGATTTATCACTTATCTACCAAGCTTATGATCTATTTACTGCAGAGCGTTTTATCGACCCTGCAGACAAGCTTACACGTCTTTATTCCAAGCTTGAAAACATAAATTATTTTGAAGGAAAAACAGTCTTTTTTGATGGTTTTAAAGGTTTTACCGGTCAACAATATAAAATTATCGACCGCGTATTTCAAAGTGCTACTGATGTATATTTCGCATTTACAAATGATGCTTTAAGCGTTCGTGAATATGATTTATTTACTAATATCCGTTTAGCAGTAACAAAAATAGAAAACCTTGCTAAAAAACATGCAATTAAGCCTCTAGAACCGATCATTTTAAATCATTCTTATTACAATTCTTCACTATCAAAGGTCGAAAGACTAATTAGCGAGAATAATACTTGTGGTGACTGTAGCGACTGCACTTTTATATGTGACGCAAAAACTATATTTGATGAAGCGGAATTTGCTGCACGTACTATCCGTAAATTAGTAAGAACTAAGAACCTACGCTTTAAAGATTTTGCAATAATCGCTCGTGATAGCGAAACCTATAACCAAGCAGTAGAATACGCTTGTAAAAAGAATAATATTGATTGCTTTTTTGATAAAAAACTTTCATTACTTTATTTTCCGCTTGCTATCAGTGTGCTTTCGGCTATAAAATCCATTAATTTTTCTACCGAAAGTATACTTCGTTTTCATAAATCGGGTATAAACTTGCTATCTATTGAAGAAATATCAGAGCTTGAAAACTACACCTATATTTGGAAAATCAATGGTGATTTATGGCTTAAAGACTGGGATATGGATGTTCGCGGTTTTGTTACTGATGAGCCTGATGAAACCATTATAGAAAATTTATCCAAAATTAACGACTTGCGCCGCCGTGCATTAGAGCCTATTCTTTTATTTAAAGATAATTTTTACGGCGATGTAAAACAAATGAGTAAGGCAATAATTAAGCTTTTAGAGTTCTGTAATGCAGATAAAGCGCTTTTAAATCTATCTAAAAAGTTCGGCAGCGATTCATATTCTAAGGATGCACTAAAACAAAGCTACGATAGTTTTATGAGCATTTTAGATAGTATTGTTACTTGTTATAATGGTGCTAATCTTAGTGCTAACGAATACTATGAGGTACTTTATTTGTCGTTGTCACTTGAAGAGGTAGGTGTAATACCGCAAACACTCGACCAAGTGATTTTTGGACAAGCCGACCGTATAAGACTTAGTAACCCAAAGGTTGTGTTTATTTTAGGCGCCAATCAAGGTGTTTTCCCAAAAATCGCCGATAATAACGGTATTTTTGCAATAAAAGAGCGTAAAGCATTAATTGATTTAGGGTTAGAAATTGCTGATAATGAAATTTTCTCTTCTATTGATGAAAAGTTTTTAGTTTACTCAAATTTATGCTCTGCAACTGAAATGCTTTATATATCTTTTGCTAGGTCTAGCCTTAAAGGACAAGCATTAGAAAAATCAAGTTTTGTAACTGCAATAGAAGAAAATTTAAACCCTAAAGTTTATTTTGAGCCGAGTGAAGAAATAACCCAAGATAATCTGCCCGAAACTCAGGCTGCAGCTTTTTCCGAGCTTTGCCGTAGTGTTGGAAATAATGCTGATTTTTCCACCCTAAAAGCGGTTTTAAATGGAGGAGCATATCTTAATGTACCTATCACTAAAAACGAAGATATAGAGGGATTAAAGCTTTCCAAAACTACAGCACGAAGGTTGTATGGCGAAAATATCAATATGTCGGCAACAAAATTCGATACATTTCATCGTTGTAAATTCTCGCATTTTTGTAAGTACGGTTTGCGACTTAAAAAGCTTCAACCGGCAGATTTCGATGTGTTACAGCGCGGTACTATCGTACACTTTGTGCTAGAAAAGATTATTTCCGATTACAAGGAAAACATTAAAGACCTTACTAATAGTCAATTAGATGATTTATGCGATAAGTACATCTCACTTTATCTTGATTCTGTTCAAGGGTACCGAAGTATAGAAACTGCAAGACACAGGTTTATAATTTCAAAGATTTCGCGCTCTTTAAAGGAAGTTTTATATCATTTGGCGCAAGAGTTTTCTCAAAGTGATTTTAAACCTACACATTGTGAGCTTTCAATCGGCAGAGACGGCATACCGCTTAAATTCCCGTTTTCTTCGGGTGAAATTAACCTTATCGGTAGTATTGACCGCGTAGACGAATACAATGGCTATATTCGTATAATAGATTATAAAACAGGTACTAAATCCTTTAAATTGCCCGATATTTTATTCGGATTAAATCTTCAAATGCTTATTTACCTTTATGCGATAACCCGCGGCCGAAATTTACCTGATAATACTGCCGCCGGTATATTTTATATGCCCGCAAAGCGAGACCTTAATGATGATGGTATGGCTATGAACGGGCTAATGCAAGGTGACTTGGATTTAGTAAAATCAATGGAAAAAGAAAACAGGGGAGAGTATATCCCAAAATTATCGCTAAATAAAGATGGTAGTATCTCAAAATCCAACAGTTCATTTATTAGCGATACTCAGTTTACCCAAATTTTTGACCATATTGAAAAATTGATGGCGCAAACCGGAGACTCCATAGTCGGTGGTGAAATTGAGGCTAAACCCATTGATGGCAGAGAGTCAGCTGCTTGTAATTACTGCGATTTTAAATCAATTTGCGGTATAGAAAATAAAGAAATTTTCAAAGTACCTGATATTAAAAATGCGCAAGTTTTTGAAATTTTAGAAAAGGAGAAGAATGATGGCATTTAAACCTACACCCGCACAACAAGATGCAATTAAAGAAAACGGCAATATTCTGGTTTCTGCCGCTGCAGGTTCGGGTAAAACTGCCGTCTTAGTTGAACGAGTAATACAAAAGCTGATTTCGGCTGAAAATCCTATACGCGCAGATGAGCTTTTAATTGTAACCTTTACAAACGCCGCTGCTACGGAAATGCGTTCCCGTATTGAAAAGCGTATTGATGAAGAATGTAGAAATAACCCGCAAAACATTGGCTTATTACTCCAAAAAAACCTTCTTAACAACGCCAAAATATGTACTATAGACTCTTTTTGTATTGATTTAGTTCGCGAAAATTTCGATAAATTAGGAATAGCACCCGATTTTAAAATTGCTGAAGAAAACGATTTAAAGGCAATTAATGACGAGGTACTTTGTTCTATAATTAATCGTTATTTCGAACAGGAAAATAAAGAATTTTTAGAACTTTTAGATCTTGTAGGTTCTGAGTTTGATGAACGCAATTTTATTGACCTTATATTATCGGTTTATAATTTTTCGCGCCAACTTCCTTTTCCAAAACTTTGGTTTAAAGAAATTTTAGATAATTATAACAATGGTGTTTTTGATAGTGAAAATTTATGGTATAAATTTGCTTTTTCAAAAGCGGACATCATAATCACCGGTATGGAAAACAGTATTTCCGCCGCTAAAAACCTTATATTTGGTATTGATAATGTGTATGAAGCGTATTATCCTGTTTTTGATGCTGCTAGTGAAATAATTCAAAACTTAAAAGAAATCGCCTCTACAGGCGATTGGGATGCTTTTTACAACGAATTACAGCAATATACTTTACCAAAATTACCAACTGTACGCGGAGTAGGGGATATTGAAGAAGTTATAGCAGTTAAAGATACTTATAAACATTTGAGTGGAAAAGCCTTAGATCCGCTTTATAAGATTTTTTACAATAATTTTGAATTCATAAATTCACAGTTTAAAACTTTATATCCGCTTGTCAAACTTTTTGTTGACATTCTTTTGGAATTTGACAATAACGTATTTGAAGCATATAAAGCGAATAATTTATTTACCTTCCATAATACCGAACATTTAGCGCTTGAGCTTTTATGTGATTATAAAGATGGGGAAATAAATGTTTCGAAAAATGGCAAAGAATTAGTAGAGCAATACAAAGAAGTTATGGTTGATGAATACCAGGATACTAACGATTTGCAAAATATGCTTTTCTACGTATTGTCTGGTTATGAAAAAAGGTTGTTTTCAGTAGGTGATGTAAAGCAAAGTATATATGCCTTTCGCGGTGCTAATCCTTCTAATTTTCTAGACAAGAAAAACCGTTATATACCGCTTGCTAACGCAAGTGATAACGATGCTAAAAAAATTATTCTGGGTAATAATTTCCGTTCAAAAAACACTGTTTGTGATTTTATCAATAGTTTTTTCAGTATCTTTATGACACAAAACACCGGTAAAATTATTTACGATAGTGAAGAAATGTTAATTCCTGCAGCTAAATTCCCCCAAACCGAAGATGCGGCGGTTAGCATTGACTTTATCGATTGTAACGAAACTAAAGAGGCAAAAATAACGCTTGAAGCACGCGCTATTGCAGATTTTATTAAGAATACTATAAATGGACCTGCGTGTATTAAAAAAGATGATGACACGCTTAGAACTGCGAATTTTGGCGATTTTACGATTCTTTTACGCAATCTTTCAACTAAAGCGCCACAGTTAGTTAGTGAACTTGAACTTCAAGGAATACCCGTCAACCTTAATATTAATAATTTTTCAGAAAGTGTTGAAATCACAACATTTTTGTCACTTTTAAGGGTTATAGACAATCCTAAAAATGATGTTGCTTTAGCTACAGTTTTAATGTCTAAAATTTTTGGTTTCTCGCCTGAACATTTAGCTCAAATAAGAGCAAACAAAAGAAAAGATGACCTATATTCAGCTTTAATTTTTTCTGCAGAAAATGGTGATGAGAAATCTATACATTTTTTAAAAAAAATTGAAGAATTTAGGTTGAAATCGGTTATTTTACCGCTTTCAAAACTTGTTTCTTATTTACTTATTGATACCGAGTATCTTAATATTGTATCTGCAATGCCAAACGGTGAGCAAAGGCGCAATAATCTTTTGCTACTTTGCGAATTTGCTACTAATTTTTCTACCGAAAAAACGCACTCTATTTTAGCTTTTTGTGATTATATATTAAAGCTATCATCAGTTGGTGGTGTAGCTAATGGCGGTAATGCAGTAAATATTATGAGTATACACGCTTCAAAAGGACTACAGTTTCCTATTTGTATTGTCGCTAATACTGCTTCGCGATTTAATGATGCTGAATCGCGTTCTGCTGCGGCCTTTTCAACAAAGTATGGCATTGGCTTTAAGTACTTTGATGAAACCGATAAAACTAAATATACAACTATTTCTCGTGAAGTTATTTTAAATGAAATTAAGGCTTCGCAATTAGAAGAGGAATTACGTCTTTTTTATGTTGCTATGACAAGAGCACAGGATAAACTGCACTTTGTCGCTGCATTTAACAGTTTTGAAAAAGCCGTTGAAAACAGCAAAAACCTTGTTTTAAGCGATTGTGAAGATTTGGGTTACGCTACATTTTCACGTACAAAATCTTATGCTGATTGGTTGCTTTTATCACTTTTAATTGTTCCCGAGTATAAAGCGATTTTTAGTCAATATTTAACTAAGAATACGCTTGAAAATTCTCTTATTAAAATAAGAATTTTAAATGGTGAAAATCTAAAATCAATTAATAACACTATAAATAGCAATGATTTTATTCCCGACGAAAGCAAGATTAACGCTATAAAGAAAAATTTTGAATTTATTTATCCTTATGAAAAACTAGCTGAAGTTCAATCAAAAATTTCAGTTTCTTTGCTTGCAAACAAAGATGAAAGTGAAAAATTTGCTTTTTCACAAAAGCCTTCTTTTATGAGTGCGAGTGGTATTACTGCTACCGGTAGAGGTAGTGCTATGCATAAGGTTATTGAATTTTTTGATTTTTCAAAAACCGATGATATTGAAAGTGAAATTGACCGGCTTTATGAATGGCAGTACATTACTGAGGACGAAAAAAATTCGCTCTCTAAAAAAGCTTTAAAAAACTTTTTCGAAAGCGAAATCTTTAATCGCATAAAAAATGCCGATAGGGTAGAGCGCGAAATGCGGTTCTTGACTGAAATACCTGCTTTTGTGCTTGATAATAGCTTAGAAGGTGATTTAGCCAATGAAATGGTTACACTACAGGGTGCGGTTGATATTTGCTTTATTGAAAACGGTGAGCTTGTAATTCTTGATTTCAAAACCGATAGGGTGGAGGATTTGAACCAACTTGCGACTTCTTATTCCGAACAACTAAACGTTTATGCAAAAGCATGCGAAAAGATATTTAATCTAAAAGTAAAGGAAAAGGTTATATATTCTTTCGCTCATTCAAAAACTCTTGTTTTAAAGTAATCATAAAGCGTTTGAAAGCTCGGCCAATTGTTCAATAGTAAGCTGTTCTGCACGGACAGTTTCACTTAAATTCATTGATTTAAGCGCATTCTTTATTGCTTCTTTTGGATAAGAAGTTGTATTTGATACTGTATTTACTAAAGTTTTTCTCCGTTGTGCAAAACAAGCCTTTACAATGGAGAAAAACTTTTTTTCATCATCAACTTTAACTTTAGGTTCTTTTAATATATTAAGCTTTATTACAGAAGAATCAACATTAGGTGGTGGCATAAAACTATTACGGCCAACTTGGAATAAAATCTCGGCAACGGCATAATATGAAACCGCAACCGTAACGGCACCTGCCTCACGTGTTCCAACCTTTGCGCAAAGGCGCTCAGCAGCTTCTTTTTGCACCATTACTGTTATATTAGTAATGGGTAACTTGCTTTCTAAAAGCATCATAACAATAGGTGAAGTTATATAATAGGGAAGGTTGGCGCAAACCGACACCGCCTTACAATCACTAAATTTTTCTGCAATTATTTGCTTTAAATCAAGCTTCATTGCATCGCCAAAAATCACTTCAACATTGTCACATTCTTTAAGCGTTTCGGGCAATATGGCTTTTAAACGTTCATCAAGCTCTATAGCAACAACTTTCTTTGCGGTTTTTGAAAGTTCTTTGGTAAGTACACCAATACCAGGACCTATCTCTAAAACACCCATTTCGTTATCAGTGGTAAATTCTGCCATTTTGGGACACACGGTAGGGTTTATAAGAAAATTTTGTCCTAGCGACTTTTTAAAAGAAAAGCCATGCTTATTTAAAATTGATTGTATTGTTTTTATGTTTGAAAGCTCCATAAATTAACTCCTAAACTTACTTAAAAACATTATACTTTAAAACTTTTCTAAATACAATAAAATTTTTAGTGACAAAACACAAAAAGTGTTGTATAATAGGCTTATATATTTAATTTGGATGTGATTTTTAATTGGATAATAAGTATTTTGACGTAATTGCCAAAGAATTATCTGCGTTTTTTGCTGAAAACAATGTTACCAATAAAGATGGCTACTACGCTAATGATAATAAAGCTATAAAGATTGATTATCTAGACGATAGAAAAATGTTTACATTATCTGTTGCAGATATTGAAGACGGTATAGTAGGCGATTACCGCGAAATTAACGCTTGGCTTTTTGAAGAAAGCAATAACGAAAAAGATGCTGTATCTGTTGGTTTAGACTTTGCTATTTCTTTACGTAAAGAATTTGGCATAAAAACCACTCGTACTCTTAATAATATTGCTAATTTACCAACCGCTACTAAAGACGGTGCTACTAACGTAACCGCATTTTCAAAAAAAGTTTTGGATGTTTTTCCTGCTTTAAAGGAAGAATACAAAAATCATGTAGCTGCGTATGGTGAATTCTTATATTTGAGTTTTTATGGCGAACATTTAAGATCTCGTCTTATCCGCCTTTTTGAAGAAGGTACTAAAAAGCAAATTAAGAAATTTTATGATATTATTGACGTTGCCTTTAGAAAAGGGGACAGGGATACAGTTAATACTGCAATTATTATCCTCGCAGCTGCCGCCTACAAAAATCAAAAGGTTACCGATAGTATTAAAGAAATGTTAAACGAAGATAAAAACTTCTTATCAGCATTTGAATCAATGATTCCGGTTTTTGCTAGTAATTCAAAACTTATTAAAACGATGATAAAAGATTAATATTTAAAATGAAAGCTATCCATTTTGGATAGCTTTTTTTATTTAAAATATTTGTTGTAATTAGATTTTAACCGCTAATTTTCAAAAAAAGCTCTGAAGTAGGGGGTTATTATTTTATTGGTCGAATTATACTAAATGAATATTTTGTATAATTTAGGGTAGGGGTTTAAGGCTCTTTATTACGATATTCTATATATTTATAGAAATATAGCCTGTTTGGCTTAATATGGCGGTTATTCCTAATCATAAAGTTATTACAACTAATAATCAAATAAAAGTTCGTAAAATAAAAATGTCTTGTCGTTATCTAATAAATAATTTATATATATTTATTTATCAAATTCAATTAGAAATATTCTCTTTTTCTGAAATTTTAC
>JAZUPK010000024.1:0-3829 GCA_045605125.1 Acutalibacteraceae bacterium | reverse complement strand
AAGCTTAGTACCGCTAAAAAGAGCCTTAAAGTAACCATTAAGAAAAAGTCGTCACAGGTTACGGGTTATCAGATTGAGTATTCAACCAGCAAGAGCTTTAAGTCTAAGTATACAAAGTCGAAGACGGTTAAGAGCTATAAGACAACTTCTACTACTCTTAAGAGTCTAAAAGCAAAGAAAACTTACTATGTAAGAGTTCGCACCTATAAAACTGTAAACGGTAAAAAATATTATTCCGCTTGGTCTTCTTATAAGACTAAAAAAACCAAATAACAACGAATTTTTTTATCAGTTTGGTGCCATTGAGAGCGGTAAAGCTTTTAATGTGATAATCAATAAATCAAAAGTATAAAGGAGAGAAAACTATGAAAAAAGTACTGTCAATATTTTTGTCTGTTGTAATGCTTCTTAGTGTTATATCCGGTCTTAGCTTTACGGCACAGGCCGCAACACAGGTTAACAGCATTACTATCCAAGGGGTTGTTATTCCGCGTCCGGGTGCAACACCAAGTACAAACTGGAGTAAAACAGGTGTTTCTTGGAAGGCGGATGCTATCAAATGGTACGAAGTTCCGAGTTCGGGCTATGATGTGGAGCTTGCGCGCGATTCAAAATTTGTTGAAGGAAAGAAGTACAAGGCTTCTTTTATTGCTTGGGCTAATTCAGGTTACGATTTTGCCGCAATTTCTTCAATTAATGCAACAATTGATGGCTACAAGGCAACAGTTAGCCAATATTCAGGCAGAGATGCAAAAAGAGTTGTTATAGTATCATATATTTTCACCTGCGAATATAAACCGATAACAAGCGTTACCTTAACCTGTGATTCGTTTGCAAAAGGCACAACACTTACATCTGATTTCTTTAATGCACAGGGTGAAGGCGTAAACGCTGCTTGTGTTTCTACCTTTACAAGAAACGGTGAAGCAATTTCTATTGGCGAAAAGGTAACATTTGGCGATTATGGCGCAAATGTTATTCTTTCCCCTGCTGCTAACTATAAGTTCGCTGATAATGTAAGCGTAACTATGGGCGGTAAAGCGTTTAACGTAAGTTTAAGAATAGGTATGGGCATAGTTGTAAAATCTGCCGATGACCTTTGGCATATTGATTGCGACCATATTTACGGCGATTACCAATACGACACTACTACACACTGGAAATCCTGCTCTAATTGTGGCGATAATTCCAATATAGACAGCCATACCTTCTCGGAAACTAATGTAGCAGGAAACACAGTATACACCTGTACAAGCTGTGGTTATGAAAAAACCACAAAGAACAAGGTTGATGGTTTCTTCTATGCAGATGTAACCGGCGGTGTTCAGATTACCGCTTATGATGGAACACAAACCAATTTAACCGTTCCGTCAACTCTTGGTGGAAAAACCGTTGTCAGCATAGGCGATTATGCGTTTGTTAAGTATGCTAACAAGACAAGCTTTACAAGTATTACACTTCCGTCAACCGTAACTTCTATAGGTAAAGGCGCATTTAACGGATGTACCGCATTAGCAAGTGTGAACATTCCCGCAGGCGTTAAGCGTATTGAAGCAGAAACGTTTTTAGGCTGTGGTCAAGTTACCAATATTACCATTCCCTACGGTGTTAATTTCATAGGCGCAAATGCATTTCAAAACTGTGGTATTTATTCTATAATTCTTCCTTGTAGTATAAAAACAATAAAAGGAAACGCGTTCCGTGGCTGTGATAATCTTGGAAGCATTGAGATTCCGGATTCTGTAACAGAGCTTGGCAATGCGTTCTTAAGCTGTTCTTCGCTTAAATCGGTTGTTGTTGGTAGGGGTGTTACCACAATAGCTCAAGGCACATTTGACGGTTGTACCGTACTTGAAACTATTACTCTTCCTGCATCCCTTACCAAAATTGATAAGTATAACTTTGATGCGGGCTGTGTTGTTACAGTAAATTATAGAGGTAGTGAAACTCAGTTTAATGCAATCAATATTACAACCAATACCGATATTACTTCCGCAACCAAGAACTACAACTTCGCCGAAAAATCCGACCTTGGTCAGCATAAATATATTGTTGCTCAAACCGTTGCACCTACCTGTTTAAAAGAAGGCTTTACTCTTAATATGTGCGAAGGCTGTGGCGATGCTTTCAAGAGTGATATTCAAAGTGCAACCGGTGAACACGAGTTCGACAGCGGTGTGGTTACAATTCCTGCTACATGTAAGGAAGGCGGAATAAAAACCTATCTTTGCAAACTTTGCGGCGAAGCCGAAACCGAGGATATTCCCGAAAAGAGCCATAGCTATAAAACTTACACAACTAAGGCAACTCTTTCTAAAAATGGCAAGGTAGAAAGCAAATGTACCGCGTGCGGATATGTTAAATCAACATCAAAGATTTATTATCCCAAGGAAATTAAGCTTTCTACAACATCTTATACATACAATGGAAAAGTAAAAACACCTTCCGTAACTGTAAAGGATGCAAACGGAACAAAGCTGACAAAAAACACACATTATACAGTGAAGTATGCATCCGGAAGAAAGTATGTAGGAAAATATAAAGTTACCGTTACCATGAAAGGTAATTATAGCGGAACAAAGACCTTATACTTAACGGTTAATCCACCAAAGACAAGCGTAAGTAAGCTTAGTACCGCTAAAAAGAGCCTTAAAGTAACCATTAAGAAAAAGTCGTCACAGGTTACGGGTTATCAGATTGAGTATTCAACCAGCAAGAGCTTTAAGTCTAAGTATACAAAGTCAAAGACAGTTAAGAGCTATAAGACAACTTCTACTACTCTTAAAAGTCTAAAAGCAAAGAAAACTTACTATGTAAGAGTTCGCACTTATAAGACAGTTAACGGTAAAAAATACTATTCTGGTTGGTCTACTTACAAGTATGTTAAAACTAAATAATACAGCAAACGGGGTAAGGAGAAATCTCTCCTTGCCCCGTCAACTTATGTTTAAATTAATTCACTATTCACGATTTCTTTTGCTCTTTGTCTTATATTGTTCATCCGACAAACCCATTCCATTTGGTTGTCTGCTTTAAGTTGCTCGGTCACGCCCTCACGTTCAGCCATTTGTTTAACCAAATGGTTGAACATATCTTCGGCATCTCGATTCATCTGTAAGAGGTAATCGTAAAGCGTATGCTCACCAAGCATTTTGTTATAGAAAGATTTGCAATGTTTTTGAATATGATTCAAATGACGTTGACCCCATACGCCGATTGGCTCACGTTCAGGTTCGTCCTCGCCGGCGATGATATAGTAATCACCGCATAGTTCGTATTTGAGCCCCGTTCTTTCATCGGTAATAAATCTTGCTAATTCTTTCATTTCACATCCTCCTTTGGTTATATTGTAGCAAAGAAGATTTTTTTAACAAATGTGCGGAAATAAAACCGGTACATTTAAATTAGTAAATTGTTTTCTATTGCATTTTATCACATTTTCTAATAAAATAAGTATTATCAAGAAACATGTACAAACGGGGTGCGTTTTTGTGTGGTTTGGGAGAGCGGCAACCCTTCCACACCAATCATTAGTTGTAGGGCTTAAACCCTCATTTTCGGTATATTATACCGAAAATGAGGGTTATTTTATCAAATATACACCGTCTTCCTTTATTAATTGCTTTAAATTGATTTATTGATATAGAGATGATATAATAAATGTACAACTAAAAAAGATGTCGGTGAATGATATGCACCCCAAAAGTTAGACACTTTTGGAGGTGCATATTTTTTATGAGTAAAACAGGAAGAAAAAACAAAGTTTATAGTGCAGAATTTAAAATAGGTGTTATAATGGATATGCGAGAACACCATTTAGGATATCGAG
>JAZUPK010000023.1:0-13211 GCA_045605125.1 Acutalibacteraceae bacterium | reverse complement strand
TAACTATATCCTTTTAGATAATATTCCCGTAGACAACAGCGTTCTTCTATGGTAAGATGGGTGTAGTTCATATGGTTCTCTCCTTGTGGTTTATTGTGTGGTAACTTTATTCTACCAGAGATCCATATGAACTTCTATTTTTTTTTGCTAAAGTGTTGCACTTGATAGTATAATTCACCTAGGCATAAAAAAAGGCAGAACCCGAAGGTTCTGCCTTTAAATACAGTTTTAAACAGCGCTTTAAATTAAGCGAGTTCGATAGTTGCGCCAACTTCAGCAAACTTAGCTTTGATTTCTTCAGCTTCTTCTTTTGCTGCAGCTTCCTTAAGGGTCTTAGGAGCGCCGTCAACGATAGCCTTTGCTTCAGCAAGACCAAGACCGGTAACTTCGCGAACTGCCTTAATAACCTTAATCTTTTCAGCGCCAACGTCTTTGAGTATTACGTCAAATTCAGTCTTTTCTTCAGCTGCTGCTGCGCCGCCTGCTGCGGGAGCTGCTACTGCTACAGCTGCTGCTGCAGATACGCCAAATTCTTCTTCTACTGCCTTTACGAGTTCAGAAAGTTCTAATACTGTAAGGGTCTTTAATTCTTCAATGATTGCTGTAATCTTTTCAGATGCCATTTTTAATTCCTCCAAAATGTGTGTTTTTTAAAATTTAATTATTCTGCTGACTCATCATTTTTGTCAACAATAGCTTGTACAGCACGTGCGAATGCTGCGATAGGTGCTTGGAATACATTGCAAACAGTTGCAAGAAGTACTTCCTTGGTGGGAAGGTTACCAAGAGCTTTGATAGTATCAACTTCTACTACCTTGCCATCTAAGAAACCGGTCTTAACCTTGAAGTTATCATGTGATTCTGCAAACTTGCAAAGGATTCTTGCGGCTGCTGTGTAATCTTCAGCTGAAAGAGCAATAGCAGTAGTACCTTCTAATGCGAAAGACATCTCTGCTAAATCTGTACCTTCAATAGCACGGCCTAAGATTGTGTTCTTTACTACGAAGTAATCTACACCGTTTTCACGAAGTTCTTTACGGAGAGCGGTATCATCAGCAACTGTTGTACCCTTATAGTCAACAACAACGCCTACAACCGAACCCTTAAGCTTTTCGGAAAGTTCTGCAACCTGTTTTTGTTTTTGTTCTAAAACCGCTGCGTTGGGCATGCGTTTCACCTCCAAAATGTAAATAGTGAAAAAATAAATGCTTGCCCAAAGACTACGGACAAGCATAAAAATATCAAGTAAAACTCAAAATTTAAATCGCTTAACCTCGGTAGGCGATAAAACTTACGGCAAATGCCACCTACTGTCTTTGGAATTGCAACAGATGTAGTATAAACCATTAGCATCTATTTGTCAAGCATTTTTTTAAAATTATTGACTTTTAAGGGCAATTAGTGTAATATAGATAAGAAAATCAGACATTTTTGTGTCACTTAACACTATTTATATAAATGCCCGTATAGTTCAACGGATAGAATAAGGTCCTCCTAAGACTTAGATGCAGGTTCGATTCCTACTACGGGTGCCAAAAAGTGCCGAAAACACTAAGTTTTCGGCACTTTTACTTTTTACCACTCACTCATTTTTTGAGTGGGTTTTATTGTTTTTTGAAGAGCAAATCAAAATCGAACTTATAGCATACCCCCACCCGAATTCTTGCTAATTTGCGCAGGCGTATGTTCTACCCATAGACTTTTTAAAACTTCTGTGCTATACTTTATTTGGCAAATAATAATTTTATGGTGAGGAAAGTATGAATAACAAAAGGATAAAAAGAAAAATCTTTGTTGTCACCTTAATATTGATATGCGTGTGTATTTTTGTATATCCAAGCTTATATGAATATCAATGTAAAAATCGTTATTTTGAGGATTTCTCAAAAAAAATTACAAATGAAATTTTAGAAAGTAATATTGTGATTGTAAAACAAGAGAAAAATATATCAGAGGATATTACAAGTTTTTCGTGGGGTGTTGGTTCAAGCGGAGTCGTTTTTGATTCAGAAGATAATACATATTACGCATTAACAGCATATCACGTTGTGAGAGATTTTGAAAACGCAGATTATATTATCATACCATATGGTGCTCCTACATATTCAGAATACAGTAAAAATAGCGAAACTCATATTTCGAACCAAATGTACTATCAACAATTTGAAAAAGCACAGTTGATATTTGCGGATGAAGCATATGATTTGGCAGTGATTTCGTTTAAATCAGAGAAAGCGTTAAAGGTACTCCCAATATGCGAAGATAATCCAAAATATAATGAAGCAATTATGGTTATTAGCAATCCGGAAGGAGAAAGATTTGTTCATTCATATGGCAATATTTGTTCAAAGGATTATTATATCTTTGAGAGCAATGACGAACTACCGCCTGTAAACACATTTAAACATAATGCTTATGAAAACTATGGAAGTAGCGGAAGCGTAGTGTTGAATAAAGAAATGGAAATAGTTGGTATAAATATTGGGGGCGGTACGGATTTTATGAATAGATTTAAGTATGGCGCAATGGTTCCTTGTGAATTGGTTCGTGAATTCCTTGAAAAATGTAATCAAAACAATACTGAACAACAGGCCGAGGTACAAGCGATTAAATAAAGTCATTTTATAGGGATAAAACTATTTCCCTAATTTAAACAGCTTAATAATCAATTTAAAACAACATAAAACCAGCAATAACGGCGTAATACAAAATAACACATTAACCTTAAAAATCCCCTGACAACATGGGTTTTTTGGGTATTACAAGGGATGTCGGTATTGTTTCCTTTGGTATCTCCTAAGACTTAGATGCAGGTTCGATTCCTACTACGGGTGCCAAAGCGGCGAGTAACTTCGCCTAAAAGGATTTCTCACTAAATCAGTGAGAAATCCTTTTTATTCTACTAAATATTTTAACATTCTGTCAGGGTTATCTAAAAACTGCTTTGTAATCTTATAATGCTCGGTATCGGTGTAAGCTATTTTGCGAATACCGTCAA
Source organism: Acutalibacteraceae bacterium (assembly GCA_045605125.1). Taxonomy (GTDB): domain Bacteria; phylum Bacillota; class Clostridia; order Oscillospirales; family Acutalibacteraceae; genus UBA737. The sequence goes on along the minus strand of JAZUPK010000023.1, from coordinate 10,213 downwards.
TAGAAAGCTCTATTATTTCGGCTTTTGGGTAAGCCATTAAAATTGGCGAATGGGTTGCGATTATAATTTGTGAATTATTGTTAACAAGCCTATCAATCTCTGAAATAAGGGTTAAAATTCGCATAGGTGACAATGCCGCTTCGGGTTCATCAAAAATATATAACCCCTGCCCATGTAAGCGGTTTTGTACAAGCGACAAAAGGCTCTCGCCGTGTGACTGCTTATGAAGTGAAACTCCGCCGTAGCCTTCAATAACAGGTGGGTCGAAAGAAGGCTCCTTATCCATATCATCAATATTGCTTGCAAGGTTATAAAGGCTCTCACTTCGCAAAAAGTATCCATCCCGTGCTGATAAGCCTTTAAGGGTATCTATGTACTGCCACAATTCTGAATGGGAATCGTTAGTAGAAAATGTAAAGTTTCTACCGCCGCCTTCGGGGTTAAAGCCCATTGCTACCGCAATAGCTTCCAATAAAGTTGACTTGCCTGTCCCGTTTTCACCCACAAGAAAGGTTACAGGCGCCGAAAACTCAAGCCTACCTATACTTTTAAAAGCCTTTATTACGGGAAGCGAATTAAGGTAAGAATCCCCGGGCAATTCCCCATTAAGCTCTATTGCACGCAAATAATTTTTATTAAACATCAATCTTCTCTTCTTGTTAAAATATTTTTGCCGTCGAATAGTAGTGCGCCGCTGGAACCGCCAAAATCATTTTTTTCCTTTAAATATTCCTTAAAGCCCTTTTGTAAACGGGTGTTTTCGGGCAAATCTTCAATTGCCACATTATCATATTCCGCACCGAAAATACGCCAACCGTCCAAAAATGTTTCATACTTATACGTATCATATAAATAAAAGTTCCTTATAAAAGAATAGGTATTGTTAGCGCATTCCTTAAAAATTGACAAATATTTCGGAAAAAGAAGCCACGAAAAACACTCAACCAAAAGTATCCCGCCATTCACCCTGTCACCAAAAAAATTATACGCTTGTTTTAAGGAATCCAAGACTGCTTCGTGTGTAAGTGGTCCGCTTGACGGAATATGGCAAGAAAGGGTTTTAAAGCCATTTTCAACCACAAAGCCATTTATATTAATTGTATCTTCCAAATGCTCCCAAGGGTCGTATTGCAGTCTTCCAAGAGCAAATCTTTCTACTTTTAAAAATTTATTATACCAGTCGGGCACAAAGGTACCGTAAACACCCTTAACGGTTTTACACTCCCGCATTTTATAGGTTATATCGCTCATACTGTTATAAAAAATATCATCACTAATATTTTTCGCCTTAAAATCTTCGTGAGCATAGCCCGTGCATTCTAAAATAAAAATTACATTTGAAATATACAGACTAATATTCGGTGCTAATTCCTGCATTTCGGAAAGTGCTTCTTTAAAATCCTTGCCATCGCGCATATATGCCCTTGCAAGTGTTTCGCACTCTTCACCGTAAAAAGGTCTGTTTTCATTGTAAAAATCTATCATTTCCTCGGTAAAACCAATTTTTTGAAACAAGTCCTTTGCTAACATAAAAATACCCCCATAGGCTATGGGGGTATTATATCATATATCATTTAATAATGTCAATTTTTAGCGCTGGTTACAGCATCAGTTTTAATCTCGGTCTTATCTTCTGCCTTTTCATTTGCTTCAAACTTAGGTGCAAAGCTCTTGCTATGGAAGCAAACCCAGCTGTTACCTTGGTTTACTTCTAAAGGTGTGCCGTCTTCCAATGTGAACTTAAGACCGTTTGAAGAGCTACCCTTTTTCCACTTAATTGGGGTATAGGTGCCGTTTACGCAGTAGTAACCGCTGCCTGAAGATAAATCAACCTTTTTGTGCTTACCGTCAGGATAGTATGTAATAGCTGTTTTAAGCACGAAAATATTCTTAAATAACTCGCTCTTACCTGTGTAGTAATCCTTGCGTTCGGTATCACGGAAGAATCTTATATACTTACCGCTCTCGGAATCATATTTAAATACAGAAGTATAAGCATTAGAAAACTTAACAGTTACAGTATCAGCTAAATCAGTAAATGCAACCTTTTTGTCTTCACTTGCAAAGGTTTGCCAATTTTCGGCCGATTTAAGCCTGGTATCGTAATCTTTCTTTTCAAGCCAGTTCCAAATCTTTTTGCCGTATCCGTAAAGGGTATGCTCAGAAGCAAGACCTTCGTTTCTAATACGAACACCTGCGTTGTTTTCACCAACCGCAAGAGTTTGGGTGTCGCGAAGATGGGGCTTAGCGTAGGTTTTATCCTGACCGTGGTGAACATAGATAGCACCATGACCCATAGCAAGATCAATATACGGATAACGTGCCGAACGAATTGTACCAATCTTTTCTACCTTAGAAATGTCCTTGAAAACCGCCATAAGACGAGTAATACCGCCTTCAACTTCGGTTTCGTAAACAATATCAGCCTCGGTAAGACCGGTTTGTACCTTTTGCGCTATAGAAATATTGTTTACCATAACAGCAACAGGGCGATAACTTTCTACTTCCTTTTCGGTTAAATTTTTCTCACCTGTAAGGTTGTTGGTGTAATATGTAATTTTTTCAGGCTCACTATTGGTTGAAACCTGCGAGCTTACATCTTCATTCTTCTTACCGCCGCAGCCTACGAGAAATATCATTAATCCGCAAAGCAGTATTACTAAAATTTTTCTATACATTGTATACGCCTCCAAAAAAATTGAATTTTAACTACAATATATATTATACTACATATCGTAGCATTTTTCAATATAAAATAACAAAAAACTCTGCAAAAGCAGAGTTTTCTTGTTTAGTCATCTTCTTCCTCTTCTATAGGCAATTCTTCAACACCTATACGCTCAACGCGGAAGCCGTCAGTTTTAAGAACTGTAATCTCAAGGTTTTCCCAAGTAAAGGTGCTACCTTCTTCAACCTCACCCTCTAGCATTGTAAGGGTCCAACCGCCCACCGTTGCGGTATCGGCTTCAAAGTCTTCATCCTCATCAATATCAATGTCAAACTCATCAAAGAAGTCATAAACACGCATATCGCCATCGGCTTCAAAGTGGGTATCATCGATTGCTATAAACTCACGTTCAATTTCATCCGACTCGTCAAAAATCTCACCAACAAGCTGTTCTAAAACATCTTCCATAGTAAGAATACCCATTGTACCGCCATATTCATCAAGCACGACTACCATGTGGCACTTATTTTCTTTCATTTTTTCAAGTACATCAGGTAGCGGCATGGTTTTATGAACAAAGGTTACAGGAAGCAACAATTCACGAATATTAACCTTACCCTTTTCAACAAACTTTTTATAAAAATGGTTAAGGTGTAATATACCTATAATATTATCGGTAGTATCTTCGTAAACCGGTAATCGAGAATATGTACTTTCTTCGCATTTTTTAAGGTTCACTTCATACGGGTCGCGTATATCAAGCGCATCCATATCTACTCTATGAGTAATAATTTCGTATGCTAAAACCTCATCAAAGTCAAGTGCGTTTTGTAAAAGGTCGCATTGTTCTTCATCCAAAACGCCTTCATCTTCAACAATATCTATAATATTTTCAAAATCGTCTTCCGAAACGGTTTCGCTGTCGTCAGCCTTCTTTTCCCAAATTTTAGAAACCAATTTCACAAAGCCCATTATAACAAAATTCAAAGGCTTTAATATAACCGATAAAACATAAATCGGCACTGCAGCTATTTGACAGAAAATTTCAGGTATTTGCTTTGCTAAAACCTTAGGGATAATCTCACCAAAGGTAAGCACCAAAAGAGTCATAATAATGGTTGAAACCCATGCGTAACCCTCATCCCCGCCGAACCAGCCAACTACTACAACGGTTGCTATTGATGAAGCCGCCATATTTGCAATATTGTTTCCTATAAGGATACTACTTAGCAAATTATCATAATCATCAAGAATTTTTATAGCAAGCGTTAGCGGCAGCGTTTCACGCTCTTTAGTAAGGTTCTTAAGCCTTAATGCATTTACAGAAGAGTAGGCAATTTCTGTACCAGAGAAAAATGCCGAAACAAAAACAAGCAACAAAATAGCTATGTATCTGAAGGTACTAATCATTCTCCGCACCTCCTACATCATTCTCGTCATAGATTTCGCCAACTAATTCTTCCAAAATATCTTCAACCGTTATTATACCAATAACCTCACCCTCATCGCTTTTAACAAAGCTAAGATTACGGCGGTGGTTACTCATTTCGGTTAAGATATCATCAATCGGCATATACTCATTTACATAGTAAGGATAATCTATTATACTTGCAATAATTACATTGTTTTTATTTTTCAAGTATGCTTTCAAGAACTTTCTTATCTGCAAAATACCCTTAATATTACCCTTACGGTCAGTAACAGGTATACGCGAATGAACAGAATTTTTAACAATTTTTAAAATCTCAGGTGTTTTAAGCGCAATCGATATAACTTCGGTTTGTTCCCAAGGGGTCATAACATCGCGCGCGGTAGAGTTTGAAAACTCTAATGCCGATTTTACAAGCTCACCCTTTTCTTCATCAAAGCCGTCTTCTTCAGAGATATTTTCAACAATATCAGTAAGCTCTTCTTCAGTCATAGTAACCTGATTTTCGGTGTGCTTTTTAAATGGCTTTGAACACAATGTTGAAAGAGCAGTAAACATTAATGATAAAGGCTTTAATACCTTCATTAAAAATATAAGCGGTGCTGATGCAATTTCAGCAAATTTTTCGTTGCAAGCGCGCGCTAAACACTTAGGCAAAATTTCCCCAAAAATAAAAATAACCACAGTTGCAACCACAGTAGCCACCGTAACCCATTTAGCGCCAAAAGGCATGGTAATAGCAGTAGCAAGCGTTGCGCAACCAATATTCACAATATTATTACCTATAAGTAATACCGACAAAGCCTCATCGAAATTGTCAAGTACATAAAGCACCCTATCAGCGCTTTTTTGACCCTTTGAAGCCTTGCTCATCATATGAATACGGTTAACTGAAGCTAAAGAAATTTCGGTTCCTGAAAAGTAACCGCTTAACAATATTAAAATTAAAAACAAAATAATACTGCCCGCCGGACCGTCGTCCACAAATATCAACTCCTATTATTTCAAAGTAAAGATATATTACTACATATTTAGTGTTTTGTCAATTGATTTTTGTAAACTATTGCCTTTTTTAAAATAATAGTATATAATATATAATGAATTTTTGTGTTTGGAGGTATGGTAGATGGATATAAGCATTGGTGACAAGCTTTTAATGAAGAAAAAACACCCTTGTGGAAGTGATACGTTTACCGTACTTCGAATAGGTATGGACTTTAGGCTTCGTTGTGACGGCTGTAATCACGAAATTATGATACCACGCACAAAAGCCGAAAAGGGACTAAAAAAAATAATCAAGGCGAATGGTGATAATTAAATGTTTGATAAATTGGAAAATGTAGTAAATCGCTATGAACAAATCGGTATTGAGCTTACCCGCCCCGATGTTGCAAGCAATAATGAGCTTTTTAGAAAGCTTATGAAAGAACATAGCGAGCTAACCCCCATAGTAGAAAAATATAAAGAGTACCAAAGCGCAAAGACCGCTGAAAAGGATGCGCTCGAAATTCTTTCAGAGCCAAATCTTGATAAAGATTTTAAAGAGCTTGCCGAAGAAGAATTAAAAGAAGCAAAAGAAAATATTGAAATTTTTGCAAACGAGCTTAAAATTCTGCTTTTACCTAAAGACCCCAATGATGATAAGAATGTTATTATTGAAATCCGCGGTGGCGCAGGCGGTGAAGAAGCGGCTTTATTCGCAGGCTCGCTATACCGTATGTACACAATGTATGCCGAGTCTAAGCGTTGGAATATAGAGGTTGTAAACGCCAACGAAACTGAACTTGGCGGCTATAAGGAAATAAGCCTTATGATTGAAGGTAGCGGTGCTTACTCACGCTTTAAGTATGAAAGCGGTGTTCACCGTGTTCAGCGTGTCCCCGATACCGAAACACAGGGCCGTATTCACACTTCAACCGTTACGGTAGCGGTTTTGCCTGAAGCCGACGATGTTGAGCTTGAAATCAATCCTGCCGACCTTAAAATCGACACCTTCCGTTCTTCTGGTGCAGGCGGTCAGCACATCAATAAAACCTCATCCGCTATCCGTGTAACCCATATTCCTACAGGCACTGTTGTAGAGTGTCAGGATGAACGCAGTCAGTTCAAAAACAAGGATAAGGCTTTAAAAATCTTGCGTTCACGACTCCTTGATGAAGAGCAAAGAAAGCATGATGAAGCCATCGCTTCTGACCGTAAAAATCAAGTAGGAACCGGTGACCGCAGTGAGCGTATTCGCACCTATAACTATCCTCAAGGCAGAGTAACCGACCATAGAATAGGTCTTACCCTTTATAAATTAGACCAAATTTTAAACGGTGATATTAACGAAGTAGTTGATGCTCTTATCACCTACTACCGCGCCGAAGCATTAAAATCAGAGGAAGAAAATTAAATGGTAACCAAAAGGCTTAATACCGATGATATCGGTTTAGAAAAAGCTTCTTGCATTCTAAAAAACGGCGGTGTTGTAGGTATTCCTACCGAAACAGTTTACGGTCTTGCCGCAAACGCATATGATAGCAACGCAATTGCTAAAATATTTAAAGCAAAAGGAAGACCGCAGGACAATCCGCTTATTGTTCATATAGCCAATATCGACACGCTTTACGAAATAGCAAAGGATATACCTAAAAACGCTCTTTTGTGTGCCCAAAAATTTTGGCCGGGTCCGCTTACAATGGTACTTAACAAGACTGATAAAATCCCCGAAGTTGTTTCGGCAGGTCTTTCTACAGTAGCGGTTAGAATGCCTAAAAACGAAACCGCAAGAAAGCTTATTCTTAAAAGCGGTTTACCGCTTGCTGCTCCTTCAGCAAATACGTCAGGTAGTCCCAGTCCCACAACTGCAAACCACGTTATAAACGATTTAGACGGCAAAATTGATGCTGTTTTAATGGGTGAAGATTGCGATGTTGGTGTCGAATCTACCGTTATAACCTTGGCGGGCAAACAACCTGTTTTACTGCGACCGGGTGGCGTCACCCTAGAACAGTTACAAGAAATTTTACCCGATATTACGGTAAGTGATGCGGTACTGAATCAGCTTAAAAAGGATGAAAATGCCGAAAGTCCGGGTATGAAATATAAGCACTATGCCCCAAAAACCAAAACCTTTTTGGTTGAAGGCGATAATTTTGCAGAATATGTTAACCAAAAGGAAAATGCGGTTGCAGTTTGTTTTGCAGAAGAAGAAAGTGCAATAAATACCAAAAAAATTGTTTACGGCAGTTTTAAAAAACCCGAAAGCCTTGCAAAAAATCTTTTTGACGTTTTGCGCAGTGTTGACAATATGGACGCTAAAACTGTTTACATACACGCGCCGACTAAGGACGGTATAGGCCTTGCGGTATACAACAGGCTTATTCGTGCAGCGGCATTTAAGGTGATAAAATTATGAGTATTATAATAGGTCTTACGGGGCCTACAGGCTCGGGCAAAAGCAGTGCTTGTAGACTTTGTGAAAACTACGGCTTAAAGCATGTTGACTGCGATTTACTTGCCCGTAAAGCAGTAGAAAAGGGAAGCGCCGGTCTAAAGGCGTTAGTTGGCGCTTTTGGAAGCGAAATTTTAAATTCAGACGGTACTTTAAACCGTAAATTACTTGCTAAAATTGCATTTAGCGACAGAGCAAAAACCGAACTTTTAAACGCTACAATTTTTCCGTTTATACGCGCTCTTGTGTTAGAAGAAACCAAAAACGGAAATATTTTGTTAGATGCTCCTACCCTTTTTGAAAGTAAAATTGATAGTATATGCACCACAACCATTGCGGTTTTAAGCGATAAAGATATTCGCGTGAAAAGAATTATTGCACGCGATAATTTAACCGAGTCGCAAGCACTTACAAGAATTAGTGCCGGAAAAACTGATAATTTTTATAAAACATACGCAAACTATGTAGTATACAACAATAAAACTGAAGAAGAATTTTTAAAGGAATTCAGCTCAGTTTTAGAAAGTATTCTAAAAGGAGAAAACTTATGAGCGACATCAAAGACTTGAAAAAAGAGTTATTTTCTACCCGTAAAAACGGACTAAAATCAATTGATAAAGAAACCGAGGAAAAAATAGCTGACTATTGCGAAGGCTATAAAGAATTTTTAAACAATGCCAAGACCGAGCGTGAAGCAGCAAAGCTTGCTATAGAAAAAGCCGAGCTAAAGGGCTTCAAACCATTTGAAATTGGTAAAAAATACTCCGCAGGCGACAAGGTTTACTTTAATAACCGCGGCAAAACAGTCGCTTTTGCAGTAATAGGCAAAGAAACTGCCGACAAAGGTGTTAACATTACTGCGGCACATATCGATTCTCCACGCCTAGACCTAAAGCCCAATCCCCTTTATGAAGAAATCGAGTTAGCGCTTTTTAAAACCCATTACTACGGTGGTATAAGAAAATATCAATGGACTGCTATTCCGCTAGCACTTCATGGTGTCTTTGCTTTTAAGGATGGCAGTGTTAAAGAGGTAAGCATTGGTGAAAAGGATGACGAGCCAAAGTTTGTTATAAACGACCTTCTTCCCCACCTTGCAGCCGAACAAAACAAGCGCACCTTAGCCGAAGGTATCAAGGGTGAAGAACTTAACGTTCTTATTGGCAGCAAGCCTTTTAATGATGACGATGCAAGCGAGCTTGTTAAGCTTAATATTCTACAGTTACTCAACGAAAAATACGGCATTTGTGAAGATGATTTTCTCTCTGCTGAGCTTGAAATTGTACCTGCTTTCAAGGCTTGCGATATTGGTATAGACCGCTCGCTTATAGGCGGTTATGGTCAGGACGACCGCGTATGCGCTTACCCCGCTCTCACCGCTATAATGGATGTTGAAAACCCACAAAAAACTGCTGTTGCAATCCTTGCTGATAAGGAAGAAATCGGCTCAATGGGTAATACAGGTCTTGAATCCGACTTTTTACGCTTTGTAATAGGCGATATTGCCGATATGCAGGGTGTTAACCCCACCGTTGCACTTCGCAATTCAAAGTGCCTTTCAGCCGATGTTAATGCCGCCTTAGACCCCACTTTCCAAGATGTGTCTGACCGCCGCAACGCTTCACAGGTTAACTACGGCGTAGTGCTTACAAAATATACAGGTGCACGCGGCAAATCGGGTTCTTCGGATGCAAGCGCCGAATATATGGCTTATGTTCGCAATTTGCTTGATAGCGCTAATATTATTTGGCATACAGGCGAGCTTGGCAAGGTAGATGCAGGTGGCGGCGGAACTGTAGCACAGTATATTGCAAATATGGGTATTGATGTTGTAGATTTGGGCGTACCCGTACTTTCTATGCACGCGCCTTTTGAAACTACTGCAAAACTGGATGTTTATATGTGCTACCGCGCTATGTATGAATTTATGAACTAGTCGAGTGCCTCGACACGCAATCCGCGTAATCGGGGCACTTCTTTTTTAAAGTTTTATTTCTCGCGTTTAGGATATGCAATAAACTATTATTCCCTTTCGAGTGCCTCGACACGCATTTCGCGTAATCGGGGCACTTCTTTTTTATAGTTATATTTCTCGCGTTTAAGGTATGCAATAAACTAATATTCCCTTTCGAGTGCCTCGACACGCAATCCGCATAATCGGGGCACTTCTTTTTATAATTTTAAGGTCACCGGTAACACTCGTCCTGCTATCGCATATAATATTATTGACTCGGGTCAATTAAAATAAAGGTGTGGAAGTATGTTCGATAACAGAAGTACAGACACGGCTTATGAATGCACCTGTGCCGCACGCTTTTGCGTTAATGCAGTTCTTTCAGTTTTGGCAATTGCTTTAGCGCTTATAGTAGGACTAATTATAGGCGTTACCGCCACGGCTACTATTGTAGAAGCTTTAATTCCTTTGATAGTTTTTGCAGTAGCGCTAGCCTTGGCGATAATCCTAATATTCTTTTTCGGCCGTTGCAGATGCCGTGCAAATAATTAAGCAATAGTTATAAATAAATATCCACCCGCATAGTGAAGTGAACCCCTTTTGTTAGACAAAAGAGTCTAATGAAAGGGGTTAATTCTATGCCAAAAAAGAAGTATAGTGATAAACTAAAACTTGAAATAGTAGAGAGATATTTGAAAGAAAATATCAGTGCAAAACAATTAGCAA
>JAZUPK010000022.1:0-38515 GCA_045605125.1 Acutalibacteraceae bacterium | reverse complement strand
AATCTATTGAAGATACTATCCGTGTAACTGTTGTAGCTACCGGTCTTGGTGATGATAAGAAGGCTGAAAAAGATCCTATTGAATCTATCTTCAATTCTGTAGTTGATAAGGATGAAACTTATGACGATGTTATGAGTTTCTTCAAAAACGACTAATATATAAGGTTATATTTTAAACCTTTGATTAAGAGTAGTAGCTTTACTGTAAATTTTTAGAGAGCAGCTGAGGGTGGAAATGCTGTAAGGCGCAGTTTAGTGAATGGACTTATGAGGGCGACCGAAAGCGATTTTTCGTTAGTAGTAGTCGACGGGGAACCGACCCCGTTACCAAATCGGCTTACATATTATGTGTAAGACAGAGAGGCTGATTTCAGCAACTCGGGTGGTACCGCAGGATTTATTAAAGTCTTGTCCCGAATGGGGCAAGACTTTTTATATTGAGGTGCAATTATTAATGTATTTATTAGTTAAACGATGGTGAATTTCAAGAATTTTTAAATTTTTTATAAATTATTGAAAGGTAAATTATTATGATTTTTAACAATGTAGATTTTGATACTTATTTCAAGCATTATCCCGATGATAAGGGCTATTTTGGCCGTTATGGCGGATGTTATATCGAGCCTAAATTAAAGGCTGCTATGGAAGAAATCACACAGGCTTATTTCTCAATTTGTCAGTCGCGTAAGTTTATTGATGAGCTTCGTCGTGTTCGTAAAGAGTTTCAAGGTAGACCTACTCCCATTACACATTTAGAAAGATTAAGTAATTCGCTTGGTAATGTTCAACTTTACGCTAAGCGTGAAGATTTAAACCATAGCGGTGCGCATAAGCTTAATCACTGTATGGGTGAAGCTTTGCTTGCGAAATATATGGGTAAGAAGAAGATTATTGCTGAAACCGGCGCAGGTCAGCACGGTGTTGCGCTTGCCACTGCGGCAGCTTATTTTGGCTTAGAGTGTGATATTTATATGGGCTCTGTAGATATTAAAAAACAAGCTCCTAATGTTGCACGTATGAAGATTTTGGGTGCTAATGTAATTGAAGTGACTCATGGTCTTAAAACCTTGAAAGAGGCTGTAGATGCCGCTTTCGATGCATATAGTAAGGAATATAAGGACTGCATTTACTGTATAGGTTCAGTTTTAGGTCCGCACCCATTTCCAATGATGGTGCGCGATTTCCAACAGGTTGTTGGTATTGAAGCACGCGAACAATTTTTGGATATGACAGGCCATTTGCCTGATGTTATTACCGCTTGTGTTGGCGGTGGCTCTAATGCGGCAGGCTTTTTCTCGGGCTTTTTAAACGACCCTGTTGATATTTACGGTGTTGAGCCTTTGGGCAAAGGACCAAAGCTTGGCGACCATGCGGCAAGTCTTCAGTATGGTGAAGAAGGCATAATGCACGGCTTTAACAGCATTATGCTTAAGGATGCTAATGGTGAGCCTGCACCGGTTTACTCGGTAGCAAGCGGTCTTGACTATCCGTCTTCAGGCCCTGAACACGCTTTCTTGCGTGACTTGGGCAGAGTTAAATATGACGTTGTAGATGATGAAGAGTCTGTAGATGCTTTTTATAAGCTTGCTCGACTCGAAGGTATTATTCCTGCTATTGAAAGCGCACACGCAGTGGCTCACGGAATAAAGCTCGCAAAAGAAATGAGTCATGGTTCTATTCTTATTAACCTTTCAGGTAGAGGCGATAAGGATATGGACTATATCATTGAAAAATACGGCATTAGATAAATTTAAAAGGGAAGTGTAATTATGGCTGAATATTATAATATGAAAATTGCAGGGGTAGAGAGGAATCTTGAAAAATTCCCTGTAAGCGAATCACTTGATATTGCTGCTTTTATTCTTTTCGGTGATGTTGAAATTACAGTTAAGGCAAGCGAAGAATTGCTTAAAAAAGCTCCCGAATTTGACTACATTATTACCCCTGAAGCTAAGAGTATTCCATTGGCTTACGAAATGGCTCGCCAAAGCGGAAAGCCTTATATAGTTATCCGTAAAGGTGTAAAGGTTTATATGCGTAATTCTTTATCGGTTGCAGTTAAAAGTATCACTACCGATAAAGAGCAAAAGCTTTATTTGGGCGAAACTGAAGTTGATATGATTAAGGGTAAAAAGGTGCTTATTGTGGATGATGTTATAAGTACAGGCGAATCCTTAAACGCAGTAAGAGAGCTTGTTAAAAAAGCAGGTGCTATTGAGGCCGCTACTTGTGCGGTTTTGGCCGAAGGTGATGCTGCAAACCGTACCGATTTCATTTTCCTTGAAAAACTTCCTTTATTCTTTAAATAAACCAAATATAAATGGGCTGTCGCTTGTGGTTTTACCACTAGCGGCAGCCCTGTGTTTTACACAAAACTTTATAAAATAAAATTATTTCATGCTGTTTTCGTAAGATTCGATCATTTTCTTAACCATCTGACCGCCGATAGAACCAGCCTGCTTAGATGTTAAGTCACCGTTGTAACCCTGCTTTAAGTTAACGCCAACTTCGTTAGCTGCTTCCATCTTAAAACGGTTGAGAGCTTCTTTAGCCTCAGGTACTACATTCTTAGCCATTGTATTTTCACTCCTATTTCATTAATACTTTTTGCGTTTGCAATATTATCTTGTGGAGTAAAATACTTATTATTAAAGGTAAATTTTATGTGTTTTGGAATTTTTTTGCTTATAAGTTTTACTTTTATAAAATTTTATGATATATTTATCCATAAAGGTGAGTAATATGAATATTGAAAAATGGTTAAAATTTAATACAACATCACTAAAGGGTAAAACAGTTGCAGTTACGGGCAGTACAGGCGGACTTGGTACCGAGCTTTGCAAGTATTTGGCAAGGCTTAGTGCTGACCTTATTTTAGTTGACCGCAATTTGCAAAAAAGCCAAAAATTCGCAGTGTATTTAACTGAAAATCATGGTATTTGTGCTGAATGTATAACGGCAGATTTGGCTAATTTTTCTTCAGTGAAAACTGCAACCGACGAACTGAAACAACGACACATTGATATTTTTATACATAATGCGGGTGCATACAGTATACCACGCTTTGTTACAGATTTAGGTTTTGATAATATTTTTCAAATCAATTTTGTGTCGCCGTATTATATGATAAAAGAATTACTTCCTAACCTTAGAAAAGTAAAGGGTAGGGTAGTGGCGGTAGGAAGTATTGCGCATAACTATTCCAAAGCAAATAAAGAAAATATAGATTTTTCAAATAAAAAAGCCGACTCTTTAGTTTACGGTAATGCTAAACGTTATTTGATGTTTTCGCTTTATAATCTGTTTAAAAATGAAACTGAAGCTACTTTGAGTATTACTCATCCGGGTATTAGTTTTACAAATATTACAGCACATTATCCAAAGCTGATTTTTGCAATTATTAAGCACCCTATGAAAATTATATTTATGAAGCCTAAAAAGGCGGTATTGTCAATAATTAAAGGCTGTTTTAAGTCTACCGAACATCATAAAATAATAGGACCCCATATATTAGATATATGGGGCTATCCAAAGCAAAAATTATTAAAAACTTGTAGTTTAGAAGAAAGTGAATTTATTTTCGCTAAAGCAGAAGAAATTTACAAAAATCTTTAGTGGTGATGATGGTGATGCGAGTGTGAATGGTTGTGTTCTATAATGCAAGACTGTTCGTGACAGTGCTCGTTTTCACCTTCTAATTCAAGGGTAGAGTGGGATATGCCGTGCTCTTTTAACTCTTCGCGTACTTTGTGTTTTATTTCACTCGGGTCTTTATTTGTTACAATATGCATTGTGGCATAGTTATTATGCCCGTCAATAGTTCTTATGTGAATATGGTGTACATCGAGTACGCCATCAATTTCTGAAATATGCTCCCTGATTTCATCAACATCGATGTTTTCAGGGATTTTTTCTAAGAAAATATCGAGCGTTTCTTTAAGGTTTTTAATGGCATTTATAAAGATAAATACCGCAACCGCAATAGACATTAATGGGTCGATTATTGCAATATCAGTAAAACGCATAACAATAGAACCTATAAGTACTACAACCCACCCGAGCATATCTTCAAGCATATGAAGATTTACTGCCTTTTGGTTTATAGAGTCACCTTCGCGTGTGAAATAAGCGGCTAAAAGGTTTACTAATGCACCGATGACCGACAGTATAATCATACCGTTGTAGTTAATGTTAACGGGGTTTAACAGCCTTAAAATTGCGCCATATATAACCGCTAAAGAGCCGAATAATAGTATTAATGTGGTAATAATTCCGCCTAAAACTGAAAAGCGTAAATATCCGTATGTATAGCGGTTGTCGGGTTGCTTTTTGCTTTTTCTTTCAAGAAAATAGGAAAGGCCAATACTTACAGCATCGCCTAAATCATGTACCGAATCGGACACAATAGCAACACTACCTGTAAAAAAACCACCTATAAGCTCAAATAAAGAAAAAACTAAGTTTAAAATAAAAGCAATTAAAATGTTTTTTTCGGTTTTCATTTATACACCTTTTTAAAATGATTAAATAACATAACCGCCGTTTACAGATAAAATCTGACCGGTAATATAATCGGCATTTTCGCTTGCCAAGAAGTACACCGCTTGGGCTATTTCATCAGCAGTACCCATACGGCCTAAGGGAATAGTTTCAACAAAGGCATTAAGCTCTTCAACTGATAAGTTGGAGTTCATAGAGGTTTCAATAATACCGGGAGAAACTGCATTTACGGTAATTCCGCTAGGAGCAAGCTCCTTAGCTAAAGCCTTTGTAAGACCAATAACGCCCGCCTTTGAAGCCGAGTATGCAACTTCGCAAGAAGCACCGGTTTCACCCCACATAGAAGAAATATTTATAATTTTGCCGCTTTGCTGGTTAACCATAACCTGTGTTACCGCCTTGCAGCAGTTAAATACACCTTTAAGGTTTATATCCATAATTCTATCGTAATCAACTTCATCAGTGCTTGAAATGAGGCTTTCAAAAGCCACGCCTGCGTTATTAACCAAAACATCAATTCTGCCGAATTTGTAAAGGGTTTCTTTAATTAAAAGTTCGGCTTCTAAACGGTTAGCAACATTTGCTTTTTGAGTAGTTGCCGAAAAGCCATTTTGTGATAGCGAGCGGGCAAGAAGTGTTGCCGATTCATAAGAGTTATTATAGTTTATAACGACATTATATCCCTTTTGCGCAAAAAGTATTGCAGTAGCGGCGCCAATGCCTTTAGAAGCACCTGTAATAATAGCGGTTTTTTTCATAAAATCATCTCCAAAATAAGTATAACATAAACAAGGATAAAGTTAAAGCAAATTTTTTGACAAATTTATCAAATCTAGCATTTATATGCGGTTTTTTTACATTTTAGAGTTGATAAATTATATAAAATATGTTATGATAGATTGAATAAATATCTAAAGGAGCTGATTTAGTGGCTGACAAGCGCCCAATTGGTGTTTTTGATTCCGGACTTGGCGGACTTACAGTTGTTAAAGAGATAATAAAAGAGCTTCCAAATGAAGATATAGTTTATTTTGGCGATACAGGACGTGTGCCCTACGGTGGCAGAAGTGTTGATACTATAAAAAAATACGCTTTACAGGATGAAAAGTTTTTGCTCTCGCACGATGTTAAACTTATAGTTGCCGCTTGTGGTACTGTTTCTTCGGTAGCAAGTGATATAGGCGAAACCTTGCCTGTGCCTTATTTTGAAGTGGTATCTCACGCGAGTATTGCGGCAGCTAATGCTACTAAAAACGGCAAGATTGCCGTAATAGGTACTAACGCTACTGTGAAAAGCGGTCAGCATAAGGCTACTATTTTAAAGGTTAACCCTTCGCTTTCGGTTATAAACTGTGCATGCCCTATGTTTGTACCCTTAGTAGAAGAAGGCTGGTACAGTGAAAAAGACCCAATCGTTTTAGAAACTGTTAAGCGCTACTTAAAGCCAGTTATTGATTTTAAGGCAGATACTCTAATAATGGGTTGCACGCATTACCCCGTTTTAAGTAAAGCGTTTTCAAAAGTCTTAGGTGAGAATGTAACCTTAATTAATGCAGGCACTACAACTGCTAAAGCAATTAAGGATTACATATTCGATAACGGCTTAGAAAACCAAAATGGCGGTGAGCATAGCTTCTTTGTAAGCGATAAGCCTGATTATTTTAAAGAACAGGCATCTGTCCTTTTGGAAAAGGATATAGATATGTGTAAGGTTAAAAAGGTGGACATAGGCAACTTATGATAAAGGATGTTATTATTAGCATTAAAACCGAGCAAACGGTAGGCGATAGTACCGACACTATTGAGTTTACTACAGACGGTCGGTTTGGTATAAAGGATGGAAACTACTTCATTTCTTACGAAGAAAGCAAGCTTTTGGAGGTTGACGGTGACGTTAAAACAACCCTTTATATTAAATCCGATAATTCGGTTGTAATGCAACGAAACGGCGCTTACAGTAGCCGTATGGTAATAGAAAAAGGTGTAAGAAATAACTGCTTCTATGTAACCCCTATGGGTGAATTATCGCTTGGAATATTTGGTGAAAAGGTTAAAACTAAATTTTCCGAAAACGGCGGAAGCATTGATATGAATTACACTATAGATACAAATTTACAGCTTTTAAGCCGTAACAGTGTTAATATTTCAGTTAAAGAGGTAAATTAAAAAATGTCAATAATAGTAACAAAAGCAAAGAACGATATTAAAACTATTATTTTAGATGCCGCTAAAAAGGCTATGGAAAACGGTCAGTTATGCTCGGCTGAGCTTACTGATTTTACAGTAGAGGTACCGCAAAACCGCTCTCACGGTGACTATGCAGTTAATGCAGCAATGGTTTGGTCTAGGCTTTTTAAAACTGCACCGCGTAATATTGCTGAAGCTTTGATTTCTAATATGTCGCTAGACGGCAGTTATATTGAGAAATGTGAAATTGCGGGCCCCGGATTTATCAATTTGTTTTTATCCCAAAAATATTATGCCGATATTGTCGCTGATGTTTTAAACAAGGGATTAGACTACGGCAAGAGCGATTACGGTAAGGGTGAAAAGGTACTTGTTGAATTTGTATCTGCTAACCCCACAGGTCCTATGCATATCGGTAACGCGCGCGGCGGCGCTTTAGGTGACTGCTTGGCTGCAGTTTTATCCGCAGCGGGTTATTACACCGAACGTGAGTTTTATATTAACGATGCAGGTAACCAAATTAATAAATTCGGCTTGTCACTTGATTTAAGATATCAACAACTATACAAGGATGGTATAGAAATGCCAGAAGATTCTTATCACGGTGACGATATCGTAGCCCACGCAAAAGCCTTTGCTGAAATTCATAAGGATTCCTTTATGGAAAAAAGCGAAGAGGAAAGAAGAAAGGCTTTAGTAGAGTTTGCGCTACCTAAGAATATTGAAGGATTAGAGCGAGACCTTTTAAAATACCGCATTAAATACGATACTTGGTTTAAAGAAAGCACACTTCATAACGGTGGCGAAACCGCTAAAATTATTGAACTTTTAAAGCAAAGCGGTAAAACCTATATAGAGGAAGATGCTTTGTGGTTTAAGGCTACCGACTACGGCTGCGATAAAGACTTTGTTCTTGTACGCGTTAATGGTGTACCTACCTATGTAGTGCCTGATATCGCTTACCACTATAACAAGCTTGTAACACGTGGCTTCGATAAGGCGATTGATATATTAGGTGCCGACCACCACGGTTATGTACCGCGACTCAAAGCCGCTTTAACCGCTTTAGGCGTAGATGCTAGTAGACTTGATGTGGTACTAATGCAAATGGTACGCCTTGTACGTGATGGTGAAGTTATTAAGGCTTCCAAGCGTTCGGGTAAAGCTATTACACTTGTAACGTTGTTAGAAGAAGTACCAATTGATGCAGCAAGATTTTTCTTTAATTTACGCGAGCCTAACTCTCATTTTGATTTTGATTTAGACCTTGCCGTTAACGAATCTAACAGTAACCCTGTTTACTATGTACAGTATGCTTATGCTCGTATTTGCAGTATTTTACGCAATCTTGAAGCAGAAGGCGTTAAGGCAGTAGAATGTGACAGTGAAAAGCTTTCACTTCTTACAGCCTCCGAAGAAAAAGAACTTATTTTGCATATTGCAGCCCTTACTGATGAAATTGTGGCTTCCGCAAAGGCTTACGACCCTGCAAAGATTACCCACTATGTACAAGAGTTGGCTACAAAGTTCCATAAGTTCTACGCCGCTTGCAGAGTAAAGGGTATTGATGAAGATTTAATGCTTGCAAGACTTTCACTTTGCAAGGCTAGCGCAACAGTTATTAAAAATGTGCTTACAATGTTAAAAATTGAAGCACCCGAAAAGATGTAAGGATAAAAGTTATGAAAAATCAAAAATTAAATCTTACAATGCTTATGGATTTATACGAGCTTACTATGGCTAACGGTATTTTCACAAGTGATATGAAGGACAATATAGCATATTTTGATATGTTCTTCAGACGCGTTCCCGATAATGGTGGTTTTGCCATTATGGCAGGCCTACAGCAGTTGATTGACTATTTAGAAGACCTTCATTATGACGATAGTGATATTGAGTATTTAAGAAGTCTTAATCTCTTTTCTGAAGAGTTTATTGAATATCTTAAGGATTTCAAGTTTGACTGTGATGTATGGGCAGTTCCCGAAGGTACTGTTATTTTTCCGCAGGAGCCTATTGTAACAGTACGCGGTAACGCTATGCAAGCTTTAATGCTTGAAACTATGATTTTGGTTACAATTAACCATCAGTCACTTATTGCTACTAAGGCTAACCGTATTGTTCGCGCGGCAAAGGGTAGACCTGTTATGGAATTTGGTGCTCGCCGTGCACATGGTAACGGTGCGGCTTACTACGGCGCAAGAGCAGCTATTATAGGTGGTTGTACCGGTACTTCTTGTGTTATTACTGCTAAAGATTTTGGCGTTAAAGCAAGTGGTACTATGGCACATAGTTGGGTTCAGTTATTCCCTGATGAATATACCGCTTTTAAGACCTATGCAGAAAAATATCCCGATAGCTGTCTTTTACTCGTTGATACCTATAATGTGTTAAAATCGGGTATCCCTAACGCTATTAAGGTATTTGATGAGGTCTTAAAGCCTTTAGGAAAACGCCCCGTAGGTATTCGTATTGATAGCGGTGATATTACCTATCTTACCAAGAAAGCACGTAAGATGCTTGATGATGCAGGTTATAGTGACTGTAAGATTTGTATTTCTAACTCGTTAGATGAATACCTTATTCGTGATATGATTTCACAAGGTGCAATGGTAGATACATACGGTGTAGGTGAGCGTCTTATTACCGCACGTAGCGAGGCGGTTTTTGGCGGTGTTTATAAATTATCTGCCGTTGAAAATAAGGGTGAAATTATTCCTAAAATCAAGATTAGCGAAAATACCGCTAAGATTACACTACCCGGTGTTAAAATTCCGTGGCGTTTATACGATAGGGAAACCGGCAAGGCTATTGCCGATGTTATTACCTTGGGTGACGAAAAGATTGACAGCTCTGAACCTTATGAAATTTTCGACCCTGTACACACTTGGAAGCGCAAGGTTGTAACCAATTTTGTTGCAAGAAAATTACAGGTTAAGGTTTTTGAAAATGGTAAGCTCGTTTACGAAAACCCTTCTGTTAAAGAGATTGCTGCCTTCTGTGCTGAGCAGGTTGAAGCATTATGGGATGAGGTTAAGCGTTTTGAAAACCCACATACCTATTATGTTGACTTGTCACAAAAATTATGGGATTTACGCCATAAGATGTTAACACAGCTTAATATTAAATAATAAAGGAAAAGTAGTATGAAAAAGCTTTTTTGTCTATGTTTATGTTTAATTTTATGTTTTTCGCTTTCCGCTTGCGGTAAGAAGGATAATAAAAACTCGGATGCAGCTGATTTAGAGTATTATGCTCGCATTGGCAGAATGCCCGAAGCAGAATATATGTTAGGCAGCAATGTTGATAAGGTTAAAAGCGAATTAAGCAAGCGTTTAGAAGAAGAAAATAAAAAGCATAAAGATGACCCAGACCATGCTCATAACCACGATGAAGATGAATTTTTCTTTGAGATTTACGAGGGCGACAAGAATGTTTTATTAGATAACGGTCATATAAGCTATTACTATACCAAAGCCAATAAGGATATGGGTATTTCGTATATCGTAAATTATGACACTGCTTTTGGATTTCCGCTTGGTACCGTTATTTCGGAAATAAAAGCAGCTTATCCGGAGATAGAGTTTATAGAGGTTCCGCTAGATAGCGATAGTGCATTTTTTGCTGATTACGTTATGAACGGCACCGTTTTGGTTGCTCCGTTTGATGAAAGTACGATTTCTTTCGTGTTCCAAAACAACGAGCTTTTTGCTACTGCAATTTGTAATGACAATTTTTCTAAATAAGGAGATTTTATGTCCACAATAATAGAAGTCAACGCAGTCCAAATGCCTTTATTGGCGCTTCGCGGACTTGTCGTTTTTCCAAATACAGTAGCATCCTTTGATGTCGGCAGAAAAAAATCTATAGCAGCTTTAAAGTATGCTATGGAGAAAAATCAGTTAATATATCTTGTTACTCAAAAGGATGCTTTTGTTGATGACCCTGAAAGCAGCGACCTTTATAAAATCGGTTGTGTTGCCAAGGTTAAGCAGGTTTTAAGGGTAAGTGAAAATCTTACAAAGGTGTTGGTGCAAGGGCTTTATCGCGCTTCTCACGAAGATTTTTATGCACTTCCTGATTTTTATACCGCAAAGATTACAAGATGCGAAGAAAAACCTATAACCAACCGTGAAATTTATAAAGAAACCTTAATGCGTAGGGTTAAATCACAGTTTGAAAAATATATTTCGGTATTGCCAAAAATTTCACCCGATGTAGAAATGACGGTTGCTAACAGCCAAGATTTAGGATTTTTGTGTGATTTTATCGCATTTAGTATTAACGCACCTTTTGATGATAAGCAGTATGTTTTAGAGCATTTATCTCCAATAAAGCGTGCAAAGGTTTTAATAGAACTACTTGAAAAAGAGCACGAAATTAATCAAATAGACAAGCGTATTGCAGAAAAGACACGCTTTGCTATTGATGAAAATCAAAAAGAATATTATTTAAGAGAACAGCTTAAAGTTATTTCAAGCGAGCTCTATGGCGATGAAACTGCCGACGAAATT
Source organism: Acutalibacteraceae bacterium (assembly GCA_045605125.1). GTDB lineage: Bacteria > Bacillota > Clostridia > Oscillospirales > Acutalibacteraceae > UBA737. Next base: position 27,315 of record JAZUPK010000022.1, on the reverse strand, counting down.
GATTTTTATCATACTAAAATTGAGTCACTTTCGGCAGATAATAGCGTGAAAGAAAAGTTACATTCTCATGTAAATAAGCTTTCAAAAATGCCGCAAGGCTCTAATGAGGGTACGGTTGAGCGCGGTTATCTTGATACTTGTATTGAGCTTCCGTGGAACTCTTTCACCAAAACTTCCACCGATATTTTAAAGGCTAAAAAGATTTTAGACCGCGATATTTACGGTCTTACAAAAGTTAAAGACCGCATATTAGAACTTTTATCGGTTTATGCGTTATCTCCCGATATCAAGGGTCAAATTATTTGCTTGGTGGGTCCGCCAGGTGTTGGTAAAACCTCCATTGGTAAAACTATTGCTGAATGTATGGGCAGGCGTTTTTCGCGTGTGGCATTAGGCGGTGTTCACGATGAATCGGAAATACGCGGTCACCGTAAAACCTACATAGGTGCAATGCCCGGTAAGATTATAAATGCTATAAAACAATCAGGTAGCGGTAATCCTGTTATCTTGCTTGATGAGATTGACAAATTAGGAAAAGATTATAAGGGCGACCCTGCTTCTGCTTTATTAGAGGTTTTAGACCCCGAGCAAAACAACACCTTTGTTGACCATTATATCGAAATACCGTATGATTTGAGTAAGGTTGTGTTTATTGCAACTGCAAATACGCTTGATACAATACCGGCACCCTTACTTGACCGTATGGAAGTAATTGAGGTTTCAAGCTATACAAGGGAAGAAAAGGCTGAAATCGCAAAAAGACATTTAGTGGCTAAACAAATTGCCCGCCACGGACTTAAAAAGGTACAAATTAAATTTAATGATGATGCTATTTATTCACTTATTGACTTCTATACGCGTGAATCCGGTGTAAGAAAGCTGGAACGCGCTATTGCTTCTCTATGTAGAAAGAGTGCAAGAATTATAGCAGAAGGGCAGAAAAAGCGTGTCACCCTTAACGAAGAACAAGTTGTTTCGATGCTTGGCAGACACAAATATTCACCCGAGTTTATTTTGTCCGATGATACTGTAGGTATTATTAACGGCCTTGCATGGACAAGCGTTGGCGGTGAGATAATGCAGCTTGAGGTTTCGGTTATGGACGGAACCGGCAAGGTGGAACTCACAGGTTCTTTGGGCGATGTTATGAAAGAATCTGCTATGGCGGCAGTAAGCTACGTTCGTGCAAACGCTTTAAAGCTTGGCGTAGACAGTATGTTTTATAAAAACAAGGATATTCATATTCACGCTACCGAAGCCGCAGTACCAAAAGACGGTCCTTCGGCAGGTGTTACAATGGTAACAGCATTAGTTTCAGCATTGACTGATAAGAAAATCAAACGCGATATTGCAATGACAGGGGAAGTGACACTTCGCGGTCGTGTACTCAAAATAGGTGGACTTAAAGAAAAGTCTATGGCGGCTTATCGCGGTGGAGTGAAAACAGTATTTATACCAAAAGAAAATCTTTCCGATTTAGAAGATGTAGATTCTATTGTAAAGGAAAATGTAAGATTTATTCCTGTCGCATTTGTAGATGAAATTTTACAAAATGCCTTCGTGGAAGAAACCATAAAATCCGACAATCAGTATTTTGGTGATTATACTGTTTCTGATAGAGATATAGTAACTCAATAAAAAGGGGGAAAGGGTATGAATTTTAATAATGCAGAATTTGAAAAAGCCTTTGGAACCTTTTCTCAGTTAGATAGTTCTGATTTACCTGAAATCTGCTTTGCGGGACGATCTAATGTTGGCAAATCTTCGCTTATAAATAAGATTTTAAACCGCAAATCAATAGCTCGAGTTAGTTCTAAACCCGGTAAAACCGTTACAATTAATTTTTATAAGGTTGATAATATTCGCCTTGTTGATTTACCCGGTTACGGCTACGCCAAGGTTAACTTCAGCGAGAGAGAACGTTGGAGCGAGCTTATGGAAGGCTACTTTAATTCAGACCGTAATATTAAAGTGGTTTTTCAGCTTATCGATATGCGACATCCCGCAACTGATTTCGATATTTCTATGCTTGATTTTCTTTCCCAAATGGAAATACCTTATGTGGTGGTTTTAACTAAAGCTGATAAGCTTAATAAAACCGAAACCGAAAACCGTTTAAAGCTAATACGTGATGAATTAGGCGAGTTTTTGGAAAACACAAGAATAATTCCATTTTCAATACAAAACAATGTCGGCGCAGAGGAGCTTCGCCGAATAATTGAAGAAATCAGTTAAGCACTATATTATAGATTCGCAAATAAAAACAAAGGATAATTATAATGAAATATAAATTTTTACAGCGTTTTTCTTGCATTTTTTACGACTTATTTGTGGCTTATTTAGCAACAGTTATTGCTTTTTTACTCAGCCGCAAGAGCATTAGCCTTTTCTGGCCGGATGAATTTGTTTCAGCATCGGTAGTGTGGACTACTGCTACATTTTTTGGTATGTATATTTTAAAGATATACAATATTCTTTGGCGCTTTTCAGGAATAAACGAAATTATCCGTATATTCTTAGGTTGCCTCGTGCCGATGTTTGCAACCTGTATTGCTCAAAAGGCTATATGGAATGATGTTGACTTTTCGTTATACTTTTTACTATACTTCTTAACGGCATTTTTTATATTGTCTTGTCGCTTTCTGTTAAGAAATTTTGAAATAAAAGAGGCTGGAAAAACCTCTAATACCCCAAAAAGCGATATTTGTGGCAATGTTATGATTATCGGTGCAGGCGGTGCAGGGGAAGCAATTATTAAAGAACTTTATTCAAATAAAGATGTTAAGATTAAGTGTATTATAGATGATAATCCAAATAAACTAGACCAATATATATCAGGTGTACATATTGTAGGTAATACAGGTACTATTTTAAATAATGTTGAAAAGTATCAAATTGATACAATCATTTTTGCAATACCAAGTTGTCCTTTAAAAAGGCGTACTGAAATTCTTAATATTTGCGGTCTTACAAAATGTGATTTAAAAATATTACCTTCGCTTTACAAACTAGAAAATGTTTCGGAATTTGTACCTGCTATCCGTAAAGTTGAAATTGAAGACCTTTTGGGCAGAGAACCAATAAAGGCTAATATTGATTCAGTTATCAATTATTTAGAAGGCAAGGTTGTACTTGTTACAGGTGGCGGCGGTAGTATTGGTAGTGAATTATGCCGACAGATAGCATCCTGTAATCCTAAGCAACTTGTAATTTTTGATATTTATGAAAATAATGCTTATGAAATTCAAAACGAGCTTAAGCACGATTACCCCGATTTAGACTTGGTAACTTTAGTAGGTTCTGTACGCGATAGTAGGCGCATGGATTATATTTTCCGTACCTATAGGCCTGATATTGTATATCACGCTGCAGCGCATAAGCATGTGCCGTTGATGGAGGATAGTCCTAACGAGTCAATAAAAAATAACGTTTTTGGTACGTATAAAACGGCCGAATGTGCTGACCGTTACGGTGTAAAACGTTTTGTGCTTATTTCTACCGATAAAGCAGTTAACCCTACAAATATAATGGGTGCTAGTAAGCGTATTTGTGAAATGATTGTGCAAACCTTTAACGCAAAATCTAAAACCGAGTTTGTGGCAGTACGTTTTGGTAATGTTTTAGGCTCTAATGGTAGTGTTATTCCGCTATTCAAAAAACAACTCGAACAAGGCGGCCCTTTAACCGTTACTGACCCTAATATTATCAGATACTTTATGACTATACCCGAAGCGGTGCTCTTGGTGTTACAAGCCGGTGCAAATGCTAAGGGTGGCGAAATATATGTTTTAGATATGGGCGAGCCGGTAAAGATTTTGACATTGGCTGAAAACTTAATAAGACTTTCAGGCTTTGAGCCATATAAGGATATTGGAATAGAATTTACAGGTTTACGTTCCGGCGAAAAGCTTTATGAAGAACTTTTAATGGCCGAAGAAGGCTTAAAAGCTACCGAAAATGAGCTTATTCATATCGCTAGACCGATTGACATTGATACCGAAGTTTTAACTAATACATTAGAAGAAATGCGTACTGCTATGTACGATGAAAATGCCGATATACGCGGTCTTGTAAAGCGTATAGTTCCTACATATCAAATTCCCAAAGAATAAAGATAAGAGCATATTCGAAATCACTCGAATATGCTCTGTTTTTATATAATATTAAGAATTTAAAATATCTTTTATTACTTCGCCGGCTATTATAAGACCTGCAGTAGGGGGCACAAAAGATATGCTTGCGGGGGTGCGGTCGTTATTGTTCTTAATGGGTTGTTCTTTTGAATAGACAACCTTTAATTTTTTAATACCGCGTTTTTTAAGTTCATACCGCATCACCTTTGCTAAAGGGCAAACCGAAGTTTTATAAATATCCGAAACCAGGAATGCAGTAGGGTCAAGCTTGTTACCGGTACCCATAGATGATATTATCGGGACATTAGCTTCACATGCTTTTATCACAAGTTCAATTTTTGCGGTCACGGTGTCAACGGCATCAACAATATAATCATATATAGAGAAATCGAACTTGCTCGAATTTTCGGGCAGAAAAAAGGTATTAAATAATTTTACATTGGCATTGGGGTTTATGTCGAGCACGCGCTCATACATAACCTCGGTTTTTTGCTTACCTAATGTTGAATGGGTGGCAATAATTTGCCTGTTGATATTTGTTATCGATACAGTGTCGTTATCGATAATATCAATATTGCCAACACCGGCGCGGGCAAGAGCTTCAACAACATAACCACCAACACCGCCTATACCGAAAACCGCAACACGCGCATTTTTTAATTTTTCTAAATAATCACTGCCTATTAAATTTTCGATTCGGGAAAATTGATTTTCCATAGAATTGTTTTCTCCTATAAATTCTTTTAAATAATTTTAATTTAGCTGTCGTATTTTGTCAAGTGCCTATGTCGATAACTAGCAAATAAACAATTTTTGTCAAATATACGCCAATAATTACACTTTTTATGTAAAAAGACTTGAAATATTACATTTTTTATGTTATTATATGTAAAACAAAATAAATGAAGGTGATATTTTATGGAAAAGAAGCTAAAAATTGTAATTGCTGATGACTCGACCGAGTTTTCAAAGAATTGTGCCAAAACACTTACAAGTTATGGTATGAATGTCGTTTTAAGCGAAAAAGATGGTTTAAAAGTAGTAACAACAATAAGAAAGGAAAAGCCCGATGTTTTGATTGCGGATGTATTTATGCCGAATATTGATATTTTAGGAGTACTTAACGAAGTGTCAAAAATTGACAAAAAATCAAGACCTATGGTTATGGCGATATCAAGCTATGCTAATCCGCGTCTTGAAAAAGAAATACTGGAAGCGGGCGCAATATATTACTTTATTAAACCAATTGATATAAATATGATGGCTGAAAGAATAATAAAGCTTTCGGGATGGCGTAACGAAGATACACCACTAAAGACTGAGAACAGTACATTAAGTGATAGCGACCTTGAAGTTATGATTACCGATATTATACATCAAATAGGAGTACCTGCTCATATAAAGGGTTATCACTATCTGCGCGAGGCAATAATGCTTTCAATTAAAAATAGTGAAATTATAAATTCGGTGACAAAGTTATTATACCCAACCGTTGCAAAGAAATATTCAACAACATCTTCTCGTGTAGAAAGAGCCATCCGCCACGCTATAGAGGTTGCGTGGGATAGGGGAGATATTGATGTTTTGAACGGATACTTTGGTTATACAATTCAAAACGAGCGTGGCAAACCAACAAATAGTGAGTTTATAGCAATGATTAGCGATAAGCTAAGATTAAAACTTAAAATCGGTTAGCATAAAAATCAGAATATTAAAACTTCAAAAATAGATAATCACTCCCTTTTATAAGGGAGTTTTTGGTTTTATAAAGCTTTTAATAAGTTTTGTTAAATTTTTAAAAATAATGCTTGACTTTATAATTGTTATTAAGTATAATATTAAAGTCGCTTAGAGCGTATGCTGCTATGGCTCAGGAGGTAGAGCGCATCCTTGGTAAGGATGAGGTCACCAGTTCGACTCTGGTTAGCAGCTCCAAAAAAGAGAAGCTTGAAAAAGCTTCTCTTTTTTTATTCTACCCCAAAGCTTACCTGATGTGCTACCTAAATTAAAATAACACCATTGGTTATGATTACAAAAAACTGTTATCTAAATTTACAGCTGTAAAAATATGTATTTTTTTGTTTTTTTGGTTAAAAGTAGAGATAGCCAAAAAATATAAAAAAAGAACCAATTATATATATAATTTAATGTTATATCGCTGTATACTAATCTTGGTAGTTTTTGTATGTTGGCGAATAATAATAATATAAATTATTAGATTATTATTTTTTGATGGGCTGTATTAACCTGTCAAATCTTGCTAGCTAGCAAAATAAATATTTTAGATCAGAGAGGGATTTTTATGAAAAAAAGGTTTCTAAAATCACTAAGCGTTATGTTGTCTTTGATCCTTGTTTTAATGGCTACTGTTGGTGTATTTGTAACCAATAGTGTGGCATTAGCTGGTTCGCAACCTACATATTATGTTGCGAGCGAGGCTGCCGGGGGTTCTGATGATAACAATAACGGCTTAACAGCAAGCGCACCGCTTTTAACTATTAAAAAAGCAATAGAGCTTGCGAACGAAAGTTATGGTTCCGATGATACCGTAGTTATAAAAACTGTCGGTTCAGGAGCTGTCACAAGCGGTCACGGAGCTACTGCTTCGCTTCCAACATACAAGTTCAAAAAACTTGTTATTACCGCTAACGATACTTCCGTTCCGGGCACAATTTCTGGCGATATGCAACTTGGTGGTGAAACTGAGTTTAGTTATATCACTGTTACTTCTCAAGGTAATGAAAATGGCGGTAATGGTTTTACCTTCGCTGGATATAGTGCAACCTTTGGTGAAAATGCTTATTTAGGTGCCTTAGGTGGTCAGTATAATACAACTCTTGCTTGGAATGTTGGTGGTAAAGCATCAACTGCACCTATTAATGTAAAGATAAACCAATTAAATTACAAAGCCTTTTATTTTTCGAGTAACCGTTGGAGTTGGGCAACATACAACCATCCAATAACTATTGAAATAAATAATTGGAGTGCTGCGTACACTGATGAACTATATGGTGGATTTAATTTTTCACATGGCAATTGTGGTAATACAACATTTAATGCGCCATTAAACATTAAGGTTGACCAAAGTAATATACGATTGGTGTTTAAATCTAATACGAATAAAACTTCCTTCGGTAATGATTTTGCATTACAGGTTATTAACTCTACTGGCAAAGATATTGCTAAGACAGGCGATTATTATTATCGAAACAATGCCATTACGGAGTCAGTTCATGCCAGTGCACTTGATACTATTGACGCTACTAAGAAATATATCATCCATAATGCAACAGGTACTAAGGATGCTTTAAGCTTTACTTCTGTAGTTGGTGAATATAAAGTTAATGTAGACCCTGATATTACTGTTGTTGCAACTTCTTTAAAAAATAGAAAAGAAATCTACAAGGCAGTTGGCGGCACTACTTTAATGCTTCCTGCAGGTGAGTATAGGCTTACTAGTGAAAAAACTCCGAAGCGTGCTACATATTATATTAAGACAGATTTAAACGAGGTTGTTGAAGAACAATCTTCAAACCTATCTCTTGATGGCAATGATGCAACTACATATAATGCAGACTCTGCAAGAGACGATGCTCCATATATACAAAATCTTGTAGATACTGCAGTGGCTGGTGCAGACGGCATTAAGGTTGTAGAGGTTCCTGAAGTGAATCCAGCAGATGGTACTAATCTTTATCAGATTGGCACCACTATTGAACTTCCTTCTAATACCACGGTTATATTAAATAACTGTACATTACGACTTAATGATGGTGTTTTGTGTAACATCTTCGCATCTGAAGGTTTGCACATCAGAAATCAAAAAGCAGCTGACGAATTGCATAACATTAAGATTACCGGCCTTGGTAATGCTACACTTGATGGGGGCAATCACAACGGTGTTACAGAAACATCAGGTACCGGTAATGTAAAACTCAATCATTTTATTTGGTTTAAAAACGTTGATGGTTTCGAGATTTCTAATTTGACGATGATTGAGCAGCGTCACTGGGCTATATGCTTTAACTTCTGTGAAAACGGCGAAGTTTTTAATATTCATTTTGACTGTCTAGTGCGTAGTGAAAATGTGCCAAACCAAGACGGTATCGACCTACGTAATGGTTGTAATAATATCGTAATTCATGATATCACCGGTAATACCGGCGACGATACCATTGCAATGACAAACCTCTATGCAACTAATAACTATGATTATATATATCGTATAGCTGATAAGGATTTTGCTATTCACGATATTGAGATTTATAATATAGCTACAGGTGTTAATGGTGGTCATGGTCTAATCCGCTTGCTTGCACACAATGGTATGAAAATCTATAATGTAGATATAAAGAATGTCGAGGATAAAAACACTCACATGGTTCAGGGTGCTATTCGTATTGCTGACACCGCTTTTACTAACGGTGGTACTCCAATGGCATATGGCGATATTGACAATGTCACCATAGATGGTGTTGTCTCGTATGGTCACTATGCTATATATGCAGGTAGTTCGAATGTTACTACAGAACATGTTACATATAAAAATATTCGAGCAGTTAATGGTCGAAAATACACAAACCTCACTATTGCTGATACCGTAGTTCCTATTTCTGACTTATCAGGAACTACTATTTATAATCATTCTAACGGAGACCTTAGCAACTTAAATCATAACTGTAAAACAGCTCTTATTCCTGTAGATGTTCAATTTAACGGTGCTTCTACCAAATATACAATTAAGGGCTTGAATTATAATATAACCAATAATAATGCTCCATTGCAGTTTTGGACACCCAAATTCACATTGGATACCACTGGGTATAACCAATTGCGTGCGCAAATAAGGATTGCAGAAATATATGAAAATGATGCTCCGACGCAAAACATTAAACTATATTATTCTACTGATAACGGTGCTACTTGGTCCGAAGAACCTGTTGCTTTGAATAAAGCATACCATGGAGAGATTTTGACTTTAAACGATGGCACCAAGTGTAAAGTTTGGTCATACACTAGTGCCGACTTGTCTACCTTAACCGATAAACCTATCACAAATGTGATGATCCGTCCTTATGGTGACCAAAATAACCTTATCCAAGGTGCTATCCGCCTTATTTCGCTAGATGTAAAAGGTGTTGAGAAGGACTATGATTTACTACGCGACGACGCTCCCTATATACAAAGTCTTATTGACAATGCCGAGCCTAACGCTGACGGCATTAAGGTTGTTAATGTTCCTTCAGTGAATGGTAACTATCCTGCTGATGGTAATCTTTATAGGATTGGTTCTGCTATTGAAATTCCATCCAATACTACTATAAACTTAGCAGACTGTAAATTACGACTTAATGACGGTGTTCTAACTAATGTCTTCGTATCTAAAGATCTCCACACGAAATCAGATATGACAGAAGCCGACGAACTGGAAAATATTAAGATTATCGGTAATGGTAATGTTGAATTTGATGGCGGTATTCATAACGGTGTTACTGAAAATACACCCGGTGCCGAATACTTAAATACGTTTATTTGGTTCCGCAACGTTTCAGGTTTCGAAATTTCAGGTTTGAAGTTTATAGAACAACGCTATTGGGCTCTTCGCTTCAACTTCTGCGATAACGGTAAACTTTATAATCTTGACTTTGACTGCGGTTTTGATGCTAGTGCTCCAAACCAAGACGGTATCGACCTACGTAATGGTTGTCACGATATAGAAATTTACAATATTACAGGTGATACCGGTGACGATACCATTGCCTTAACAAACCTTACTATTCCTGGTTCGGATGATGTTCTAATGGAGGTAGATGGTAAGAGTACTGATATCTACAATATTAAAATACATGATGTAGAAGCAGCTGTTAATGGTTATCATAGTCTTGTCCGCTTGCTTGCTCACCATGGTAACAAAATCTATGATGTAGATATAAAGAATATTACGGATGTAAGCACCACCGTAGTACAGGGTGTGCTTCGTATTGGTGACACTAATTTCGTTATTGAAGGTTCTGCAATGAAATATGGCGATATCACTAGAGTCACTGTAGATAATGTTTATTCGAAGGGTGCTTATGCTATATATGCACCTAACTGGAATGTTTCAACAGATCATGTAAAATATAATAATATTGCAGTAGCCCGCGGCTGTAAATATGTATATCTCCGTCAAGCAGGTGAAGCTGCAGCTCTTGCTCCGTTGACAGGTACTACTATCTATAAATATACTGGTGGAGATACAACCAATATAATTCATAATAGTAATTTTGTTTTGCCTTTGGATGTTGTACTTAACGAAGTTTCTACCAAATTTACAATTTGGCCGTTAGATGTTGACAGAATCGCTAATAATGAACATTTACAGATTAGCACACCTGACTTCACAGTCGAAACCACTGATTTTGACGATGTACGTCTGCAAGTACAGGCAGCAGTATGTCCTGACACTGATGGTAACGATCCTTCATTGCAAAATCTTGCGGTATATTATTCTATTGATAATGGTACTACTTGGTCTGCAGAACCCATTGCTTTGACAAAAGCATTTCATGGTAAAATTTTGTTTTCGGCTGATCAAGCGAGTCTTGGTACCCCATATGATGTTTGGTCATTCACTAGTGGTGATATTTCCGGCTTAACTGATAAAGATATTACAAATTTGAAGGTTTGTCCTTATGGCGAACAGAATAACCTTATTGCCGGTGCTTTCCGTCTTATTTCTATTGATGTTGTTGGTAGCGGTCAAATGAATGAAGTAGGTAAAGGCGACGGTTCTTTCGAAAATCCGTTTGCAACAGTAGCTGAAGCTATTGCTGCTGCTAACGATGCTGGCTTTGTTGAGGGTGACTTCGTAACTGCTATTGTTGTTGGAAAAACTCCGGCACAATGGGGTAATGCAGAAGATTATAGCTTTAATCTTACTGTTAAATCATACGATAATGATAATCTCTCTACTGTTAATCCAGCAGATATTATGACCGGTAACGTAGAGTTCTCTAACATAACATTAGATACTCCTAACAATCGTATCATGGCTAATGGTCATAGTGTAACTATGGGAGAAAATGCAATTGCAGATGGTTATATCATTGCTTCTGCTCAGAATACTGTAAACACAAAGGCACAGACAATTACTTTTAATAATAACAACAGCCATGCTATAGTTATTGGCAACCACAACCAAAATGGTACAGTCTTTGAGAAAGATGTAAATTATGTTTTAAATAATTCTTCGGCTAAGTTCAACTTCCAATTTATGGCTCATTATGGCGGTGGTTTAGGATTCCGTAAGAACCTTAACTTTAATGTTAGGGCTGCTGATTCTCTCACATTTGGGGAAACAACTATTGATGCAAACGGTAATGTATGGGCTGGTACTGTTGCTCCCACAGGTGCGGCACAGATTATTATGCCATACAACACTAATATTTCTGACAATAGCCTTGCTAATTTTAGAACAATAACCAATCACTACATTATTAAGAATCTAACTACTACTGTTGAGGATTTACTTGGCTTTGTAGAAGAAGCTGCAGGTGAATACGAGGTAATTGACGATTTCGTTGTAGCTGCATATAATGAAGCTGATGAACGTGTTGCTGCTTCGGAAAATGGTTATCTGAATTTGAAAGATAAAAATCTAGAATTCGGCACATATCATATTCGCCTTATAGGCGCTCACGGTCATAACCTTTGTGACGATATCCGCGACCTCGTTTATGTTAACGAAGTAATGGAAGGCGGCGAAGAAGCTTACACCGAATTAGTTGACAAGGATAACACTTATGCTGTAACTGATGAAGATAAGGAAATTATGCATCAAGAACTATTAACAGGAAAGAAATATTTCCCTGCTTCTTAAGATGTTGTATCTTAATTAATTCTAATTTATCACTTTTAAATAAAGACAGATAAAAAATCATAAAAAAAATCCCTGTTCGATTTAAATCGAACTGGGATTTTTTTGAGCTCTTTGTCAATAGTTTGGGTAAAGAGCTTGTTATACTCTCAAATTTATATTGTCTATGACAAAATAAAAACCCTCGTTTGCCTGAACGAGGGTTTTTATTGCTTTATTTTGTTAACAAATCAATAATAGTTGAATAAATCTCGGTTGGATTACTTAAAAACCTTTCTTTAATGTGTATTGCTTGTTCTTCATCGGATACCATAAGCTTTATACTCATAAAGGGTGTATCATCGTCGATAGCCGAGCACGTAATAAAGGTTTTATTGTCTTCGCGTGAAATTTTAATATCGGTTTCCTTAGTGTTTTTAAAACGCGTATACATTTTAAGTGCGGCGTTATAAGCCCTTTCTTTTACTACAATTGAAAGGGTTGTTTTAAGTGTATTGGCAATATCTTTTCCGCTTTCGGTAATCAGATAGGTGTCATCTTCCGTATTTACCTGTTTTAACTGGCCCTTTTGACAAAGGTAATCTATAGAATCGTTAACTTCAAAGCAGTTAGCAATACCTTCATAATGTAAGGTGTTTGCTAAAAGATTACCGGGTATAGGGGCATCTATAGTAGAAAAAATATAACAAATTAAAACTCGTATTTCGGCGGTGGTGAATAGGCCTCCAACCTCTGAAACACCGGCTGTCAATGCATCTTTTTCCAAGGAAATAATCTCCTTTAAATAATAAATTTATCGTGAACAGCGGTAACTGCAGCATCTGCAAATTTTTCATCAATAAGTACAGATACTTTAATTTCGCTTGTAGAAATCATACGGATGTTAATGCCCGCATCAAATAAAGCCTCAAACATTTTAGCAGCTACACCGGGGTTGCTTTCCATACCGGCGCCAACAATAGATACCTTTGAAACATTTTCATCAAAAGTAACTTCCTTAAAATCAAGGCTATCTTTAAGGCTTTCAATTACTGCAACAGCATTTGCACGGTTATCCTGCGATACAGTAAAGGTAATGTCCTTAGTATTGTCACGGCCGATAGACTGTAAAATAATATCAACATTAATCTTGCTTTGTGATAATTTATTGAAAATTTTAAATGCAATACCGGGCTTATCATTTAAGCCTATAATTGAAATACTTGCAACATTGTTGTCTTTAGCAACGCCTTTAATTAAAGTTTTTTCCATTTTAACAATCTCCTTTACAATTGTACCTGATTTGCTTGGCTCAAGGCTTGAACGAACTTCGAGCTCAACATTATATTTTTTAGCCATTTCTACTGAACGGTTATTTAAAACCTGTGCGCCTAAAGTAGCAAGCTCTAACATCTCGTCGTAGCAAATTTCATCCATTTTTTTAGCGGTTTTAACTTTACGAGGGTCAGCGGTGTAAACACCGTCAACATCGGTATAAATTTGGCAAAGGTCTGCCTTTAGGGAAGCGGCAATAGCAACTGCGCTTGTATCAGAACCACCGCGGCCTAAGGTTGTGATATCATCATATTTATTAATACCTTGGAACCCTGCAACAACAACGATTTTTTTCTTTTCAATTTCGTTTCTAAGGCGCTCGCTGTTGATGTTTTTTATACGGGCTACTGTATGGTGGGAATCGGTATTAAAACCTGCCTGCCAACCTAAAAGCGAAATAACAGGGCAACCCATAGTTTCAATTGCCATTGATAAAAGCGCAATTGAAATCTGTTCACCGGCAGATAACAGCATATCCATTTCACGCTTGGATGGGTTTACAGGATTGATTTCCTTTGCTTTTTCTATAAGGTCGTCAGTAGTATCGCCTTGAGCAGATACTACAACTATAACATCGTTACCTTTTTTGTAGTCCTCTACAATAAGGTTGGCAACATTGAAAACTTTTTTTGCGTCGGCAACCGATGAGCCACCGAACTTTTTAACTATTAATGCCATTGTAATACCTCCGATTAGAGCATTGTGTTAAGTATTTTTACAGAAATTCCGTTTTTGAAAAGTGAAAGTTTTTGTTCTATTACGCTTCGTTTGGTTTTTTCGGTAATGAAAGCAATTTCGCCCTTTTGAACGTTTTTAATATTTGCTTGGGTATTGCTAAAAATATCATCAAACTGGGATTGCAGACCTTCGAAATCATCCGATTTAATAACTACATAAAGGCGGGTTTCAGGGTCAAAGCTTTGGTCAACAAAATCGTTGTCGCCATCTTCCCAAGAAAGATATTTTCTTGTATTTAAGTGCTTTATGCAGTCCATAATATCAGCTACAACAGCGCTTGCGGTTGCTTCCTTGCCGGCGCCTTTGCCGTAGAATGCAACTTGGCCCGTTTGGTCGCCGTTAAGCATAACTGCATTAAATACACCATTAACGCTTGAAAGAATACAGTCATTACCCACAAGTGTTGGTGCAACAGAAGCGGTGATTTTACCGTTTGGAAGCTTCTTAGCGTGACCAATAAGCTTTATAACCGCGCCAAAGTTTTCGGCGTAATCAATATCATCTAAAGTAATATTGGTGATACCTTCGGTTTTAACCTGATTAGGATAAACATGCTTATTAAAGGCTAACGCCGCTAAAATACAAACCTTACGGCAAGCATCGTGACCTTCGATGTCGGCAGTGGGGTCTTTTTCAGCAAAGCCTAAATCTTGTGCAAGCTTTAAAGCAGTATCAAAGTCCATATTATCCACTATCATTTTATTTAAGATGTAGTTAGTGGTTCCATTTAGTATGCCCCAAATTTCATCAATATCGTTAGCTGCCATACATTGAACCATTGGGCGAAGAATTGGAATACCGCCACCTACACTTGCTTCAAAAAGGAAGTTAACATTATTGTCTTCAGCTATTTTTATTAGCTCGGCACCCTTAGAGGCTACAAGCTCTTTATTAGAAGTAACAACGCTTTTGCCGTTTTGTAAACATTTTTTCACAAAATCGTAAGCAGGGTTAACACCGCCCATAACTTCGGCAACAACCTTAATATCCTTATCGTTAAGGATTATATTAAAATCCTTAATGAATTTTTCACTGTAGCTTAGGTCGTTAAATTCTCTTAAATCTAAAATGTATTTTACGTTTATTGGGGTTTTAACTTTACTTGAGATGCGGTCGTTGTGGTTAATTAAAATTTCGGCAACACCTGAACCTACAACGCCGTGCCCCATAATGGCAATATCTATCATTTTAATCTCCTGCAATAATTATTAAACTAGGTGAAAATAATATATAATATATTATTATATTAAATTATTATGGAAAAATCAAGTAATTTAATATATTTAATTAAGCCGCATAAAAAATTTAAAATATGGGTGATTTCTTTGGAGCGAAATTCAAAAAAAGAATTTTTAATCAATGTTTTGTATACTGTTACTGTCTTTTTGATACTGCTTGCTGTATACTACTTGCTTGTAAAATTTTTATTTCCTTTTGTTATTGGCGCTATCATAGCGTTTTCAGTGCAACCTATGGCTAATAAAATAAGCAAAAAAATAAAGCTTTCGCAAGGCATATGGTCGGTGATATTTGCATTGTTACTCTATATTTTAGCAGGAACGCTTATTTGTTTTTTGATATATAAGGTTATTGCTCTAGCTATAGATTTCACAGAATATTTGCCAAGTTTTTTTGGAAAAGCGGAAGCGATTTTTATGAAAATAGGGGATAGATACGCCAATGTTTTTAAATATTTTCCGGAAGAATTAAGGCTTTTAGCAGAAAACTTTTGGGGAGAAACTATCGAAAAATTTATTTTGTCACTTGGCAATACTGTCACAAAAGGTGTAAGCGGTTTTATAAAGAAAATACCTTTATTTTTTGTTAGCGGTATTGTAACGCTTGTAGCCTCTTGCTATATTTCTAAAGATTTTTTACAGCTTAAGAGATTTACGAGAGAACTTTTAGGACAAAAAATAGCCAAAAAAGGTGTTAAAATAAAAAATATTCTTGTGGGTAGCGTTTTTAAAATTTTAAAGGGTTATGCGCTTTTATATCTTATTACATCAGTAGAGTTATGTTTGGGTTTTTTGATACTTGGAATAAAAAGAGCTTTCTTGCTTGCGATAATTATCGCGGTCGTAGACCTTTTGCCCGTTTTAGGAACAGGTACCGTTTTGGTGCCTTGGGCAATTTTAAGTGTACTTTCTGATAATTTGCAGTTCGGAATAGGTATTGCGATTTTGTATATAATTATAGTTTTAGTGCGTAATTTTTTAGAACCTAAAATTATTGGTATGCAGGTAGGAGTAAATTCGCTTTTTACTTTAATGGCTATGTTTTTAGGGCTTAAGGTTTTAGGCATTTTAGGACTGATTTTATTTCCTATTATTCTTATTGTTACCATACAATACTACAAAAGCGAAATGAAAGAAGGGTTGTCAGTTTAGGAAGTTGTGCATAGTATGGAATAACGGAGTGACTTAAAATGAAAAGATATTTAGTAGCGACCGGTACTGTAACCTATGCTATAAAAGGCAGGGATTTATTGCGAAAAAAAGGATATAAAGCAAAAATTGAGCGTAAATCGGGAGAAAATGTACACGGCTGCGGTTATGCAATAATTTTTGAAGGAGATATTGAAAGCGCCGAGTCTTTACTTAGGCAAAACGGCGTGAAAATTCTCGAAATTAGTGAAGAATGACTTTAAGGCATCTCGGATAATACGGGGTGCCTATTTTTTGGAGGGAAAATATGATTTATTTTGACAATGCTGCAACAAGCGCTAAAAAGCCCGATAGCGTAATAAATGCAGTAAATTTTGCACTTAAAAATTTATCGGCAAACCCTGGCAGAAGCGGTCACGATTTGTCTTTAATGACTGCCGATGCGATATATAAAATCAGGACAAAAGTTGCTAATTTCTTTGGAGCAGAGGGTCCTGAAAATGTTGTGTTTACACAAAACTGTACCCATGCGATAAACTTATGTTTAAAAGGAACTGCAAGCAAGGGAGACCATATTGTTGTCTCTAATTTAGAACATAACGCGGTTATGCGGCCGCTTAAAAAAAGTAAAATTTCATATACTGTCGCAAATGTAGAAGAAAGTGTAGACAAAACAATAGAAAATTTCAAAAACGCTATGAAGCCTAATACGAGACTTGTTTTTGTTACAGGCGCTTCTAATGTAACCGGTCAAATTTTGCCATTTTCCGAAATCGGTGAAATTTGTAAAAAACGTGGCATTTTGTTTGGTGTAGACGGTGCACAAATTGCGGGTGTTGTGCCAATTGATATGCAAAAATATAATATTGATTTTTTATGTATTGCACCGCATAAAGGGCTTTATGCACCTATGGGAATAGGAGTCCTTATTTGCCGAAAACCACTAAATAATACCATTATTGAGGGTGGAACAGGCACAGATTCTTATAATTTTTCACAACCGCTTGATATACCGGAAGGTTTCGAAAGTGGAACGGTTAATGTGCCGGCGATTACAGGACTTAGTGCAGGTATTGATTTTGTACAAAAATTGACAATTGATAGAATTTATAAACACGAATTTTCACTTTTGGAAACGCTTTATAAAAAGTTGTCACAAATGGATAATATACTTCTTTATACAACCGCACCTGTTTTTAATCGAAATGTTGCTGTTTTGCCTTTCAACTTAAGAGATTGCGAGAGTCATCGTTTGGCTGAATATTTAAATTCTAACGGTATTGCGGTGCGTTCGGGACTTCATTGTGCACCTACAGCACATACGGCAATTGTTACACCAAAAAACGGTGCATGCAGGGTTAGTTTTAGTGCTTTTAATAACAAGCAAGAGGTCGAAAAACTTGTTATGGTTTTAAGTGATAGAAAAATAAATAAAATCTAAAAAAGCTATTGAATGAACGCGTAAAGTATGATACAATATTTTCATAATAATATTATCTAATATATATATTAAAAGAAATGGAAGGCATTTAAAAGTGAGTGGTATTTTCAATGCGATTTATGCAACAATAAATCAAATAATTTACGCTATTTCGCATATTCGTGTGTTTGATATTTTGGACATTTTGGTTATCGCTTTTATTATCTATAAAGCGATTGGTTTTTTGCGCGATTCTAGGGCTGGTCAGCTTGTGAAGGGTATTGCTGTTCTTTTTATAGTTTATGCTGTAGCTGATTGGTGGAATCTTGTAACAGTTCAGTGGATGCTTTCCAAGGTGATGAATTCTATACTTTTAGCAGTTGTTGTTATTTTCCAACCCGAGCTTAGAAGAATATTAGAAAACGTTGGTAAAACCAAGTTCTCGCGTGACCGCTTTTTTGATAATGAAAGTGTAATTTCCGAAAGTGTTGATAAAATCAGTAAAGCAGCCGGCTTTATGTCAGAAAAGAAAATCGGTGCGCTTATTGTTTTTGAACGTACTACTCAGTTAGGCGAAATTGCTAATACAGGTACACGTATTGATGCGGCGGTTTCAGTTTCGATTATAAATAATATATTCTTCCCAAAATCTCCGCTTCATGATGGCGCAATGATTATTCGTGATGGTAGAGTATTGGCTGCAGGATGTATTTTGCCACTTACTCAAAACGATACATTAAACTCACAACTTGGTACCCGCCATAGAGCTGCTATTGGTATGAGCGAAAACTCAGATGCGGTAGTGCTTGTTGTTTCGGAAGAAACAGGTATTATTTCAATTGTAGAAGGCGGTAAAATTACACGCAACTATAATTCGGTTACTGCAAGTGCCGAACTTCGCCGTCTTTTAATAGCTGATGAAAATCTAGATAAGAAAAACACCTTGATTTCAGCTATTAAGAACATTAATCCGTTTAAAAAGCGTAAAATAAGTGGGGATGCTTTAGCGACTGATGACACTCAAGATGAAGAAAGGACAGATAAATAATGACTAAAATTTCAAAATTTATTTCTTCCTTTTCTTTAAGAAAACTACTCAATAATAAGCGTTTCACTATTCCGTTTTCAATACTTTTAGCCTTTGTTATTTGGCTTGTTATTGTCACTAAGGAAAACCCGATTATTGACCGCAGCTTTGCTGATATGACTGTAAATGTCAATCTTGATAACACAATAGCTTCCGAAAATGGTATGAGTATGGTTGGTGATATTTCTTCCCAAAAATTTACAGTAATAGCGCGTGGACCAACGTACCTTATAAATTCTCTTAAAAGCGAAAACTTTAATGTTTATGCTTCTGCTGCTTCGGTCGATGCACCGGGTGAATACGATTTAGATGTTGTTGCACTTCCTGTAGATGCTAACCAGGGTTACGAAGTGTTAAAGGTTGTGCCTTCCACAGTTAAGGTATCTTTTGATTATATAGATACTAAGGAATTTACGGTTAAAGCTTTGGCTGAAGGTGTTACTGCAAGTCAAGGCCTTATTGCCGAAAACTCGGTTGTGAGCGGTGCCGAAAGTGACACTATAACTATACAAGGCCCCCGTACTCTGCTTAATAAAATAGATTCGGTTGTTGCTTTTGCTAATGTTAACAAAACCCTTTCCGAAAGCCAAACTTTTGATGCTACAATAAAACTTTACGATAAAAACAGTAAAGAACTTTCTATGGAAAATTTAACCTTAAGCGCTACAAAGGTTAAGGTTACGGTTCCTATTTCTAAAAAGAAAACTGTTTCTGTCAAAGTGGCGTTTTCAAATCTGCCTGAAGGCTTTGATACATCGACGTTATCTTATACAATCAATACTAAATCGGTTACTGTAATAGGCACACCTGAAACTGTAGATAAAATTACAAATATTAGTCTTTCTGCGATAGATATTTCTAAGGTTGACAGGCAAAATAATAGCTTTGATGTTTCAGCCGAATTACCTGACGGTGTTCGTTTGCTCGATAATATCGAGCATTTTACGGTTAAGTTTAATGTTTCAAATTACATTTCTCGCAAGATTGATGTTTCAAAGTTCTTATTTAAAAACCTGAATAAGGACCTTAATGCTTCTGGATATAAAATTAAAAATATCGTTGTTTTCGGTCCTAGAAGGGCAGTTAATAATCTAGACACCAAAGAGGTTTACGCCGCAGTTGACCTTAAAAACAAAAAAGCCGGAGAACACACAGTACAGGTTATGTTAGGCTTTAAGGAAGATAATAATATTTGGGCTTTAGGCACATACGATACAAGCGTTACCGTTAAGAAAAAATAATAGGGCAATTGCCCAACTTCTCTAAGGGGAGTTGGGCAGTTTTTTGAATATACTGTCAAATTCCTTTTATTGGCGTATTATGTTTTGGGGGGATTTGATGGAGATTTTTTGTGTGCTTTGCTTGCTTGCTTTTGCGGTTTTCGGCTTTAGTGAATTTTTACATATTATGAGGCTTCATATTGTTTTCCCAAAAGCTAAAATAAATTCTTGTCTCGTAATAAAGCTAAGGGACGATACCGCCGAAAAACAAACCTTATATACTTGTGAGCAATTTCGTTGGTACGGTAGAAGATTTGCTGATTCAATTAGCTTTAATTGTGATGAGTTAAGTGTAGAAGTATATAATCATTGCCAAAAAATATGTGAAAAATACGGTATAGAAATTTGAAAGGAAGGTAATTTTGTGGAAACTATAAATGCTGAAGTTGTAAAAATTACCTTTCGTAATGAATCAAATTATTATACAGTAGCGGTACTTAAAAACGGAACTGAAGAGTTTATAGGCGTGGGCACAATGCCTTTTTTGAATGCGGGTGATTTTGCCGATTTTACAGGTGAATTCACTGTACACCAAACCTATGGAGAACAGTTTAAGGTAGAAAGCTTTGAAAAAAATGCACCTAAAAACGCCGCCGCAATTTTAAAATATTTATCTTCGGGCGCAATTAAAGGTGTGGGGCCATCTACAGCAGGTCGTATAGTTGAAAAATTTGGTGAGCAAAGTTTAGAAATCATACAAAATAGTCCGCAGTCACTCGCAACTATAAAAGGTATTTCGCTTAATAAAGCTATGGCAATAGGCGAGGAGTATGCCAAGCAGTACGGAATTCGTGATATAATGCTAATGCTTTCAAAGTTTAATATCACACCTGATAGGTGCGTTTCTATATATAAAAAATACGGTCAAAAATCAATAGAATACATAAAGGCCAACCCTTATTTGCTTTGTCAGGAAGGTATTGATTTCGGCTTTGAGCTTGTAGAAGATATTGCTAACGATTTTGGCTTTGATATGTGTAGCGAAACCCGTATAAGCGCAGGAATTGAATATGTTTTGCGTAGGAATTTATATAATGGTCATACCTGCCTTCCGCGTAATAAATTTGTGCCGGTAGCATGCAAGCTTCTAGGTTGTAATGAAGATTTAGTAGAGAGTTGTTGCGACACTTTACTATCAACCTTTTCACTTTGCAGCAAAGAAATTGGCGGGGTTGAATATTTATCGATACCGTCATACTTTAATGCCGAGCAGTATATTGCTGCAAGACTTGCATCTATAAAAGATTTCATCAATTCTAAAATAATGGTGGACGAGCTTGAAATTAAAGCTGTTGAAAATAGTTTGGGTATCAAGTTTGAAGCATTACAACGTGAAGCTATTTTTGAAACCTTTAAAAATGGTATTTTAGTGCTCACCGGTGGTCCCGGCACAGGTAAAACCACTACTTTAAATGCCATAATAAAGCTTTTCCAAAACAGAGATATGATAATAGAACTCGCTGCCCCTACAGGTAGGGCTGCCAAACGTATGACCGAGCTTACTGGCAGAGAAGCTAAAACTATTCACAGATTACTTGAAGTTGAGTGGGTAGATGGGGACAAGCAGCAGTTTTGTCGTAATGAAAGAAATCCGCTAGACTGTGATGTTATAATAATCGATGAGGCATCTATGATTGATGCTTTGTTGTTTGAAAATCTTTTAAAAGCTTTGCGACTTAGTTGCCGAATAATTTTAGTTGGCGACTCCGACCAACTACCAAGCATAGGAGCAGGTAATGTTTTGGGGGATATTTTAGCGGCTGATATTTTTCCGTCGATTAGACTTAATAAGGTGTTCCGCCAAGCGAATGAAAGTATGATTGTTCGCAATGCTCATGCTATTATCAATAGTGAAGAAGTTGATTTTAATAATAAAAAATCTGACTGCTTTTTTATGGAAAGGCTAGATAAATACTCCGCAGTGGAAACGATTTTGTCGCTTGTGACCGAGCGTTTACCTTCGGCTTATAATTTTGATCCCATTACCGATATACAGGTGCTTTGTCCATCTAGAATGCTTGATACTGGCGCAAATAACCTTAATAATTTACTGCAAGAAAAACTTAATCCGCGCGTTAGAAATGCTCCGCAATTGGCGTATAAGGGTGTATATTTTCGCGAAGGCGATAAGGTTATGCAAATAAAAAACAACTATGATATTGAGTTTAAAAAAGATGACGGTACTTACGGAAGCGGTGTTTTCAACGGAGATATGGGTTGTATTACCGAGATTGATAACCGCGCAGGTATTATGAAAGTAAGGTTTGAAGACCGCGTTGTTACATATTTTAATGAAGATTTTAATCAGTTAGAGCTGGCGTACGCGGTAACGGTCCATAAAAGTCAAGGTAGTGAATATCCGTGTGTAATAGTACCGCTTTTAGATATACCATCAAAGCTTATGTATCGTAATTTGCTTTATACAGCGGTTACAAGAGCTAAGGAACTGCTTGTTTTGGTGGGTAGTAAGACAATTTTTGCAAAAATGGCAGATAACGACCGCAAAACCTTAAGATATACTTTACTTGAGGAATTTTTAAAGGAAAACTTAAGTGATGAAAGTTTTTGATATTATTATAAACGCTTTATTCCCGAATAAATGTATAGCTTGCGGTGCTATTATAAATCGTGAAGAAGCCTTGTGTGATTATTGTTACAACAAAATCGAGCGTGTTGACTTTTTTAAATCTTGCAAGCGTTGCGGTGCGCCTAAAAAGCAGTGCGAGTGTAAATACCGCATTTTTCATTTTAGCGGAATGACTGCACCGTTTTATAGCGGCGATGTTGCGAAATCCGCAATGTACCGCTTTAAGTTTAAAAAGTTATCCTTTTGCGCTCGCTTTTTCGCTTATGAGATGGCTAAGGCCATTAAAAACACTTATTTTGATATTAAGTTTGATGGTATAGTGTATGTGCCAATGTCTAACCGAAAAAGGTTAAAGCGTGGCTTTAATCAATCTGAAGTTTTAGCAAAAAATCTCTCTAAAATACTTGGCGTAACACTATATAATGATGTGCTTTTGGTAAAGCATAAGCCACAGCAACAACACGATATGCACCTTAAAGAGCGTTTTAAAAATGTAAAGGGTATATACTATTTTAATAAAAAGGTAACAGGCAAAACAATTTTGCTTGTTGATGATATTAAGACCACTGGCGCAACCTTGGACGAATGCGCTAAGCAGTTATTGTTGGCGGGTGCCAATGATGTTTACTGTGTAACGGGTCTTTTAACAAAACCAAAGGAAGGAAAAAGATAGATGGCAGTTGATGTAGGAATAGATTTGGGTTCTTCTAAAACAGTTATTTTTTCAAGCTCAAAAGTAGTATTGGAAGTACCGAATGTTGTTACTGTTGATAGCGATAGTTGGGAAGTGGTTTATACAGGTGAAAAGGCTAAACAAACCTTGGGTAGAACGCCCGAGAGTATGCAAACTGTTTTTCCTATAGAACACGGCGTAATTTCCGATTATGATTTAGCAGAATATATGCTTAAAGAATATATGGGCGAGGCTTTTGGTAATAAGATTTTGCGTCCTCGTATTATGGCAACATTGCCTGCAGGACTTACCGAATTGCAGCACCATTCACTTTCTAATGTATTAGAGTCGGCAGGGGGAAGAAATATTACTGTCATTGAAAGCCCCTTGGCAATAGCTTTTGGTTTGGGTCTTGATTTTTCGACTCCGCACGGAAGTCTTATTGTGGATATTGGCGCAGGCACTACTGATGTTGCGGTAATTTCTATGGGTGATATTGCGGTTTGTAACTCTTTTAAAACTGCTTCATATGACATTGATGCGCAAATTATACGCTATGTTAGAAAAGAATTTAATATTGAAATTGGACAGCTTACTGCCGAGTCTATAAAGATAAAGGTTGGCACCGCTATTGAGCGTGATGTTGAAATTGCAGTAATAGCCAAGGGACGAAACGTGTTTACAGGTTTACCTGAAAGCTTTGAAATCACTTCGAGCGAAGTTTATGAAGCTATTAAAGATACTATCAATACAATATGTAAAGCTATTCGTGAAGTGCTAAATAAAACCGACCCGGATTTAGTTGCGGATATTATGGCTGATGGTATGTATCTTGCAGGCGGCGGCTCACAGCTTTTAGGATTCCCACAAAAAATTAGCGAGTATTTAGGAATTGAAGTACATCATTTAAGCGACCCTGCGCATAGCGTTGTAAGAGGCGCCGCGGTAGCACTTAAGAATAGTGAACTACTTAAAAATGTTGACTATCAAATGCGTTCTATTAAGGAACTTGAAATAGAATAGAGGTTAAATTTATGTTGAATGAAAAAATGCTGCAGTTAGGTGAAAATCGTTCGGTTATACGCGAAATTTTCGAGTACGGCAATAAAAGAAGAGCTGAAATTGGTGCGGATAACGTGTTCGATTTTAGTCTTGGCAACCCGAGTATACCTGCCCCAAATGAAGTTAATGAAGCAATGATAAAATTGCTTACTGATACCGACCCTGTAAAGCTTCACGGCTATACTTCGGCGCAAGGCGCACCCGATGTTCGAAAAACTATTGCTGATAGTATAAATCGCCGTTTCAGTATAAATGCCGACCCTAATTTGATTTATATGACCTGCGGCGCTGCGGCTTCGCTAACAATAAGTCTTAACGCTATATGTAATAATGGTGATGAGGTTATAGCTTTAGCGCCTTTCTTCCCTGAATATCGAGTATTTGCCGAAAAAGCAGGTGCAAAATTAGTAGTTGCAAAATGCCGTGAAAGTGATTTCCAAATAGATTTTGAAACACTTGAGAATGCTATAACACCTAATACAAAAGCTATTATTGTAAACTCTCCAAATAATCCCACAGGCGTTGTTCTTTCAGAAGATACAATTATAGAGTTAGCATCATTACTTAATAAAAAGCAACAGGAATACGGAAAACGTATTTTCATAATTTGTGATGAGCCTTACCGTGAGTTGGCTTACGGGGTAGAAGTTCCTTACATACCAAATTACTATAATAACACTATAGTTTGTTATTCTTACAGTAAATCTTTATCACTTCCAGGTGAGCGTATAGGTTATATTTTTGTTTCTCCTAAAATTGATAACTGCAATAAAGTATATGCTGCAGTTTGTGGTGCAGGTAGAGCGTTAGGCTTTGTGTGTGCGCCTAGTCTTTTACAGTTCACTGTAAGAGATTGTGTTGACTTAACGGGGGATGTTAGTGCTTATAAGAAAAACCGCGATTTACTTTATAATGCGCTTACTGAATATGGCTATACTGCCGCTAAGCCTGATGGTGCATTTTATCTATTTATAAAATCTCCGGAACCTGATGCAAACGCTTTTTGCGAGAAGGCTAAAAAGTACGATTTGTTATTAGTGCCTAGCGATTCTTTTGGGTATGAAGGTTATGTTAGAATAAGCTATTGTGTATCATATAGCCAAATTGAAAAATCGTTACCTTATTTCAAAAAGTTAATAGAAGAATACAAGTAAAAATTAAG
This sequence comes from Acutalibacteraceae bacterium, assembly GCA_045605125.1. Lineage (GTDB taxonomy): Bacteria > Bacillota > Clostridia > Oscillospirales > Acutalibacteraceae > UBA737. The sequence goes on along the minus strand of JAZUPK010000022.1, from coordinate 1,614 downwards.
GCTGTCTCACTTTTTAGTGAGACAGCTCCTTTTTTATGCTATAGTTGAATGCTAATAGCAGTCTTATTTAGTTGTTTTTTACTATGTAAGCAAAGTCGATACATCCATCGCCTTTGTCAAGCGTTACATTATTAAGTTGAGTACTGTAAGCGATTACTGTATCTTGGGTGAATATTGGTGTTATATTTTTGGATTTAAGTAACTTATCTTGTATCTCAGAAAGCGATTCGCCGTTATGGTTAATACCAAAGTTTTCCAGATACTCGGAAGCGTTTTGACTATTTGCAGTTAATGGGAAAATACTTAAAGCGTAGGTTTGTTCCTTTAACTGCGGTAGCAGAACCTCAGGTGCGGATACCGATTCAATATTAACAAAAGCACTCAATTTATTTTGCCAATGTCCTACAATGTCGGTAACTATATTCTTTGAAAAGCCATTATCATAATAGTAAAGCACAACATTAGTTGGGAATTTTTTATCATTAAGGTTTTCAACCGCTTTTGCGAATATATCTTTTGAATTTTGCAAATTATAGGCAGTAATGCCTTTTTTTATAGTTGTTTCGGAAATTATACCCGGGTAAATGCTTTTAGGCTTATAATAGCCTTCAGTTAAATTTTTACTAAAAACCTTCGGGTTAGCAAGTGATATAAGCGACTTTCTAATATCGCTTGAAAAACCATCACTAACCGTTAAATACCAAACTATGTTATTGTATGTATCTGTTATAAATCCGTTTTCTTTGGCTTCTTTAATTTCGTTTGAACTTATGAAAGCAATATCGGCATCGTTTTCTTTAAGAGCCAATAGGGGAGTTTGTTTATCGTTCATTGTGAAGAACACAGCGGCATTTTTTGCAACAAAGTCGCCCTTGTAATATTTGTTGCGGTAAAGACGTATACCAAAAATTTCCTTGTTCCATTTTGAAAAACGATAGCTACCATTTGATAACGTTGTTTCGTTTTCTAAACCGTATCTACCGGCAGTGCTCTCGAAAAACTTTTCATTACAAGGCATGGCAATACTTGTTGCGAGTGTCTTTTCAAAATTTTTGTCCTTTTTTGAAAGGGTAATTTGAAGTGTATGATTATCAAGTGCCTTAACACCTAATGTGTCAACATCCTTTTTGCCTTTGTTAATCGCTTGGGCGTTTTTAATCGAATATAACCTTTTTACAAAAGGAGATTTTGTTTTTGGGTCAACTGCACGCTTTAAGCCAAAAACAAAATCGTGGGCGGTAAGCGGAATTTCGTTACTCCAAATAACATCCTTTTTGAGCTTAAAGGTGTAGGTGAGACCATTAAAGCTGTAACTTTCTGCAACACCGCAAACAAGCTCGCCCTTTTCGTTTATTCTAAGCAACCCTTCAAAAATATTGCGCACAAGCATCAATTCAACATCACTTTTTGCAGTTTGCGGGTCAACTGTTTTGGGTTGCTCGTTTAAATAAAAGTAAATATATGCACTCTCACTACCATCACAGGCGGTTAGTGAAAATAAAAGAACAATCGAAATTGCTATAGAAATAAGTTTTTTATATAAATTCATAAGTAAAACCTCTTGAAAAATATGTATTATTATATAATATTTTGTTTATAAATTCAACAGTTCTT
>JAZUPK010000021.1:0-3052 GCA_045605125.1 Acutalibacteraceae bacterium | reverse complement strand
AAGGCAAAGAAGTAATCGTAATCACACCTGATGTTGATGGTAATAAGCTTTCATTTGAACTTGATAAAAACTTCAACAAAATTGCAATTGTTACTGACGGAAAAACCGCAGACAAGGTTGAGAAGGAAAATGGCGTTTTATCTCCTCAAACCGGTGATGCAACTGTATTCGTTGCTATAGCTGCATTTATTTCTTTACTTGGTATTGCTTTTCTTCCTAAGAAGATTAAGGAATAATTTTAAAGTAAACTAAAAAGCTCGGCTTCAAGCCGAGCTTTTTTATATATAAAGATCTTAGATAAAATAAATCAGTCTCTACGAAGCAACTTTTCAAGCTTTGGAAAAGCGGCGGTTGGTTCGAATATCTTGTTTATAAGCTTACTCATAGAAGCGATAATAGGTGAGTTAATAGCGGTAGTAACAAGTGTTCCAAGACCTAGGCTGTGGAATGATGAAGTGCAAAGGGTTTTAAAGCTAATATATTTTATATCATCAAACAAAAACAGTGCAAGAACTATTGATATAATAAGCAAAGAAATATCAAATGTCCATTTGACCTTGTTGATATTGAGCTTGAAACGGGAAGCAATTTCAGCCACAAATAGTTCATATACTTGAAGTGGCATATATGTATGAAAAAAACAAGCAACACCAAACGCAGTACAGCAATCGCCTAAAATCAGCATAACCCACCTAAGCCATAACGTATTGAAAGAAAGACCGCCTAAAAGATACAAGAAAAAAGTTTAGGGTGTAGCCGTATATGACAGCAACCGCGAACGCGAGTAAATAGCGCCAATTAAAATGACGAATAACAAGGCAAAGTACAATTAGTATTAGCCCTTGAATTATGTATTCGCACACTCCAACGGTTAATCCGCTAAAAAGCGGTGTAAATGCTTCGGAAATAACAAATGCAGGAGCCGCTATCATAGATACGCCCAAATTTGTTTTCGAACAAATTGAAACACCAAGCGCTACAAATATTGTTCCAAGTAGCCAAAGAAGTTCTGATGATTTTGAGATTTTTTTCATAAATATATCCTTAGATGTAATTTTAAAACTGTTACTGATTATATCAAATTTAACATTAAAAATCAATCTACAAATTTATGAGTATTTAAATAAATGCTGTTATTTACATCACAACAACCTATAAAAACTCAAGTTGACTATTTTATTTTTAACTAAAAGGGTTAATATTATGCAATATTACTATTTACTTTTTTGGCCAAATAATTATAATTATTGTTATAATTGTTTTTAAAAAGGATGTTGTATATTGAAGAGCTTTTATCTTAAACCTAAGTTTTTTTCTGTTATAAAAAACTATTCAACCAAGCAACTGGTAAGTGATATTATTGCGGGTGTTATAGTTGCAATTATTGCTTTACCTTTATCCATAGCTTTGGCTTTAGCTTCAGGTGTTGCACCTGCTTGCGGTATTTACACTGCAATTGCGGCGGGCTTTTGTGTTTCGCTTTTTGGCGGTAGCCGTATACAAATTGCAGGTCCTACAGCGGCATTTGCATCTATTGTTGCGGGTATTGTTGCCGCACAGGGTATGGATGGGCTATTTATTGCTACAATTCTTGCAGGTGTAATACTTATTTTAATGGGTATTTTCCGCTTTGGCGCGCTCATAAAATTTATACCCCACACAATAACAACCGGTTTTACAGCAGGTATTGCGCTTACAATTTTTATAGGTCAAATAAAGGATTTTCTTGGTATTACATATGCCGATGGTGTAAAACCCATTGAAACATTAGAAAAAATTGAAGCAAATATTGAGTTTATTGGCAGTTTCTCCTGGCAAGCACTTGTTGTAGGTGCAGCAAGCCTTGCGATACTTATAATTTACCCAAAATTTGAGAAAAAATTGCCACCCTCGCTTATGGCGGTTTTAGTAGGCGCACTTATGGTTGCGTTTTTACCCGGTTTTGATTCAGGTGTATATACAATAAGTGACCTTTATACCATTCCGTCAGGTTTGCCTCGGGTTGATTTTGCAGGCATGAATTTAAGTTTCGAAAAGGTATCGGCGGTTATACCTGATGCTTTCACAATTGCAATTCTTGCGGCTATTGAATCGTTACTTTCCTGCGTTGTGGCTGACAGTATGGTAAATTCCCGCCACAACTCAAACGCCGAGCTTGTAGGTCAAGGTATTGGTAACATTGCATCTGTGTTATTTGGTGGTATCCCTGCAACAGGTGCTATAGCAAGAACAGCGGCAAACGCAAAAAATGGCGGCAGAACTCCTGTGGCAGGTATGGTTCACGCGATTGTTCTTTTGCTTGTGCTTTTATTCCTTATGCCTTATGCCGGTCTTATTCCTATGCCCACCATTGCCGCAATACTCTTTATGGTGGCTTACAATATGAGCGAATGGAAAAAGTTTGTATCAATTGTAAAAACCGCGCCTAAAAGCGACATATTAATTCTTATAGTAACATTTACACTTACTGTTATTTTTGATCTCGTTGTTGCTATTGCTGTGGGTATGGTGCTTACCGCTATGCTGTTTATAAAGCGAATGAGTGATGAAACCTCGGTTAACGGGTGGAAATATATTGACCCCGATACCGATGCGGATGGAATTGAATTAAAGATTGTTCCAAAGGATGTACGCGTTTATGAAATAAGCGGTCCGCTTTTCTTTGGCGCTGCTGATAAAATTCCCGAAATCATTCTTAAAGATTATACACGTTGCCTTATTTTGAGAATGCGTGCCGTACCTTCACTTGATTCAACTGCGCTTAACGCCTTAGAGTTGCTTCATAAAAAGTGCCAAAAGCAGAATGTAAGATTAATTCTTTCGCATGTTAACGAGCAACCTTTACAGGTTATGCGCAAGTCCGGTTTTTATGATATGGTGGGCAAGGAAAACTTCTCTAAGCATATTGATGATGCGCTCAGTAAAGCAAGTGCACAGTAAAAATATAAGTTAATATTTTAAAAGACCTTGTTTAATACAAGGTCTTTTTTGATGGTAATTTGTATGGGAGTGTAAAAGGGGAGAGAAGCCACTTGACTAAGTCGGAGGCCAA
>JAZUPK010000020.1:0-17545 GCA_045605125.1 Acutalibacteraceae bacterium | reverse complement strand
ATATTAATTATGGCAATACACCTTCGTAAATGTAAAATTATAAACCAAAATAATTATACTACAGTCTTTTTGATTTGTCAACTTGTATTATTCAAAAATCGGGTGTATAATATAAATAAACATTTAAAAAAAGGTACTGATTACGGAAATGGAATTATGGAAATACTTAAAAAATACATATAAGCCCATTGTACTATACGGTATGGGAAATGGCGCGGATAAAATAATAGCAGTTTTAGAAGACTTTGGAATAGAATTTAAAGGTGTATTTGCAAGTGACGGCTTTGTAAGAAACAAGCTTTTTCACGGCTTTAAAATTTCAAGCTATAGTGAATTAAAAGAAAAATTTGGTGAAATGATTGTTCTGCTTTGCTTTGGCAGTAGCTTACCCGATGTAATAGATAACATCAAAAAAATTGCAAACGAGCAAGAACTTTATGCCCCCGAAGTGCCCGTTATCGGCGGTGGCTTGTTTACAGAAGAATATTATGAAAGCCATAAATCGGATTTTGATTTTGTATATTCCCGCCTTGCTGACGATGCATCTAAAAAAACATTTGAAAATATTATAAATTATAAATTAAGCGGAAAAATTGATTACCTATTAGACTGCGAAGTAGAATCCGGAGAGCCTTATGACTCTTTTTTAAAGCTTAAAAACGAAACTTTTTTAGATTTAGGCGCTTATAACGGCGACACCGTTTTAGAATTTGTGGCGCATTGCCCCGATTATAAGAGCATTTTTGCGGTTGAGCCTGATATTAAAACCTTTAGAAAACTGCAAGCAAATACAAAATCTCTTAATAATATAAACCTTATAAATGCATGTGTTTCACACTCATGTGGTTATTTGCCATTTGATATGCGTTCGGGCAGAAATTCAGCCCTTTCCCCGAACGGAGCATTACTTGAAAGCATAAATATAGACTCATTAGATACGAATTTTTCATACATTAAAATGGATGTTGAGGGTGAAGAAGTAAACGCTATAAAAGGTGCTCACGACACAATATTTAAATACAAGCCCAAAATGCTTATTTCCGCCTATCACCGCACTGACGACCTAATAAAAATACCCCAAACTGTTTTAGGTATCAGAGATGACTACAAAATATATATGCGCCACTTTAAGTACCTGCCCGCTTGGGATACAAACTTTTATTTTATTTAGTTTTATCTATTTCTATTTGCCTTCTTAAATCTTCTAGGGAGGCAAATTTTATTTCTTCGCGTATAAATTCTTTCAATGTGATTTTAACGTTTTTACCGTATAAATCTCCTGAAAAATCCTTTATAAAGGTTTCGCTTATTATCCGTTCACTTTTAAAGGTTGGTCTAACACCTATGTTTGTAATACCATCATAAATTTTATTGTCAATAGTAACTTCGGTTTTATAAACGCCAAATTTAACCTTAACCAAATTTTCGGGATAATACTGATTAAGCGTCGGAAAGCCTATTGTACGACCACGAGAATCACCATGCACGACAGTAGCCGAAAACGAAAATGGCTCAAACAAAAGACTATTAGCCTTATTGATTTCACCGTTTTTAAGTAAATTTCTAATATATGTTGAAGATATTGCTTTGCCGCCAATATCGACCTCATCACATATACGACATTCTATTCCAAATTTATCGCAGTATTCCTTCAAGAATACTGTGTCACCCTCTCCGTTTTTACCAAAATGGTAATTAAAACCGCAAGAAATAAGTGATGGATTATATTCAGATATTAAAAAATCTAAAAAGTCTTTAGGTGAAGTATCCTTAACCTTTAAAAAATCTAAGGCAACGATATCACAAAATCCCATTTTTTTAAGCGCTGTAACCTTAGATTCATAATCCATAATAAGTTCATCTTTATTGGTGAAATACATTTTAGGCGGTTTTAAAAAGGATACCGCTATTTTTTTGTATCCGTAAGGTATAGATAAAACACGACGGTGCGCAATATGAATACCGTCAAATGTGCCTAAAGCTATTGCCGTTTTCATTTTGCCACCGCCTTATAATCATTTATTATACATTTAATGTTAAGCTGATTTTTTTCTAAATCGGCAATACCTATACCTAAAAAGATATTGCCAAATTTAACTCTTACCAATTCATTTTGATAAAAATCGCCTATATGTAGGCGTTCGAACGCAAGCTGACCTCCGTTACAAAAGCGGATTGCTTGCTTCTCGGTAACCTTGCACTCACGAAGATTTAATACAGCATTTTCTTCCGAAACTATTTTTTCCTTGATATTTTGCTCATCTAAATCATCTAAATCGGTACATTGGCTTATTTCAAAACCGCAAGTTTCGGTTCTTTCTAAGGCGGTTAGCGTTGCACCACAACCCAAATACTCACCTATATCATGTGCTAACGAGCGAATATATGTGCCCTTGGATACCAAAACATCCACCGTAAAACAGTTGCTGTCATCCAATTCTTTAAGTATATCAATACTAAAAATTTCTACTTCCCTTTCGGGAATATCCACCGTTTTACCGAGGCGTGCCAACTCGTAAAGCCTTACACCGTCTTTTTTCAAAGCGCTGTACATAGGGGGCCTTTGTTTGATTTTACCCTTAAAGTGTTTCAATGCTTCGTTTAAATATTCTCTTGAAACATTTACTTCACGCTCGAATAAAACAGCACCTGTAATATCATCTGTATCGGTAGTAACACCAAGCTTAATTTCAGCTGTATAGCGTTTGTTAGCATCTAGCAATATTCCGCAAAGAGCGGTTGCTTTGCCTAAAAACACAGGCAAAACACCTGTAGCCATAGGGTCAAGAGTGCCTGTATGGCCCACTCTTTTTTCGCTTGCTATTCGTTTGATACGTGAAACCGCCGAAAAAGAAGTAATACCTTTCGGCTTTCTAAGGAGTAAAAAACCTTGCATTTTATTCCTCCATGGCTTCCTTTACGGCTTTAAGTATCATTTCCTTAACCTCTGCCAAAGTACCGCTTACAGATGCACCTGCAGCGCCCTTATGACCACCACCGCCTAATTTCTTACAAATAGCGCTTGCATCAAGTGGGTCGTAAGTGCGTACAGAAACCTTAAATTTATTATCATCGGTTTGTTTAATTGTAACGCCTGCTTTTACGCCTTCAACACTGCGGGATATAACTGCTATTCCCTCAAGCTCGGTGCCGCTACAACCTGTGCTTTCTTGCATTTTATCTGTTACTGTAAGTATTATACACTTATCGTCAAAATGATACTCTGCAGTTTCTAAAACCTGTTTTTCAAGCTCTAAAAGTTTTTTAGACTTTGTATCAAACATAAGGCGATTAATTTCACTTGCATTTATGTTGTATTCATAAAGCATTGCCGCAATAATATGGGTTTTAGCAGTAACAGTAGCGTATTTAAAGCAACCGGTATCGGTAACCAAGCCTGTATAAAGCGCCTTTGCGGTAACATCGTTAATATTAACTCTCATAAGCGAAAGTAACTCAAAAATTATTTCTGTAGTCGCCGCCGCAGTAGCATCCAAATAAAGATTTTCCGCATACTGTGAATTAGAGATATGATGGTCAATATTAAGATTTACAATATCACCAAACTCCTCTTTAAGGTCACCTAAAAGAGTTTTATCAGCAACATCAACCGCAACAATAGTAGCGTTTTCTCGTTTTACGTGGTCAGTACCATGAACAAAATAATCATACTTTTTTGGTATTACATCAGCGCATAAAACGCTTGCTCTCTTTCCTATTTCCTTAAGTCCGTAATAAAGAGCATAAGCCGAGCCCAAGGTATCACCATCGGGTGAAGCATGGGTTAAAATAATATAATTATCATGCTTTTTCAAATACCTTGCACATTGCTTTAAAGTAAGCAATGTGCAACCGGTATCAGTTTTCTTTTTCATCGTCATTATCTCCATTAAAAGAATCGATAATTTTAGATATATTAGCGCTGTGCTCTATAGAATCATCCGCAATAAAGCGAAGCTCAGGCACCTTTCTAAGCTTTAGTCTTGAACCTAATTCGCGTCTTAAAAAGCCGGATGCATTTTTTAGCGCTTTAACCGAGTTGACAGTAGCTTCGTAACCCTCAATAGCGCTAACATAAACAGTAGCATACGAAAGGTCGCCCGAAACATCAACCTTAACAATGCTTAAAAGTTTGCTTACTCTCGGGTCCTTAACCTCACGCAAAAGTTCTGACAAAGCTATTCTTACATCAGATGTTATACGGTTTATTCTAAATCCTGCCATTAATCTCTGTATTCCTCCATAATAAAGGCTTCAAATACGTCGCCTTCCTTAATGTCAGCAAATTTTTCAAGACTGATACCGCATTCGTAGCCTTGAGCCACTTCCTTAACGTCATCCTTGAAACGGCGGAGTGAATCAATCTTATCTTCACAAATTACAATACCGTCACGTACAACGCGGATTTCACAAGCACGTGTAACCTTGCCGTTTGTAACATAACAACCTGCAACAGTACCAACAGAAGAAATCTTATATACACTACGAACTTCAACAGTACCTAACTGATTTTCACGGTACTTAGGTGCTAACATACCCTTCATAGCGGCTTCAATTTCTTCAATACAGTCGTAAATAATACGATACATACGCATATCTACGCCGTCACGCTCTGCCATAGCTTTGGCAACAGAATCGGGGCGCACATTAAATCCAACAATGATTGCACCTGAAGCCTTAGCCAAGGTAACATCAGATTCGTTAACGGCACCAACACCGCCATGAACTATGCTGACACGAACTTCTTCGTTGGAAAGTTTTACAAGACTTTCCTTAACTGCTTCAACAGAACCCTGTACGTCGGCTTTAACAATAATATTAAGATCTTTAAGATTACCTTCCGAAAGATTTTCGAATAGGTTATCAAGAGTAACCTTTTGTTTAGCGTTGTTAAGCTCATCCTTAGCCTTTTGCTTTCTTTGTTCAACAAGCTGACGTGCAAGTCTTTCGTCAGATACCGCATCAAAGATATCGCCTGCGTTAGGAGTTTCAGCAAGACCTGTGATTTCTACAGGAACAGAAGGACCTGCAGTCTTTAATGCTTTACCGTTTTCATCGCTCATAACACGAACACGACCAACAGCAGTACCCGCAACAATAATATCACCTGTATTAAGTGTACCATTTTGAACAAGAAGTGATGCTACAGGACCACGACCCTTGTCAAGACGTGCTTCAATAACAATACCCTTAGCGCGTCTATCGGGATTAGCCTTTAATTCTTGCATTTCGGCAACAAGTAATACGTTTTCAAGAAGATTGTCAATACCGTCATGTGTTTTAGCTGAAACGGGCACACAAATAATGTCGCCGCCCCATTCTTCAGGAACCAAGCCATGCTCGGTAAGTTGTTGTAAAATACGGTCGGGGTTAGCTTCGGGCTTATCCATTTTATTGATAGCTACGATAATCTGTACCTCAGCCGCTTTTGCGTGGCTTATAGCTTCAATAGTTTGTGGCATAATACCATCATCTGCAGCAACAACCAATATTGCAATATCAGTAGCCATAGCACCGCGTTGACGCATAGAAGTAAACGCAGCGTGACCGGGAGTATCAAGGAAAGTGATATCATTACCGTTACAGTTTACTCTGTAAGCACCGATGTGCTGAGTGATACCACCCGCTTCAGTATCAGTAACTGCAGTGTTACGGATAGCATCAAGCAATGAGGTTTTACCGTGGTCAACGTGACCCATAACAACTACAACAGGACTTCTTGGCTTTAAGTTTTCGCTTGTATCCTCAGTATCATCCATAATTTGTTCTTCAATTGTAACTACTACTGCACGCTCAATCTTAGCGCCCATTTCAGTTACAACAATTTCAGCGGTATCATAGTCAATTACCTGATTTACAGCCGCCATCATGCCAAGCTTCATAAGCTCCTTAATTACTTCTGCGGCGGTTTTCTTCATAGCAGCTGCTAATTCGCCAACTGTAATTTCGTCACCAACAGTAACTGTAATAGGAGTCTTTTTAATGCGCTCAAGCTGAAGTCTGCGCATTTTATCAGCCTCAGTTTCACGCTTACTGCCTTGCGGACGGCGATAATCCTGAGATTTTTGTTTAATCTTCTGCTTACGGGAGAAATTATCCTTCATCGAGTTAGCAGGAGCAATGTTTTCATATTTTTCGTTATATTTGTCAATGTTGATATTGGAAGTACGGGTATCAACATGACGGATCTCAGCAGGTCCACGTTTTGGAGCCTCGCCTGCAACCTTATCCTTCTTTTTAGAGACAAAGGGTTGTGGGTCGGAAGGCTTGTGTTCTTTCTTAACCTCTTCCTTTTTGGGAGTGGGCTTGTTTTCTTCCTTCTTGGCAGCCTTTTTAGGCTCTTCTTTAGTTACTTGAACCTTAGGAGCGCCCTCAATTTTACCTATCTTCTTAGGCTCTTCCTTTTTCTCTTCTTTAGGATCTTCGGCAACCTTTTTAGGCTCAGGTTTTTGTTCCTTTTTAGGTGCTTCGCCATTTTGTGCAGCGGCAGCAGCCTTTAATTGCTCCAAAATTGCCATTTGTTCTAAAAGCTTTTTATTCTTTTCTTCTTCACGCGCTTTTTTGGCCTTTTCGCGTGATTCAGCTCCTGTTTCAAAATAAGCCTTAAAATTTTTAACCTGATTATTTTTGGTAATTGCATCAAAGAAAAGTCCAATTTCTACTTCATTCAAAGTATTGCTTGACTTCTTCTCAGTACCTGTAATCTCGGTTATTAAAGCCACTGCTTCCTTAGAACTTATACCAAAGTCTTTAGCAAGGTCGCTTATTTTGTATTTATTGGTCATTGGCATTACTGTTAGCCTCCTGATTATTATATATTGCATCGGCAAAACCGTTATCATCAACGGAAATAACGCCGCATTTTCTACCTACCGCGGTAGACAATTTTTCTACTGTTACATCTATTGTCAGTAAACGAACATTTTGTTTGGTAGCGTAAAATAAAATTTCCTTTTTGCTTTTTTCTGATAAATCGTTTGCCGCAACTATAAGCTTAGAACGATTTTTCTTTATAGCTTCAATCGATTTTTGCATACCATATTCAAGCTTTAAAGCCTTTGAAGCAAAACCTAAAAGTGTAAGGGTTTTATCTCTTTGCATCGGCTAATTCCTTAGCTAGTTTTTCATAAATTTCACTGCTTACTTCAATAGAGAATGCTCGGGACAATGCGCCCGACTTTTGTGCCTTTTTAAGACATTCTTCGCTCTTGCAGATGTAAGCTCCCCTACCGTTAAGCTTGCCCGTCAAGTCAAGCTTAATTTCGTTTTCGGGGGTTTTAACTACTCTTATAAGCTCTTTTTTAGGTTTCATTTCGCGACATGCAGTACACATTCGCATAGGAATCTTTTTTACACTCATAACAAAATCTCACTCAAAATATAATTATTCGCCAAAAAATCCGCTTTCGGGATGAATATCAATCTTCCAACCGGTCAGCTTAGCGGCAAGACGTACGTTTTGACCCTTATTACCAATTGCAAGGGACAACTGTTCTTCAGGAACGCTTGCCTTACAAACCTTAGGTTCTTCGGATTCAATTTCAACCTTAGCTACTCTTGCAGGAGATAAAGCCTCTGCAACGAATAAGGTTGGGTCTTCACTGTATTTTACAATATCAATCTTTTCGCCTGCAAGCTCGTTTACGATATTGTTGACGCGCTCACCCTTAGGACCGATACAAGCACCTACTGCATCAACCTCAGGGTCTGGTGAGTAAACCGCAATCTTTGTTCTGGAGCCTGCTTGACGGGAAACCGCCTTAATTTCGATAGTGCCATCAAAAATTTCGGGAACTTCTTTTTCAAATAAACGCTTAACAAGACCCGGATGTGTACGGGATAACATAATGCGTGCGCCACGGTCGGTTTCTTTAACGTCTACAACATAAACTTTTATGTGGTCGCCTTCCTTTAAAAGCTCATCAGGAACCTGTTCAAGCTTTGGAAGAGTAGCGTCGCTATGACCGATTGTTAAAATAGCGTTACCTGTTTTAGGGTCAATCTTTTGAACAACAGCGGTAACAAGCTCGTGTGTTTTGCTTTGGAATTCAGCCAAAGTCTGTCCTCTTTCGGCTTCACGAACACCTTGTCTAAAGTTGTTTTTAGAGTTTTGTGCAACTACACGGCCAAAGTTTCTTGTATCAAGCTTAATATCAACAAAACCATATTCAATAGCGTTTGTATCTATAGCTACAGCATCTTCCTTAGAAATTTCGGTATAAGGGTCTACAACCTCATCAACAACGGTTTTACGCGCTGTAACCGATAAAATTTCCTTTTCACAGTCGATTACGCAAGAAACAATATCATTACCGCCAAAATCCTTGCGAGCCGCAACTATAATTGCATCGGCAATTTTTTCTGCAATAAATTCCTTAGGAATGCCTCTTTCTTCTTCCATCAATTTAAGTGCAATAAAAAATTCTGCCGCGTTGTCTGTCTTTTTGGTTTTTCTACTCTTAGCCATTTTTTCTTAATTCCTCCAATTATATATAGTAGTTTTTACTCAAAATCACATAAATTAGCTTTAGATATTTCTTTTAAACTAAATTCCTTAGTTTCGCCATCAATATCCAAAACAATTTTTTCATCTACAGTTAAAAGGTTGCCTGTAAATTCTTTAACTCCATCAATTGCTTTGTAAAGCTTAACCTTTATTTTTTGACCTATAACCTTTTCAAAGTGTTCACGCTTTACAAGCTCACGCTCGAGCCCGCAGGAGCAAACCTCTAAATAATAGGATTTATCAATCGGGTCAGCTTCATCAATTACAGGGTCGATTGCGTGTGAAACATTTGTACAGTCATCAATAGTAATACCATCTTGCTTATCAATAAAAACGCGTAAATACCACGATGCACCCTCTTTCACGAAGCGAACATCCCAAAGCTCTACACCTTGCATATTTACGGTATCTTTAATAAGCTCGTATACTCTGTCAGCAGCGTTTGCCATAGTTTCCCTCCTTGCAAAACAAAAGTGAGCGGCTGCTTGCCACTCACCTTTCTTACTAACTGCACTCATTATATCATAAAGATTTTAAAAAATCAAGTACTAATTTTGCACGCCGATTTCATTCTCAAATTCATCCAAAATAGCCTGATCGTCGCCGCCTTGTTCCGGGTCTTCGCACTCGTAGGTGTTTTTGTAAATACTTACAAGTATATCAGGATTGACTTTTTTGGAATACTCTGGTGTTTGCTCTAATATTTTACCAGGCTCACTGTTTTCATCATACTTTTCAAGCACCTTAATATTCTCATAAAGGAAGCCTGCTTTTAAAAGCTCTAGCTTAGCGGTTTGTTCATCAAGACCCACAACATTAGGCATTTTAAACTCCTTAGAACCAAGGCTTATGGTAAGCTCGATTTTGGTTTCCTTTTTGACTTCAGTACCCTTTTTGACAGATTGCTTACAAATTTGACCGCGCGCAAAATCCGAAGAATAAACCTTAGTATCCTTTAAAACAAATATAAAGTTTTCGTTACCGTCTTCATCTAAAATCTCTGCATAAGTTTTGCCTGTAAAATCAGGAACCTTGTATTTTTTAACAGGTAAATCCTCATACTTATTTGTAGTATCCTCCACTTCGGGAACAGATACTACAACATTGCTTTCTGTAGGCTGCTTATCTTTGTCATTATCCTTAAAAAAGCTAAAGTACAAAATTAAACCTAATAGTATAAACACAAGTGCGGTAATACCTGCAGAAACCGCAACATACTTCACACCTGAAGGTTTCTTTTCCTTAGTTTTTTCTTTCTTGCTTGATATAACTTCTTCCGGCTTTTCTTCAGGCTTAGCCTCTACAATTTCGCCGTATACAAGCTCATTTTTAAGGGCTTCGATATTAGCAGTACGCTCGTTAGGGTTAACCTTTAAGCCGTTAGCTAAAGCCGCCAATACATGACGTGGTAATTCTTCAGCAAACTTTGAAGGAATAGCAAGACCGGGGTTTTCCATTCTCAAAGTGGCTTTCGGAACAACATCGCCAATAAATATTCTAAACAGCGTTGCGCAAAGACCGTAAACATCGGTATAAGGTCCTGTTCGCATATTCATAACGCCATACTGTTCAATAGCAGCGTAGCCGTCAAAAAACTCGTTTTCAATATCGCCATCCGAAACGCGAAGCCTTTTAATGCCATACTCCGTTATACGAAGCTTACCGTCGCGACCAACAATAATTGTTTCAGGGCAGATACCGCCGTGAACCATACCAATATCGTTCATAGACTTAACAGTATCAATAAGTGGTAAAAACAAAGCACGTGCTTGCTCCCACTTTAATACACCGCCGTTTCGCGCTAAAAATTCCGACAAGGTAATACCCTGAATATTTTGGTAAACAGTATATGCCGTACCGTCAGATTCGAATACATCTTCAACATCCTGCAAAGCGGGGAAAGATTTGCTCATTATAATTCGGCCTATTTCAATAAATTCAAGCAAGCCTTCGTTAAATACATATTTTTTATCAGGTGCGATAGAAACCGTAGCATCAGGATTTCTAAACGCAACACCTAACGGAAAATATTCCTTAATCTTAACTGAAACATTGTTGCTTAAATCCCAAGCGATATAGGTAATACCTTCGCCGTTAACCGAAAGCGCCTTGCCTATAACATATCTATTTTTGATTACATACTTAACGGGCAACGCTTGTGAATGATTTTGCAAAGAATTATCATATCCGCAAACGGGGCAAATCTGCTCACCATCAATATCATTCATACAACCCATACACAATTTCTCGGTATCCATAATAAGTTCCTCCGAAAATAGTAATTACTAATTTATTATACCATACTTGTCAAGACACCTACTACTTTGCAGGTATCGCAATATAATTTTTAAATACACAGGTATGGTGCGCAGTTATAACCTTATCTTCATGTAGCGAACCAAAGTACCAATGTTTAAACTCAACCGAGCGCCCAAGCTCTTCAAAATAGCCATTAAGCTTGTTAACACGGTCGATATTCCCCATTCTCAAAAGCATAGCGCTTTTCACTAGCGAGGGTGGCTCGTGTGTAATCATATAATCAACCTTACAGCCTGCCTCATCAAGTGTTCTGGCGCCCTCCGCCATTTCAAATGCAGTCGGCTCTTCTTCACTCCACCAAGTACCCTGTTCTCTGCGCATATCTTTATCGGTGCTCTCTCCGCCGCCGAAGGTGAAAAAGGTATTGCCGTCAATACTGAAAATCTGCCCACGCATTAAGTGTATTAAGTTCCCTTTAATTCTATGTACCATTCCACCGTGCCAATATGTAACTCTTGCGCGGTTTATGGTGCTGAGATTGTCGTGAGTGCCATCAACAAACGCCGTAACAAATCGCCTTGTAGCAAGGTAATCTATAACCTCTTTTTCGGTTTTACCTCCATCGAAAATATAGCCGAAATCACCGCAAACTATAAGTACATCTCCACCTTTTAAACGCCTAAAATTCTTATCGTAAAGCCGCTCAAGGTCGCCATGCATATCACCGGTAATATATATCAAAAATTTTCACCTCAAATAATAAAAAACTCTTTAAAAAAATTTAAAGTATGCTATAATGGTATTGTACCATACTTTTAAGGAGATTTCTATGGCAAAAAAGATTTTTTCTGCTTTTTTTATATTTTTATTAGTTTTTGTGTTGGTTTTTACCCCAATAACATCCTATGCTTATGAGCCTACAGGCATTGATCTAACCGCAAAATCGGGCATGTTAGTATCTATGGATACGGGTGAAATACTTTTTGAAAAAAATATTGATGAAAAGGTGTACCCCGCTTCTATCACTAAGATTATGACCGCATTAATAATGCTTGAAAGTGATAAATTTAACCCCGAAGAAAAGGTTAAAATCAATAAAGCCTGCTTAGATAAGGTCTTAGGCACAGGACTTTCGGTATCACTTTTAGAAGAAGGTGAAGAGCTAACCCATCTTGACCTATTATATACCGTACTTTTGTCATCCTATGGTGACTGTACCTACTTAGCGGCGGAAATTTTTGGCGGAGATTATGACAACTTTGTCAAAATGATGAACGATAAGGCTAAGGCTTTAGGTCTTACAGGTACTCATTACTCTAACCCCGTTGGTCTTCACGAGGAAGAAACCTACACCACCGCCCGCGACACATATATACTTACGAAACACGCTTTGAAGTATGAGCTTTTCAAGACCGTCACTTCACAGTCGCGCTACCATTTTGAGACCACTAAGGGTACAAGCCGAACCCTTTCCACCACTAATTTTTTGCTTGATAGAAACACCAATTATTGGTACCAGTATGCAGGCGGCGTAAAGACCGGTTTTACTGATGCCGCAGGCCGATGCCTTGTAAGTACTGCTTCTTATAACAATTACAATTATATGTGCATTCTTTTCGGTTGCACTAATAGCACACAAAGGCGTTACGACTTTTTAGAAACTAAGGAGCTTTACCGTTGGGCATTTAATAATTTTTCTTATAAAGAGGTTGCCAACTCGGACGAGCCTGTAAGTGAAATTCCGGTGGAGCTTTCAAGCGAAACCGACTTTGTATCACTTTATTTTAAAGAGCCGTTTGTAACAATACTTCCTAACGGCGCCGACCAATCTACCCTTGTTCCAAAAACAAAGCTTATTGCAGAAAGCGTTGATGCACCAATTAAAAAGGGTGATATTTTAGGCAAAGCCCAAATTTACTATGCCGAAAAGCTTATTGGCGAAGTAGATTTAGTTGCAGGTAACAATGTAGAAAGAAACGATATACTAGCCATAATTCGCTCGATTAAAAACTTCTTCGCTAGCGATTATATGAAAATTGTATATTTCATCCTTGGTGCGATTGTTGTAATGTTTATTTTAGGTTGTGTAATTTTAAACCTTCCAAAGAAAAAGCGCAAGGTTAGATATAAACCTTATAAAAACACAAGAAATAACCAAGACAGATAAATACTTTAATATAAAAAACTAAACGGATTCGGTTGCCCGAATCCGTTTTTAGTATACCATAAAAATTTCTATCTTAATTCGAGACAACTGGGGGGCGATTCGCAAATCACTACTATAGTGTGTGGATAAAGATGTGCAAAACTTTTATAGCGGTTGGCTTTGCCTACACCGTAACTCTTTACTTTTTGCTCTTAACTAAAAAAATCCCCTGCCCGAAGGCAGAGGATTTTTATAATTATTTAGTTTTCTTATACTTCTTAGATGACCAATCTGAATAGTACTTCTTACCATTTACAGTCTTGTAAGTGCGTACTCTTACATAGTAGGTCTTCTTAGCCTTTAAGCTCTTCAAAGTTACAGATGTAGTCTTGTATGAAACCTTCTTAGTCTTTGTATACTTAGACTTAAAGGTCTTGCTGGTTGAGTACTGAATCTCGTAACCTGAAGCCTGTGAAGATACCTTCTTGAGTTTAACCTTGAGGCTCTTCTTAGCTGCTGTGAGCTTTTCTACCTTGCTTTCCTTCGGTACGATTGTGAAGTAAGCAGTTAAGGTACCGCTGTAGTTACCCTTAAGTTTAATAGTAACCTTATACTTTCCAACCTTCTTACGGCCCGAAGCATAACTTACATCATAGTAGCTTGAAGAAATCTTATTACCCTTATAGTCATATACCTTTACAGAAGGCTTTCTGGTCTTGCTGCTTGAGTAGGTATATTCTGTGGTAGAAAGCTTAACCTTCTTAGCGTAGTAGATTGTGGTCTTGCTAGCCTGTGTACCACATACTGAACACTTCTTAACTATGCTACCGTTCTTCTTAGTTGTAGCCTTAGTTGTAGTGGTCTTGTAAGAGTGAGCTATCTTAGCAACTGTTTCAGACTTTAATGTAGTCTTACATACTGTACACTTGTAAGTCTTTATGCCGGTTGCTGTACAAGTAGCCTTTTTAGTTACTGTGCCGTTGTCGGACTTATGACCAAGAGGTTTACCTTCTGTAGCACCACAAACCTTACATGTCTTAGCAGTATCGCAGTCAGCTGCTGCCCAATCATGACCGAGTTTTTCGCCTTCAGTAGCACCGCAAACCTTACAGGTCTTAGCGGTATCACAGTCAGCTGCTTCCCAATCGTGTTCGCCTACTGTACGTTCTGCTTGACAAACATTACATGTTGCATCGCAGTCGTTATCATATACGTGACCGAGTGCTTCGCCTTCTGTAGCACCGCAAACCTTACAGGTCTTAGCGGTATCGCAGTCAGCATCTTCCCAATCATGGCCAAGTGCTTCGCCTTCTGTAGCACCGCAAACCTTACAGGTCTTAGCGGTATCGCAGTCAGCATCTTCCCAATCGTGATCGCCTACTGTACGTTCTGCTTGACAAACATTACATGTTGCATCGCAGTCGTTATCATATACGTGACCGAGTGCTTCGCCTTCTGTAGCACCGCAAACCTTACAGGTCTTAGCAGTATCGCAGTCAGCATCTTCCCAATCGTGACCGAGTGCTTCGCCTTCTGTAGCACCACAAACCTTACAGGTCTTAGCGGTATCACAGTCAGCTGCTTCCCAATCGTGTCCAAGAGCTTCGCCTTCTGTAACGCCGCAAGCCTTACAGGTCTTAGCAGTATCGCAGTCAGCTGCTTCCCAATCATGAGCAGTGCTATCAACTGCAAAACAATATGGTAATGCAACAACAGAAGCACAGTTGCTTGTTAATGTAGTATTAGTAGGTTCATAGGAAGTAACTATAGTGTCGCCTTCCTTAACGGTAAAGTTATCAATATAACCTTTGAAGCTGTCACCGATTACATAGAACATTAAACCATTCCACTCAGCAACTGTAGTAACGTTAAATGAATAGTGTTCCCAAGTATTTACTGCAGCGGGGGCGGGTTTCCATACTTGGTGACCGTTTTCGATTGCAGCAGTAGTATCCCAGGTAGCTGTTGTAGCGCCTAAAACAATGTTTGCACCTGCTGTTAAAGCATAAGCGTCAAATTCAACAGTAAAGGTCTTGCCAGACGGAAGATTAAGTTCTTCCATACCTAAATTAAGGACAGAAGCAGATTTTTGTGTTACCCAGAAATCGTTCTTAGAAGTATTATCAAAGTAAATTGCGCAATCAGGATTCTTTGCATATGCTACTTTTGCAGGTAATTCAACAATAGAAGCACAGTTGCTTGTTAAACCAATGTCAGCGCCATCAGCTTCATAAGAAGCAACAACAGTGTTGCCTTCTTTAACGGTAAAGTTATCAATGTATCCTTTGAAGCCGTCACCGATTACATAGAACATTAAACCTTTCCACTCAGCAGTTGTAGTAACGTTAAATGAATAATGTTCCCAAGTATTTACTGCAGCAGGAGCAGGTTTCCATACTTGGTGACCGTTTTCGATTGCAGTAGTAGTGTCCCAAGTAGCTGTTGTAGCGCCTAAAACAACGTTTGCACCTGCTGTTAAAGCATAAGCGTCAAATTCAACAGTGTAAGTCTTGCCTGCGAGAAGATTAAGTTCTTCCATACCTAATTCGGGGGTAGAATCATTTCTTTTGGTTACCCAGAAGTTATTCTTAGAAGTATTATCAAAGTAAATTGCAGTGTCCTTTATTTCGCGAACAGCACCGCATTCATCACAATCTGCATCCGACGAACCGCTGTAAACGTGACCGCTTACTTCGCGTTCTTCTTCACATATATTACATATTGTATCGCATGCATTGTCATATTCGTGTTCGCAAGGTTTAGCTACTGCGATATCAACAGGTAATGCAACAACAGAAGCACAGTTGCTTGACTTTGCTAAATCGTCAGCGTCAGGATCAAATTCAAATACTACTTTACCTTCGCTGTCTTTGATTTTAAAATTATCAAGATAACCTTTAAATCCGTCACCTATAACATGGATATATACACCACCTAAAGTATCGGTAGTGGTAATATTTTTACTGATGGTGAACCACTTGTTTAATTCAAAAGGACCATCTTGCCATGCTTGACCACCATCTATTGCATGGGCTGTATTTTGGTAAGCCTTAACACCATTAAATACGATATTAGAGCCTTGAGTAAGAGCATAAGCATCATATTCAACAGTATAGTTGTTACCGGCAGGAAGATTTGGACTTTCCATGCCGAGCGGATTTAGCCAGAAGTTATTATCAGAAGTATTATCAAAGTAAATTGCATAATCCGTTACATCACGAACGGCACCGCAATTATTACATTCAGCATCTTTATCGTTATCATATACGTGACCGAGTGCTTCGCCTTCTGTAGCACCGCAAACCTTACAGGTCTTAGCGGTATCGCAGTCAGCATCTTCCCAATCGTGACCGAGTGCTTCGCCTTCTGTAGCACCGCAAACCTTACAGGTCTTAGCGGTATCGCAGTCAGCTGCTTCCCAATCGTGTTCGCCTACTTCACGTTCAGCGTTACACTCATTACATGTAGCATCGCAAGCGTTTTCATATACGTGGTCGCCTACTGTACGTACATAAACACATTCATTACAGGTTGCGTCACAAGCATTTAAATAGCTATGTTCAACACAGCCTAATTGAACATTATATTCCCCAGCAGGAAGAGCTAAAGTTGTGCCACCAACTGCGGAGTAGGTTTTTGTGCTATCTGCTACAGAAACTGCAACAACAGCACTATCAGAGCCTAAATTTACTTGGTATTTACCAACTTCAGAAGTAAAGCTTAAAGCATCCTCGTTACCTGTTGCATTTTTGATAATATATTTCTTACTAGCGTCGATATCATCAAGTGCACTGGTATGAACTGAAGTTTGAGTATCACCTCGAGTTAATGTATCACCTGTTTTAGCAATAGCTTTGCCTGTAGAGTTAATAACCTGTAGTGCAAAGTTTTCACCGTAGGCAATTTTACCCGTAGTAGCTTTAAACACCAATCGTACATTACTTTCGTCAACCTTAAGGTTTAACGGTGCATTAAATGTTGTACTACTATTGGCATGTGAAAGAAATAGTCCACCATTTACTTCATTACGGTATTGAGCATTCCAATTATCTATTTCAATAGTTATTGGATGTTCATATGTTGTCCGATTATAAAAGTTACCCGAAAAATAAAAACTATGGTAATTTAATTGGTTTATCTTTACATTAATAGGTGCAGTTGATGTTTTACCACTAGAATTATCATTCCAACCAAGAGATGTTTTTGCCGAACTGCCTACGGCACCTAAATGAGCATTTTTACCAAAGGTTGCACTATGTCCAGCAAAGGTAAAACCATTACCGCTATTTTCATTACCTTCAGAAGCAACAGTGATATAACTAAACTCAGTTTCACCACCAAGTTGCATATCACCAGTAATTTTGCCCGGAACGGTAGTATCGTTAGCGGTAATAACAAGTTTTTTGAACTTGTATGTCGGAAGCGAAGCCTTAGCTACGTGACCGCTTGTGACAGCTTCTGAACCGACAGTTTTTATAACTACGGTATCATCAGAACCATAACTTTCGTTTGCAAGCTCTATTGCTTTTTTAATAGTTAAAAGCGGAGCGCTTGCGGTTAAGCCGTTATTGTTTTCGTCAGAACCGGTAGCACTTACATAGTATGTTGCATCGCCAGGTTCAGCGGGTGGTTCC
>JAZUPK010000019.1:0-56421 GCA_045605125.1 Acutalibacteraceae bacterium | reverse complement strand
TAACTATATCCTTTTAGATAATATTCCCGTAGACAACAGCGTTCTTCTATGGTAAGATGGGTGTAGTTCATATGGTTCTCTCCTTGTGGTTTATTGTGTGGTAACTTTATTCTACCAGAGATCCATATGAACTTCTATTTTATTTTGCTAAAGTGTTGCACTTGATAGTATAATTCACCGTTATACAATAAAGGCTATCTCATTTTCTATGAGATAGCCTTTTTAATGTATTTTATAATATTTTAATAATCAAGTCCTGCAGGTAAAAAGCGGTCTCCTCCTTCACCGTAACAGTTTACCCCTGCACCATACCTGAACATACGAATTTTACGGGTGCGAGTATCAATATTAACAATATCGAAAGCATTTTGAGTAACTGTACCGGGAAGTCTTAAAACGCGGGCATCACCACTACGCATCGATGAAGAAGCATTACGGGTATATATAAGGTGAATACCTTTCTTAACCTCGTGAACATCATCATGAATATGACCTAAAAGCCAACAAATCATATGTGGCTTTTTGTCTAAATCTTTATAGCGCGTGTAATCTGCTTTTACATCCAAATCAAAGAAAGAATTAATCTTGTTTTTATAGTGATGCTCGTATTTGTCGCAATTATTAAACGCCGCGCATATATCAAGTAACTTTTCGCCTGCATTTTCAAAATCGGGATAACTGCCTTCGAAGTCATGCCCAACTATAATTACGCCCCAATCCTTTTCTGCCTTATCGTCAAAGTTTAAAGCAACGTTGGCAATCCAATTCATTTGCTCGTTAGAGATATAGCGGCGACCGTCACCACTAAAATACTTTACCTCACCCTTTTCGTTTGTAACGGTTTTATCAATATCCTGAAAGTCAACACTAATAATACGGATTTTATGCTTTTGTATATCACAATAGTTCCAAGTAGAGCGAAAACCATTTGCTTTTGTTTGATGTACAGTACCAAAATTTTCTTCAGAAAACCAATAAAAAAGATTTGAATAATCACTATCGGTAAGCACATTTTCAGGTTTATTCCACCAACAATTGCAGTCGTGGTTACCTTTAGCAAATATAAAAGGACTGCGGCTCTTTTTAGCCTCATCGAAAAATGATTTTGCGTATGATAAAGGTAAAGTCTTGTCTTGCTGAAAGAAAGGTGTTATAGCATCGCCAGCATTTATAACAGCGTCAAAAACAATAGGTGACTCATTAGAAAAGGCAATAGTGCGCTTTAGGTTATCCAAAGAAGCATCGGGCTCCATAAAATCTATATGACTATCAGAGAAAAACACAAAGTTTGCCCTTTCATAAGAGTCATCATGGGTTTTATGCGGGGATGGATTGCCAATAGCAAACGGTAAAAAGCGTTTATAAAGGTTTGCTTCTTCCACCTTGCATATAAAATCGTAATCTAGCATTTTCTTTGCCCCTTTTATTAGTATTTTATTAATTGTACCACAATCTAAGCGCAAATACAATAACTAAAGAAATAAACCCCTTGTAAAAAGGGGTTTATTTCTTTAATTCATTCTCTATTATTAAAAGTCGGTTATATTTTGCGGTGCGGTCACTTCTACATGGCGCACCCGTTTTTATTTGTCCCGCATTAACCGCTACCGCCAAGTCGGCAATAGTGGTATCCTCACTCTCGCCCGAGCGGTGCGAAATTATTGCATTATAGCCATTTTCCCCCGCTATACGGATAACATCCAAGGTTTCGGTCAAAGTACCTATTTGATTAAGCTTTACGAGTATTGCATTACCGCAACCTCTTTCTATTCCCTTTCTTAATCGAGCAGTGTTTGTAACAAACAAATCATCCCCCACAAGCTGAATTTTATTTCCAAGCGCCTGTGTAAGCTTCTGCCAAGAGTCCCAATCTTCTTCAGCAACGCCATCTTCGATAGAAATTATTGGGTATTTTTCACATAGTTGTTTATAATAGTCAATTAGTTCTTCACCTGTCATTTTTTTGTTTCTTTTAGGCATTAAATATACTCCATTTTTATACCACTCACTTGAAGCAACATCCAGCGCAATTTTTATTTGGTCGGTAGTATAGCCCGCCGTCTTTATTGCTTCAATTATTATTTCTATTGCTTCCTCGTCACTTTCAAGATTGGGTGCAAAGCCACCTTCATCCCCAACACCGGTAGCCTTACCCTTTTCCTTTAAAATTTTACCGAGAGTGTGATATATTTCGGTGCACTCTCTAATACCTTCTGAAAAACTTTCGGCATTTGTTGGTATTATCATAAATTCTTGAATATCAATATTGTTTTTGGCGTGGGCACCGCCATTTAGAATATTAAGCATTGGTCTTGGAAGCTTTTGAGCATTTATACCCCCTAAATAGCGGTACAGTGGCATATTATAGGCTTTCGCCGCCGCTTTTGCCACTGCTAACGATACCGCCAAAACCGCATTAGCGCCTAAACGCGATTTGTTTTGTGTGCCGTCCAGTTTTATTAAAAATTCATCAACCTTGCGCTGATTTGTAGTTTTTAAATCTAAAAGTCCGCGCGCAATTTCTCCGTTTATAAGCTCTACACAGCTTTTAACCCCCTTGCCGCCAAAGCGTTCCCCACCATCACGTTTTTCATGCGCTTCAAACATACCAGTAGAAGCGCCCGAGGGTGAAATTGCAAAACCTTCACTCGAGTCACATAATGTTACTTTTACCGCTACGGTAGGGTTGCCGCGCGAATCTAAAACTTCAAAACCTGTAACTTTTTTTATTAGAATATCTTTCATAACAAACTCCTTTTCTTCTTTCTAATACTTTCTGTAAAAAAATCCTTAATATTATAAAATTTACTATTTTATTTTGCTTAAATTTATGTTATAATCTATTATGTATAATTATATAGATACTATATTTAAGGTGTTTAGATTTATGGAAGACAAGAAAGAACAAGGATATAATATAATTTGTGGTCGTAATCCTGTACTTGAAGCAGTACGCTCTGGCAGAGAGATTGACCGTTTACTTGTAGCCCACGGTGTGTCGGGCGGTAGCGTAACCGCTATTATTGCAAAATGTAAGCAAAAAGGCTTTTTAATTAAAGAAGTAAGTCCGCAAAAATTGGATTATTACTGTGGAAATGCCAATCACCAAGGCGTAGCAGTTTTATTCGCCGAGCAAGAATACTGCACCGTAGAAGATATTTTAAGCTATGCAAACAAAAAAGGTGAACAACCTTTTATTATAGTTTGTGATGAAATTGAAGACCCGCATAACTTAGGTGCTATTATCCGTACCGCTGAAGCTTGTGGTGTTCATGGCATAATTATTCCCAAGCGCAGAAGTGCTTCGCTTAATGCAACGGTTGCCAAAAGTGCAAGCGGCGCGCTTGAGTATATGCGTGTAGCGCGTGTTACCAATATACCAAATACAATTGACCTATTAAAGGAAAACGGCGTTTGGGTATTTGGTGCAGATATGGATGGCACCGACTACGAAAAAGTAGACTTCAACTGTGCCACTGCCTTAGTCATAGGTAACGAAGGTAAAGGTATAGGAACATTAACCGCCAAAAAATGTGACCAAATTGTAAGTCTTCCAATGTTTGGTAAAATAAATTCGCTTAATGCTTCGGTTGCGGCAGGCGTTTTAATGTACGAAGTAGTTAGAAAAAAAAGAAGTTAGGAAGATCAGAATGAAATTCTTTTCCAAGAAGATAAAAGACGAAGATTTTATAATAGATACTCCAAGAAATGAAAATTTAGATGCCCCAAAAGGCACTAAAATTGCTCCTACACATAAGCTTACTGTTGATGAGGTTTTAGGTAATACTCAACCCGATACACAAAGATATGACGGAAAGTCGGCACTCGAGTCTTTAAGACAGCGAATGCTTCAAACGGCAGCGAATCCCGATGTCAAAGAACCCGCTCCCGTAAAAGAGCCTGAAGCTATAAAACCTGCCGAAGAACCGAAACCTGAAGAAATAAAACCTGTAGAAACAAAGGTTACCGAACAGGATATATCCCCTATTTCCGAAAATAAAAAAAGTTTGCTAGAAAAGTGCAAACCTTTTATTACTGATACTGAGGGTGAAAATGTTTCTCAAAATCAGGCTCCGCTTTATAAGTTACAAAGCGTTGCTGAAATTATTGAAAACAACCGCCAAAAATATATAGACAGCTTGGCCAAGCAGTATGATATTACTGTGGATGATCTGGGCAAGGCCGAACCTAAAGCAAAGCCCGAGCCGTTTATTGTTGACGAGCCCGAGCCTACAACCCAAAATGAAGTTATTGAAATCAATGCTTTTTTCGAAAATGTTCAATCTAGTGTTCCTTTTAATGTAACTGAAGTTGAAACCGAAATTGAACCCACAAAGCAGGATAACTCTTTAGAAGAAAGCGGCACAATTACCTTTACCCCTGTAAGTAATGAGCATGCTAAAAAGCCAACCATTACGGTAACTAGCAATACCCAAAGCATTGACCTTACAGGCGAAATTGCGCCTATTGAAAATTATGAAAACATAAGTTCAGGCACTCAAATCGAGCTTGAAAAAAGCGAATTTGATGATTTTGTTCCAAAAGAAGAAATCGAAGATGAAGCCCAAGCGAGAAAATATATACGCAAATTTTCAATTACTAAAAGACGCAGTTTTTTAGTTTCAGTATTCTCCTTTTTTATAGCGATCATATTAGCTTTTATGAAACTGCCCTTTATGTCAGGCTTAGTTTTAGGACAAACTAAATCTACAATGATTGTGTGTACATCTTTAACCTTTATAAGCATAGTACTAAACAGTGATATGTTTATAAGCCTTAAAAATATATTTTCAAAAAAATCGGTTGCTGATGTTTGCCCTGCTATAGCTTCGTTACTAGTATTAGCTTACGCTATTATGGGAATAATAACGGGTGAAGTAGTGCTTGATACCGTACTGCTTTTGTCGGTAACACTGGCAATACGCGCCTTGTCTAAATTTAGAAAAGAATCATATATGCTTTCAAATTTAAAGCAAATTTCTAAAGAAGGCACTAAAAACGCTGTTAGACTTATTGATGACAGTACAGTAACCTTTGCTATGGCTAAAAACCATATTGAAGGTGATGCTCTAATAGCCACCGCGCAAAAATGTAACCAAGTAAGTGATTTTATTAAATACTCTTCTTATGGCGATTTTTTGAACGGAAAAATGCCTATTATTACTATTCTTTCGCTTATAGTAGCCGCCGTTTCGGCAATCGCTGCAGCAAATTACTATAATGGCGTAGTTTTCGGTCTTTATGCCGCAGCTTGTGTTTTATGTTTTGCATCTCTTCCATCGGTTTTCTTTATAAACCACTTTCCTCTTTATGCCGCCGCTAAAAAGCTTAATAAAAAAGGCAGTATGATTGCAGGACAGATCGCCGCAACACATATTGAAATGGCAAATGGCTTAATGCTTAATTCAATTGATATTTTCCCAAGCGGTACCGTTACATTACACCAAATGAAGGTTTTATCTGAAAACAATTTGGATCAAACTCTTTTACGCGCCGCTTCTTTAACCCAAAGTTTAAATAGCCCACTAGCATATATATTTAAATCTATTGCAGGTGAAAGTAATATTGACTCTTTGCCTGATTCAGATACTATTAAATACGAGGAACGAATGGGCATTTCGGGTTGGGTTGATGACGAGCTTTTGTTTATCGGCAACCGCACCCTAATGCAAGCGCACGGTATAGATGTACCAGATATTGAAGTTGACCGCAAAATTTTGCGTAGCGGCTACTTCCCCGTTTATGTTGCAAGCACAGATAAAGTTTGCGCTTTGCTTATTGTACAGTACTCGGTTGACCCTGATGTTTCGTATGAGCTGCGCCGCCTTTCAAAAGCGGGGGTAACCTTGCTCGTTAATAACACAGACCCAAATATAAACGAGGAAATGATTTGCGACTACTTAGGTCTTTATAGCGATTCGGTTATGATAATGACCAACGCAGGTTACCATATGTATAAAAACACCGCCGTTTTGAAAGAAAGCTTTTCAGCACCCGCGGTTTTCCGTAACGGTAATATTTCTATAGCTCGTATTATGAACTGTGCTTCAAAAATTAAACGCTCTAACACACTTTTAACCGTTCTTTATATTATCTCTGCAGTTCTTGGCATTATGTTTTTCGCCTATTCTTCATTTGCAGGCTCGGGTACACTTGTAGACGGTACTACCATTCTTTTATACTCGCTTATTTGTACCGCAATATCGTACATAGCATATTTATTTGAAAAACCGTAAACCGTTTTAATATCCCACAACTAACCTAAGGAGTGTCCTTTATGCCAGAAAATAAAAAATTCTATATTACAACCGCTATAGCTTATGCTTCAAGCAAACCTCATATCGGTAATGCTTACGACATTGTGCTTGCTGATATGATTGCTCGCTATAAAAAACAGCAAGGCTTTGATGTATTTCTAATGACAGGTTCTGATGAGCACGGCCAAAAGATAGAAGAAAAAGCTAAAGAAGCAGGTATTACCCCAAAAGAGTATGTAGATAACGCTGCCGCTGTTATTAAATCCGTTTGGGATAGCCTTAATACCAATTTTGATAAGTTTATAAGAACAACCGACCAAGACCACGAAGCTGCCGTTCAAAAGATTTTTACAAAGCTTTATGAACAGGGCGACATTTATAAAGGCCACTACGAAGGTAAATATTGCGTTCCTTGTGAATCCTTCTTCACCCCCTCACAGTTAGTAGACGGCAAGTGCCCCGACTGTGGTAGAGAAGTTATAGATTCTAAGGAAGAAGCCTACTTCTTAAAGCTTAGCAAATATCAAGACAAATTACTTGAATATTACGAGCAAAACCCCGATTTTATTAAACCTGAATCCCGCAAGAACGAAATGATTAACAACTTCTTAAAACCAGGGCTATCTGACCTTTGCGTTTCGCGTTCTTCTTTTACTTGGGGTATTCCTGTTGAATTCGATAATAAGCACGTAACTTATGTATGGCTTGATGCTTTATCAAACTATATTACAGGTATCGGCTATAATCCCGAAGGCTCTACTGAGCAGTTTGATAAATTATGGCCTGCAGATTTACACGTTATAGGTAAAGATATTGTCCGCTTCCACACAATTTATTGGCCTATTATTCTTATGGCTTTAGGTTTACCGCTTCCGAAGCAGGTTTTAGGTCATCCGTGGGTGCTTGTAGGCGAAGATAAGATGAGTAAATCTAAAGGTAATGTTATCTATGCCGATGATTTAGCAAATAGATTCGGTATTGACGCTGTAAGATATTACCTTTTATCCGAAATTCCCTTTACTCAGGATGGTACTATTACCTACGAAAGCTTTATTGCAAAATACAATGCCGACCTTGCTAACACCTTGGGTAACCTTGTAAACCGCTCTGTTGCGATGACCAATAAATACTTTGAAGGTACCGTTACTAAGGGCAAAATTTTCGATAATTTTGATAAAGAGCTTATAGACACCGCAAACGAAACAATTACAAAATATCAAACACTCATGGATAACTACCACAATGCTGAAGCAGTAGACTGCATTATGTCGCTTGCAAAGCGTTGCAATAAGTATATTGACGAAACTGCGCCTTGGGCATTAGCAAAAGATGAAAGCAATAAAGAACGCCTTAATACCGTTCTTTACAACCTGCTTGAATGTATCCGTATGCTTAGCATTATGCTCTACCCCGTTATCCCTGAAAGCTGTGATAAAATTAAAGCACAGCTTAATAATAACAATACCTCACTTAAGTTTGGTGTAACCGATGCCTTTACAGTAGGCGCTGCTTCACCACTTTTCGCCCGTATTGATACCGAAAAGGTTTTAGCCGAAATCGCTGAAGAGGTGGCTAAAAAACAGGCCGAAAAAGAAAAGGCTGAAAATGTAGCAACTGTAGCTCAAATTGGTATTGAAGATTTTTGCAAAGTAGAGCTTACCGCGGCTAAAATCATTGCTTGCGAAAGCGTACCGAAAGCTAAAAAGCTTTTAAAACTCACTTTAAATGATGGCAATGGTGAACGCATAGTAGCATCAGGTATTGCTAAATTCTATACACCGGAAGAGCTTGTAAACCGTACCGTGATTTTGGTTTCCAACCTTAAACCTGCTAAGCTTTGCGGTATTGAATCCCAAGGTATGATTTTAGCCGCCGACTGTGGTGAAGATATTAAGGTTATATTCATTGATGATGTGCCTGCAGGAAGTAAGATAAGATAATGGAATTTTCTAATGTAACCCATAGTGGCAGTGGACTGATTTTTGATTCTCACGCGCATTATGACGATGACCGCTTTGATGGTATATTAGATACTCTGCTACCAAAAATAAATGCTATGGGCGTAGATAAAATAGTAAACTGCGGTTGCGATAGAGAGTCTAATATAAAAAGTCTTGCTATTGCCGATAAATTTCCTTTTGTTTACTCGGCTGTTGGCATTCACCCCGGCAATGTTGGGTGCGATACCACAATAGCAGAAATAAGGGAGTTTGCAAAACATAAAAAATGCGTAGCAATAGGCGAAATCGGTCTTGATTATTATTGGGAACCTGACAAAAAGGAAGCACAACACAAGCTTTTTATAGACCAAATTCTGTTAGCGGAAGAACTTTCACTTCCAATAATCGTTCATGACCGCGAAGCACACGGTGACACCTTGGATATATTAAAACAGTATAAGCCAAAAGGTGTTGTGCATAGCTTTTCAGGCAGCGTAGAAATGGCGGAAGAAATTTTAAAGCTTGGTATGTATTTAAGTATTGGTGGCGTTATAACCTTTAATAACGCTAAAAAGTTACCTGATGTTGTTAAAATGCTACCACTTGACCGCCTTTTGCTCGAAACAGATGCTCCCTACCTTACGCCTGTTCCCTATAGAGGTAAGACAAATCACTCTGAAATGATTTATTTAACCGCCAAAAAAATAGCGGAAATAAAAGGTAAATCTTTATCCGAAATTTTGGAAATTTCCCACAATAATGCAAGCAAACTTTTTAATATCTAGTATAAACACCCCGCTTTCACAAATACTAAATGTGAAAGCGGGGTGAATACAAATGGAAAATTTCAATAAAGATTATAACAACAAAAACGATCAAAACAAGAATAACCAAAACAAAAATCAAAACAATAACCAAAACAAAAACAACCAGAACAAGAACGAAAATAAAAACAATAATAACAATAATAGATAATAAAAATCTGATATATATAAATCAAAATGAAAAGAAGCCGTATAAACGGCTTCTTTTCATTTTAAGGGGAGAAAAAATTTTAAAACAAAACGTTTTAAAAATACAAAAGGATTGCGGCTTCCTTTTTGTACAAGTATATAATAATAAAAAATTGTGACTTGTTTATTAACAAATTTAAAAATAATTTTAAAGAATATAAATCGTCCCTTTAGCCAATAATAAAACTGAAAGGATTGATTTTATGAAATATACGCAATACTCCCAAAAGAAAAAAGGGAATTCTGCTTTTTATATTACAATCGCACTATGCCTTTTTTTAATAGGTGTAGCGGCTTGGTTTGCTCTTTCAAGGCTTGATAATAACGATATTATGGAAGCAGAGTCCCAAAATGGCAAACCGCCTATTGCTTCGAGTGAATATAATAGCACCGACCCTTCATATACTGAAAGTATAGAGCAAGAAACCCCCGCAAATCCAACCGATGAAGAAGTGAAAAATGAAGAGTACACATCTAAACCTCAACCTGTAAAAAAGCCGAAAGCTTACTGTATGCCGGTAAATGGTGAAATTTTGAAGGATTTTAGCCTTGATACTCTGCAACATTCGGCAACCTTCGGCGATATGCGTATTCATTCAGGCGTTGACATTGCTTGCAGTGAAGGTACACTTGTAAGTGCGGTAACCGATGGTAAAATACAAGATATTAACGAAACTGCCGATTATGGCAAAACTGTAACCATTGACCACGGTGATGGACTTGTTATTAAATACTGTGGCCTCAAAAATATTACAGCCGAAAAGGATACCGCAGTTAAAATGGGTGATACTATCGGTTCGGTAAGTACTGTGCCCGCGGAATGCTCTGACCAACAGCATCTACACATTGAAGCATATGAAAACGGGAAAAGCATTTCGCTTCTTAAGTTTTTTGAATAATAAAGCCCTCGGAATAATTCGTTTAGGGGCAAAAAATGCCGTCTTTTATAAGACGGCGTTTTCTATTATTGACAAATTACGGCAAAAGTTTTAAAATATTAGTATCTATTGTTAAGCGGAGGTTTATATGGAGTACGCGATTTTTTATAATCCGAATTCGTGCGGCGGCAATGGTCTTAAAATTGCCAAAGAGATCGAAAAACTTATGGGCAAACATACCTATACTTATTATAATATTTTATCTGACACACCGCTTAATACTGTAATTAACTCTTTCCCCAAAGAAATAAATGTTATAATAACCGGTGGCGACGGCACTTTGAACAGCTTTATCAATCAAATAGATGATGTTGATTCACGAAACTTTTATTTCTACGCTTCGGGTAGCGGTAACGACTTTGTGCGTGATATAGGATGCAAAAAACGCAGTAAACCCATTTTAATAAATCAGTACATAAAAAACCTTCCTACTGCCAATATTAACGGTAAGACCTATAAATTTATAAACTGTGTAGGCTCAGGTATGGACGGCTACTGCTGTGCCGAGGTTGAAAGGCTACGAAAAATCTCTAAAAGACGCGGGAATTACCTAGTTGCCGCAATAAAGGCTTTGCTTTATGCGTATAAACCGTGTGATGCGCATGTTATAGCCGATGGTAAAGAATATACCTTTAAGCACACCTGGTTAGTACCTGCAATGAACGGAAGATTTTTTGGTGGGGGTTTTATGGCAGCACCCAACCAAGACCGCCTAAATAGTGATAATACTCTTTCACTTGTTGCAATGCACAGTAAAAACTTTTTTAAAATTGTAACCGCATTTTTGCTTATACTTAAAGGTAAGCATACTATACTTAAAAGTATGATAAATGTAATAGAAGGGCACGAATTTTCGGTAAAGCTATCTAAATCTGCTTTTTTACAAATTGACGGCGAAACAATACCAAACGTAACCGAATATACCGTATCTTCTGCAAAAGCATTATCTAAAACATATAACTAATATAATTTTCAAGCAATAAAGGAGCAACCCACAATGAAAATAGCAATTCTCGGCTACGGCAATTTAGGCCGTGGTGTCGAAGCAGCAATTACACAAAATGATGATATGACATTAACTGCCGTATTCACCCGCAGAAACCCCGAAAGTGTTAAAATAGCAACAAGCACCGCTAAAGTGCTTCATATTGATAATATTTTAGATTATAAAGATGAAATCGATGTGCTTGTTATCTGTGGAGGTAGTGCGACGGATTTACCATATCAAACCCCAGAGTATGTTAAGTACTTTAACGTTATTGACAGCTTTGATACCCACGCAAAAATACCCGAGCATTTTGAAAATGTTAATAAAAACGCGACTACAAGCGGAAAAATCGGTATAATCTCTGTTGGTTGGGACCCCGGTATGTTTTCACTTAACCGCCTTTACGCTGACGCTATTTTACCCTGTGGAAGTGATTATACTTTTTGGGGCAAGGGTGTTAGCCAAGGCCACTCCGATGCTATCCGCCGTATAGACGGTGTTATAGATGCAAGACAGTACACTATCCCGATTGATACGGCAGTAGAAGCCGTTAAAAGCGGTAGCGAGCCCACGCTTACTACCCGCGAAAAGCATAAGAGAGAATGCTTTGTAGTAGCAGAAGACGGCTATGATTTAAAGAAAATAGAAAATGAAATAGTTACTATGCCTAACTATTTTGCTGACTATGATACCTCCGTGCATTTTATAACAATGGAAGAAATGAAGCGCGACCATTCAGGGCTTCCCCATGGTGGTATGGTTATTCGTAGCGGTAAAACGGGACTTAACAACGAAAACACCGCTGTAATCGAATATAGCTTAAAGCTTGACTCCAACCCCGAATTTACTGCAAGCGTGCTTATAGCCTATGCAAGAGCAGCATATAGACTAAATCAAAAGGGAGACCGTGGCTGTAAAACTGTATTCGATATTCCACCCGCGCTTTTATCCCCAAAATCCCCCGAAGAATTAAGAAAAAACTTATTATAATATAAATAATAAATTACCACACAATTCATAAATAAAAGAGCATGAATAGAAGGATTTTCCTTTTACTCTTGCTCTTTTTTATTTTTAATAGCTTAATCGAATAACTCATCAATATTTACATTTAAAATTTTGGCTATTACATAAAGTTCTTTATCTGTAGCCATACGAACTTGACCTTCTAATTTAGAATAGCTTGTAGGGTTTATATCACATCCAAATACTTGCATCTTAGAAATAAAGTCCTTTTGCTTTATACCCTTTTCTTTGCGCAATCGCTCAATATTTTTACCAACCATATTGCAATTTCCGTATTCCTGTTTTCTAAGTTTCAAATAAAACACCCCAATATTATTCTCTAATAGAATTATATTGGCATTTTTATTTGACATAATTCCATAAAAGAATTATAATTGAAATAATTCTAAATAAGAATTATAGGAGAGCTTATGAATAAAAAAATAATTATTGCGGGATGTAGAAATTTTAATGACTATGAATTATTGAAAAACTATGTTGATTTTTGTATAAGCGATATAAAGAAAAAATACAAATTGATATTTATTTCGGGCGGTTGTAGGGGTGCAGATTTATTAGGAGAACGCTATGCTAAAGAAAACGGTTTTGAATTCAAAATCTATCCTGCAAACTGGGAAAAATACGGTAAATCTGCAGGTCCTATAAGAAATAGACAAATGGCAGCAGATTGCGATTATTTGATTTGTTTTTGGGATGGAAAAAGCCCAGGAACTAAATCTATGATTCATTTTGCAAAACAATCTAACATACCTACAAGAATTAAAATGATATAAAAAAAGTGCCGTAGTTTCTATTACAAAACTACGGCTTTTATTACACGCTCGGGTATTAAAATTTCAAAATTTTCTCATTTCCTGTTGGAACATACTGCCTATACTTAACACCTGCGGTATCAAAC
Organism: Acutalibacteraceae bacterium; assembly: GCA_045605125.1. Classification (GTDB taxonomy): domain Bacteria; phylum Bacillota; class Clostridia; order Oscillospirales; family Acutalibacteraceae; genus UBA737. Next base: position 43,361 of record JAZUPK010000019.1, on the reverse strand, counting down.
ATTCTTTTGGAAGCCTTAACGCTATCCGAATCGGCGTATTTATCTTCCATATAAACAATCTCTTTAATACCCGACTGCACAATAGCCTTAGCACATTCGTTACATGGGAAAAGAGTTACATAAACTGTACAATCACGAACATTACGTTCACAGTTTAAAATCGCATTAAACTCGGCATGGCAAACATAAAGATACTTAGAATCAAGCCCTACACCATCGCGGTCCCAAGGGTACTCATCATCACTACAACAACGCGGCATACCATTATAGCCCATAGACATAATACGCTTGTCATCGTTAACAATACAAGCACCAACCTGTGTTGAAGGGTCCTTACTACGCATTGCAGAAAGCATTGCAATACCCATAAAATATTCGTCCCAAGTTAAATAGTCGTTTCTTTTCATGTTGTCACCTCAATTTAATAATATACTTTATTGCGCTATTTTGCAATCATTATTTTTTAAAAGATATATTCCGCAGAAAATCATTATTAGTGGGAATATGCTTGCAAGTGACAAGCCTAAGTTTAAGCTCGCATTGTCTGCCACTATACCAACAAGCCAAGGCCCCAAAGTGCATCCTGCATCACCGCAAAGTGCTAAAACACTGAACATAACCGCACCGCCGTTTTTAAAGCTGCGAGCGCCTTGTGAATATAAACCCGGCCATGAAATACTAACAGTAAATCCACAAAGAGCACATCCTATTAACGCGATTACAGGTATATGGCATATAGCCACAACCAAATAACATATAAAGCAAAGCACACTTAGCACTATAAGCGATTTTATAAAAGATAGTTTTTTAGAAAATTTAGCGTATAAAATTCTACCGCTACCCATAAACAAAGCAAAAGCACACGGACCTGAAATATCACCTATAACCTTTGAAACACCTAACGCGTTTTGCACAAAAATAGATGCCCACTCTGCCATAGCGATTTCACTCGCACCTGCGCAAAGCATCATTACCATAAAAATAATAAACTTTTTATTTTTAATAAGTTCAAAAAATGTTAAAGTTTTTTGCTGGGCATCGGGCTCTACTATAGGCACCTTTAAAAAACTAAACATATTTATAAACGGCACTATAGACCATATAAGCGGTACATACATCCAATTAACAAAACCTAATAAATAGATAAGCATTGTTGTAAGTAAAACCGTAGCCGCCTGTCCCCAACAGTAAAAGGAATGCAAAAGCACCATATTTTTGGCTTTATTGCGCGTAGGTAGCATTTCTATCATCGGGCTTAAAATAACCTCAGTAATACCGCTGCCCGTTGCATAGATTATAATACAAATAAAAAGAGCTGTGTACGGCGGTATTAAATGCGGTAATAAGCCTAAAAGTGCAAGTCCTAAAAAGGCTGTAAGCTGTGATAAAAATGCAGTCATACGATAGCCGAGCTTTTTTGCAATTTTGGGTGTAATACTATCAACAAATATTTGTGTTAAAAAATTTATAAGTATAAGGTTAGCCAGTCTCTCGTAATTAAGCTTGTAAACATCCTGTAAAGCAATAAAAAGTATCGGCAAAAAGTTGTTTACTATTGCTTGAATAAAAAAGCCAACATAACCGGCTATCTTAGTTGGTAAATAATTTATATTCATTTTAAATTCCTAATATAAAGGGTGCTATTTCGGTTGGATTATGTATTAAATATTTTGCGCCACTATTTTTAAGCTCCTCTTCGGTTCTAAGCCCCCAAAGCACGCCTACAGGCACACAACCCGAATTAACAGCAGTTATCATATCAACACCCGAGTCACCTAAAAACGCACACTCTTTAGCAGTAACACCTAAACTGTTTAATACCATTATGGTTGAATCAGGATTGGGCTTTAATGGGTAACCTTCTTTTTTGCCGGATACAACATCAAATAAATCTCCAAACAATTCTTTGGCTATTTTTTTGGTAAACTCGTCTTTCTTGTTTGAAAGCACCGCTAATTTAATACCGTTTTCCTTTAAAGTTTTTAAAGATTCTTTAATTCCTTCAAACGGGGCCGTATTCACTAAATAATTTGAAGAATAGTGTTCTATAAAAGTATCATAAACTTTTTGAAAGGTTTCCTTATTAAGTGCTTCCTTAGGAATAACCCTTTCAATAAGAGTTGTCATACCGTTGCCTACAAAATAGTTATATTTATATAATTCGTGCTGCGGGAAACCGTACTTCCCTAAAGCAAAGTTACAACTATTACAAAGATCGGCTACTGAATCCACAAGAGTGCCATCTAAATCGAAAATAACTGCCTTAATCATTAAATCACCTTAAGCAAACGCGAATAATCCAACCCGATTTTTTAAGGTGAGATTTTCGCCCTTGTGTTGTTAAAATACAAAAAATCCCTGAGCATTGCTCAGGGTTTAATTGCAAGAAATATTAGATAGCTCTGGTAACCTTACCTGAACGCAAGCAACGGGTGCAAACATTGATACGACGGGGTGCGCCGTTAACGATTGCCTTAACCTTCTTAACGTTGGGTTTCCAAGTTCTGTTAGAACGTCTGTGTGAGTGAGAAACCTGAATACCGAAAGCAATTTCTTTACTGCAGATATCACATTTAGCCATGGTCTGCACCTCCTTCTTTTTTGTCAGTTAAGATTAACTGACCGCATAGCAAGATATATAATACCACACTTAACTCCAAAAATCAAGTATTTTTTTATTTAAATTTAATACTCGCTTCTTGAGGGCCTGTTCATAAGTTTTTTAACCGAGTCATAAACATTTGTACCGCAATACAAAACATTGTAGCATTCGTTAATTATAGGTAGTTCTACCTTATGTTTTTGTGCTAACTTATAAGCCGAACACGCCGCGTAGTAACCTTCAACCGTTCCGACCTCTTCCAGTGCTTTTTGCACGTCTATGCCACTACCTACCTTATAACCAAAGCGGTTATTACGGCTATGGCGCGAAGTACAGGTTACAACCAAGTCGCCAATGCCTGTAAGCCCTGCAAAGGTGTGTTCCTTAGCACCCATACACACGCCTAAACGTGTCATTTCGGCAAGGCCCCTTGTGATAAGCGCCGCTTTTGTGTTATCACCTAATCCTAATCCGTCACAAAAGCCTGCCGCTATAGCAATAACATTCTTAAGTGCACCGCCTAGCTCTACCCCTATAATATCGGTAGAAGTATAAACACGAAGATTTTCGCTGGACATAATATCCTGTACAACCTGCGAAGCTGCAAGCGAGCGTGAAGTAGCCACAATTGAAGTTGGAATATTGCGCGCAACCTCTTCCGCGTGGGAAGGTCCCGAAAGGGCAACTACTGTAGCCTCAGGTAATTCTTCACTAATTACATCAGATAAAAAATTAAGGGTATTTTCTTCAAAGCCCTTTGCGACATTGACTATTATACCTTCTTTTTTATACTCACTGAGTTGCTTTGCAACACTTCTAACTGCTATAGAAGGTGTTGCGATAATTGTAATATTATCATCCTTCACAGTTGACATATCAGTTGTTACATTTATTTCTTTAGGTAAAAATACACCGCGTAAAAGCTTTTCATTTGTGCGGTTTTTTTGTAAATTTTCTACTTCTTCTGCAAACGGGGACCATAATGTAACTTCATTTCGGTTAGCGAAAGCCGAAAGCGCTAACGCCATACCCCATCCGCCTGCTCCTAAAACTGTTATTTTAGCCATCTATTTTCTCCCAATTTTAATTTTCGATTCATTACCTGCCAAAAGGCGTTTTATGTTATCCTTATGCTTAACAATTACGATAGAGCCCATTATTAAAATGGATGCAATTTGTGGGAAAATGAGTGCGGTTTTATCTGTAAAGAAGATTGAAAGCACAACTACCGTGATAGTAGCTACAATAGAGGCTAAGGAAACAAACTTAGAAATCAAGGTAACTGCGGTAAAAACGCAAAGCCCTATTATTATAGCAATAGGACAACAAACTGCGAATATACCAACACTTATAGCAACACCTTTACCGCCCTTGAAACCGAAGAAGAACGGGAAAATATGACCTAGCATACAAGCAACACCGCAGATATAAGCACCTATTATACCTTTTGAAAGTTCTAAACCTGTTTGGGTAAATATATAATCGAATATAATTTTTCCCATATAGCAAGCAACAAAGCCTTTAAAAGCATCAAACACAAATGTTAATATACCCGGTAATAAGCCTGCGCTTCTAAGCACATTTGTAGCACCGGCATTACCGCTTCCAAGCTCTCTTACATCCTTTTTTGTAAATGCTTTTGCAAAGATTACTGCAAAATTTATACTACCTATTAAATAAGCCGCAACAATTGTTACTATAACTGTCATAGCCACTATTTGTCACCTCTTTCACGAATTACAAAGCGTATGGGTGTACCCTCTAAACCAAAAATTGAACGGATTTGATTTTCCAAATAACGCTGATATGAAAAATGGAAAAGCTCGGCATTATTACAAAAGCAAACAAATGTTGGTGGTTTGGTAGATGCCTGAGTCATATAGTAAATTTTAAGGCGTTTACCCTTATCAGACGGCGGTTGAACACGCGCGGTGGCATCTGCCAAAATATCGTTAAGCTTACCTGTGGAAATACGCATAGTGTTTTGTTCGCTTACATATTTAATAAGCGAGAAAAGACGATCTACGCGCTGACCGGTTTTAGCCGAAATAAATATAATCGGTGCATAGGGCATAAACGAAAAATCGGTCATAAGCTTTTTGCGGTAAGCGTCCATAGTTTTGCCATCCTTTTCCACAGCATCCCACTTATTTACCGCTATAATACAAGCCTTACCTTGCTCTAAAGCCAAGCCTGCGACCTTTGAATCCTGTTCGGTAAAGCCGTCCTTACCATCAATCATAATAACGCAAACATCAGCGCGTTCTATAGCCATTTTAGCTCTTAAAACACTGTATTTTTCTAACTTTTCTTCAACCTTACTCTTACGTCGAAGACCTGCAGTATCTATAAAGTTATAGGTAACGCCGTCACGCTCTATCTTTGTATCAATAGCATCACGCGTAGTACCTGCCATATCGGATACAATAACACGCTCTTCACCCGAAATTTGATTCACAAGTGAGCTTTTACCGGCATTAGGTTTACCGATAATAGCAACATTTATAATATTTTCGTCCTCTTCTTCAAATTCGCTTTCGGGGATATTATTGAGAACCGCATCCAATAAATCACCCGTACCGTGACCGTGCACCGAAGAAACAGCTATCGGTTCACCCAGACCCAAATTATAAAATTCGTAAAATTCAAGTGGAGTTTCACCAATATTATCACATTTATTAACACAAAGCACAATAGGCTTACCGCTTTTTTGCAGCATAGCCGCAACATCCATATCAGATGCTGTAACACCACTTTTTATATCGGTAACCATAATAATAACCGATGCCGTATCAATTGCTAACTGTGCTTGATTTCGCATACTTTTGAGTATGAAATCATCGGTTTTAGGCTCTATACCGCCGGTATCTACAAACATCATTTTTTTACCGAGCCATTCGCCGTCACCGTAAATACGGTCACGGGTAACACCCGGCGTATCATCAACTATAGAAAGCCGTTTGCCGAGTATTTTATTAAATAATGTAGATTTACCTACATTTGGTCTGCCTACAACGGCAACAATCGGTTTTGCCATACCATTCTCCTTAAAATATACTAAAATTCTTCGCCTGTAATTCTACTTATAAGCTCGTACCCATCATTATCTACAGGGGTGATTTTTACATTAAGACTTTCACTCAACGTTTCCAAGGTAATGCTATCTAAAAACATATCGCCTTCACTTCGAAGCATAACTGATGGAATAAGAAGTTCATCTCCTAAATCTAATCCTTTAAGTTGTTTTTCAATATCGGTAGCGGTAATTAGCCCTGCTACCGTGATTTTAGGACCAAAAAATTCGTTCTCAATCTTCCAAACATTACACTCTAAATTATCCCATTTTTTCGCACATTTGTCAACTATTTGCGTAATAAGCGGATAAGCATCCACACCTGTAGCTATAGATATTTTGCGTTTCTTAGCGATTTTGTAGTCGCTAAGCTTTATGGCCTCATCAGCTTCGCTTTTCAAAAGCGACCATAAGCCCACACCATTTTCTAACTGTAAAAATTCACCGTAAAAGCTGGCACTAGGCATTTCCCGTTTTGCAATTAAATAAAATTCATCCGATGCATAAACTCGCCTGTTACCATATTTTTCTAAGGTTTCTTTGCCGAAGCTATCAATAATATCAATGGTATTATTGGCTTCTTCTTGTGTAAAGCTTCTAAGCTCTGCCAACCCCTGTCTATGGCGCGTTAACCCCACAGGAACCACCGCTATGCTTTCGACATTTTGGAGCGCAGTTAAATCACTAAGGCTTTTCGAAAGTTCCATTTTATCATTCATATCAGGCACTAAAACAATTTGGCAATTAAGCTTAATGCCCGCATCGTTAAAACGGTTTATAAGCTCTAAAACCTTGCCCGCATTTTTATTTTTCATCATTTTAACCCTTAATTCCGGATTAGTTGTATGCACCGAAATATTTATAGGGCTTATATGCATCTTTATAATGCGTTCAATCTCGTGCTCAGTAATATTAGTTAAAGTTATATAGTTTCCAAAAAGGAAGGAAAGGCGCGAATCATCATCCTTGAAATAAAGACTTTCGCGCATACCCTTTGGTAACTGGTCAATAAAGCAAAAAACACATTTATTAAGGCAAGAATGCTTTTTATCCATTAAATAACTTGAAAATTCAAGACCTAATTCATCATCTTCACCTTTTTTAATGCGCTTACGCTTTTGTTTACCTTTATCGGTTATAAATTCTACCGTAATTTTTTCTGCATTTTGATAAAAGCGATAGTCAAGCATATCTATAATTTCATTACCGTTAAGACTTAAAAGGGTATACCCCGCTTTTATACCGTGCTTGTATGCAGGACTTCCCTTTTGTACATAATCAATTATTACAGACATTTTATCACTTCCTTTATAATATTACAGAAGAAAAAATCAGAGAAGGATTTTCCCCTCTCTGATTCGGTTCGAATTATTCAGAAATTGCTACAACCTCGCGGTCTCTGTATTTACCGCAAGCAGGGCAAAGTCTGTGAGGGCGCTTATAAGCACCGCAAGTGCACTTTACTAAAGTAGGAGCACTTATCTTCCAAACGTTATTTCTTCTTTTATCTCTTCTAGCTTTTGAATGCTTTCTCTTTGGTACTGCCACTTTGGGCACCTCCTTAAATTAGTTATCAAAATTAGTCTTCTAGTAACTTAGCAAGCACGGAAAGTCTCGGGTCGATTTCCTTTTCTGGGCAATCACACTTTCCGGTATTAAGGTCTTTACCGCACTTAGAGCAAACTCCCTTACAGTCCTCTTTACATAAATGCTTCATAGGAAGATTTACTACCGTTTCAGTATAAATAAAATCGTCCAAATCCATCTTCATATCGGGGACTAAAAGTATTGTGTCGCTATCCTCACCCTCGATAGAGGTTGCCAAGATTTTATCTACCTCTACTGTTACAGCCGCAGCGGTTGGTTTGCCACAACGGTCGCAAGGGGCGGAAAACTCAAACACAATTTGTGCGAGTAACCTTACAAGACTTGCTTTGTTAGAAATAGTACCCTTAAAGCTTACGGGGTTTTTGAGCGGAAACTGACCCGCATACTCAAAGCCACTTAAATCTAACGAATAATCCACCGGAACAGAAGCGCCATCATTAACAAAAACACTTTTTAAATCAATAATCATACTTCCACTCCTAATGTCACAAAATTTATTATATAAGTTTCACTTGCGTTTGTCAAGCACTTTTTAACGATATTCTCAAAAAAACAGGCGGCTTTCGCCACCCGTTCTATAATGCTGGATATTGCTTAATTGCAAACTTCTGCAATTTCGAAAAGCTTTTCAGGTAATTCTTCCTTATCGGCAGAAATTGTGAATATAAATTCAACATCGCTTATCTTAGAAATTCTTTCAAAGAAAGCACAAAGCTCATCATAATCGCGGGTGCCTATTCTAAGGGTTGCATCACCGAAAATGTGTGTAACGTCGTGGTTGCCGGATTTAATACCTGCTAACATTCCGTAATATTCACCATAGCCTGAAATACCAAAGCTATCAGCATCAATAAGACGTGCTTTATGAGTAACAGAATAAGTTAAAGTATCACCCTTTTCAATGCATACTACATTGCCAAGGCTAGTTTTAGCAGCTTCGTTTACCATATCTACTAAGAACTTGGTTTTACCTGAACCTCTTCTTCCAATAATGATTTTAATCATTTGTATCACTCCTTAATATTTTAACTGCAAAAGCAGTAATTTCTAATTTAATTATTTACCTAAGCGTTTTTCAAGCTCAGCCTTTTGAGCTTCATAACCGGGTTTGCCTAAAAGTGCAAACATATTCTTCTTATAGCTTTCAACGCCGGGTTGGTCAAACGGATTAACACCTAAAAGATAGCCCGAAATTGCACAAGCTTTTTCGAAGAAGTAAATAAGTCTGCCTAAGTTTTCTTCATCAGCCTTATCTACATTAATTACAAAGTTAGGAACACCGCCATCGGTATGGGCTAAAACAGTACCTTCAAAAGCCTTTTGGTTTACAAAAGCCATTGGCTTACCTGCAAGAAAGTTTAGTCCGTCGCCGTCATCAGCTTCTTTTTCAATAATAACATCTTTTTCGCTTGCACCAATATTAACTACAGTTTCAAATAAAATTCTTGTGCCGTCTTGAATGAACTGACCCATAGAATGTAAATCTGTAGAAAATGTAACAGCAGCCGGGAAAAGACCCTTATTATCCTTACCTTCACTTTCGCCGAAAAGCTGCTTAAACCATTCAGCCATCATAGTAAATCTAGGCTCATAAGAAACCAAAAGCTCAATCATTTTACCTTTGCGGTATAAAGCGTTACGCAAAGCTGCGTATGTATAGCAATCGTTCTTTTCTAAATCCATACAAGCATATTCTTTTGAAGCTTCGCGTGCGCCGTACATTAAAGCATCAATATCAGCACCTGCAGCAGCAATCGGTAAAAGACCAACTGCAGTAAGTACTGAGAAACGACCGCCTACATCATCCGGTACTACAAAACATTCATAGCCTTTAGCGTCAGCCAACTGTTTAAGTGTACCTCTTGCCTTATCGGTAGTGCAGTAGATACGCTTTGCAGCTTCTTCTTCACCATACTGTTCTTCCAAATATTTACGCAATACTCGGAAAGCAATTGCAGGCTCGGTAGTAGTGCCCGATTTAGATATAATGTTTACCGAAACGCGTTTACCTTCACAAAGTTTTAGAATATCATCAAGATAAGAACCGCTGATGTTATTACCTGCGAAATAAATCTTAGGGCCATTTGTTAAATCGTTATAGAAAGGTCCCTTTAAAAATTCAATAGCTGCTCTTGCACCTAAATAAGAACCACCAATACCGATAACTATTAAAACATCAGTATCTTCTTTGATTTTTGCCGCTGCCTTTTTAATGCGAGCAAATTCTTCTTTATCGTAATCTGTTGGTAAATTTACCCAACCCAAGAAATCGTTTCCAAGACCGGATTTTTCTTCAACCATTTTATGTGCGGCTTCAATTTGAGACTTTAAGCCGACAATATCGTTCTCGCGCAAAAATTCACGCGCAAACGCAGAATTAAATTTGACTGCCATTGTTTTCACCTTTGTTTTATTAGTTAATTATATTTTACAATATAATGCACTTTTTTTCAAGTAAAATTATACATATTTATAAAAAAGTTTACAAAGTTAATATTGCATTCAAAATCCAACGCAAAGTAACCCATAAACTAAGCTTTTCTACATCTTCATTTGCGCGTATCGGAAGACTGCCTATTTGCGAATCTTTATTGTAGATATTCACATACCCCAGTACATCACCTTTTTTTATAGGCGCGGTAATATTTTTCTTCCACTGCACTTCTCTTTTTATTTCATCCTTTTGCTTTTTTGGTAAAAGAATATTAACTTTACCTTCACAAGATATATTTACGCTTTTTTTAACACCTTTATCTAAATTGACGGTTTTTTCTTTTAGTTCGCCCTTAAGCTCTCGAAAGCTATAGTTTGCGAAGCCGTAATCAAGCAATTTTTTAGCCCCTGCAAAGCGCTCATCACTGCTATCCCCTGCCAAAATCACCGCCACAAGTTCCATACCGTCACGTTGTGCCGTAGCCGAAAGGCAGTATTTTGCCTTACTTGTGGTACCTGTTTTAAGACCTGTAGTGCCCCTATAAAATCTTACAAGCTTATTTGTATTTACAAGTTCGCTTTCGCCGTCACGCAAGGAATCCATCCAAACTGTGGAATATTTTTTAATAAGCGGATATTTTATAAGACAAGCCGACATAACCGCAACATCGTGAGCGGATGTGTAGTGATTATCAGCATCAAGACCAGTACAGTTTTCGAAATTGGTATTATTCATTCCAAGCTCTTTTGCTCGCTCGTTCATAATAGCCACAAAGCTTTCTTCACTGCCTGCAATAGCTTCACCCAATGCTACACATGCATCATTAGCAGACGCTATAACAGTAGCCTTTAAAAGCTCGTGAACTGTCATCCCTTCACCGGGCTCTAACCAAATTTGACTGCCACCCATACTGCAAGCATGCTCAGAAGCATTTACTACAGTTTCAAGTGATAAATCCCCACGTTCTATTGCTTCCATAACAAGCAGTAAAGGCATTATTTTAGTAATAGATGCAGGTGGTAGTTGTTCATCAGAATTTTGTTCGTATAGAATCTGCCCTGTTTGTGGCTCCAGAAGTATGGCAGATTTAGCTTTAATATCAAGCTTTGTGCCTATATCGTTCTTTTCGCTAGCTGTAGGAAATGGTACATTTATATCGGTAATATCACATTCACTAGATACCGTTTTTGCAAAGCAATTAACCGAAAAACACAAACAAAGGCTTAAACAAATACATATAAATCTTTTCAAAAAAAGCACACCCTTTTATATTTAGCAGACAAACGCCTACTTATCTATAAAAGAATATGCCTTAAATTTTTATTCTATTCCATAGGCTTTAGCCTACTATTGTTCCGCCGCCTATTACAATATCTCCATCGTAAAAAACTGCAGCTTGGCCGGCGCTTGGTGCCCTTTGCGGTACTGTGAAATCAATTAAAACCTGTCCGTTATCCAGCGGTTTAATAATGGCTTCCTGCTCTTTTTGGCTGTAACGAAGCTTTACAGTGACAGCCATTTCACTCTCCAATTTATCAAAGGGAATAAAATTAACATCCCTTACCAAAACCGTTTTATGAAAAAGATGCTCACCGTCTCCCAAAACAACAGTGTTATTTTCTGCATCCTTAGAAATTACAAAAGCGGGCTTGCCAAGTGCTATAGAGAGTCCCTTACGCTGACCTATAGTATAATGAATTACGCCCTTATGCTCACCTATTTTTTTGCCGTTTATATTAAGATAATCACCCTTTTGCGAAATATAACCTGCCGTTTTTTCAATAAAATTGGCATAGTCGCCGTCAGGTACAAAGCATATATCCTGACTATCCTTTTTCTTGGCGTTTATAAGATTTTCTTTTTCGGCAATTTCGCGCGCTTTGGCCTTAGTAATGCCACCTAAAGGAAACTCCACGCTTGAAAGCTGTTCTTGTGTTAAACAATAAAGCACGTAGGTTTGGTCTTTTTCTTTGTCTTCCGCCTTGCAAAGTAAATATCTGCCGTCTTCCCTTTTTTTAATCTGAGCATAATGACCCGTAGCAATTTTTGTGTAGCCATGTTCTTTTGCTATATCAAGCATTTTGCCAAATTTTATATACTTATTGCAAACAATACAAGGGTTTGGTGTTCTGCCTTCAATATATTCCTTTATAAAATTATCTATAACCTTTTGCTTAAAATCTTTTTTGAGTTCTACCGAAAAATGCTCCATACCAAGTTTTTCACAAACTTTTTTGGCATCCTTTATATTATCGGTATCAAAGCTATCATTAAGATTTAAGGTTACGCCACCAACGTCAAAACCTTTATTTTTCAAAAGAACGGCGCAAACAGAAGAATCCACGCCACCGCTCATACCAACTAAAACCTTTTCCAATATATACTCCTTTAAAACAAAGAGCCGATTTTCATCGGCTCTTTCAAAATTTATATTGCTGTAATATCAGCTAAGGTGCAAAGATAATCTTCCAAACCCTTTGTCATATTAAGGGCTTCGTAAATATCGTAATCTACAACCTCACCCAATTTATAAGCAACAACACGATTGCCGATGCCTTCCTTTAAAAGCTCTACTGCAGCAAAGCCCATTTGTGTAGCAATAAGACGGTCACGAAGTGTTGGGCTACCGCCACGTTGAACGTGACCTAAAATTGTACCACGGGTTTCAATACCTGTTTCAGATTCGATTTTCTTTGCCATTTCGGTAACGCCGCCAACACCTTCTGCCACAACAACGATAAAGTGCTTTTTGCCCATTTTTTGTGTTTCTCTAATTTTTTCGATTATAGCATTAATATCGTATTCACGTTCAGGAACAACTACTGCCAATGCGCCAACACCGATAGCAGTACGAAGAGCTAAGTGACCCGCGTGTCTACCCATAACTTCGACAACACTGCAGCGCTCGTGAGAGTCACAAGTATCACGAAGCCTGTCCACCATTTGAATAACAGTATTCATAGCGGTATCAAAACCGATTGTATATTCAGTTGAAGCAATGTCGTTATCAATAGTTGCAGGAACGCCTACGCAAGGAATACCTGCAAGTGATAAATCACGAGCACCGCGGAAAGAACCGTCGCCACCGATTACAACAATACCTTCAATGCCGTGCTTTTTGCAATTTTCAACCGCTTCTGCAACACCTTCAGTTGTTTTAAAACGTGGGCTTCTTGCACTGTAAAGCATTGTACCGCCTAACTGGATAATACCCGAAACTGCGCGAGAATCCAAATCGATAATATCGCCTTCCATAAGGCCGTTATAGCCACGGCGGATACCCTTTACCTTAATACCATTATAAACTGCTGTTCTTACAACTGCGCGAACCGCAGCGTTCATACCCGGAGCGTCGCCGCCCGAAGTTAATACACCTATAGTTTTCATAAAATCACATCCAAAATATAATAACTAAATTACAGTATAACTGATAATTATTATTTTTTCAACAATTTTTTTAATTTATATATTTAATATTCTTTTCACCCAAAACGCCTGCTAATTCGTTCATCAATTTGTCCGAATAAGTTATATAAAGATTCTTGGGCGCTTCCAGCTTTTTATTGGTTTCGGTACAAATAATATAAACAGGAGAATTGCCGTTATGCCTTGCCAATATCTCTTTTACCTTTGTAAAAGAAATGTGGGTTGTATTTGGTATTTTTAAATATAAACCACTTTTGTATTTTGGTGCCGTTACATTTTTGGCTTCATCAGGAATAAGACGGCATTTTTCAAATACAATTTCAAGTTCTCGGTCTTCGTGCTCGGATATTCTACCCGACATTATAATAGGCTTTCCAGCGGTTAAAACCGGTTTATACATCTCATAAGCGTTACCGAAAACCGTAACACTTACTGCTGAATCAAAATCTTCTATTTTAAAGTTGCATAAAAGATTATTATTCTTTAGTTGTCTAACCTTCAAGGCGCTTATAATACCGCCGATATTAACCCGCTTGCCATCTGGATATTTGCTGTTTTGGATATCGGCAATAGAATCAAGCTTAGCACTCTTTAAATAACCCTTATAATCATCCATAGGATGCCCCGAAAGGTAAAGCCCTGTAACCTCTTTTTCGAACATAAGCTTTGTATCCTTGCTCATTTCGGGAACTGACTCCATAACAAAGCTACTGCTTTCATCCATATCTTCAAACAAATCAAGCTGACCACCCGAAGAATACCTGCGCTCATTCTCGACCGCGGTTAAAACACTCTCCATATTATATAGCATTTCCCTACGGTTACAGGATACACAGTCAAGCGCACCGCTTTTTATAAGTCCTTCTAAAGCGCGGCGATTAAATTCGCGTGAGTAGTTTCTAACGCAAAAATCGTAAAGAGAAGTATACCGCCCGTTATTTTCACGTTCTTTAATTATTTTATCAATAAGCGCTACGCCTAAATTTTTAATAGCCATAAGTCCAAAACGGATATTATCTCCGTCAGGTGTGAAACTGCTTTGGCTAACATTCACGCAAGGTGGCAAAATTTTAATGCCGCTTTTTTTACATTCGCCCGTATATAAGGACAATTTGGTTTCGTTGTCCATCATACTAGTCATCAAAGCAGAAAAATATTCTACAGGATAATGGCATTTTAAATATGCCGTTCTGTAAGCCACAAAAGAGTATGCACAAGCGTGAGCCTTATTAAAAGCATAAGAGCTAAAGCTGGACATATCCGAAAAAAGTTTCTCGGCGGCAGGCTCGCTTACTCCGTTCGAGATTGCACCTTTTATAAAGGTTTCCTTTTCTTCCGCCATTACCTTGTGCTTCTTTTTAGCCATAGCACGACGCACAATATCCGCACGACCTAGCGAATAACCCGAAAGTGTTCTGAACACCTGCATTACCTGTTCTTGATAAACAATACAACCGTAGGTTACATCTAAAATTGGTTTTAAAAGCGGTGTTGGGTAAACAATATTTTGCGGGTTATGGCGGTTGTTTATATAGTTAGGGATAGAGTCCATAGGACCGGGTCTATAAAGCGATAAGACCGCCGTTAAATCTTCAATACTTCGGGGGCCTAACTGCCTTAATACATTTTTCATTCCGTCAGATTCGAACTGAAAAACGCCTTCGGTTTTACCCTTCCCCATCATAGTATATGTCGCTTTATCGTCGAGCGGTATTTTCTCTATATCAAAATCTATTCCGCGTTTTCTTATAAACTCTTCGGTTTCCTTTATAACGGTTAAGTTTCTAAGACCTAAAAAGTCCATTTTAAGAAGGCCCAATTCTTCAAGACTAGTCATAGTAAATTGTGTCACTACCGATTGGTCGTTCACAGCAAGCGGAACATACTCAGCCACAGGCTTATCCGATATTACAACACCTGCCGCATGGGTAGAAGCGTGCCTTGGCATACCTTCAAGGTTTTTAGCCATATCTATAAGCTCTTTTACAAGCAGGTCAGCTGAATATAACTCTCTAAGTTCGCGACTACCCTCCATAGCGCGTTCGATAGTCATACCTACAGACTGCGGAATAAGCTTTGCAACCTTATCGCAAGTAGCATAAGGAATATCAAGCGCACGGCCCACATCCCTTACCGCCGCGCGTGCCGCCATAGTACCAAAGGTAACTATTTGCGAAACATGGTCTTCACCATATTTTTCTATAACATAATCAATAACTTTTTGGCGGTTTACATAGCAAAAATCTATGTCAAAATCGGGCATTGAAACGCGCTCAGGGTTTAAAAAGCGTTCAAAATAAAGGTCGTATTTTATGGGGTCAATACCCGTAATTCCTATGCAATATGCCGCGAGTGAAGCCGCTCCCGAACCACGACCGGGACCTACGGGAATATTATTGCTTTTGGCGTAATTGACAAAATCGGCAACTATCAAAAAATAGTCAATATAACCCATTTTGCTGATTATCGAAAGCTCGTATTCCAAACGGTCAATATACTCTTTATCAACATTCTCGCCAAAAATAGCGTATAAACCTTTATAGCATTTTTCTTTGAAATATTCGTAGTGGTCGCTGTTTCCTATATCAAATTTTGGCAATTTAATTTTGCCAAACTCAAACTCTAAATTACATTTATCAGCAATGATTTGTGTGTTAGATATCGCTTCGGGCAAATCAGGAAAAAGCGAAGCCATCTCCTCTGCCGATTTTAAATAAAACTCATTAGTTTCAAATTCAAGCGCGTTATCATCGGTAATTTTAGTAGCTGTTTGAACGCATAATAACACCTTGTGTGCCTTGTAATCTTCTGCAGTAGTATAATGCGCATCGTTAGTAGCAACAAGCGGTATTCCGGTTTCTCCTGACAAGCGTACAAGCTGTGGATTTATAAGCTTTTGCTCGTTTATGCCATGGTCTTGAATTTCTAAATAAAAGTTACTGTCCCCAAAAACATTTTTGTACCATAAAGCTGTTTGCTTTGCTGCTTCGTAATCACCCTTTAAAAGCTGCTGCGGAATTTCACCCGCAAGACAGGCAGAAAGCGCAATAATACCTTCGTGATACTGTGCTAAAAGTTCTCTATCAACGCGGGGCTTATTGTAAAAGCCTTCAGTAAAGCCGCGAGACACCAATTTAATAAGGTTTTGATAGCCTACATTGTCTTTACATAAAAGCACTAAATGATAATATCCGTCGATACCCTTTTGCTTGTCAAAACGGCTACGAGCAGAAACATAAACTTCACAACCGATTATGGGCTTTATGCCCTTTTCTTTTGCATATTTATAAAAATCAATAACACCATACATCACGCCGTGGTCAGTAATAGCAATGCTTTTTTGACCGAGTTCCACCGCTTTATCAATTACATTTTTAATACGGTTGCAACCGTCTAAAAGACTATACTCGGTATGCAAATGCAAATGTGTAAAATCCATAAGCTATCCCCCCCTTTTTTTCTAATCCATAATTCTAAATTACTTTTTTTCGTTTTCGTAAATTTCTATTATTCTTTTTAATCGGTGATTGAGTCCCGAAAGTGAGATTGGTGTAGGTGAAATTTTGCAAAGTTCTTTCAGAGTAGCTTCGGGGTTTTCTTTTCGCAGTAGCGCCACTTCTAAAAGCTCATACGGTAGACTATACAGCCTGTCGGTTTTTTCCAAAAACTCGATAGCCGTTCTTTGCTTTATGGAAGCTTCGACCGTTTTTGTGATGTTTGCGTTATCGCAGTTTCGCGCGCGGTTAATATTGTTTTTAACGCTTTTCATTATCTTGGTATCAATAACGCTGAGCGTTCTGGCACTGTCACCCATCAAAGTAAGCAAATCTTCAATAGTGTTACTATCTTTGGTATAAAGCACATAAGCCTTACCGCGAACGGTTTTTTTAAGGGTGATATCAAACTGTGCTAAAAGCGAGTTAAAATCATCCGCCAAGGCTTCGTTTTTAACCGAAAATTCAATACGGTATTCTTTTTCGGGGTCGTTTATATTCCCACACGACAAAAAAGCACCGCGTATAAACGACGGCAAACAGCAGTCGCGAATAAAAAGACTGCGGTCAATAACCGTTTCACTTATCCCAAAATCAATAAGCGCTAAAATTTTAAGCCTGTCCGCTTCGCTTTTAACTTCGGCTTTATATGTAGGGCGTACCGTACCCCCCACACTTACCGAAACTTCCGCTTTGTAGGTATGCTTAATAATTTCAGCGTAGGTTTTTGCAAGATTCTCGTTATTGGTTTGCAACGATATTTTATTTATTCCAAAAGAACGCCCAAATAGTAACAGACCGTAAATATATGACGATTTACAGCAAGCGGACGGTCTTATATTTAAAAGTTCATTTTTAACATCTGCACAAAAAGACATTTTTTATATCCTTTTCCATATTACAAGCTCGGTATCCTTGCCACCCTCGGAATATTCAAACACCACTAGCTGTTTTTTATCAGTAACAAGCCCATAGCAACGCTCACTCCCTTTTTTGGAAAGTTCAGCGATATAGTACATTTTATTATCATCCAAAATTTTTTCTATTTTGCCGTTAGGAAGCTTGCAATCCATATTTACAAAATCGCCCTTATGCCCGTAAAGCTTTGTAAGCGTTGGCATATCGGGTATACCTAATTTATTAAATTCTTCAATTAACTTTTGCATTACTTCTCACCCACGAATATTACTTCGGGTTCTAATAAAACTCCGTCTTTTTCTAAAACTGTGGTCTTAATTTTTTCCATAAGTGCTAAAACATCATTTGCAGTAGCGTTATCGTAATTTATTACAAATCCCGCGTGCTTTTGGCTTACCATAGCACCGCCCACACTTACACCCTTAAAACCGTTTTTTTCAATAAGCGCGCCTGCAAAATAACCCTCAGGGCGTTTAAATGTGCTACCTGCCGAGCCGTATTCCAGCGGTTGCTTATCCTTTCTGCGCGACATTAAATCATCCATTTTTTCTTTAATTTCAGCCTTATCGCCTTTTTTAAGCGAAAATTTGACCGAAAGAATAATATCACCGTTTGTTTTAAAGATACTAGTGCGGTATCCCAGTTTCATATCTTCAAGTGCTACTTCCTTAATTTCGCCGCTTTTATCCAAAACGGTGGCACTAATAACCACCTGCGACATTTCACCGCCGTAAGCTCCCGCATTCATATAAAGCGCACCGCCAACACTACCGGGAATACCGTAAGCAAACTCAAGCCCTGTAAGCGCGTTTTCTAAAGCCACCATACAAAGCTTTGCAAGGCTTAACCCTGCCCCTACGGTTATAGTATCGCCTTCTACCGCGATTTCATCAAATCCCAAAAGACTAATCACCACACCTCGTATTCCTTTATCGGACACCAAAAGGTTAGAGCCTTTACCCAAAATAAAGTACGGCATATTATAGTCCTTTACAGCTTTAAGGATAGCTTTTAAGCAGGAATAGCTTTGGCACTCTATAAAATAATCTGCCTTACCGCCTATTTTAAAGCTTGTATGGTTGCACATCATTTCATCTTTCTTAATAGGTATTTTATTGTCTAGGCAAAATTCAACAAAAGACATAAATTACTCCAAAATCAAATATTAAAATGGGTCTACTGCATCGCTTATTTCAGATTTGTCATCACTCATACCAAGGCGTCTTAATAAATCTTCAGCCGCATTGTAACCCAGCTTCTTTTGGCGGTTGTTCATAGCCGCAACTTCAATAATAACCGCTAGGTTTCTACCGGGTTTTACAGGAATGGTAAGTGAAGGAATTTCCAAATCCAATATTTTGGTGGTTTGTTCTTCAAGGCCCATACGATCGTAAGACTTATTAACATCCCACTGCTCAATATTTATAACAAGGTCTATTTTTTCGGTAAGCTTTACAGCACCCGCACCGAAGATGCGGCTTGCATTTATAATACCTATTCCCCTAAGCTCAATAAAATGCCTTATGTTATCAGGGGCTGTACCTACAAGTGATTTTTCAGATACACGACGAATTTCCACCGCATCGTCAGCTATAAGACGGTGTCCGCGTTTTACAAGTTCAATAGCGGTTTCACTCTTACCTACACCGCTCTCGCCTAAAAGCAAAATACCCTCACCGTAAACTTCAACCAAAACGCCGTGTTGTGTAACACGAGGGGCGAGATTAAGGTTTAAAAAAGCTATTAAAGCCGCCGAGAATGTGGATGTTGACATATTGGTACGGAAAATCGGGACCGAGTATTCCTGAGCCAACTTAATAAAAGCATCTTTAATTTCTAAATTACGGCAAAAAACAACTGCTGAAGGTTTTTTTTCAAATAAATCTTTGATTCTTTCGTTTGCTTCGGCTTCACCTAAATTTTCCAAATAGCTTTCTTCAGCTTTGCCTATTACCTGAATGCGTTGCGAATCAAAATACTTAAAATATCCCGCCATTTGAAGACCGGGACGATTGATTTCGGTAGAAGAAACAGTAAACTCATCCAAACCATTGGGTGCATACACCGTTTCAAGAGAAAACTCCTTAATAATCTTACTAAATGGTACGGTAAAATTAGATTTCATTTCCACACTTCCTTAAAAAGAATATACTACTTTATCTTATTATATAATAAAATTATCAAAAAGGCAAAACTTTTTATATTTTTTTATAATAAAGTTTTACTTGATAAAACACACCGTAGCCTTTATAATATCTTTATATCAAAACAAAAGGATGTTTATTTTATGAAATTAGGTATGGTAGGTTTGCCGAATGTCGGTAAATCAACACTTTTTAACGCTATTACAAATGCAGGTGCGCAATCGGCCAACTATCCGTTTTGCACCATTGAACCCAACGTTGGTATGGTAAGCGTTCCTGATGAGCGCCTTGAAAAATTAAAGGAAATCTATAACCCCGATAAATTCACCCCCGCGGTTATTGAATTTGTGGATATTGCAGGTCTTGTAAAGGGTGCTTCTAAAGGTGAAGGACTCGGTAATAAGTTTTTATCCAATATTCGTGAAGTAGACGCGATTGTTCACGTTGTGCGTTGCTTCGAAAGTGATGATATTATCCACGTGGAAGGCTCGGTAGACCCAAGTCGTGATATTGAAACCATTAATTTAGAGCTTATTTTCTCGGATATTGAGATGGTTCAGCGCCGTTTAGACCGCACAACCAAGGCGCTAAAGGGTGATAAAAAATTACAGGGTGAAGTCGACTTTTTAAAAAGGCTTATTGACCATTTGGAAAAAGGCTTGCCTGCAAGAAGTATCGAAATTTTTGACGACAGCGAAATTGAGATTATAAACACAACCGCGCTTTTATCCGCAAAGCCTGTAATTTACGCTTGTAACATGAGCGAAGATGACTTTGTAAACGGAATTGACAGTAATAAAAACTACAATACGGTAAAAACTATAGCCGAAACCGAAAAAGCCGAAATTTTACCGATATGCGCCGCTTTAGAAGCCGAAATTTCTACACTTTCGGAAGAAGAAAAAATAATGTTCTTGGAGGAATTAGGTTTTGAGCGTTCAGGTCTTGACCGTATGATTCAAAAGTGTTATTCCCTTTTAGGCCTTATTTCTTACCTTACTGCCGGCAAGCCCGAGGTTCGTGCTTGGACCATTAAAAACGGTACTAAAGCACCGCAGGCAGCAGGCAAAATTCATACAGATTTTGAGCGTGGCTTTATTCGCGCCGAGGTTATAAACTTTACACAGTTTATGGAATGTGGCGGCAATATGGTAACCGCAAAGGAAAAAGGTCTTGTCCGAAGCGAAGGTAAGGAATATGTTATGCTTGATGGCGATATTGTGCTTTTCCGCTTTAACGTATAATTTTTTGGAGTGATTTTGTGCCCTACTATTACTATGGAATAGACCCATTGTATTTGTATTTAGTATTACCCGCTATTCTTCTTGCACTTTTTGCGCAAATAAAGGTTAAATCCACCTTTTCTAAGTATTCGCAATATCTTTGCAATTATAGTGGCGCCGAAGCGGCAAAGCGTGTCTTAGAAGCAAACGGTGTCTACGATGTTAAAATCGAGCGTGTTTCCGGCAGTCTTACCGATCACTACGACCCTAAAACTAATATTATAAGACTTTCGGATACAGTTTATGATGCACGCAATATTTCGGCGGTAGGTGTTGCTGCTCACGAAGCAGGTCACGCGGTGCAGTATGCCAAAGGCTATTCGCCAATAAAAATCCGCACAGCTATATACCCTATTTGCAATATTGGGTCACAGCTTTCTATGCCGCTTCTTTTAATGGGTCTAATTTTTAACTTTTCATTTTTAATGAATTTAGGTATTATTTTCTTTGGTGTAGCACTTGTTTTTCAGCTTGTAACACTGCCTGTGGAATTTAATGCATCATCCCGCGCGTTAGGCGCTATAAAGGACAGTAATATTTTACTTGATGATAGCGAAGTGAAAGGCGCTCGCAAGGTGTTATCCGCCGCAGCGCTTACCTATATTGCGGCATTTTTAGTATCATTAACACAACTGTTAAGATTTTTAATAATTGCTAATAGAAGAAGACGGTAAGCCGTCTTCTTTTGCATATCCGCCTATTTATCACCCATACTAAAAAGGGTGATAAAATGAAAAAATCGGATTTTATTCTCTTCCAAATAGGTGCTTTGGGGTACGGTCTTATTGAAATACTGTGGCGTGGATATACACACCCATCAATGCTTACTGCAGGCGGTATTTGCTTTGTGTTTTTTGCTAAGATTGGCGAATGCTTTAAAAAAACAAGCCTTTTAGCAAAGGCGGTTATAGGAAGCTTGTTTGTAACATTTATTGAACTTGTTTTTGGTATAATATTTAATTTAGTCTTAAAAAAAGAAGTTTGGAATTACAGCAAAATGCCCTTTAATTTTAAGGGACAAATTTGTCTTTTATATTCGGTTTTTTGGGGCATATTAAGCCTTGCTTTTATACCCTTGGCGGCGCGTATAAAAGGAAGATTGCAAAAGTGAAAATAGCGTGGTATAATGTTAGTGGTGATATTATGGATTTTTTGCATAGAACTTGGGCCGAGATTGATTTAAAAGCCCTTGTACATAACTTTAAAATTTTCAAATCTCTGTCGGGCGGCAGTAAAATAATGGCAGTTGTTAAAGCCGATGCATACGGCCACTCAGGGAATGCAATTGCACCCATTTTAGAAAGAGAGGGTGCTGATTATTTTGCAGTTTCTAATATAGAAGAAGCGTTAGAACTTCGAAAATACGGCATTAAAAAACCGATTTTAATTTTAGGCTACACTCCGGTAGAATGTGTTGAAATTTTAAAGGAAAACGATATTTCCCAATGTGTTTATTCAAAAGAATACGCATTGAAACTTTCAGAAAAAGCAGTAGAAAAAAATGTAGAAATAAAAGTACATATAAAGCTTGATACGGGTATGTCACGCTTAGGATTTAACTGCAAAAATGAAGATTTAAGCGGCATTACTGATGCTATAGACAGCGCAAAGCTTAAAAACTTTATTACTGATGGTGTTTTTACCCACTTTGCGGCATCCGATAGTGATAATCCCGATGATATAGAGTTTACAAAAGCGCAGTTTGAGCGTTTTACAAAAGCCTTGGAAATTTTAAATAAAAACGGCATAAATCCCACTCTTATTCACTGTTGTAACTCGGCAGGATTTTTAAGTGATAGTAATAAACACCTTTCTGTGTCGCGTATTGGCATTTCACTTTATGGGCTATCCCCTTCACCTATTTTCAAGCAAGATTTAATGCCTGTTATGACGGTTAAATCGGTTGTATCTATGGTAAAAGATATAAATAAAGGCGACTTTGTAAGCTATGGCAGAGCCTTTAAAGCAGAAAAAGATATGCGAATAGCAACCGTTGCGGTAGGCTATGCCGACGGTTACCCCCGTAGTTTAAGCAACAAAGGCTATGTTTTAATAAACGGCAAAAAGGCCAACATTGTGGGCAGAGTTTGTATGGATCAGTTGTGTGTCGATGTTACAAATATTCCCGATACACAAATGGGTGATGAAGTTATAATTTTCGGCAAAGAGCTATCAGTAGATGTTATAGCCAACCTTTGCGACACCATAAATTACGAAATTGTTTGCGGTATTTCTAAAAGGGTTCCACGCATTATAAAGGAATAAATTTAGGGGGATTATATGAAAAAATATATTCTTAGCCTTGATGAAGGCACTACAAGTGCAAGAGCGATTTTATTCGACAATAATGCCAATGTAGTATCTTTGTCGCAACACGAATTCACCCAAATATATCCAAAGCCCTCTTGGGTGGAGCATAACCCGCAAGAAATATATTCCGCACAGTATACCGCTCTTACAGAGTGTATTACAAAGGCTAATGTAGACCCAAAGGATATTGCCGCTGTGGGTATTACTAATCAGCGCGAAACCGCAATAGTTTGGGATAAAAATACAGGTGAGCCGGTTTACAACGCCATTGTTTGGCAATGCCGCCGTACTGCCGATATTTGCGAGCAGCTTAAAAAAGATGGCTTAGAAGAATACATCGCAAATACAACTGGTCTTAAAATTGATGCTTATTTTAGCGGCACTAAAATTAAATGGATTTTAGATA
The DNA here is from genome assembly GCA_045605125.1 of Acutalibacteraceae bacterium. Taxonomy (GTDB): domain Bacteria; phylum Bacillota; class Clostridia; order Oscillospirales; family Acutalibacteraceae; genus UBA737. The sequence goes on along the minus strand of JAZUPK010000019.1, from coordinate 19,663 downwards.
ATGTACCGGGTGCTCGCGAAAAAGCAGAAAAAGGTGACCTTTTATTCGGCACGGTAGATACTTGGCTTTTGTGGAAGTTATCGGGCGGTAAAATTCATATTACCGACTACACAAACGCTTCTCGTACAATGCTTTTTGATATACATAAATTATGCTGGGATGAAAAACTCTTAGAAATTTTAAATATTCCTAAAAGTATGCTACCTAATGTTAAATCTTGCAGTGAAGTTTACGGTGAAGTTAATATTTTAGGTGAAAACATAGCCGTTTCGGGTATAGCGGGCGACCAACAAGCTGCACTTTTCGGTCAACGCTGTTTCGAAAAATGCGACATAAAAAACACCTACGGCACAGGTTGTTTTTTACTTATGAATACAGGCGATACTGCCTATAAAAGCAAGAATGGGCTTTTAACCACCATTGCGGCTTCCTTTGATGGCAAGATAAACTACGCCCTTGAAGGCAGTGTTTTTGTGGGCGGTGCGGTTATACAGTGGCTTCGTGATGAATTAAAGCTTATAAAAAAATCAAGTGATAGCGAACGCTACGCCAAAAGGGTTGAAAATAACGGCGGTGTTTATATAGTCCCTGCTTTTGCAGGTCTTGGCGCACCATATTGGGATATGTATGCCAAAGGTACTATTTGCGGTCTTACAAGGGGCAGTAACAAGGACCATATTGTAAGAGCCGCCTTAGAGTCTATTGCATACCAAACGAATGACCTTTTAGAGTCACTTAAAGCAGATACCGGTTTAGAAGTTAAATCTATTTTAGCTGATGGTGGCGCTTCCGCCAATAAATTTTTAATGCAGTTTCAAGCAGATATTTCAAACACAACGGTTATATGCCCCGAATCGGGCGAAGCAACTGCGTTAGGTGCGGCTTTCTTAGCAGGTCTTGCAGTAGGCTTTTTCAAAAGCACTCAAGAGATTGCAAAAATAAATATTAATAAAAACTCGCACACACCATCTATAGATAAAGAAAATCGCCAAAACCTATTAAACGGTTGGCGAAAAGCAGTTTTAGCATCAAAAATATTTGCAGAGTAAACTCTTTTTGGGAGATTTTGTTATGGAATACGAAATTCGCACTTTGCCGCTTGGAAGCACCGATAATATACACACCTTAATGGGTAAAATATATATTCCCAAAGGCGAAATTAAGGGGCTTTTCCATATTGTCCACGGCATGACCGAGTATATTGACCGCTACGAGCATCTGTTTTCCTTTTTGGCGGAAAACGGTTATGTCGCTTTTGGTTTTGATAACTTAGGTCACGGCAATACCGCACGCGACAAGCAGGAGCTTGGCTTTATTGCACATAAGAACGGTTGGAAGTATCTAATTCATGACTGTATAGCATATAGTAAGGCGGTTAAAGAGATGTTTCCACAAAAGCCGCTTACACTTATGGGACATTCTATGGGCTCGTTTATAACAAGATTAGCGGTTGAACATTCCCCTGAGTTTTACGATAAATTTATAATTTGCGGTACCGCAGGACCCAATCCCCTTTGCGGTGTAGGTCTTATGTTAAGCAACATCATAAAAACCATAAAGGGCGAAAAGCATATATCCAAACTAGTGCACAACCTGGCTTTCGGCAGTTATAATAAACGCTTTGAGCCTTTGACAAACTATGAATGGCTTACAAAAGACCGCGAGATTATAAATAAATATATGAGTGATGAATTTTGCAATTTTAAATTCACCGTTTCAGCAATTATTGACCTTATGAAGCTACTCTCAAACTGCAACCGAAACGAGTGGTTTAAAAATATCAAAAAAGACCTTCCAATTCTTTTAATAGCAGGTGAAGACGACCCCGTAGGTGACTACGGCAAGGGTGTTACTGAGGTTTTCGAAAAGCTAAGGACACAAAACTGTAACGCCACTTTAAAGCTATATAAAAACTGCCGTCATGAAATCCATAACGACAGCTGTCGGGAAGAAATGTTTTCTGATATTTTAGAATTTATAAAATAGTTTTACCCTTTAAGGAGAAATAATGTTTGACCAATTAACAAGTGTAGATATTAAAAAATTAAAGGACGAACTTGAATACCGCATTGGTACAGTGCGCCCTAAAATTTTAGAAGAGGTTAAATTTACGCGAAGCTTTGGTGATTTATCCGAAAATGCCGAGTACCACGCCGCCAAGCGTGAACGCGGTAAAAACGAAAGCCGTATAAGATATATTCGCAATATGCTTAAAACCGCAATTGTTATTGATGCTAAAAGCGAAGACGGCGAGGTTGGTCTTTTTGATACTGTAAGTTACTTCGTAGAAGAAGATGATTGCGAAGAAAAGGTGCGAATTGTAACCACGCTAAGACAAAACTCTATGCAAGGCCTTATCAGTAAGGAATCGCCCTTAGGCAGTGCACTTATGGGCAAAAAGGTAGGCGACAGACTACTTATTAAAGTGAACGATGATTATAGCTATTATATAACTATTCGTAATATTGAAAAAGGCACTGATGACGATTCTTTAGAAATACGCAAATTTTAACTGAAAAATCTTTTAATTTTTTCGTAAATTTCTACCGTTTTAAATTTTATTATATATCTGCCCGATTGCTCTGCAATTTGGGCAGATTCTTCTTTTACGCTATCTCTTAAATTGCTTGTAGCCGCAGGAATACAAACGCTTGGGAAAATTATACACCACCAATTTTTACCTTTGGCTTCGCCTAATTTTATTATAAGCGAGCGGTATTCACCTGCGGGCAGACTAAAGGTATCATAATGCCTTGTTTCAAAAAAGCAGTCACCTAAAGAAACATCCGCTTCATACGAAAAGCCATTTTCCTTTATTACATTATTTGCAATCTCACTAAAATACGAAAGCTTTTCTTTTGCTTTGTTTTCAGCCATTGAGAGGTTGTCGGCATCTAAAAATACACCGCTCGCCTCTTTTAAAATCTCATCCCTTATTTTAAGCTTTAGCTCTTGGTCTAAAGTACTATCGGAATTAGCTATAATATGTAGCCTTAACACATTTTGCCTTAAATCGTCACACAAAGCGTTGAAATTTGTCATAGATAAAAGTATAGCGCAAACAAGCCCAAAACACAGCGATAATTTTATTCTTTTACTCATAAAAAACTCCTGTCAAAAAATTCTAACAAGAATATTGACAGAAGTTTATTTTTTTATTCAAAAATTATTGCTTTGTCCTGAGCCGTCACAACAAAGCACTCGATATTTTGGCTTTCAAGATTACTTTTTGCAGTTAGTGCATCAGATTGCGTTTGGTATAAAGCAAACCAAGTAGGACCACTACCTGAAAGCGAAACAACCAACGGATTTTCTTTTAGCATTGCCTTTTTAACAAAGCTTTCTTTCCAAGCTTCCAAAAAAGCGTTGTAAATATTTTGGGATATACTGTTTAAATCGTTTTGCTCTACCGCTTTTATTACGGCATCGGTATCGCATTTTTGGTATTCTTTACTGTCTAAAATGTGGTACATCTCACCCGTAGAGGTTTTTTCTTCACCCTTGCAAAGCAAAATATAACCTTTGCTTAAAGGTTTTAATGTGGTAAGAACTTCGCCAATACCCTCTGCTCGCTTGCAGCCACCACTAATAAAGAAAGGTACATCCGCACCCAATTTAAGCGCAGTTTTTTCTAGCATATTGTCGGTTATAAGGGGCTTATAAAGCTGTCGCAGCCCAACAAGCACCGCCGCCGCATCTGCACTGCCACCGCCAAGACCTGCAGACATAGGAATATTTTTCTTTATTTCTATTTTGGCACCACCATTAATTTTAAAATCGCTAAAAAATAGTTGGGCCGCCTTATAGGCTAAATTATCCTTACCATCTATTCCGTCAATATCGGTTTTAACGGTTATTTCATCCGCCTTTTCAAGTGTCACTTCATCATAAAGGCTGACTGACTGCATAACCGTATCAATAAGGTGGTAGCCGTCAGAGCGTTTACCGCATATTTCCAAAGACAAATTTATTTTCGCGTTAGCTTTAAGCTTCATATTAGTTATTCACCTTATAATGATAGCCGTAGGTTTTTTCGGTTAAAACTTCGAATTTATAGCCTTGCTTTTTAAGACCATCCAAAATATTAGGCAAAGCTTTAACGGTAGTGCCTTTGGCTCCGGTATCGTGCATAAGCACGCAAATAGAATTTTTATTTTTGGCCTGATTCAAAACATTTTTGGTTATACGCGCCGCCGGAACATTATGCCCTGACGCATCGCCAGAATCAACATTCCAGTCGAAATAAGCGTAGCCCTTAATTTGCACCTGTGTTGTAAGGTCACTCATAATACCTTTTTTATATTTTTTGCTTATGGTATTATTACTGCCACCCGGGAAACGCAGAAGCATTGTTTTAACGCCTATTTTCTTTTCAATTTTTTTAGATAGCTTATTTATATCCTTAAAAAATGCAGTTTTACTTTTATATATTTTAGAATAATCGTGTGTGTTGGAGTGAAGCCCTATAGCATGGCCTGCTTTTTCAATTTTTGGAAGATACTCTAATTTCGCACTACCTATAACAAAAAAGGTTGCTTTAGCGTCATATTTATCTAAAATTTTAAGTATTTTTAAAGTGTTGTCAGAAGGACCATCATCAAAGGTTAAATAACAAACCTTTGTAGGTTTAGGATATTTAGACTGAGGTGAATTTTGTTTTGCGGTGAGCTTTTCCACCTCAGCCTTTTTCTTAGCACTAAGCTTTTCGATCTCTTTTTTATAGTTATTATTCTCATTTTCGAGCTTTTTGTTTTCGCTCTTTGCTTGCTCCAATCGCTTTTCAAGCTTACTTTGAGCAGTTTTGCTGTTTTCAAGCTCTTTTTTTGTGTTTTCTAACTGCTTTTTAGTTTCTGTAAGCAGTTGATTAGCGGCAGTTAAATCATTTTGGCTCTTTCTAATCTGATTATTTTTAACCGTTAAGGTTACTGCAGAAGCTACGATAGTAGCTACAAGCACCCCCACTACAATGTAAAAAAGAGATGTTTTTACATAACGCTTAATTACCATATCCCGAGTCCCCCTTTCATAAAAAATTAGCAAATAATAGTATACCATACATACTATAGTTTGTTTAGTTACAAATTATTACAAAATACGCAAAAAACTTACTTACAAAAAAATAAAGTTGAAATAATAATACTGTGATGTTATAATAGTTATAATATAAAAAATGTTTTTTGGAGGCATAATATGAACAATATTATCATTTCTAGTGACAGTACTTGCGATTTAACACCAGAACTTCGCGAGCATTACAATATTTCCATAATACCTCTTGGCGTTACCTTGGGCGATAAAACATATTTCGATGGTGTAGATATAAACCCCGATGATATATATGCTCATCACAACAAAACAGGCGAATTACCAAAAACAACTGCTGCAAATGTTGGCGACTGTATTGATTATTTTAAACCCTTTGCGGATGCAGGCAAAACTGTTATTCATTTCTCTTTAAGTGCGGAATTTTCTTCCACTTACAACAATACCTGCCTTGCAGCCAGCGAATTTGAAAACATTTATGTTATAGACTCGCGTAACCTTTCAACAGGTAACGGTCTTTTAGTTCTAGCCGCTGCCGAAATGGCAGAAAAAGGCTTAGAAGCCAAGGAAATTGTAGAAAAGGTAACCGCTATGGTGCCTTGTGTTGATGCATCCTTTGTTATTGACGACCTTGAATATTTACACAAGGGTGGTCGTTGCTCGGCGCTTGCAATGATGGGTGCTAACCTTCTTAAACTAAAGCCCTGTATCGAAGTTAAGTTCGGTAAAATGGGCGTTGGTAAAAAATACCGCGGTAAATACGGCGCTGTTTTAGAAGAATATGTTGCAGAACGCCTTGCTAATTTAGAAGATATTGATTTAAGCCGTATTTTTGTTACCCACGCAGGCGTTGATATGGAAATAGTAAATGCAGTTGCCGAACAGGTTAAAAAGACTGCCCCCTTTAAGGAAGTATTAATAACAAGAGCAGGTTGTACCATTTCTTCCCACTGCGGAGCAGATACTTTAGGTATTTTATTTGTTCGCAAGTCACCACTAGAATAACTTTGCATATTATGTTTTAGGGGTTGTAAATGGATATGTCCTGAAACATTGTGTTGTTTAAAACCGTTTCCCCTTTTATAATATAAAAGAAACCGTCCAATAGGGCGGTTTCTTTATTTCATTATTTTTTGGTTGATTTTATCTTGTAGCGTTTTTGTAGCTTTAGTCTCGGCCGAAGGAATATTCGCAAACGGGAACTTTACACCCATATTTTGATATTTGGTTTCGCAAATTTTCTTAAAGGGCAAAAGCTCTACCTTGTCTATTTTATAGTCCTTTATAAGCTCATATAAAGCATTAATATCGGATTCCTTATCGTTAATAGTAGGAACTGTAACCTGACGAATACGGGTAGGTATATTTTGCTCGCTTAAATACTTTAAAAATTCAAGCGGAGTATCAATACTGCACCCTACATATTCCTTATAAAGCCTATCTGTTGTATACTTAATATCAAGCATACAGTAGTCGGTATACTTAAGTAATTCTTTAACACTATCGTTTAAAATACAACCACTGGTATCAAGGCAGGTGTTTATACCGTTTTCTTTTGCCTTTTTGAAAATTTCGGTAGCAAATTCTGCTTGAAGCAGTGGCTCACCGCCCGAAAGGGTTATGCCACCCGTTTTGCCAAAATATTCTTTATACTTTGCAATCTTTTCTACAATTTCATCGGCAGTAAACTCTTCCCCACCGTTTACATCGTGGGTTTCGGGGTTATGGCAACAAGCACACCTTAAAGGGCACCCTTGCATAAAAACCACATAACGTATACCCGGTCCGTCAAGCGTACCTAACGACTGCAAAGAACTTACTCTGCCCATTACATAACCTCATGGAAGGTACGGCTTATAACTTCTTTTTGCTGTTCGCGGGATAGCTTATGGAAATTAACCGCATAACCCGAAACACGGATTGTAAGGTTGGGGTATGCTTCAGGGTTATTATATGCTTCAACCAAGGTTTCTCGATTAAGTACGTTTATATTGATATGGTGCGCATTTTTAGCAAAATAGCCGTCCAAAATAGCAACAAGATTGTTAACCTGCTCGCCCTTTTCCTTACCCAAGGTTGCAGGTGTTATAGAGAAGGTGTTTGATATACCGTCACGGCAGTCATCATAGCTGATTTTTGCAACCGAATTAAGAGAAGCCAAAGCGCCGTTCTTTTCGCGGTTATGCATTGGGTTGGCACCGGGTGCAAACGCATCGCCTGCTTTTCTGCCATCAGGAGTAGCGCCTGTGTGCTTACCATACATAACATTTGAAGTAATTGTGAGTACCGATAATGTATGTACAGCATTACGATAAGTAGGTGTTTTACGAAGCTCTACAATAGTTTTGTGTGTAATCTCCTGCGCGATTGAATCAACGCGGTCATCATCATTACCAAAGGTTGGGAATTCGCCTTCGGTTTCAAAATCTACAATATATCCTCGAGAATCCTTTACAGGTTTAACCTTTGCGTATTTAATAGCGCTTAACGAGTCGGTTATAACCGAAAGACCTGCTACACCAAATGCCATAAGACGCTCAACCTTAGTGTCGTGTAAAGCCATTTGAGATTTTTCATAAGCGTATTTATCGTGGGTACGGTGGATAATGTTCATTGTATTAACATAAAGCCTTGCAAGCCATGCTAAATATTCATCCACACGCTCCATAACCTTATCGTAATCCAACACATTGCCATCTATTACCGATTTTTGTGGACCAATATGAATATCACTTGTAGTATCGTATCCACCATTCAAGGCAATAAGCAATAATTTAGGCAAATTACAACGCGCACCAAAGAACTGCATCTGCTTACCTACGCGCATAGCAGAAACACAGCAAGCAATTGCATAATCATCGCCATAAATCGGGCGCATAAGGTCATCATTTTCATACTGAATAGAATCAGTATCAATAGAAACCTTAGTGCAGAACTTCTTAAATCCGCGCGGTAGCGCATTTGACCACAAAACAGTAAGGTTGGGCTCGGGTGAAGAGCCTAATGTATAAAGGGTGTTAAGAATACGGAAGCTTGACTTTGTAACAAGGGTTCTTCCATCCTCACCCATACCGCCTACTGCTTCGGTAATCCACATCGGGTCGCCACCAAAAAGCTCGTTATATTCTGGTGTACGAAGGTGGCGCGCCATACGAAGCTTCATTACGAAATCATCAATAATTTCCTGTGCGCCTTCTTCGGTTAAGGTACCGTTTTTAATATCGCGTTCGATATAAATATCAAAGAAGGTACTTACTCTACCCATACTCATTGCGGCGCCGTTTTGCTCTTTAATGGCGGCAAGGTATGCAAAATAGGTCCACTGTACAGCCTCGCGTGTATCCTTTGCAGGTCCGCTTATATCGTAACCGTACATCTCGGCCATATCTTTCATATACCCAAGGAATGAAATCTGCTTAAAAAGTTCTTCCGCAAGACGAATTTCTTCTGCACCGAAGTTGCCTTCACCAAGCTTTTCCTTATCCTTTTGCTTTTCTTCAATCAATCGGTTAATACCGTAAAGCGCGACGCGGCGGTAGTCACCTATAATGCGGCCTCTGCCATAAGCATCGGGAAGACCGGTAATAACGTGACTTCTACGCGCCAATCTCATCTCATTTGTATAACTTCTGAAAACGCCCTCATTATGGGTTGTTCTATACTGAAATTCGTTTTCAATCTTTTCGCTTAATTTGTAGCCGTAAGCGTTGCAGGCTTGTCTTGCCATACGAATACCGCCAAAGGGGTTAATACCGCGCTTTAACGGGCGGTTGGTTTGAATACCTACTATAATCTCGTTTTCTTTATCTAAATAACCCGGCTCAAATGAAGTAAGCGAAGAAACGGTAGCCGTATCAATATCCAACACACCGCCAAACTGACGCTCTACCATAAATAGAGCGTTAAGCTTCTTCATTAAATCCTTAGTGCGCGGTGTAGCTTCGGCTAAAAAGGAATCATCACCCTTATATTCGGTGTAGTTTTGCTGAATAAAATCTCTAATATTTATTTCATCTTGCCATACACCGCTTTTAAAACCGTTCCAATTATCGTGTTTCATAAGTTTCTCCTTTATATTGTATATCCTGTTTATAGGTCAAAAAAAGCAATCCAGCTTAATTAACTTTAATCAAACTGAACTGCCCAGACGGTCGGCACAAAAACGATATACTCCACTATGGTTACCCATATTTTCCGTCAGTCATATATCGTTACACAAGATATTGTATACCATATTTATCATTTTGTCAATATATTGTTAATAAAAAAACAAATTATTTATTGAATTATCGTATTTAATGATAGCCTACAGCATCGAAAAAGTCAATAAAATAGTGTTGAAATTTAAATTTTTGTATGATACAATTATTTAAACACTTTTTAAGGAGATTTTTTTATGAAAACTGTTGTATCTGTAATAGGTAAAGATGCCGTAGGCATTATTGCTGATGTAAGTGCAATTTGCAACGAATGTAACGCAAATATTGTTGATATTACACAGTCAGTTTTACAGGATATGTTTGTAATGGTTATGCTAACCGAGATAAAAGACATAAACTGTTCTTTTTCTGATTTTTCTGCTAAAATGAAAGAACTAGGCAATAAGCGAAATATCGACATTCGCGTTATGCACGAAGATGTTTTTAATTCTATGCATAGAATTTAGGAGTAAAAAATGATAAACCTTAACGATATAATGGAAACCATAAATATGATTTCCGAAGAAAATCTTGACATACGCACTATAACTATGGGCATTTCGCTACTTGATTGTTGCGACAGTGACCCCGAAAAAGCGTGTGAAAAAATTTATAACAAGATCACCCGCCTTGCAGGTAATCTTGTAAAAACGGGCGAAGATATTGAGCGCGAGTTTGGTATTCCGATTATAAATAAGCGTATTTCGGTAACACCTATTTCTATGATTTTAGCATCTTCAGGCGGTGACCCTGTAATGTACGCCAAAACACTACAACGCGCAGCAGATGCTACAGGTGTAAACTTTATAGGAGGCTATTCCGCTTTAGTACATAAAGGCTTTTCAGCAGGTGATGAAGCGCTTATACGCTCTATCCCTAAAGCTTTAAGCGAAACCACAAATGTTTGCTCTTCAGTTAACATTGGTTCAACCAAAGCAGGTATTAATATGGATGCAGTAAAGCTAATGGGTGAAATTGTACGCGAAACTGCCGAAATCACAAAGGACCGCGAATGCATAGGCTGTGCAAAGCTTGTGGTATTTTGTAATGCCGTTGAAGATAATCCCTTTATGGCGGGTGCTTTTCACGGTGTAGGTGAGCCTGACTGCGTAATCCATGTAGGTGTTTCAGGTCCCGGCGTTGTACAAGCAGCACTTAAAAAATGCCCTAACGGCACTTTGGGCGAGCTTGCCGAAATTATTAAACGCACCGCCTTTAAAATTACACGTATGGGTCAGCTTGTAGGCAGCGAGGCTTCTAAGCGTTTAGGTGTTCCGTTTGGTATAGTTGACTTATCTTTGGCACCTACCCCTGCGGTTGGTGACTCGGTTGCGCATATATTGGAAGAAATGGGTCTTGAAAGTTGCGGTACTCACGGCACCACCGCCGCTTTAGCCATGCTTAATGATGCAGTTAAAAAGGGTGGCGTAATGGCTTCTTCCTATGTGGGCGGTCTTTCAGGTGCGTTTATCCCCGTAACTGAAGATGCAGGTATGATTGATGCCGCACGCTCAGGTGACTTGAGACTCGAAAAATTAGAGGCTATGACCGCTGTTTGCTCTGTAGGCCTTGATATGATTGCAATCCCAGGTGAAACCCCTGCCGAAGTAATTTCGGCTATTATTGCCGATGAAGCGGCTATCGGTATGGTAAACTCTAAAACCACCGCGGTTAGAGTTATCCCCGCAATCGGCAAAAAGAAGGGTGAAGAACTTGACTTTGGTGGACTTTTAGGCTCGGGTCCTATAATGGATGTAAACCTTACAAAAAGCCCTAAAAAGTTTATTGATAGAGCAGGTCGCATCCCTGCCCCACTTCAAAGTCTTAAAAACTAAACAAATACTATTAAAATCCCACTGTGATAGAAACTTATCACAGTGGGATTTTTTATGTTTCTTCATTTTTGGATTAAAAATCGCTGTTTGTGCATTGTTATACTGAAAACACTCTTGTTGATTTATTTTTAGTAATACAGTCAATAATATCTTCAAAGAGTATTTCACACTCAAAATTTAAGGAGAAAAACAATGCCAAAAGTTTCCATTATTGTACCCGTTTATAATGTTAATAAATTTTTATCTAAATGCTTAGACAGTTTAGTAAATCAAACCTTAAAAGACATTGAAATTATTGTTGTTAATGATGGCTCTACTGATAACAGTCAGGCTATTATTGATACATACGCCACGAATCATAAAGAAATTATAAAGGCTTACCAAAAGGAAAACGGTGGGCTTTCGGATGCGCGTAACTTCGGATTGAAAAAAGCTACGGGGGATTTTATAGGTTTTGTTGACAGTGATGACTTTGTAGATATAGAGATGTTTGAAAAACTTTATAAGCGCGCTATAGAAACCGATTCGGATATTGTGGTTTGTTCACATAACGCGGTTGTACTAAACAAAGATAACAACATTAAAATCTCTACTACCCACAAAATACAAAATGGCTACCTTTTCGGCAAAAGTATTTATGAATCCCATAGCATTCTCGCCTATTCTCGTTCTTACGCATGGAACAAGCTTTATAAAAGAGAAATTATTAGTAGCTTTGAATTTCCGAAAGGTCAATATTATGAAGATTCAGCTATAGTTTATAACATTTTGTCTAAGGCGCAAAAAATAGAATATTTACCTGACGCTTTGTATTTTTATGTTATAGGTCGTGCTGGTGCTATTACAAATTCTTTCAACGCGCGTATATACGATATTTTTAAATCCTGCGATTCAATAATAAACTATTACAAAAAAATAGGTAAATATGAAGAATTTAAATTAGAAATCGAATCACTTTGTGTTATGCATATCCACGCGCGATTTGCAATTTTAAGAACCAAAGGCAGCCTATTAGATAAATTTAAATTTGTAGATACCGCCTTTAATTATATTGAGAAAAATTTTCCAAACTGGAAAACTAACCCCTACTTTTTAAAAAGTCGCGCCGAAAAGCTTACCGCTCATCCTCCAAACAGATATCACTTCGCAAAGGATAATCGTTCTACCTTTAAAAAATATCTTACCTGTGTTTATATTAAAAGATTACCTAACAGTATTGGCGGTAATATTAAAAAGCTTATTAGTCGCACTATAAATAGATTTAAAAGAATTATAAAAAGGTTTTCGGGTGTTCCCACAGTAAGTCATGAGATTCAAAAATCGGCGAAGTGTTTATCCAACCAAGAACTACGTGAATTACAGCTTGTAACACTAGATATTCTTAAAACAGTTATAGGGTTTTGTGACAAGCATAATCTTCGCTATTATTTATTCGAAGGCTCGCTTTTAGGGGCTATACGCCACGGCGGTTTTATCCCTTGGGATGATGATATGGATATCGCAATGCCGCGAACTGATTATGAAAAATTTATAAGGCTTTGGAATACAGAAATACACGATAACTGCCGCCTTTTTCACCAAAGCACCTACAAAAAATATTACCTTCCGTTCGCAAAGGTTATTTTAATGAAAGAATGTAAATTTTCTTCATATATTCGCGCAGGTCTTAAGTCTATGAAGGAAGTCAAGGGCCCCGGTATTGACATTTTTCCTCTTGATGAAACAGGCACTTTGAGTACCGAGATTATAAAGCGTTCATGCAAAGTTCGAGAGCTACGAAATATCCTGCTTACAAAGGTTTACTACATTAAAAATCCTCAAAAACGCAGAATTTACAGCTTGCAAAGTAGCCTTAGCAGTTATAAAGGCTTACACAAAAAAATAAATAAAATCCTTACTGCCGATAGAAACAAAACGGTTGAATGTTATGCCAACTTCGGCAGTGCATATAATATCTCTAAAGAAATATTCCCAAAAAGTTATTTCGAGCCCGCAAGAATAATTGATTTCGAAGGCATAAAGGTTAAAGTGCCATTTAAATCAGAAGAGATTTTAACTTGCATTTACGGGGACTATATGACTTTGCCACCCGAAAATGCAAGGATTTGCCCACACCAGTATATTGTTAAGAACCAATAATTTTTAAAAGGAAGTTATAAAATGAAAATAGGCATTATATCAGTAAATAATGCGCATAATTTTGGTACAACTATGCAAGCTTTAGGACTTAAGTCATATCTCGAGTCCTTAGGTCACAGCGTACAAATTATAAATTACAGAAATAAATATATAGAAAAATCCTACCGCCCTGGCCGTATTTTACAAGTTAATACGGCAAAATCAAAAAGTAGATATTTTATAAAATGGCTTAAAGAGTTTCATAAAAAGCCATATCTCACACTTCGCAGATACCGCTTTGAAAAATTTTTTAAATCACAATTTAATTTAACTGAAGTATTTAGCAATGTTAAGCAATTAAGAAACGCAAAGCTTCAATTTGATGTTATATTTGTAGGTAGCGACCAAATTTGGAACAGTACTATAACAAAAGGTCTTGACCCTGCTTTTTTCGGTGATTTTGTAAAAAAAGACACTATTATCGCTTCCTATGGTGCCAGCATTGGAAATCCCTTTGTCCCCGAGCGTGAACTTCCCGTATTTTCTGAATATTTTAAAAAAATGGATTATATCTCAGTAAGAGAAGAAAATGCCAAGGAACTTTTTTCTACCTTGACTAATAAGGAAATTTCGGTTGTGTGCGACCCAACTTTTCTGCCCGACCGAGAGTATTTTAAAAGCCTTGCTTCTAAAAAAAGTCCTTTTGGCAAAAGACCGTATATTTATGTACATGTTCACCATTATTCCGCGAAAGGTTTAGAACTTGTAAAAGCGGCGAAAGAGCTTTCTAAAAAAACAGGGCTTCCTATAGTTCACAACATTCAAAGCGCAAAATTTGAAAATCAGCTTGGCAGAACAGTTGGTGCCGGACCTTTAGAAACCCTTGACGCTATCGCCCACGCCGAATATATTGTTACGCAGTCTTTTCATTTATCAGTTTTTGCTTTGCTTTTTAAAAAGAATTTTATAACGATTAAGCGCGACCGCAATAACGACCGCTTGGAAAATCTATTTTCAAAGCTCGGGCTTTCTAAGCATTTTATAGACCCTAGTGAAAAACTTCCAAATTTTAAAGATATTCCAATAGATTTTAAGGCAGTTCATAAAAAAATGGAAGCTATGCGACCAGCGTCTACTAAGTTTATTGATACTGTACTAAACGGCAAAAAATGCGAGCGCATTAAAGATTACTTCACAAGTGGTGACAAGTCCACCTGTTACGGCTGCTACGCTTGTGAAGATACCTGTCCTACAAATGCGATAACCTTAAAAGCCGACATCGAAGGCTTTTATGTGCCTGTTATAAATAAAGAACTTTGTATAAGTTGCGGCAAATGCAACCGCGTATGCCCCTATAATACAAAATCCAAAAACACCGATTTTGAATCGGTTGGGTTTATGGCTTTTGCTAAATGCGAATGTAATTTAAAGCATTCTGCTTCGGGCGGTGTGTTCCCTGTTCTTGCTAAAAACATTTTATACAAAGGTGGATATGTTGTAGGTGTTAAATATAATAGCTCTTTAATCCCTGTTTATGATATTGCCACAACTTTAGAGGAAATCGAAGAATTTAGAGGTTCAAAATATGTTGAACCGCTTCACAACGATATTTTCAAGAAAACCAAAGCCGCATTAGAAAGCGGTAAACCCGTTTTATTCACAGGTGCCCCTTGTAAAATAGCAGGTCTTAAAAACTATCTCGGTAAAGAATACGAAAACCTTATAACCGCCGAAATTATTTGCGCGTGCTCCTCATCTTCGCTTATATTTAAGCACTACCTTAATGCTAAAACAAAAGAAAAAAATTCCGCTATAAGTAAAATTGTATTTAGAGATAAATCAAAAGGTTGGAGCAATGTTGCCACCACCATAAACTTTGAAAACCACACCGAAGAATCTACCAAAAGGCGTTGGAACATTTATTACCATTGCTTTGTTAGTGGTTTTCTTGCCAAGCGGTCCTGCTTTAGATGTGAATTTACAGGTGATAATAAAATTGCCGATATTACAATGGGCGATTTTTGGGGTTATAAAAAAATTAATAAAAAATTAAACGCCGATAATTCGGGCGTGTCCGCATTAAAGGTTGCCACAAGAAAGGGTATGATTCTAATAAACGAAGTTAAATCTGACCTTTACCTTTATGAAGTAACGCTTAGTGATATTTACGACAATAACCATTCTTGGCCTGTAGACTTTCCGCCCGAGCGCGAAGAAATTTTTAACGACTTTTCAGAAACCGAAGACAGCACTATAAAAATTCTAAAAAAATACAACTCACGTTATTCGAAGAAAAAATAAAATAATGCAAAGAGGAACGAAGAAAATTCTTCGTTCCTCTTTCTTTTTTATGCAAATAAATATCCTGTAGTTATGCCTATAACTGCCGAAACGCAAATTATAATAATAGGATGCACCTTTTTAAAACTCGCAATTAACGCGCCTATAAAAATCACTAAGGAAACATAAAATGTAGCGTTTGTAAAAATGGCGGTACTAAAACCGTTTGGCACAAATACGGTTTGGGATATAGATATAACCGCCGAGCCTATAAAGCCTATAACCGCAGGCTTCAAGCCAGTCATACAACCCGCAACAACCTTGCTGTTTTTAAACTTATCATAAATTTTAGCAACAATTAAAATAATTATAAACGACGGTAAAACTACACCTAAGGTTGCAGCAAAAGCTCCGAAAATACCGCCTAAAACACCAAAAGCAGTGCCCTGATTATTACCGATAGCGGTTGCCATATTTATAGCAAACGGACCGGGGGTAGATTCGCTCACCGCTATAAAATCTATAATCTCTTCAAGCGACATCCAATTATTCTCTAAAACTGCTTCCTTAATAAATGGAAGCATTGCATAACCGCCACCAAAGGTAAATGCGCCTATTTTAAAAAAGGTTAAAAAAAGCTTTAAAAATATCATTTTTCCACCTTACCTTTCAGCGTGAGTGAATAAATAAGGCCAAAAACTGCACAAGCTATTATACACCAAATTACTTCTATTTTTAAGAATGCAACAGCAATAAGTGCTAAAGCCATAATTACATAATAAAATAAACCTTTAGGGCAGGCCTTATACATTTTATGAAGCGCTTTTACAATTAAAGCCAAAACACCTGCGCGTATGCCGGTGAAAGCGTACTGCACTGCCTTTAAGCTTTTAAACTCCTCAAGAACATAGGATATTATCAAAATTATTATAAATGACGGTAGCACTACACCCAATGTTGCAGCAAAGGCACCGAAAAATCCTGCTACACGGTAGCCCACAAATGTTGCAGAATTTATAGCAACAGGACCCGGGGTGGATTCGGCAATAGCGATAATATCAAGTATATCGCTTTCACTTATCCATTTGCGTTTATTAACTGTTTCTTCACTAATAAGCGGTATCATAGCATACCCACCGCCAAAGGTAAAGGCGCCTATACGAAAGAAAACCCAAAACAGCGATAAACAAATTTTTAGTTTATTTTTCATAAAATACCTCTGTTTCCAAATTCTACAATAGTATATATCTTTTGCAAAGAAAAGTCAAATATAGATATTTTTTCTTTTTAAAAGGAAAACTTATACAGTCCGCTTAGTCCTTGACATTTAGGTTTTTTGGTTGTAAAATATACCTTGTGAAAAAGTGATTATTCACCTTTAAAATCGCTTTTTGAATATTAAAAGAAAAAATAGTATAAATCTTTACTATTTTGGAGGAAAATTTACAGTTATGCTAAAATTGGAAAACAAAAAATTACTCTGCGCTACATCAATAGCTCACTGTGTTGATATTATTTTAAGCAATAACCACACAGACGAAAATACTGCAGAAGCAATAGCCTTATACAAAGCGTTATCACAAAAAATCATGCCATACCTTAGAAACGAAGAAAAGGCAGAACAGGTTGTTAACGAGATTATTAAAAATGTAGCTGAATTATCAAATAAATCCCCTTCCTTAACGAAGGATATTAATAAAACCATAAGCAATGCATTAAAGCTTAGTTTAGAAGAAAGCTTTGTTATAAGCGCTTCATTTTTAGCCAGTGCTAACATAAGATTCTTATCCAAAAACGCAAAGGATGAATTCTCAAGTGAAGTTGTAGAAGAAATTTCGGAAGAAGCCGATATAGCAAAAGAAGTAGAAGAAGTTGAAGAAATTCAAGAACTAGGTGGCGCTCAGAATATAGCTGAAAACGAAAAAGCTGAAGAAAGCACTATGCGCGCCCGCCTTGAAGTATTAAAAAATCTTTTGGGTTGCCCTAAGTATAAGGATATTCCAAAGCAACTTGATTTCATAAACGAAATACTTGATTTTAAAGTGCCCGAATTTATAGGCGATACTGCTTGCCAAAAGTTAACTACCGATTTAGGCATAGATATCGTAGATTTAGACTATGATGCAATTCAGTACGCAGTATACCATATTTTCAGAAAAACCAAGCTTGCTGATTTATATTCTTATTACGAAGCACACTCTAAATCAAAATTACAGCAACTTGATGAAAAATACGCTGGTGTAGACCTTGAAAGCTTTGTTGATAATCCTTCATACCTGGCTAAAAAGGAACGCTCAAACTTTGTTAAGGGTCTTCAAAAATACACCCTTGAAACATTGATTTTAACTAAAGAATTTTTAGAAAGCCACAATTTGCGCTTCTATCTTACAGAAGGTACACTTTTAGGTGCTGTAAGACACCAGGGCTTTATTCCGTGGGATGATGATATTGATATTGCAATGCCCCGAGAAGATTATGATAAACTTGTCAAGCTTGCAGAGGAAGGTCTTGTTCCGCCCGAACTTAATTTTGATTCTCTTGAAAATAATCCAAAGCACTGGGTTTTAGGTGCTAAAATGCAGTTAGTACGCCAAACACCCTACATACAGCACAAGGTAACGAATCTTTCAAGATGCAATGGCCCTTATGTTGATATTTTCCCGCTAGAATATTGGAGCCGCCCCGCAGGCTTTAAATATTGCATTGTAAGTATGACACAAAAGCTTTGCAGAAGAATGTTATTTATGAAAACAGGCTATTCGACATCAACCAAAAAGATGCCTATCCGTAGAGTAATTAAAATGATATTGCCTTTTGTAAGCAACCGTTCTATTGAAAAGCTTGCTATAAAGAATATGAAGAAATTCTATAATGGTAATAGAAAATACTTAGTTAACCTTTGTAGCTATTATCCATATTATAAAGAAGTATTCCCAAGAGGCTTTTATGGTGACCCTGTTTATATTGATTTTGAAGGTCACAAAATGCCCGTTCCTTGTGAGTATGACAGTATTTTAAAAACCGTTTACGGCAGAAGCTATGATACTATTCCGCCTGTAAAGGTAACCAAAATGAGAAAACACGCATTTGATTTACGTGATGATGTTATTAGTTAATCAAAAGGTAACTCCAATGAACAAAGTTTTAAAAGCATCACTTATACTGGCACTTATAATTTTGATAGGCTTATTAGCGGTAGGTTGTGGCAAAAAAGAGTCTTCTGTATCTAAACCTGAAGAAAGCGCAAGTGCTAGTGATAGTATTGTAACTTCACTAATTACGAACAACTCAACCGCTACCGAAAGCACTACTAGTAGTCATGCCGAAAGCAGTACCGACAGCAGTACTACTAGCACATCCACTTCAAACACATCATCAACCTACTCTCAAACCTATAGCCAATTTATTGATCGTCCAACGTTTGATGACACTATTCCAGAACCTATTCCAAGCATCCCTACAGACACGGAATATACTTCCAGTCAAGCCACTTCTTCAAATGCAGTTTTAACCTCTTCGCAAGAACAATACACAAAAAAAGCGGTTATTACTGTACTTGATGCGCTTAAAAAAGGTGATTTTGATGTTGCTTACAACAGTCTTACAGAAAATCAACCCCCAAAGGAATCCTTAGGCTTTGATGCTGCAACACTAAAAAAGATTACAAGCATTTTTAGTGAGTTAGATTATGAAATAATCTCGGTAAAGCGTACTGATGATACAAAAGCCGTAGTAAAGGTTAAAATAACTGCTTTAAACTTCAAGAATGTATACGGCAATTATGTAAAAGATGCTTCGAAAATTGCATCAAACAGTCCGACACTCACCCCACAAGAAATTAGTGAAAAAATTGACAAAGCCTTTATAGATGCATTAAAAGATGGCAAGAAAGAACCTATTACAAAAACCGTAAATATTTCTGTCGTGGGTCACGGAAAAGAATGGACGGCTGAATACAGTGAAGATTTTGCAAGAGCATGCCTTGGTGGTATAGTTCAAGTTGCAGAAGTTTTAAAATAAAAATCAATTAACAAAAGTCTCTCATTTTGATATGCACCCCAAAAGTTAGACACTTTTGGAGGTGCATATTTTTTATGAGTAAAACAGGAAGAAAAAACAAAGTTTATAGTGCAGAATTTAAAATAGGTGTTATAATGGATATGCGAGAACACCATTTAGGATATCGAG
>JAZUPK010000018.1:0-2034 GCA_045605125.1 Acutalibacteraceae bacterium | reverse complement strand
TGACATCGAAAAATTAACGTTGCCCAACGTTTTAGAAAAACACCGGCATGAAATTGTGTATGAGATAAAAAAGACGCTTAACATTGGATTGATGAACGGCGAGCGATACGAGCCAATGTTTAGGCAATTAATTGACCGGCTTGATTTTTCATATAATAAATGCAATAACATTGTGCGAACGGAAGCACATAGAAACGTTGAAAAAGGGTTTAGCGATTGTGCTGCCAAAATCTCCGACGGCTTAGAGGGCAGCGATTTGGTTTATGTGAAAACGTGGCGAACTATGAAAGATGAGCGCGTCCGGCCACAACAGAGATATAAGACTAAAAGCGGCTGGAAAACCAGAATAAGCAGAAACGGTGCTAACCATATTAAATTAGAGGGCGCAACGGTAAAAGCCAGAGATAAATTTAAGGTAGAGCCCGGAGTATATGCTGAATGCCCCGGAATGAGTGGGACAGCCAGAAATGATTGCCGTTGTAGATGTTTTGCTGAATATGACCTAATAACCAAAAAAGAGTATGATTTAAGGAAATCTCAAAAAGTAGGGTTGCAAGAAAATACAAACAAACTCAATTCTGAATTAAGAGAAAAAATGAATAAGCTCGGAATTGTAGATATGCAGCTAGAACGCACAACTGACGCGAATAGATTTAATGACGCTATATTAGCAGCAAAAAAATCAAATGCAAACGGTGCTTGTGTGGATACACACCCATTAGAAGAATTAAAAACTTACAAACTCATACTAGCTAAAGACAATATGGCAGGCGTTGCAGTTAAACCGGACGGAGATATCACGGCGGTGTTTAAAAACAGTACATCAAAGGCTAAAGGGGCAGTAAATGACCTTATAATTACAGCAAGAGCCAACGGTGGCGATAAAATGGACTGTTATGGTAAATTTTTAGTAAATGCTTATGAAAAATGTGGTTATGTCCCGGTTGCTCGAATACCTTTTAATGCAGATTACGTCGATGACAAATTTTTGCTCGATAATCCTATGGACGTATATGCATTAATGAAAAACACCGACTCACTGGAAACTGTGGTTAAGAAAAATGCCAATAAGTTATACACAACATCAACGCAGGAAAAACTTGATAACTTACCAACTTTTGAAGATTACGACGAAGCATTGAAGTATCGTGACAATTTGCTGAAAAGCCAAAAGTAGAAAAAAAGTTGAAAAAAGTGTATAATATTATAAGAGGTGTGTACTATGACCGAAATAACACAAACAACCGAAATTATTGACAGTTTATTAAAAAAATATAAAGATGATGAGGAAGCAATTAAGGAAATAGAGCAAGCCAAAGAGACGGTAAAATATTACCTGAAGCAAGAGCAAAAACAAAAAGCTATTAGCCATATTAAACAACTTGAAGCATTTTTAAAAGATTGGTATTAGAGCCATGAAAAACACACTTTAAATAGGTGTGTTTTTTTAGTTACCATAAAACTTACTATAAAGGAGTAGCGGATGGATAACGTCAACCACCCAAGCCATTACACCACAGGAAAAATTGAGGTAATAGATTTTATCGAAGCATGGAATTTAAATTTTAATTTAGGCAACGTTATAAAGTACGTTTGCAGGGCTGGTAAAAAAAACCACCAATCAGAAATAGAAGATTTAAAAAAAGCTATTTTTTATTTGCAAAGACAAGTGGATTTATTGGGTGGAAGAAACTAATTGTACAAAATCAATCTTTTGTATAATTAGAAAAAGTGAATATGCTGCAAAATGTGTGGCCAAATAGATTATTTTTAAGCATAACAGAGAATTTTGTTATGCTTTTTGTTTTGCAACAAACCTCATTGTTAGTTTTAACTAAATTTTTTCGATTTTACAGTCAAAATTTCTCCATCGGAGGGGCTTGACTTTTTGGCTTTAAATTGTCCTGAACATCGACGTTAAACTGTTCAATTTTATTTTTCATCTATACGGTGAATAAATTTATTTAAAGATTTTCTATAGGGAAATCGAAATTAATTCTATATGGATTATTCAGGAGGCTTCTATGAATAAAG
>JAZUPK010000017.1:0-20876 GCA_045605125.1 Acutalibacteraceae bacterium | reverse complement strand
GGCTTTTTTAAGTTGCGCCTTTTTAGGGGGCACGCCTTCTGTAGCGAGACTGAAAAATAAGCAGGTGAAAAGAAAATGTACGCAATTATCGAAACAGGCGGAAAGCAGTACCGTGTTGAAAACGGCGATGTAATCTACATCGAAAAGCTCGACGCTCAAGTTGACGAAGAAGTTACCTTCGATAAGGTTGTTGCTGTTAGCAACAGAACTTTAAAGGTTGGTAAGCCCTATGTTAAAGATGCTTTCGTTAAAGGCACCGTTTTAAAGAACGGCAAGGGCAAGAAGATTACTGTCTTCACTTACAAGCCTAAAAAAGGTTGCGCTCGCAAAATGGGTCACAGACAACCTTACACTAAAGTACAAATTACTGAAATTGGCTAATTTAGTATGACAAGTGTAAAATTTTTGGCTGATGGAAATTTACTTTATGGGTTTCAAATCAGCGGTCACAGTAGTTGTGACTATAACGATGAAGTCGGCAAAATAGTATGTGCTGCAGTTTCAAGTGCGGCATATATGGCGGCAAACACAATTACCGAAATTATTGGTGACAAAGCCGATATACAGGTGGATGATGCCGAAATGAGTTTTAAGTGCAAAAAACCTAGTGATGCTACCATTAAGGTGCTTTTGGGACTCAAGCTTCACTTAACTTCATTGTCCGACGATTACAGTAACAATATCAAAATTATTGGAGGTGCAAAAAATGTTAAAGATTAACATTCAGTTATTCGCTCATAAAAAGGGTGTTGGTTCTACAAAGAACGGCCGTGACAGTGAGTCTAAACGCCTTGGCGTTAAGCGTGCTGATGGCCAGTTTGTTTTAGCTGGTAATATCCTCGTTCGTCAAAGAGGTACCCACATTCATGCGGGCAATAATGTTGGCCGTGGTTCTGATGACACTTTATTTGCCCTTATCGATGGTAAGGTTAAATTTGAAAGAGTTGGCAGAGACAGAAAACAAGTTAGCATTTACGCTGTTGAGCAATAAAATTTATGGCCCGAGTGCTTCACGGCATTCGGGCTTGTTTTTTTAAGGTTTAATTGTATATACTGACAATGGAGGGGTTTATTATGAAAAACTGTCATGTTTGTAATCAACTTTGTGATGATAATGCAGAGCTTTGCCCTATTTGCGGTGCCGATATTTCGGGCGATGGTGAAGTAGTAGCAGAAGTCACAAAAGAAGAACAGAAAATCGAGCCGGTACTGCTTACTACTTTTGAAGATTTAGTTTCGGCAGAAATTTTTAAGGATATACTAACCGATAATAAAATACCCTATTCCGATAGCGAAGACGCTATGAAGGTGGTTTTCGGCGGCGGTTTTTCCGCTGAAGAAATTTATGTTGATAAAACTGATTTTGATAAAGCAAGAGAGCTTTTGGAAGAATTTTTAGCCAGTTCAGTTTCTTTTGATGAAGAATTTGACGGCGAAATCGAAGATATTTAAAGGAAATTACAATGTTTGTAGATATTGCAAAAATACATTTAAAAGCAGGTAAGGGCGGCGATGGTGCCGTTTCCTTTCATAGAGAAAAATATGTAGCGGCAGGCGGACCTGACGGCGGTGACGGCGGTAAGGGTGGAGATATTGTCTTTAAAGCCGACAGTAACCTTTCTACCTTGGCGGATTTTCGCTATAAGCGTAAATATGCAGCACTCCCGGGGGATAATGGCGGAACATCACGCTGCACAGGTAAAAGCGCCCAAAACTTAGTTATAAGCGTGCCTGTAGGTACCGTTGTAAAAGATGCTGAAACAGGCAGAATTATAGCCGATATTTCGGATGGCGAATCTGTTGTCATTGCTAAAGGCGGTAACGGCGGTTGGGGTAACCAACATTTTGCTACTTCAACAAGACAAATTCCCCGTTTTGCTAAAAGCGGAGAACTTGGTGAAGAGCTTGATGTAACGCTTGAGCTAAAGCTTTTGGCAGATGTAGGTCTTATAGGCTTCCCGAATGTTGGTAAATCCACCTTGGTTTCGGTTGTGTCGCAGGCTAAACCTAAAATCGCCAACTATCATTTTACTACTCTTACTCCCGTTTTGGGCGTTGTAAGTATGGGCGAAGGTAGTTCTTTTGTTATGGCAGATATACCCGGTCTTATTGAGGGCGCGGGTGAAGGCGTGGGCCTCGGTCACGAGTTTTTACGCCATGTTGAGCGTTGCCGAATGCTTTTACATGTTTTGGATATTTCGGGTAGCGAGGGTCGAGACCCCATAGATGATTTTGAAAAAATAAATAAAGAGCTTGCGGTGTTTAGTGATGAACTAAAGGACCGCCCACAAATTGTGGTAGGTAATAAGTGCGACCTTATAGAAGAAGATGAAATCGAAAGAATTAAAACTCATTTTGAAGATAAGGGTTATAAATTCTTTCCGATTATGGCGGCTATCGCAGAAGGCACAAAAGAGCTTGTAGACTATATTGCGGCCCAATTAGCTAAATTACCGCCTATAAAGAAGTTTGAAGCAGAGCCTAAGCCTGTAGAATTTGAACCCAAGAATTTGCGCAAGTTTAGTATTCGCGAAGCAAACGGTGTTTACTATGTTGAAGATTGCGACTGGCTCATGGAGGTTATGAATAATGTTGACCCCGATGACTACGAGTCACTTCAATATTTCGAGCGCGTTATCCGCGAGTGCGGTATTATTGATGCGCTCTTAAAAGCAGGTATTGGCGAAGGCGATACCGTAAATATTCTTGATATCGAATTTGACTTCGTGAATTAGGTGATGAGTATGGATAATCCTAATTTATTAAGCCCTTCGGTTTTAGCCTTTGTGGGCGATGCGGTTTATGGACTTTATGTAAGAACATATTTAGCTAATGTAAACCGCCCTTCGGGTGAGCTTCATAAGGCTTCGGTAAAATTTGTAAATGCTACCGCTCAAGCAGAAGCATTTCGCCTTATCGAACCGATTCTTACCGAAAAGGAACTTTCGGTTTTTAAAAGGGGTAGAAATTTCCATACAGGGAATACCCCAAAAAACTCTACGGGTGGCGAATATCATTTAGCCACAGGTCTTGAAACGCTTTTCGGTTTTCTTTATCTAAATGGAGAAAATGACCGCGCAAAAGAATTATTTGAAATAATATGGAAAAAAGAAATGGATACACTAATATAAAGTGTATCCATTTAATTTTTGGAGTGATATTATTGAAAATAAAAGCGTTTTTGTTAGATTTTCTTTTCTTTTTATTTGGTAGTGCGGTGTATTCGGTTGCAGTGATAACATTTTTGTCGCCTAACGAAATTTCACCCGGTGGGGTTACAGGTGTTGCAATTCTGCTAAACTACCTTTTTTCGCTGCCTGTAGGGTTAATGGTTTTTGTGATGAATATTCCGATTTTAGTTATTGGGTTTTTCAAGTTCGGAAAAGTGTTTATTTTAAAAACTGCGGTGGCAACGGCTTGTGTTTCGGTAATAATTGATATTTTCGAGCTTTTCCTACCTAGTCTCAAAATTGATTTGATTTTAGCCTCGGTATTTGGCGGTAGTCTTATGGGGCTCGGTATTAGTATAATAATGCTTCGTGGAAGTACTACGGGCGGAGTGGATATTATAGCCAAGCTTATAAATGAGCGCTTTCCTTATTTTAGTGTAGGGAAGATAATGTTGCTTATTGATGCGGTGATTATAGCCTTATCCGCGGCAGTTTATAAAAACGCTCAAAGTGCGCTTTATTCTATTGTTACGCTCTACGCTTCTTCTAAAATAATGGACCTAATGCTATACGGTGCCGACAAGGGAAAAATAGTTTATATAATAAGTGACCATATACAAGATATAGTGTATGACATTTTGCACGTAATCAATCGTGGAGTGACTATTTTGGATGTAACAGGCGGCTACAAACAAGAAAAAAAGCAAATGATAATGTGTACTGTAAGACGGAATGAAGTGCACACGGTATATAAAAGCGTAAGAACGCATGATAATAATGCATTTATCGTGGTTGCGGAAGCGGGAGAAATACACGGAAAAGGCTTCCAAAAATAAATTTTTAAAAAATTGAAAAAAACTATTGCTATTTCTATTATTTGTGGTATAATAATCTTTGCTAATACAAGATATTGTGTTTTAAGGAATTAAAAAATCACGGAAAATACTTAATTTGCGAGGGAATATGATGAAAATTATTAAACGAAGCGGAGCAGAAGTAACCTTCGACCCCGAAAAGATTATTGTGGCGGTTACAAAAGCTAATGAAAGCGTTGTTCCAAGTGAGAGAATGAGCGCAATTCAAATTAAAAGAATAGCAGAAGATGTAGAGAGTGCAGCGGCTAATATGAACCGTTCTTTAAGCGTGGAAGAAATTCAAGATATGGTAGAAGACCAAATTATGAATCAGCGCGCTTTTGACGTAGCAAGACGATATATTACATATCGTTATAACCGTGCGCTTATTCGTAAATCTAATACTACCGATGAACAAATTCTAAGCCTTATTGAATGTAATAACGAAGAAGTAAAGCAAGAAAATAGTAATAAAAATCCTACAGTAAACAGCGTTCAGCGTGACTATATGGCTGGGGAAGTTAGTAAGGACATTACAAAGCGTATTCTTTTAAGTCCTGAAATTGTTGATGCACACGACCGTGGTCTTATTCACTTCCACGATGCTGATTACTTTGCTCAACATATGCATAACTGCGACCTTGTAAACCTTGAAGATATGCTTCAAAATGGTACTGTTATTAGTGGCACTTTAATTGAAACTCCACATAGCTTTTCTACTGCTTGTAATATTGCTACCCAAATTATTGCTCAGGTTGCTTCCTGTCAATATGGTGGTCAAAGTATTAGTCTTACCCATTTAGCACCATTTGTTGATATCAGTCGTCAAAAGATTTATAAGGAAGTTGTAGAAGAAACCACAAACGCAGGGGTAGATCTACCCGAAGAAAAGCTTCGTGATATTACCGAAAAGCGCTTGCTTGATGAAGTTCGCAAGGGCGTACAAATGATTCAGTATCAGGTAGTAACCCTTATGACTACTAATGGTCAGGCTCCTTTCGTCACTGTATTTATGTACTTGAATGAAGCCAAAAACGACCGCGAAAAGCAAGATTTAGCCCTTATAATCGAAGAAGTTCTAAAACAACGCTATCAAGGTGTTAAAAACGAAAAGGGTGTTTGGGTAACACCTGCATTCCCAAAACTTATTTATGTTTTGGAAGAAGACAACATTCGCGAAGACAGTAAGTATTGGTACTTAACTAAATTAGCAGCTAAATGCACTGCTAAGAGAATGGTGCCCGATTATATTTCTGAAAAGGTTATGCTTCAGAATAAGATCGACAAAAATGGCGAGGGTCACTGCTATACCTGTATGGGTTGCCGTAGCTTCTTAACACCTTTTGTTGATGAAAACGGAAAACCAAAGTATTACGGCCGCTTCAATCAAGGCGTTGTTACTGTAAACTTGGTAGATATTGGTCTTTCGGCTAATAAGAATATTGATAAGTTCTGGCAAATTTTCGATGAGCGTATGGAACTTTGCCACCGCGCTTTACAAGCCCGTCACGAAAGACTTACAGGTACTGTTTCTGATGCAGCTCCTATCCTTTGGCAGTACGGTGCGCTTCTCCGTCTTAAGAAGGGTGAAACTATCGATAAGTATTTACACGGTGGTTATTCAACCTTGTCGCTCGGTTATGCAGGTCTTTGGGAATGTGTTTACAGTATGACAGGTAAAAAGCTTACTGAAAAAGCAGGCGAAGAGTTTGGTCTTGAAGTAATGCGCAAGCTTAACGAATATACTGCTAAGTGGAAGGCTGAAGAGAATATTGACTATTCACTTTATGGCACACCGCTTGAAAGCACAACCTATAAGTTTGCAAAATGCTTACAAAAACGCTTTGGTACAATACCGGGTGTAACCGATAAGAACTATATTACAAATAGCTATCACGTTCACGTTACAGAAGATATTGATGCATTTGATAAATTGGCATTGGAAGCTAAGTTCCAAGCATTGTCCCCCGGTGGAGCAATCTCTTATGTAGAAGTTCCCAATATGCAAAATAATATCGATGCTGTTCTTTCGGTTATGAAGTTTATCTATGATAACATTATGTATGCTGAGCTTAATACCAAGAGTGACTTCTGCCACGAATGCGGTTTTGACGGTGAAATACTTGTAGAAGAAGATGAACACGGCAAGCTTGTTTGGAAGTGTCCTTCTTGCGGTAATACCGACCAAGATAAGCTGAACGTAGCAAGACGCACCTGCGGTTATATTGGTACACAGTTCTGGAATCAAGGCAGAACACAGGAAATTAAGGAAAGAGTACTTCACTTATAATGAATTACGCAACAATTAAAAAATTTGATATTGCCAACGGTCCAGGAGTTAGAGTATCGCTTTTTGTAAGCGGATGCCGCCATAAATGCAAAAATTGCTTCAATAGTGAAGCGTGGGATTTTGATTACGGCGAAGCGTTTACTGATGATACTTTAAACGAGCTGTTGGATGCATTAAATCTTGATTATATCGAAGGGTTCTCGCTCTTGGGCGGCGAACCCTTCGAGCCTGAAAATCAAGAATGCGTTTTAAAAATACTTAAAACAATTAAAGAAAAGCTTCCACAAAAAACGGTATGGTGTTATACCGGATTTTTGTATGATAATCAGTTACTTAAGGGTACTGTAGGCGATTTGGATACAGTTAAACAAATATTAAGCTGTATTGATGTTTTGGTGGATGGAAAGTTTGTGGAAGAGCTTAAAAGCTTAGACCTTTTATTCAGGGGTTCTTCAAACCAAAGAATAATAGATGTTAAAAAATCTTTAGAGGAAAATAATGTTACCTGGCTGCCGGGCGTTTGGCAAAGGCGTATGGGCTCGGGTGATATTTACGAGGGATGAGTATAATGAAACTAAATATTAAAAAACTTAACGAAAATGCAGTAATACCTACTTATGGCTCCGAATTTGCGGCAGGCGCAGATTTATACGCTTGCACAAACGGTGAAACCGTAGTAATTGAAAGCGGTGAAACCAAGCTTATAAAAACGGGCTTAGCTATGGAAATTCCTGAAGGCTATGCAGGTCTTATTTATGCCCGTAGTGGTATTGCCAATAAGCGTGGACTTGCACCTTCCAACAAGGTTGGCGTAGTTGATAGCGACTACCGCGGCGAAATTATGGTATCACTACATAATCATTCAAACGAAACTCAGTCCATTGCCGATGGCGAGCGTATTGCTCAAATGGTGATAACTCCATTTTTAAAGGTTGAGTACCAAGAAGTAGAAGAAATATCTGAAACAGTGCGCGGTGAGGGCGGCTTCGGCTCTACAGGTAAGAAATAATACATTATTGGAAGTGATTTTTTGAAGATTGCAGTTATTACAGGTGCATCTTCGGGCTTGGGGGAGCAGTTTGCTTTAAAAGTTGATACGCTTCGCCCCGAAATTGAAGAAATATGGCTTATCGCGAGAAGAAAGGATAAGTTATCCAGAATTGCGGAAAAGTTAAACAAAAAGGTTCGCGTTTTGGCTTTGGATATTACAAAAGGGGAGTGCCTTGAAGAATACACAAAGCAGTTAAAGGAAACCGGTGCCCAAGTTAAAATGCTTATAAACAATGCGGGCTTCGGAAAACTAGGTGATTTTGATAAAGCGCCAAGTGAAGATGGTGCCGGTATGATTCGCCTTAACTGTGAAGCACTTACGGCTATGACTTCTTTAACCCTTCCGTTTATGAATGAGGGCGGCGAAATACTTAATTCCTGTTCTATTGCTTCTTTTGCTCCCAATACACGAATGGCGGTTTATTCTTCTACAAAAGCGTATGTTATGAGCTTTTCGAGAGCGCTTAGAAGTGAACTTAAAAAACGAAAAATTAATGTTTTGGCGCTTTGCCCGGGACCCATGGATACCGAGTTTTTATCTCTTGCGGGTATAGAAAAGGGCTCAAGCCATACTTTTGATACATTGCCACGCGTAAACCCCGCTTTAATGGCGGAAAAATCGCTTAAAGCCTCTAAAAAGAAAAAAGCGGTTTACACTAATCGCGTATTTTATAAATTTTACCGTATACTTGCAAAGCTACTACCTCATAGTCTTGTTATGAAGCTTGCAGGGACATAAAAAATTAGCCAAGTAACTATTTTTGTTACTTGGCATTTATTTTATACATAACTATAAAGAATTTCGGCTTCGCCTATAAGGTTTACTTGAAGTGCGGCAGGAATAAATATACTGTCACCTTTTTTAAGAGGTAGTTCTTGGCTATCCCAACTAAGCTTTGCACTACCTTCTAAAACCAAGAGTGATACAAAGCTATCGGTTTTATTTATTGTGAGTATATCCTTAAGGGATATAAGCTTTGCTGTAAAGAAATCGCAATTTGCAAGCTCGCGGATAGTGTTGTTTCCACTTTCAGTAACCTTACCAACCTGCCCGTAAGGTATTTTAGGCACTTCGCATTTGGTAACATCAAGTGCTTTTTCAATATGTAATGGGCGTGGTTTACCATCGGCGCCTAATCTTCCGTAATCGGAAACGCGGTAGGTTGTGTTTGAGTTTTGTTGAACTTCGGCTATTAAAATACCTTCGCCAATAGCGTGTAGTGTTCCTGCATCGATAAAGAAAACATCACCTTTGTGTACAGGTACGCTATTACAAACATCAGTAAGGGTATTATCCTTAATCCGTTTTTCAAACTCCTCTTTAGAAATATCCTTACAAAAACCGTAAATCAGCTTAGCGCCCTTATCGCAGTCCACCACATACCACATTTCGGTTTTACCGTATTCGCCTTCGTTTTTAAGAGCATACTCATCGTCGGGGTGAACTTGGACTGAAAGCTTTTGCTTAGCGTCGATAAGCTTAATAAGAAGTGGGAAATAAGCAAATCTTTCTGCCTTTTCACCTAAAGCGCTTTTACCCCAAATATCTAAAGCTTGCGGTAGGGTTTTGCCTTTGAGTTCACCGTTTATAATAACGCCTGAGCCATCTTTATGACAAGAAAGCATCCAGCCTTCCGCCGCAATTTCGGTTTCGGCTTCGAGAGCGTATTCGGTTTTTAGTCTACTACCTCCCCAAATATAATCTTTAACGGGGGGCTTTAATAATAAAGGATACATAAAATACCGCCTTGATTTAATTATGTAATCATTATTCAGAGTGCCATTAGGACCGAGTACATTGAAATATTGTGTTTTTTAATTTGCTTTCGGTCGTAGCTTTTTAAAATTCAAAGTATTCCTTAGCGTTGTAGTAGCAAATACCTTCCACAATATTTTTAAGTGCATCATAGTCTTTAGGATAAAGACCCTTTTCTACCCAGTTACCCAACATATTGCAAAGTATTCTTCTGAAATATTCGTGTCGGGGATAAGAAACAAAACTACGTGAGTCGGTGAGCATACCGACAAATTTACCCAACACACCAAGGTTTGCCAAAGCGTCCATTTGAGCTTCCATACCGCTTGCGTTATCGTTAAACCACCAGCCCGAGCCGAACTGAATCTTAGACTTAACGGGACCGCGTTGGAAGTTTCCAAGCATTGTGCCTAAAACATAATTGTCCTTAGGGTTAAGGGTGTAAAGAATAGTTTTTGGGAGAATATCATCAGTATCAAGATAATTCATAAATGCTGATAATTTTTCGGCAATGCAAAGGTCGTTAATAGAATCGAAACCGGTATCAGCGCCTATTTTTTTGAACATACGAGTATTATTATTTCTAAGTGCGCCTATGTGTAACTGCATAGCCCACCCGAGTTTTGTATATTCTTTTGCGCAAACTGTAAGCATTGCGGTTTTAAAGGTGTCTATTTCTTCTACAGTTAATGCTTCACCCTTTATTTTTTTATCAAATACCGCTTTTGCATCACCCACTGCGAATGGAACGTATTCAAAAGCGTGGTCAGAAAGGCGGCAGCCGTTTTCATTAAAGAATGAAATACGTTCTACTATCCAGCTACAAGCTTTTTCGAATGAATCAATGCCGTTAGCCTCTATATAAGGTAAAAAGTCCGGCTTTTCAATGTTTATAAATTTGTCGGGGCGGAATGTAGGTAATACCTTAGTAGTAAAGCCTTCTTCTCTAAGCTTCTTGTGGTATCTTAAATCGTCTGCAGGGTCATCTGTAGTGCAAATAACTTCTACATTAGATTTTTTAATTAAACTTTTAGCCGAAAAATCTTCTCTTTTAAGGAGTTCATTACATTTGTCCCAAACTTCTTTAGCGTTCTTCTCGCTTAAAGGCTCGTCTATATCAAAATAGCGTTTTAACTCTAAAGCGGTCCAGTGGTAAATTGGGTTACCTATAAGATAAGGCATAAGGCGGCAGAAACCTACCCATTTTTCATATCTATCCTTATCGCCTGTGATGTATTCTTCATCAATACCAAAACTACGCATCTGGCGCCATTTATAGTGGTCACCGCCTAAGAAGAGGTCGTAAGCATCTTCAAAGCGATAATCTTCGGCTATCATTTTAGGTACTAAATGGCAGTGATAGTCAATAATTGGTAGATTTTTCGCAAAATCGTGATAAAGCTTTTTTGCAGTTTCGTTTGAAAGGTAAAAATCGTTATTAATAATACCCATAAAAATTCTCCTTAAATGTGGTCTAAAGCACAATACCACAATTATATCACTTATGCACGAAAAATTCGTGCTTCCGGTAGGGCAACTCTAAATTGCCGTTTTTTTAAAATGCTTATTAATAATTTTCAGCATGGATTTCGAAGTATGCTTTCGGGTGGTCGCAGGTGGGGCAAATTTCGGGAGCAGCAGTGCCAACAATAATATGGCCGCAGTTACGGCATTCCCAAACCTTAACCTCGCTCTTTTCGAATACTTCTTGTAATTCAACATTTTTAAGAAGTGCGCGGTAGCGTTCTTCGTGGTGCTTTTCAATTGCGGCTACCAAACGGAACTTTCTTGCAAGGTCTAAAAAGCCTTCCTCTTCGGCGGTTTTAGCAAAGCCATCGTACATATCGGTCCATTCGTAGTTTTCGCCCTCAGCGGCATCTAAAAGGTTATCCTTAGTGTCGCCAACGCCATCATGTAATTCTTTAAACCACATTTTTGCGTGTTCTTTTTCATTGTCTGCGGTTTTAAGGAATAAAGCCGCAATCTGCTCGAACCCTTGCTTTTTAGCCTTTGATGCATAGTAGGTATATTTGTTTCTTGCTTGAGATTCGCCTGCAAAAGCAGCCTCAAGATTTTTTTCAGTTTTAGTGCCGGTGTATTTATTTGCCATGGTAAAAAACTCCTTTACTTTAATTATTGGTTATGATATAATTATATCATAAAATTTTGCACTTGCAACAAAAATATTTTAACTAATTTTGGCGATACCTTCCACGAATACAATCCAAAAATCGAAAGAAATCAGCATATAGATTACTGATTTAAATATATATTTGTGATTAAACCTAACATTATAACTATTTTGGGAGTGTTGGGTTATACTAATAAAAACACCCTAAAGGAAGTGAATAAAATGAAATATGTATGCGAAGTATGCGGTTATGTATATGACGAGGAGGCTGAAGGCGTAAAGTGGGAAGACCTTCCTGAAGATTATGCTTGCCCCTTATGTGGCGTAGGTAAAGATCAATTTAGTCAAGAAGACTAAAAAATAAGCGTTGAGAATCTAAAAATTCTCAACGCTTATTTTATGTTTATTAAACGATTTATGTAATAAGGTTTATTGTTGACAGTAAACGGCAAAAATGGTATAATTTATGGTAACAAAGCGGTTTAAATTTACAGTACCTTGGTAAATTTAGTTACTTTGAAAATATCTACCTTTAAATAGGAGGCGCTTTATGAGCATAGGTTATTTTGTTGATGAAAAAAAGGAATATGTAATCACAAATCATTTTACTAAAAGACCACTTATGAATTATTTGTGGAATGAAACCGTAATGATTGACATAAACCAATTTGGTTTTGGTCCAAACTCTGTATTCGACGAAAAACGTTTTCGCCGTGAATTGTTTGCCGATGGGGATAATCGTCTTATTTACATTATGGACCGTGCGGATAATACATATTATGCTGCAAACCGCAACTATAAAAAATTACCCTTTACCCGTTTTGAAACACACGTAGGTCAAGGTTATTCTACAATTAGTTCTTCTTATAAAGATTTAGATGTAGACTATACTATTTTTGCTCCTATTGAAGGGCGTGCCGAATGTTGGGAAATTAAATTAAAAAACACAGGTAACACCGTTCGTGATTTATCGGTTTATCCTACAGCGCACCTTTTGGTATGCCTTAGCGGACATACTGCATATATTTCGGGCGATTATGATAAGGAATTAGATGGTATTTTCTGCCCCGAAAATGGTTTTGCTTTTGAAACTGATTATACAAATAGCTATATGGTATCGGATTATCCTGTAGCTGAGTATGAAGTAGCTAAAGACCGTTTTGTAGGTTATTATAATGAGTTTTCTAATCCTGTAGCTTTAGAAAACGGCGGTGCGCTTTCAAATACAGGTAGTTGCTTTGACGGCGATCAAACCTTTGTTATGCGCCATAACGTTGTTCTAAATCCCGGCGAAGAAAAGGTTATACGTATAGTAATTGGTATCACTAAAAATAAAGAAATGGCAATCGAAGAAAAAAATCGTTTGCTATCAAGCCAAGCTTTTGCCGAAAATCGTGCTGAACTTAAAAAACGTTCTGATATGTATGATGACCGCTTAACTA
Organism: Acutalibacteraceae bacterium; assembly: GCA_045605125.1. Classification (GTDB taxonomy): domain Bacteria; phylum Bacillota; class Clostridia; order Oscillospirales; family Acutalibacteraceae; genus UBA737. The sequence continues at coordinate 8,183 of JAZUPK010000017.1, read as the reverse complement.
TTTGCACAGGCGATGAAACAATTGACCGTTTTATAAACATTTGGCTAAAAAGACAAATCGACTTTGGAAAAACTTGGGCACGTGGTTATTGTGTGGGTTCTCGTGACACAATGCAGGATGTAACAGGCTTTGTACAGCTTGATACAAAAGTTTCACGCGAAAAACTTTTATATGCTATGCAGTTTGTTCGTCCTAACGGTAACATTATACGTTCGTTTGTTCCGATTATGCGCATTTTATCACATGACTGTTCCAGCTGGATGATTAGTGCAGTATGTCAATACATTAAAGAAAGCGGCGACTATTCATTTTTGGATATTGACTGCTCGTATTTTGAATGTGATGAGCATGGTACAGTATTAGATCACCTACTTCGTGCATCTTCATTCTTACTGGATGGTGTTGGCGAACACGGTCTTACCTTATGGGGTGAATGTGACTGGAACGACTCTTTAAATAACTGTGGCACACAAATGCGTGGTGAGAGTGTATGGCTTTCACAAGCGGCTTGCAAGTGTTCGTTAGATTTAGCAGAACTTTTAGAGAAAATAGGCAAAGCTGATATTGCGGCAGATATTCGCAAAAAACGTGATGTTATGCTTGAGAATATTATTCGCTATGGTTGGGAAAAAGACCACTTTATTTACGGAATCAACGACTACGGCGAAAAGATTGGTTCTTATGAAGCGGTTGACGGTAACTCCTATCTTAATCCTCAAACCTGGGCAGTAATAGCAAATGTTTTGCCTAAAGACGAGCTAAACGTTTTAATGGATTATGTTGAAGATAATTTAAGATGCGATTTCGGTTATGTTCAGGTTAACCCACCGCACAGACTGGGTACCGACCGCATTGGTCGTGTTTCTTACTTCGTTCCCGGTTGCTATGAAAACGGCTCGGTTTACAACCATGGTTGCGCATTCAAGATTGTAGCAGACTGTATGCTTGGCCGAGGTGATGAAGCACTTAAGACAATTAACTATATGTTGCCAACAAATCCGCACAATACTTCCGAAATGTCGGGTATGGAGCCGTATGCTATTTCTAATATGTACTTAGGACCTACTGCTCCGTCACGCGTTGGCGAAGCTCCATTGCACTGGATTACAGGTACTTGCGCATGGGTGCTTAGGGGTGTAGTTGAATTTATGCTAGGTGTTCAAGCTGATTATGATGGCTTGAGAATTAATCCTGCTTTGCCGAGTGACTGGAAAACCGCTTCGGTTCACCGTATTTTACGTGACTGTACATACGACATAAGTTACACACAAAACTCATACAACGGTAAAATTGCTATTACTGTTGATGGTGAAGCAATTGAAGGTAATTTATTACCATTATTTACTGATGGTAAAGCACATAAGGTGCAAGTTACAATAGGTTAATAAATTGAAAACGCGTTGAGATTCTTCTCAACGCGTTTTTTCTATTATTTACATAGTTCTTTTGCTAAATTGTCAATTTGGGCTTCGCTTTCATCACTTAATGCCGAAAGAATTTTTACAGTATTTTCACTAAGGGTTAAGTTTTTGCATTTCTCAAGCATTGCTTGCATAACCTTTGTGGCGGTGGGAGCCCAGCTTCCGTTTTCAATAAAGGCAACGGTGCGGTTTTGGAAATTGCGTTCGGTTAAGTGGTCTATAAACTCTTTCATAAAGGGGAAAATATCCGAGTTATAGGTTGTAGTGGCAAGCACTAACTTACTGTAACGGAAAGCGTCTTCTACCACTTCTGCCATATCTTCGCGGGCTAAATCGTTTACTACTACCTTAGGGCAACCGTTTTCTTTTAACTTTTCGGCTAAAAGCATTACTGCTTTTTTTGTGTTGCCGTAAATTGAAGTATAGGCTATCATAACACCCTCTTCTTCAGGAGTGTAGCTTGACCAGGTATTGTATAAATCAAGGTAATATTCTAAATTTTCGGTAAGTACCGGTCCGTGCAAGGGGCAGATTGTTTTAATATCTAAAGCGGCCGCTTTTTTAAGAAGCGCTTGTACCTGTGTACCGTATTTTCCAACAATACCAATATAATATCTTCTTGCTTCACAAGCCCAATCTTCTGCTATATCGAGTGCTCCAAATTTGCCAAAAGCATCAGCAGAAAATAATATTTTTTCGCTGCTTTCGTAGGAAAGGATAACTTCGGGCCAATGAACCATAGGCGCTGCGATAAAGTTAAGCGTATGCTTACCTAGATTTAGAGTATCGCCCTCTTTTACAACAATTCTTCTATCTGCAAAATCGGTACCGAAAAATTGAGCCATCATTTTAAAAGCTTTATCAGAAGACACGACAAAAGCATTCGGATAAGCGTTTAAAAAGCTTACAATATTTGCTGAATGGTCGGGCTCCATGTGTTGTACCACTAAATAGTCGGGTGTTTTTCCGTGTAAGGTTTTCTCTATATTTGAAAGCCATTCTTCTGTAAACTTTTGGTCTACAGAGTCCATAACTGCAATTTTTTTATCAATAATAACATAAGAGTTATACGCCATACCGTTAGGCACAATGTACTGTCCTTCGAATAAATCAATAATATGGTCGTCAACGCCGATATATTTTATATTTTCACTAATCATCTTAGAATCTCCTAGTTTTGATTTTTATATTATAATCTAATAACGGTAATTTGTCAATTGAATATACCCACAACCTTTAATTTCCAAACAACATATGCAAATAAGGACACTTTTTTTATCAAAAAATGTTATTGGCTTTTATGATTTGTTGTATTATAATAAAAATATGATAAAAGGGAGTGTGTGGACTTATGGCATATTATTTAGCTATCGACATAGGCGCTTCGAGCGGACGCCACATATTAGGCTCGCTTGAAAACGGTAAGCTTAACCTGCAAGAGATTTACCGCTTTGATAACGGCTTTAAAACAGAAAACGGCAAGTTAGTGTGGGATGTAGAAAACCTTTTTTACGAAGTGCGTGAAGGCATTAAAAAATGCAAGGAAATTGGTAAACTTCCCGATACGGTTGCTATTGACACCTGGGGTGTTGACTATGTGCTTTTAGATAAAGCAAAAAAGGAAATTTTACCTGCCTTTTGCTACCGCGACAGCAGAACCGAAAGCGTTATTCCTTTAGTGGAAGAAAAAATCGCTCCAAAGGATTTGTATTTCAAAACAGGTATTCAAAAGCAAAACTTTAATACAGTTTATCAGCTTTATGCCGATAAATTAAGCGGAAAATTAGATAATGCAGAATACTTTCTTATGATGCCCGAATATTTGTCCTTTAAATTAACGGGTGTTATAAAAAATGAGTATACTAACGCGACTACAGGCTCACTTGTAAACGCTAAAACTCATGAATGGGATAAGGATGTAATTTCTGCTTTAGGTTTACCCGAAAAATTATTCGGTACTCTTAATACCCCTGCTACCAAAATTGGAACATTTACCGAAGAAATAAAAAATTATGTAGGCTTTGATAGCACTGTAATTTTTGCTCCCAGCCATGATACTGCATCGGCTGTTGCGGCTTGTCCTATGGGAGAAAGTGATTTATATATTTCTTCAGGTACTTGGAGTCTTATCGGCACTGAAAGTAAAGAAGCGATCATAAGCGATAATACCTTTAAGGCTAACTTCGCAAACGAAGGTGGTATAGAATACCGCTTCAGATTCCTTAAAAACTATATGGGAATGTGGTTACTTCAAAATATTCGCAAAAATCTTAATAAATCGCTTACTTATGATGAAATGATGTATAAAGCAGAGGCTTGCGATAAATATGATTACCTTGATGTGAATGACGCAAGTTTAGTAGCTCCCGAAAATATGATAGACGCTGTTAAAGCTTATTTTGGCAAACCTGATATGACAATTGATGAAGTACTCGCTAGTGTTTATCATTCGCTTGCGCGCTCTTATAAAAATGCAACCGAAGAAATTGAAGGACTTACAGGAAAAACTATAAACGCTATACATATTGTAGGCGGCGGTTGCCAGGATGTATATCTTAATCGCTTAACTGCACAGTATACGGGTAAGGCAGTAACGGCCGGTCCTGTTGAAGCTACCGCAGTAGGCAACCTTATTTCTCAGTTAATTTACGGTAATACTTGTGCTGATTTAAAAGAAGCACGTGAACTTATAAAAAAATCATTCGAAATCAAGGAGGTAACAAAATGAGTTACTGTGACGCAAAGAAAAAGTATGAAGCTATGGGTGTCGATGTAGAAAAGGCTATGGAAACACTTTCTAAAGTTCCGGTTTCTCTTCACTGCTGGCAGGGCGATGACGTAAGGGGCTTCGACCAGAAGGTTGATTCTCTTTCAGGCGGTATTCAAACTACCGGTAATTACCCCGGAAGAGCACGCACTCCCGAAGAGCTTATGGCAGACATAGATGTTGTATTAAAGCTTTGCCCCGGCACTAAAAAGCTTAATCTTCACGCTTGCTACGCTATTTTTGATGATGAAAACGGCGGCTGGGTAGACCGTGATAAAATTGAACCCAAGCATTTTAAAAAGTGGGTAGATTTTTGTAAAGAACGCGGTCTTGGGTGCGACTTTAACCCAACATTCTTTTCACACCCAATGTGTGACCCACTAACTCTTTCAAGCCCTAATGAAGAAGTTAGAAAGTTTTGGATAGAGCACGGCAAGGCTTGTATCAGAATTTCACAATACTTAGCAGATGAATTAGGCCAGCCTTGCGTTATGAATATTTGGACAGGCGACGGCTTTAAGGATATCCCTGCTGACAGAATGGGCCCACGTATGAGATATAAAGACTCAATGGACCAAATCTTATCTGAGCCTTTTGATTTTAATAAGGTTAAGCCCTGTGTTGAATCTAAGGTTTTTGGTATCGGCGTAGAAGCCTTTACTGCGGGCAGTGCTGAGTTTTCATTAACTTATGCCGCAATGAATAAAGATAAATGTATTCCGCTTATGGATAATGGACATTATCATCCTACAGAGGTTGTATCTGATAAGATTCCTGCGTTACTTACATTCTTCCCGGAAATTGCGCTTCACGTTACACGTCCTATTCGTTGGGACTCTGACCACGTAGTGCTTTTGGATGATGAAACAAAAGAAATCGCTAAGGAAATAGTACGTTGCGGCGGACTTGAAAATCGTGTTAAGATTGCGCTCGATTATTTTGATGCATCTATAAACCGTGTATCAGCTTGGACTGTTGGTTTTAGAAACCTACAAAAAGCATTGCTTATGGCGTTACTTACTCCCAATGAAGATTTAACCGCAATACAAGATAGCGGTAACTGGACTAAGCTTATGGTAATGCAGGAAGAAATCAAAACTTTACCATTTGGCGAAATTTGGGAAGAATACTGCAAGAGATGTAACACTTTGCCTGATGGCGAATGGTACGCTCAAGTAGAAAAATATGAAACAGAAATATTAAGTAAAAGAGGTAACTAATAATGAAAAACATTTTAACCGCACCCTTTGTTGAAGAAATGAAAAAAGTAACTGCCAATATGTACAGACTCGGCTGGGACGAGCGTAACGGCGGTAATATCAGCTATATGCTTGAAGAAAACGAAGTAGCTGAATATCTTGATTTAAACAATGTTGTTCGTACAATCCCTATCGGCTTTGATGCAACCGAACTTGTTGGTAAAATCTTCATTGTTACTGGTACCGGTAAATACTTTAAAAATATTGAATTTGACCCTGCGAATAATTTAGGTATTATCCGTATAGCTGAAGACGGCACCACTGCTGAGCTTTTATGGGGCTATGAAGATGGCGGTAAATTCACAAGTGAATTACCTGCTCACCTTATGAGCCATATTGTTCGTTTAAGAAAAGACCCGGAAAATAGAGTTATTCTTCATACTCATCCAACCAATACTCTCGCGATGACACATATTCATGCACTTGACGATAAAAAGTTCACTCATACTATCTGGGAAATGTGTACCGAATGTATAGTGGTTTTCCCTGATGGTATAGGCGTACTTCCTTGGATGGTTTGCGGTAATAATGAAATTGGTGTTGCTACTGCTAAGAAAATGGAAGAATATCGTATCGTGGTTTGGGGCCTTCATGGTATCTATGGCGCAGGTAAGAATATTGATGAAGCTTTCGGTCTTGTTGAAACAGTTGAAAAAGCAGGAGAGCTTTATATGCTTATCGCAGGTCTTCCACATGTAAATACAATCCGTGACTTCGAACTAAAGGCTGTAGCAGATGCTTTTGGTCTTGAATACAGAAAAGATTTTCTTGATCTATAATTATAATATTGTATTTAGTTGACATTCTGACGAAAGAGTGTTAAAATAATAACAAACAATAATTGAAAGGTGTGTCCTAACAATGAATAAGTTTATGTTAAACGAAACCTCTTACCATGGTGCAGGCGCTATTACTGCAATCCCCGATGAAATTAAAAATCGTGGATTCAAAAAAGCTTTCGTTACTTCTGACCCTGATCTTGTAAAATTTGGTATTGTTAAAAAGGTTACTGATTTACTTGATAATGCAAATATCGATTATACTCTTTATACCGATATTAAGGCTAACCCAACAATTGAAAATGTACAACACGGTGTAGAAGAATTTAAGGCTTGCGGCGCTGACTGCATCGTTGCTATCGGCGGCGGTAGTGCTATGGATACTTCAAAGGCTATTGGTATTATTATCACTAACCCCGAATTCTCGGACGTTCGTTCTTTAGAGGGTGTTGCTCCTACTAAGAATCCTTGCGTTCCGATTATTGCTGTTCCTACCACTGCAGGTACTGCAGCTGAAGTTACTATCAACTATGTTATTACTGACGTAGAAAAGAAGCGTAAGTTCGTTTGTGTTGACGCTCACGACATCCCTGTTGTTGCAGTTGTTGACCCTGATATGATGAACTCTATGCCTGCTGCTTTAACTGCTGCTACAGGTATGGATGCTTTAACCCATGCTATCGAAGGTTATATCACCAAGGGCGCTTGGGAATTATCTGATATGTTCCACATTAAGGCTATCGAAATCATTGGTCGTTCACTTCGTGGCGCTGTTGCTAACACCGCTGAAGGTAGAGAAGGTATGGCTTTAGGTCAATACGTTGCAGGTATGGGCTTCTCTAACGTGGGTCTTGGCGTTGACCATTCTATGGCTCATACACTTTCTGCTTACTATGATACTCCTCACGGTAAGGCATGCGCTATCTTACTTCCTACAATCATGGCTTACAACGCAGAATGCACCGGCGAAAAGTATAAGGATATTGCTATCGCTATGGGTGTTGAAGGCGTAGAAAAAATGACTCAGGAAGAATACCGCAAAGCAGCTGTAGATGCTGTTCGTAAGCTTGCTGAAGATGTTGGTATTCCCACAACCTTAAAGGGTATTGTTAAGGAAGAAGATATTGATGCATTATCACAGGATGCTTATAACGATGCTTGCCGTCCAGGTAACCCGAAGGATGTTTCTTTAGAAGACATCAAGGCACTTTTCAAAAGCCTTATCTAATTAAAAAACATAAAAACGCCGTCAATTATATGATGGCGTTTTTTGTATAACGAAAACCACGCGATAGTCGCGTGGTTCAAAAGAGGTTAACCGATGAACAAAACAAAATCCTCCGTTTGTGTTAAAATAGTAGCGACCTGCCAGTCAAGCTAAAACACAAATGGAGGATTTAAAAATGAAAAAAGAACAAATTGATACAAATAGTTTAGCACACACAAAATGGAATTGCAAGTACCACATAGTTTTTGCGCCAAAATATAGACGAAAGGTTTTCTACGAAGATAAAAGGTTGGAAATAAGAGAAATATTAAGAAAACTTTGCGAATGGAAAGGTGTAGAAATAGTAGAGGGTGAAGTGTGCCCAGACCATATACATATGCTGGTAAGTATCCCTCCCAAAATGAGCGTTTCGGGGTTTATGGGATATTTAAAAGGTAAGAGCGCTCTTTTAATATTTCAAAAGTGGGGTAATATGAAGTTTGCATACCGAAATCGCGAATTTTGGTGCAAGGGATATTACGTTGATACCGCGGGTAAAAACACGAAAGCAATAAAAGAATATATCTCAAACCAATTAAAGCACGACAGGGAAACAGACCAATTAAGTCTTTTCGACCCGCGGGACCCATTTATGGGTAGTAAGTAGCAAATGCATGGCTGGCAGGCCAACAAAAAAGCGCACTTGTGCGCCGCCAGTATCGTTTAGGGCTATGCCCGAAAATGAAATAC
>JAZUPK010000016.1:0-34465 GCA_045605125.1 Acutalibacteraceae bacterium | reverse complement strand
GTATGTATAGGTGGTGGTTGAAAGTTTAAGACTACAATTTGATGCACTAATCGGATTAATCTTAAAGCTTGCCGTTTTTGTACCACTGTAGTTTCCTTTCATGGTAACCGTCACTTTATATGTCCCTGCATCCTTTCTTCCGGACGCATAGGTTACTGTATAATCCGTGTCTTTTTTAAGCACAGTTCCCTGGGAATCTTTTATTGTTACGGAAGGTGTTTTTTCCTTTCCGTTGTATGTATAGGTGGTGGTTGAAAGTTTAAGACTACAATTTGATGCACTAATCGGATTAATCTTAAAGCTTGCCGTTTTTGTACCACTGTAGTTTCCTTTCATGGTAACCGTCACTTTATATGTCCCTGCATCCTTTCTGCCGGATGCATAGGTTACTGTATAATCCGTGTCTTTTTTAAGCACCGTTCCCTTGGAATCTTTTATTGTTACGGAAGGTGTTTTTACCACGCCATCGTATGTATAGTCAGTGCTTGATAGTTCAACTGATGAAACCTTAGGAATTATAACAGTTGTTCTTGAAACTTCCTCTTTGCAGATTTCACATTTCACGACTTCGTCATACTGTCCATCGTCGCTCATTGTAGCACTTGTTAAATTCTCTATGCTTGTTGTTGTATCATTATGATTACATTTGATTTCAACCGGAATAAAAAGATCGATTACTTTCCAATACTCATTATAATAATCGTCTGCAATACCGGTCATTTCATGTCCATTAACAACGGTTGTTAATGACGTAGTATCAAAACTTGTTCCGTCATGTTTAAAATCAAAGCCGTTATTAGCTTCTATTTCAAAATTGACGTAATAATAGAGATCGGGGTCAAGCAAATCTGTGTCTTCAGATTCAATTTGTTTAGTTGTTCCTCCCCTGTTCGGTTCGGTATAAGACCGCAAATAAACATTCATGCAATATCCAACATCTTCTGTTCCGTTGCTTATGTTCTTGCCAGCAAGCGTTCTGAGTTCCTTTGTCAGTTCATAGGCTGTAACTCCTGCCACTGCTTTTTCTGTCGTGTAATTAATTAAAAGTCTATCGATGATAGTTAGTTGTTTAACCGTAATACTTGCAGTTGCCGATTTTGTTGGATCTTTAACGGAAGTTACCTCAATTGTAAGAACTTCTGCAGTTTCGTCTTTGCCCACTGCTAAAGTACATGTTTGTTCATTGGGTGTAATCGTTGTGTTTGCACTGCTGTTTCCTGTAAGTTGCCATTCAACCTCGTGCGTGTCAGTTCCTATAACTGTTGCGGTAAACACTTTGCTGTCTCCTGCAAAAAGTGTTGTGCTCTGCGGGTTTACCTCCACGCTGTCTATGGCAAGCTTATCCAATACATTCAGCGTTACGGCATCATATTTCTCTGCATCTTTTTCGGAGCAGACTTTAACCGTAATACTATCGGCTGTTTCATCAGCGGCTACCGTAAGTAAGCCCGAGCTACTAATAGTTGTACCGGCTTTTTGGGCGCCCTCCAAGCTCCATGTAACTGCATCATATCCATCGCCATAGGATGCGGTCTTGCTTTGGAATTGAATGGTATCGCCCTTTTCCACATTCACGTCACTATTCGTAATTTTCACCGAATACACTTTGCTTGAAGTATCGATTTCAATCGGAATATAAAGATCAATCAGTTTCCAATACTCGTTATAATAACCAGCTGCAATACCGGTCATTTCATGTCCATTAACAACGGTTGTTAATGACGTAGTATCAAAACTTGTTCCGTCATGTTTAAAATCAAAGCCGTTATTAGCACTTATTTCAAAATTGACGTAATAATAGAGGTTGGGATCAAGAAAATCTGTGTCTTCAGATTCAATTTGGTTGTATGTTCCTTTTCTGTCCTCTTCTGTATAAGACCACAAGTAAACATTCATGCAATATCCAACATCTTCTGTTCCGTTGCTTATGTTTTTGCCATCAAGCGTTCTGAGTTCCTTTGTCAGTTCATAAGCCTCTGCAGCGGGATGAGCATTTTCCGTGGTAAAGTCAATGCAAAGTGTGTCGATAATCACATCTTCAGCACACACCGTCAGCGGTGTAAATACCGACATTAAAAATGTTAGTGTTAACACTAAACTAATGATTTTTTTCTTCAAAGCTTTCACTTTAAGACCTCCTCTAAATTTTGATTCAAACGCGATAAAAACTAACACCTTGATTCATTTTGTAATCTATGTTATAATTATAACAATTCCTATACCGTTTGTCCCCATACTAAAAGTATGGGAAAGGGTGATTTTTTCAAAAAAAGTATAGGGATTTTTCAAGTTAGACCGCCTTTTTTAAAAAACACGGTCGGAGGAGAGCAAAATGAAGAAGTTATTTGCAAGTACACCTATCTTGCTATTTTTAATACTATGTTTGTCGGGCTGTAATGCAGTCGGAGCGAAAAGCGCCAGCCTGGCGATTATCTACTCAGCCGCCGCTGTGCTGTCTTTGTTGCTTCTGATTGGCTGTTGCCGATTGGTACGCAAAAATAAAGCATGGTTTGCTATGTTGTTTTCGTCTGTGCTCGTAGTAAACGTTGGTTATACTGTTTTGTCAATGTCCACAAGTCTAACGATGGCGCTGTGGGCAAACCGAGTGGCATATCTTGGCTCGGTATTTTTACCGCTCGCTATGCTGATGATCATATTAGACGTTTCCGGCACCAAGTATCCGAAGTGGTTACACTACGCATTGGGAGCTTTATCTATTGTTGTGTTCCTTATTGCCGCAAGTCCGGGTATTCTGCCAGTTTACTATAAAGAGGTTTCCTTTGCGGTAGTGAACGGTGTATCTACGCTTGTGAAAGTTTACGGGCTGTTGCACCCAATATATCTTATTTATTTGCTTGGCTATTTCGCCGCTATGGTTACGGTCATTGTCCGTGCGCAGATTAAGAAGACTATAGACACCACAGCACACGCTGTTATCCTTGCTATTGCCGTATTCGTAAATATCGGTGTATGGTTTATCGAACAACTGACAAGCATTGAATTTGAAATGTTGTCAATTTCTTATATTATCAGCGAATTGTTCTTACTTGGCATCCACCTTGTTATGAACGAATACCAACGCATGAAAAAGATAGTTAAGCAGGTCGAGGCGGTACAGGACTATTCCGAAGCCGAAACTTCCACACCGGATGTGATGCTTGAAAAGCCTGTGGAGAGTGATGCCATTGCACCCGAGCGCATCGAGGTCTTTATGATGGGACTGAAAACGCTGACACCTACAGAACGGGATATCTATGATGCGTATATTGCCAGAGTTACCACCAAGGAGATTATGACGAATATGAACATAAAAGAATCTACCTTGAAATATCACAACCGAAACCTTTACGGGAAGTTGGGAGTAGCATCCCGTAAGGATCTACTTGAAATACATAAGCATATTAAATCCGTACAAGCTGCGTTTGAGGAGGTAAACAATGTCACCGGCAAATAGGTTAAATTTTTGATAAACAGAAACTCTCAAAGCGTGAGTTTGTAAAACGGGTTGGAGTTTCTGAAAACTACGTTTATACTCTAACAGGCGAAAGCAATAAAATAACCATCCTCTCTCCAATGCTCGCAAAGGTCATTGCTATGGAGTTTGGCTACGATGCGGAGTGGGTTTTGCACGGAAATAAATGATAAAGCCCCGTTAGGAGCGCAGTAATTTCTGCGTTTCCAACGGGGCTTTTTGTTTTTATGCCTCATCTATGCCTTTCTTTTTAAGCTCCTTTTCCATTTTGCCGAGCGCTTTGCGGTATGTTTTGTCAGCGGTATCGGGTGACGCCAAGCCGTGGTCGATGGCTATGTCAATAAATGTATCTTCTGGGATAGGTTTTCGTATCGGTTTGCCGTCCTCATCCAAATCGTCTTTATCGTAGAAATGAGTAGCATAACATTCCATACAAAAACCAAGATGTGCCGACACCATCGCACGTTCACGGTAGTTGAGATTTTCAAACGCTGTCATTACAGCATTGGTGCGTTCTAAACTAAAGAATATCTTGTCCGGTTCGGAAGAACTGTCGTGTGCAACTTCTTCTCGACTTTCCTCACTGTCCTCATCGGCATACTGATGATAAAAGTCCACGAACTGCATATTTTGAATACCTGAGCGGATGATTTCGGCGGCATCCTCTTTGCTTGTGCCGATGGCCTCCGCTATTTTCTCCATAGTGGTATCGTCGCTTTTGTTACCGAACTCACGATAAAGCCGCATCGCTTTGCGCAGTCGCAAATACTCATCATAGCTCTGAATTGTAAAGCCGGTTCGCATTGAACGGATATATTCGTGAACCTCACGCATTGCGGCATATTCTTTGTAAACGATAAACGGAACGCCCCGTTCCGGATCATAATCCTGCAAGGCTTTGAGCACACCTATAACATACGCTTGCTTTATATCCAAGAAATGCCCGTACATCGCATAGTCCTGAACAATCGCCATTGCTTTTTCGTTTAATGTGCGCTCATAGTAATGGAGAAACCAAGAAATATATTTATCCTCTTTATGAGCAAGGTAATTTGAGATGTACTTCTGCAAGTCGTTTTCCTTCGGCGGCGCCGGAGTCAAACGGTAAATATAAAGTTCTTTTTCCCATTCCTTCACGGCAACCACCTCCTTTTGCGTTTAACGGGATTATCTCATTCGTTTATCTGTTTCGGCATAGAGTTGTTCACGGCTCATATCAAGGGCATATTGCCCATTAGCATAATCTGTATTTTGCAATGCTTTGAACTTATATTCCTTTGCGAGCTCCGTAGCCATTGCCGCAAAGGGTTCGGTAATTGTACCTCTGCCTTTCTCGGTACGAATAGCGGAACAACGACGGTTATAAATATCCACAACGGGATCTGCGGCAGCAAGCTCTTTTCGGTTAATACTTGCGGCATATTTACGGCAAGTAGTTTTTCTTCCTCTAACCTCATAAGGTGCGATGCCGTTACAGTATTGCTGACGGCGGGCGGAGGTCATAAGGAAATAGTTTTTACAAATACCGCATTGTCTCGGATAATGTCCGTGGTGTAAACCCTCAAAGAAGTCGGTAATTACAAAACTATAATAACTATCGAAATACAATCTTCGGGCAAGTGTTGCAGATGTGCTTTTGCTTGTTTTTATGTTCGACCGAATCGGAAGAATTGCGGACGAAACTCCCTTTGTGGTGGAGTGGTTTGTTAAAAATGGAATTGAAGTTTGGAGTACCCAAGAGGGTGAGCAACGCTTCGATACCCATACCGATAAATTATTAAACTATATTCGATTTTGGCAAGCCGACGGAGAAAGTGAAAAAACATCGGTAAGAACCAAAACAAGTCTCGGTCAGTTGGTTGAGGCAGGTCATTTTAAAGGTGGCATTGCCGCTTATGGTTACGAGCTTGTGAAAAGTGGTAGATTTAACAAGCGAAAACACGAACTTTACGATTTGAAAATCAACCAAAAGGAAGCATTCGTGGTTAAAATTATTTTCGATAAATATACCGAAGAAGGTTACGGTGCACATAGAATAACGACTTGGTTAAATAACAATGGTTATCGTGCACGAACAGGCAAAAATTGGCACGAAGCAAGTGTGCGTGGTATATTGCACAATCTAACCTATACGGGAGTGCTTCGTAGCGGTGAATCTCGCTCGGAAGTTATACCCGAATTGCAAATTGTTTCACAACGACAATATGAAAGGGCTATTGAGATTATGAAAGAACGTTCAGATAGAAAAAAGGCTAATCCCACAGTACCGCTTAACACAAAAGGAAAATCTTTAATTTCGGGCAAAATTTATTGTGGACATTGCGGTTCTCGTCTTACTCTTACAACAAATGGACGCTATCGAAAAAAGAAAGATGGTTCTATTGATAAAACCAAACGAATACGTTACGTTTGCTATGGCAAAACAAGAAAGCAGACCGAATGCGACGGCCAGACAGGATACACTTTGCATATTCTCAACGACTTAATTGATGAGGTTATTCGCGATGTTTTCAAAAAAATAAAAAGTATATCCAAAAGCGATATAATAAAATCAAAGTACACAAGTGAACTTGAAACAAGAAAGCAACGACTTGATGTTTTAAGAAATGACTATGCAAAAGGAACTGAAAATCTTAATGTTTTGAAAGCGGAAGTTGTAAAATCAATTAAAGGTGAAAGTTCGTTTTCTACCGACATTCTTTCTGACTTGATTACAAAAACAGAAAGCGAGTGCGCCGACCTTTTAAAACTTTGCAAAACTGCTGAATCAGAATTTCAGAATAGCGAAAATTTGCTCAAAGAATTATCTGACAGTTTTGATGAATTGATTTCTTGGGCAGAATCATATGATGAAGCAAGCTTTGAAAAAAAGAAAATGATTGTGAATTATATGATAAAGCGAGTTGAAGTAACCAAAGGATACGAATTGAAAATTGATTTTAATTTCAACTTTGAACAATTCGTGACGGGAATAGATAACGCAGCATAAATTAAAAGCCCGCTATATTGATAGCGGGCAAAAAAATAATCACTTAGTGTGTCAAAAGTCGGTGGTGGAGCATAGGGGGATCGAACCCCTGACCTCTTGACTGCCAGTCAAGCGCTCATCCCAGCTGAGCTAATGCCCCGAATAGGCACACTCAGTGATTTGTTTATGAAATTGTAAATGTGGGTGCGTTTCACGGTGTATTGCGCTCCCAGCTGAGCTACGCCCCCGTACTTAAAGCAAGAAGTAATGGTAAATAGAGAAAAGGTATATCCTCTAATTTTACGGAACGTAAGTATAGTAACATATTAATATAACTTTTTCAAGATATTTTTAAAATTAATCTTGACATCCTTTTAAAAAAGGGTATAATATTCTTGTTAATCATATTTTGGGGCATCGCCAAACGGTAAGGCAACGGACTCTGACTCCGTCATTTCAAGGTTCGAATCCTTGTGCCCCAGCCAATTCGAAAGAGCTGACCACTAGGTCGGCTCTTTTAATTTAATTTAGTAAAAATGGATTCAAACCTGAGAAGGTCTGAAGCACAGCTTATAAAGCCCTTTCTATCATGCTTAATCTCGCTCACTATTAAGGGACTTATAAATAAAAATCCTACCTCTTCAAAAACCATTAAAAGTTTGAAATCGAAGAAAACTTATTACATTAAAATAAGAACCTATAAAACCGTTGACGGCGAAAAGATATATTCCGCTTGGTCGCGTGTTAAAAAAGTTAAAACAAAATAATTAAACCCCGCTGCCGCCAATATTTCTATTTACAGAAATATTGGCGGCGGGTTTTCTTGTCCTTTTCTGCTTTATGTGGTAAAATATAAAAATAATACAAAAAAAGGGGGGACAAGCGATTGAAAGGAAAAAATTATAAAAATTTTATAAAAATGCTTTTAGCAAGCCTTATTTTAGGGCTTATCGGAGGTAGTATAGGCGCCGCTTTTTCACTTGTTATCGGCCTTGTTACTAATATCCGTTTGTCTTACTCTTGGGTTTTATGCTTCCTGCCGGTTTGCGGTGTTTTAATCGTTTTTTTATACCAAAAGCTTGGTATTGCGGACCAAAGCACAAACACCGTACTTGAATCTGCAAACGAAAATATCCAACTTTCTCCACTTATATCTGTTGGTGTGTTTATAACTGCCGGTATTTCCCACCTTTTTGGCGCGTCGGTAGGGCGCGAGGGTGCCGCTCTCCAAATAGGTGGTGGCTTGGCGGTTGCAGTTTCTAAGCTTTTGCGGTTTGATAAATCGTATGGCGGTATTCTTATTCGTGTGGGAATGGCTGCAGTATTTTCTGCTGTTTTCGGCATGCCCATTACCGCGTTTTTCTTTGTGCTTGAAATCGTATGTGTTGGCGCTTTACATTTAAAATCGGCACTGTTTTCACTTTTAACTTCTTATGTGGCATTTTTTGTGTCGCAAGGGTTGGGCGCTCACCCCGAAAGATTTTCGCTTTCGGTAGTGCCACAATTTTCTTTTGGTGCTACATGGAAAATTGCGGTTTTGACAGTACTTACAGCGGTTTTAAGTATCGGGTTTTGTTATGCTTTGCGGTATTCAGCGAAACTTGCAAAAAAACTTATTAAAAGTCCTTATTTGCGCATAATTATAGGCGGTTTTATAATTTTTGGCTTAACTTTTCTTGTGGGTAATCAAGATTATAACGGCGCAGGAATTTCGGTTATTGAGCATATTTTTGAAAGCAATTTCGATCCAAATTCTCTAAGTTTTAAACCCGAAGCTTTTGCTTTAAAGCTACTCTTCACCTGTGTTTCGGTCGCCTGTGGATTTAAAGGTGGCGAAATTGTTCCAACTTTATTTATTGGTTCTACCTTCGGTGCGCTTGTAGCGGCGTTTTTAGGTTTACCAATTCCCTTTGGTGCGGCTCTTGGTATGGTTTTACTGTTTTGCGGTGTTACTAACTGTCCGCTCTCTTCAATTGCGCTTGGTTTTGAGTTGTTTTCGGGTGTCGGCTTTTGGTACTTTATCCCTACTATTATAATTTGTTTTATCATTTCGGGCAAAATCAGTCTTTATTCAGCACAAAAGCATAAATTTAAATTGTTATAATGGTTAAGGTGTTTTATTATGAAAAAAGAACTTTTATCGTTAAAAACCCCCAGCGGCGAAAATTTTGATATAAAAAATTGGGACGTGTATCCTCGACCAGCAATGAAACGAGATTCCTTTTTTTGCCTTAACGGCGAGTGGGATTTTGCATTAAATAAAACGGGCGAAATACCCGAAATTTTCAGCGAAAAAATAACCGTTCCCTTTTGTCCGCAATCAAGTTTGTCAGGTATAAACCGCCTTATCCCGGATAGCGACCACCTTATATATAAAAAGCAATTCACTCTTCCAAAAGACTTTAATAAAGGAAAAGTTTTACTGCATTTTGGTGCCGTAGACCAAACGGCAACCGTGTTTTTAAACGGTCAAAAGCTCGGTTTTCACGAAGGTGGTTACGACCCGTTTTTCTTTGATATAACCAACTTTTTGCAAAACGACAACACACTTATTGTAATTGCTAAAGACTGTCTTGATTCGCATATTCTGCCCTATGGCAAGCAAAAGCATAAGCGTGGCGGAATGTGGTATACCCCTGTTTCGGGAATATGGCAAACCGTTTGGGTTGAAAGCGTACCCGAAAAATATATAACCTCGGTTAAAGTTATTGGCGATGATAAATCGGTTGATGTATGGGCGCTTGGCGTTTCAAAAGGAATCTTAACCCTGCACACACCTGATGGCGATAAAAAATTTAAAATAGACGGTTCTTTAGCCAAAATCGAACTTGAAAATCCGCTTTTATGGACTCCCGAAAACCCTAATATTTATCGCTTTACGGTAGAAGCAGATGAAGATAAGGTTGAATCATATTTAGCCTTTAGAAAAATAGAAAGCAAGGTTTTGGACGGTATTCCCCGACTTTGTCTTAACGGCGAACCTTACTTTTTCCACGGTCTTTTGGACCAAGGCTACTTCCCTGACGGTATTTTTACTCCCGCTTCACCCGAAGAGTTTAAAAACGATATTTTGGCTATGAAAGAATTAGGCTTTAATATGTTAAGAAAGCATATTAAAATTGAGCCACAGCTATTTTATTACTACTGCGATATTTACGGAATGGCAGTTTTTCAGGATTTTGTAAACAACGGCAAATATTCTTTTTTGCGTGATACCGCTTTGCCTACCGTAGGCATTAAAAGGTTATCTGATAAACATCTTCACAAAAACCGAAAATCGCGTGAAGCATTTAGAAAAGGTGGCTTTAGAGCGCTTGAAACCCTTACTAGCCACCCCTGTATTGTATATTGGACCATCTTTAACGAAGGTTGGGGACAATTTGATAGCGATAACATTTATAATTACTTCAAAAACTTAAATGAATCCCGCATTTTCGACACCACTTCAGGTTGGTTTAAATCCCAAAAAAGCGATGTTGAAAGCGCACACGTTTATTTTAAAAAGGTTAAATTTGAAGGCTCAGATAAGCCTTTTGTTTTATCGGAATTTGGGGGTTATTCCTACAAGCCTTATGGACACGTTACAAACCCTTACAACACTTATGGCTACCGCTTTTTTAAAGAACAAAACGAATTTATGGACGCCTTGGAAACCCTTTATTTAAGCGAGATTGTACCGCTTGTTAAAAAAGGTCTTTGCGCTACTGTTTATACCCAGCTTTCAGATGTCGAAGATGAAACCAACGGTCTTTTAAGCTACGATAGAAAGGTTTTAAAGGTTGATAAAAACCGTATGTTAAAAATTAGTGAAAAACTATTTAACGAAATAAAAAATTGAGCCTTTGAGCAAAATTAAAACCCACCTTTTTCGGTGGGTTTGATTTTTCTTTTTACTTAAACATTGTCTGCATACCGTCAATAATTTGGCCTGCGGCTTTTATTACCTTAGTGCCGCCTTTTTCCATTTTTTTGCGGTCTTTAAGCATCATTTTACCTACCACCATTACGGTAGCACCTGCTACCATTCCTGTGCCTAAGCCTTTCATAAAATTTGCTGCATTTTTTGGCATCCTAACTCCTCCTTTTAAAAATATTGTTGCCAAAAGGCTAATTATTATTTTAATTTTAAAAAATTTACAATTTATACTATATTTTTTTAAAATAATATAGTATAATGACTTTAATTACAGTTTTTATTGGAGAAGATTTAAATTATGGGTTTACTTCAAACACTTTTTGGAAACTACAGTCAAAAAGAAATTAAAAGAATTTTACCGTTACAAACTAAGGTTTTGGCGCTTGAAGAAGAATACAAGGCTTTATCTGACCAAGAGCTTAGACATAAAACTATAGAATTTAAAGAACGCATAGCCGCTGGCGAAAGTCTTGACAGTATTTTGCCCGAAGCCTTTGCCGCTTGTAGAGAAGCCGGTGACCGCGTACTTGGTATGCGCCACTTCCCTGTTCAGATCATAGGCGGTATTATACTTCACCAAGGCCGTATTGCTGAAATGAAAACAGGTGAAGGTAAAACCTTGGTTGCTACCTTACCAGCGTATCTTAACGCACTTTCAGGCAAGGGTGTTCATATTGTAACCGTTAACGATTATCTTGCAAAGCGTGACTCTGAGTGGATGGGTAAGCTTTACAAGTTTATGGGGCTTTCGGTTGGCCTTATTATTCACGGTATGAACAAGGAAGAAAAGCGCGCAGCCTATGATGCCGATATCACCTACTGCACCAACAATGAACTTGGTTTCGATTATTTACGCGATAATATGGTAACCTACAAGGAAGAAAAGGTTCAGCGTGAGCATAATTTTGCTATTGTCGATGAGGTTGACTCTATCCTTATAGACGAAGCGAGAACACCGCTTATAATTTCGGGTCAGAGCGATAAATCTACCGATTTATATACCGCCGCAAACCGCTTTGCAAAAGGTCTTAAAGTATTTAGAATTAAAGAAATGGACGATAAGGCAAGCGACCTTGATACCAATTACGACGGCGATTTTGTTGTAGACGAAAAGGCTAAAAGCTGTACTCTAACCCCCGAAGGTGTAAGAAAAGCAGAAGAATTTTTTGGGATCGAAAACCTTAACGATAGCGAAAACATTGCCATTGCGCACCATATTAACCAAGCTATCCGCGCACATGGTATTATGAAGCGCGACGTTGACTATGTTGTAAAAGATGGCGAAGTTATAATTGTTGATGAATTTACCGGTCGCCTTATGTTTGGTAGGCGCTATAACGAAGGCTTACATCAGGCTATTGAAGCTAAAGAAGGCGTAAAAATAGCTAAAGAATCGAAAACGCTTGCCACTATCACCTTCCAAAACTTTTTCCGCCTTTATAACAAGCTTTCGGGTATGACCGGTACTGCTATGACCGAAGAAACCGAATTTCAGGAAATATACAAGCTTGATGTTATTGAAATTCCTACAAACCGTCCCGTTGCGCGTATAGACCAAAATGATGTTGTTTATAAAACCGAAAAGGGCAAGCTTTTTGCCGTTATAGATAAGATTGTTGAGTGCCACAAAAAAGGACAGCCTGTGCTTGTTGGTACCATTACAATCGAAAAATCTGAACTTTTGTCGGCATTACTTAAGCGCCGCGGAATTGCGCACAATGTTTTAAACGCTAAACACCACGAAAAAGAAGCTGAAATTATTGCTCAAGCCGGTAAGCTTGGAGCAGTTACCATCGCTACAAATATGGCTGGTCGTGGTACGGATATTATGCTTGGCGGTAATGCTGAGTATTTAGCAAAAGCGGCTCTTAGGCACGATGGTCTTTCAGAAGAGATGATTATTGAAGCAACAGGCTTTGCCGAAACTGAAAATAGTGAAATATTAACTGCTCGCGAAAAATATTCCGAATACTATCAAAAATTCAAAGCCGAAATTGCACCCGAAGCACAAAAGGTTCGTGAAGCGGGCGGTCTTGCAATAATTGGTACCGAACGCCACGATTCAAGGCGTATTGATAACCAGCTTCGCGGTCGTGCAGGACGTCAGGGTGACAACGGATGCACCCAGTTCTTTATTTCCCTTGAAGACGACCTTATGCGACTTTTCGGTGGCGAGCGTATTACTGCGCTTATGGACACCTTAAAGGTAGATGAAAATATGCCACTTGAGAACAGTATGCTGTCTCACACTATTGAAAACGCGCAAAAGAAAAAGGAAGGCATTAACTTTGCCATCCGTAAAAATGTGCTTCAATATGATGATGTTATGAATAAGCAGCGTGAAATTATCTACTCTCAGCGCAGCAAGGTTTTAGATGGTGAAAACCTAAAGGAAACTGTGCTTAAAATGATTGATGATACTATCGATTCATATTGTAAAGTTTTCTTAAATGATGATGCTATTCACGATAATTGGGATTTACAGGGCCTTAAAGAGTATTTTAGCGGTTGGATAACCACTCCTACCGACTTAAACTTTACTACCGAAGAATTAGGCAATACTTCCCGCCAAAAAATTTCAGAAACCTTAAAGGAAAAAGCTCGCCGCATTTATGATATTCGTGAAGCGGAATTTGGCTCTGACCTTATGCGCGAAATTGAGCGTGTAATGCTTCTTAGAAGTGTTGACACCAACTGGATGGACCATATTGACGCTATGGACCAGCTTCGCCAAGGTATAGGACTGCGTGCTTACGGTCAGCACGACCCTGTTATGGAATACCGTAACGACAGTTTTGATATGTTTGAAGGTATGACTAACGCTATACGCGAGCAAACAGCAAAATTAGTTCTTACTGTAAGAGTTAAAAAGGATGAAGAAGTAAAGCGTGAAAAGGTAGCCGAAGAAACGGGAACCGGCGACAAACCTTTAACCGTTAAAGGAAAAGGTGTTGTTGGTAAAAATGCGCTTTGCCCATGTGGAAGCGGTAAAAAATACAAACGCTGTTGCGGAAAAGACATTGACTAATGCGGAATGCGTAATTCATAATGCGTAATTAACCCTCGGAAAAATTTCCGAGGGTTTTTACTTTTTTTATTGTATTTTATAATCAAAAAATTTAAGTCCGTCTTCCTTTTTTTCTATTGCGTTTGTGTATTCGCCGAAGCCTATTTTTCGTATTTCCGAATAGGCTTTGCATGCCGCCATAAATCCGAATAAAATACAGGCGGTAACCACCGCTGAAACTACCATTTTTCTTAAAAAATTGTTCACTTTTTTTCTCCTATTTTAATGTGTTTAAAAGGCTCACAAGCGAGTTTCCCACAAGCTCGGCAGAGTATTTTGCTTCTTCTAGTGTGTTAACTTCAGTACCAAATTCTAAAAGCAGCGACCCCTTTGTAAGCGACTGGTTATATTTTTTTGATGCAAGCATTAAAGGGCGGGCAAGAGTCGGGTATTTTGCTTCCATTGTTTGCTGTAATTTAAATGCTAAAGAAAGGTTTTCTTTCCAATTTGGAAAGTCTTTTATACTGCCCGTTTGGGAACCCATAACAAGCATTACTTGTGCCGCTTTTTTACCGTTTATTGTGGTTACAAGCTTGGCTTTTCCGTTATCTGTTGAAACCGAATCTCGGTGTAAATCTAACACAATTTTTATGCTTGGATATTTTTTCAAATAACTGTTTATTGTAGTTGCCGCTCTGCCGTAACTTCCTGTATATTCGGGATAGTCGTGCTTGGTTGTATTGTGCAAGGTTTTAATGCCGTTTTGATTTAATTTTTCGGCTATAATATCCCCTATTTTAACCATATTTTTAGAATTATCGGTAGTACGGGGCTTAAATTCCTCGGTATAGTAGTCACTATCTTCTTCTAAAAAAGTTTCTGTTGTGTGGGTGTGCATTATAAGTACCTGTGGACTTTTATTTTTTTCTATTTTAAAGCTGCTCTTTTTTTCGAGCAGTTTTTTTATATCTACATCCACCCCTGTAGAATTTTTAAGGTACACTCCAGAGTATCCTTGCGGCGCGTTATATGGCGAAATGTACCGCGTTATTATTTTACCCTTTATTGCTTCTGCTGAAACAGGTTTAGAATCCGTTTTTTGGCTTTCACTTTCCTTTTTTTCGTTTGTTTCTTGATTTTTTGGGGTGTTTTCTTCCTCTTTTTCTAAATTTCCTAACATTTTTTCACTATTTTGGTCGGATTTTTGAAAGTTGTCGGTGAATGTCGGTAAAGTTTTGGCTTTAATATTAGTATATTCAAAAAAAGAATTAAACAAAAACATTAAACACACCGCATAACACACAATTAGCCTTATAATAGAATAATCTTTTTTCATTACTTCACCCCAAAACAGTTTATGAAAAACTGCTTTAATTTAGACCAATGAGAGTAACACTTCCCTTTCTGTATCGGGTTGAAGAAAAATATTTAAAGAATTAGCTAAAATTTCACTTATGCGGTGAGAAAGAAGGTCGGTATCTTTTGGTGTTAGTAAAAGCTCTTTTATTTTTTCGTTTTGCTTTTGCGAAAATTCCCTTGCAATAGTGCTTGCTTCTACAACCGTGGGTACTCCTATTGCAACTGTAGGAATACCTAGGGTTTTAAAACTTAATTCTTTCCGCGCGTTTTGAACTCCGGAACCGGGGGATATTCCGCTGTTTGTAAGCTGTATTACCGAAAAAAGATTTTCACTTTTTCTTGCACATAAAGCATCTATTACTATAACTGCATCGGGCTTGATTTTTTCTACAATTGCTTTTACAGTCTCACTTGATTCTATTCCTGTTTTACCTAAAACACTTGGTGTTATTGTAGAAACGCTTTTTAAATTAGGAATACCTAAATTACGGGAAAATTCACCTACAATATGCCTTGTAGCTAATATTTTTTCGCAAGTATTTGGCCCTATGCTATCGCTTGTAATTTCTCGGTTTCCGAGTCCTACTATAAGTACACTTTCTCTTTTTTTGGGTAAAAGTTCATTTAAACCTAAATTTATTGCTTTTTCTATATCTTCAAAGGAAGTTAAATATTCTATTTTTCCTATATTTATTGAGACATAAATATTTCCTTTTTTAAAGCTTGAAAATTCTTCTTTTATTTCGGTAAACTCTATACTAGTTTTTCCTATTTTTATGTTCTTTTTTTGGTTATTTACATATCTTTTTTCAAGTTCTGTGGCAAGATCTGTTCTGTTGTTCATTTTTATCCCCTAATTTAATTAAAAAAGTTGCAAAATTTATTATAGTATGATATACTAATATAGATATATTATATATAAACTTATTATTGTTAAAAAATAAAAAAATATTTACTCATATGAGGTGAAAAATATGTCTATTACTCCATTAGAAGAAATATGGAATGCGATATGCGACGAATGTAAAAAATCTATTTCTGAAATTGCTTTTAACTGCTTTTTAAAGGACTTAAAACCGGTTTTCTTTAATGATAGTGAATTTGTAGTTTCTTTAAATGATTCATATAAACTTGAGATTGTTGAAAAAACTTATACCGAGCTTTTTAATACCTGCATAAAAACCGTTATGGGTGTGCCTATGGAATTTAAGGTTATTATGCGAGATGATGAAGAAGAAATTTTAAACGCTGAAAAATATAGCGAAGGTCTTACTTTTGAAGATTTCTTCTCTTTCGATAACTTTATAGTAGGTTCTACTAATCGTTTTGCTCATGCGGCATCATTAGCGGTAGCAGAATGTGAAATTCCTCAACCTACATATAATCCTCTTGTAATATACGGTCCTTCGGGAGTTGGTAAAACCCACCTTATGCTTGCTATAAAAAATCATATCAAGCATAAATTTCCAAGAAAGGTTACCGAATTTATTAGAGCGGAAGATTTTACAAACCAACTTATTACTTCTTTACAACAAGGTAAGCTAGGTCTTGGTACTATTGAAGACTTCCACCATAAATTCCGTAATGTAGATGTTCTTTTAATTGACGATATACACTTTATTGCAGGTAAAGAACAAACTCAGGAAGAATTTTTCAATACCTTTAATACCCTTATGGAACGAAATAAACAAATTGTTGTAACCCTTGACCGTCCCCCAAGAGAAATTAAAACTCTTGATGACCGTATTCGTTCCCGTTTAGAAGGTGGTTTGTTTGCCGATATTACTAACCCCGATTTTGAAACAAGGGTAGGTATTATAAATAAAAAGGCTGAGCAATACGGTATTAAGCTGGAAGAAAACCTAGTGTTTTATATTGCAGAACACATAAAATCAAATACACGCCAAATTGAAGGTGTTATTAAGAAACTTTATGCTTATACTTCTATTCAGTCCCATCCGCTTACTCTTTCTGTTGTAAAATCCTCTGTTCGTGATGTAATTACTGATGACAAACCCGAACCTATAAAGGTTGATAACATTATTAACGAAGTTGCAAAAACTTATAATGTTTCGGTTAGTGATATATTATCGAACAGAAGAACTGCTTCTTTAGCTCTTGCAAGACAGGTTGCAATGTATATTGCAAGAGAAACAACCGAACTTTCTTTTAAACAAATTGGGGAATGTTTTGGTAAAGACCATACAACCGTTCTTTACAATGTAAATAAGATTGATAATTTCTTAAAGGACAAGCCTTACCAAAAAGAATTGGTTGAAGATATTATTAAAAATTTACGCTCTTCAAACCAAACAGTATATTAAAAGTTATTAACACAATTAACCTTAATTAACATAAAAGTTATTAAATAGCATGTTAGTACTTTTAAGTTATTAAAATTTTTAAGTTTTTATTCTATTTTTTGTTAACACTAAAAACTCTTTATTTTAAAGTGAAATTTTAAGTTTTTAACTGTTTTAACACCCCTTATTATTACTTTTATTTTAATATTCTTTTTTTAGGAGGAAAAAAATGATTTTCTATTGCGAAAGAACAAAATTGCTTGAAGCAGTTTCAAAGCTTCAGGGTGTAGTTGGAGCAAAAACCTCTATGCCAATACTTGAAGGTATACTTATTTCTGCTGAACAAGGAAAAATTACTCTTGTAGCTTATAATCTTGAAATGGGTATGAAGAAAGAAATATATGCAAAATGTGATGAAGCAGGAGACATTGTAATAAATGCTCGTTTACTTGCTGAAATTTTAAGAAAAATGAACGGTGAATCGGTAGAGATTTCTGCCGATGACCGCCTTAACTGTCACATAAAAAGCGGCGATGCAACCTTTGATATTATGGGTATGGCTGCTACCGATTTTCCTGAAATTCCTTCTGTTAACAATGCAAACAGTTTTTCTTTAGAAGGAAATCTTGTAAATAAACTAAAAAAAGGTACTTCTTTTGCAGCAGCTACTACCGAAGGAAGTAAACCTATCCTTACAGGTATAAATATTTCCCTTTATGATTGTTTTATTCAGTTTGTAGCAATAGATGGTTATCGTTTGGCTATTAAAAAAGAAAAAATTAATATTGATAAAAATATGGAGTTTAATGTTACAAGCAAAGCAATAAACGAAGTTGTAAAGCTTATAGAAGATGAAAAAGAAGAAATAACCATTAATGTTGGTGAAAGGCTTATAAGCTTTGTAGTAAGCGGTTATACCTTTATTTCCCGTTTGCTAGAGGGTGAATTTGTAAATTACGAAAAGACCCTTCCAAAGGACTATAAACAAAAGGTTACAGTAAATACTCGCGAGCTTATAAATACTATTGAGCGTGTATCATTACTTATAAGTGAATCCTTTACAACACCTGTAAGATGTTATTTTAATGAATTAAATGTAATCTTCACCTGTGCTACAGCACAAGGAAGAAGTACCGAAACCTTTAATACTAAATTAGAGGGCGAAAATTTTGAAATTGGTCTTAATAACCACTATTTATTAGATGCATTAAAGGCTATAGAAGATGAAAATGTAAATATTTTATTTAATGGTCCTAATGCGGGTGTTCTTATTACTCCTATAGATGACGATAACTTTAAATATATGATAATGCCTATGAGGTTGAAATAATGGAATACACTAAGATTTCTATAAAAGAAGATTTTATTCGCCTTGATAGTGCTATGAAATTAGGCGATTTAGTTGTTACCGGAGGACACGCAAAATTTGTAATTCAAGAAGGCGAAGTTAAGGTAAACGGCGAAGTTTGTTTAATGAGAGGTAAAAAGCTTCATAAAGGCGATAAGGTTGAATTTGAAGGTCAAGGCATTGAAATTGTATGATCGTTTTAGATTTAGAATGTAAAAACTTTCGCAATTTAAGTAATATACATATTACTCCTTGTGAGAATATGAATGTTATTTGTGGTGAAAATGCGCAGGGAAAAACAAATATTATAGAAGCAATTTGGCTTTTTACGGGAGCAAAAAGTTTTCGCGGAGCTAAAGATAGTGAATTTTTAAAATTTTCGGAACAAAAAGCTATAAATAATCTTTATTTTGAAAGTAAAGGAATAAAAACAAAAGCATCTCTTCAGTTTGAAGATAAAAAAACTGCTTTTTTGAATGAAAAAAAGTTAAAATCGGTATCTTCTTTAGCGGGAAATTTTAATGCAATTGTTTTTTCACCTATTGACCTTAATATTGTTTCAGAAGGCCCGAAGATAAGAAGAAAATTTATAGATTTAGCAATTTGTCAAATTTATCCTTCCTATATTTCAGTTTTAAAGCAATATTTAAGAGCAGTAACACAACGAAATCAGGTTATAAAGGATTTTAAATATGATTCTACTGTTTCGGTAATGCTTGATGTTTTTGAAAACGAGATTGCAACACTTGGTAAAAAAATTATAGATATGCGAAAACGTTATTTAGAACTGTTGCAGGAATTTTTACCGACTTTATATGATGGTATTTCTAATGGAAAAGAAAATTTAGAAGTTAAATATGTAAAGTCAACAAATGAAGATTTAGAACAAGCATTAAAGAAAACTCGAAAAGATGATATGTTTTCGGGAGTTACTACTGTAGGACCTCATAGAGATGACATAGACTTTAAAATAAATGATATTAGTGCCAGAAGCTACGGCTCGCAAGGACAAAAACGCAGTGTTGCACTTGCCGTAAAATTAGCAGAAGCGGAAGTTATAAATAAAAAAACAGGCGAATATCCTGTAATTTTGCTTGATGATGTTATGAGTGAATTAGATAAAAGCCGTCAAAATTTTGTACTTAACCACACAAAAGAAATGCAAACATTTTTAAGTTGTTGCGATCCAAGTAATATTGAAAACTTGAAAGGCGGCAAAATTTTTAATGTAAAAGGCGGCGAAGTTTTTTAATGTATATTCATTTAGGCGGCGAATATGTAGCAAACGAAAATAGCATTATTGGTATTTTTGATTTAGAAAAAACTACAGTATCAAAGGCTACAAGAGAATTTTTATCTGCAGCCGAAAAAAAAGGCGAAGTTATAAATGTATCATACGAACTTCCAAAATCTTTTATATTAACGAATAAAATCAACAAAAATAAGGTTTATATTTCACAAATTTCTCCCAATACGCTTACAAAAAGGCAAGGGATAATTGTTAAATAATCAAGTCGAAAGGAAAAAATTATGAGTAACGAAATCACAACACCTGTAACTGAAAATTATGACGAAAATTCCATACAGGTATTAGAAGGACTTGAAGCGGTAAGAAAGAGACCCGGTATGTACATAGGCTCTACCGGCGAACGCGGTTTGCACCACTTAGTGTATGAAATAGTGGATAACTCTATAGACGAAGCGTTGGCAGGATATTGCGATAAGATTACTGTTGATATTCTGGATGACGGAATTATAAGAGTAAGCGATAACGGCCGTGGTATTCCTGTAGGTATAAACCCACAAAAAGGAATTCCTACTGTTACTGTTGTATTTACTATTTTGCACGCAGGCGGTAAATTCGGCGGTGGCGGATATAAGGTTTCGGGCGGTTTGCACGGTGTTGGTGCATCGGTTGTTAATGCGCTTTCAAACTGGCTTGAGGTTGAAGTAAAAGATGGTAAAAATATTTACAAGCAACGCTATGAAAAGGGCGTTACTGTAACCGATTTAGATATCATCGGTGAAACAAGCGAAACAGGTACGACCGTAACCTTTAAGCCTGACCCAACCATTTTTACCGATACTACCGAATATGATTATGATACCCTTTTAAAAAGACTTCGTGAGCAGGCATTTTTGAATGCTGGTATACGCGTAGTTTTAACTGATAAGCGTAGTGATAGCCTTACAAAAGATAAATCTGATGATTTATGCTATGAAGGCGGTATCAAATCTTATGTTGAATATATTTTATCCGGCATAAAGAAAGAGTCTTTAAATGAAAAGGTAATTTATTTATCAGGCAGTAAGGGTGACGAAACCGCAGAAATTGCGCTTATTTGGTCTACTGCTTACGATAATAGAATTATGTCGTTTGCTAACACATTGCATACTATAGATGGCGGTACCCACGAATCCGCATTCCGCCAAACCGTTGCAAGAGTTGTAAATAAATACGCCCACGATTTTAAGAAAATTAAAGAAAGCAGTGATAATCTAAAGGGCGACGATGTATTAGAAGGATTAGTTGCAGTTGTTTCGGTTAAGCTTTCGGATGCACAATTTGAAAGCCAAACTAAAGCAAAGCTTGGTAACACTTCTATAGGTCAGTTAGTAAGAGAAATCGTTAACGACCAACTTTATCGCTTCTTAGAAGAAAACCCTGCTGAAAGTAAAATTATTATTGATAAAGCAATTGCCGCTTCAAATGCGCGCGAAGCCGCACAAAAAGCAAGAGATGCTTCACGTAATAAGTCAGGTATTGGCGGTAGAACCCGTATGCCCGATAAATTAAAAGACTGTATTTCGGATGACCCAACAAAAACTGAAATATTTATCGTCGAGGGTGACTCTGCAGGCGGTTCCGCAGTAGAAGGCAGAAACAGTACCTACCAGGCAATATTACCTCTTTGGGGTAAAATGCTTAACGTTGAAAAAGCAAGAGAAGACAAGGTTTACGGAAACGACAAGTTAACCCCTGTTGTAATTTCTTTAGGTACGGGTATTGGTGAAAATTTTGATATAAACAAACTTCGTTACGATAAAATAGTTATTATGGCCGATGCCGACGTTGACGGTAGCCATATTAGAACACTTTTACTTACTTTCTTCTTCCGTTATATGCCAGAGCTTATAGAAACAGGCCATATTTACTTAGCTCAACCACCGCTGTTCCGCGTTGCTAAGGGTAAAGTACACTATGATGCATTTACCGAAGAAGAACGTGATATGTATAAAGAAAAGCTTGGCGGCGGCGACAATATTGATGTACAGCGCTATAAAGGTCTTGGTGAAATGAACCCCGAACAGCTTTGGGAAACTACACTAGACCCTGAACGTAGAACATTTTTAAGGGTTTCTATGGAAGATGCTCAAATAGCAGATGAAACCTTTACAATGCTTATGGGTGAAGAGGTTGAACCCAGAAAGCAGTTTATTGAAGAAAACGCAATTTTCGCTACAGATTTGGATATTTAAGGAAAGGAGAAATTAAAAATGGCTAAACAAGAAAATGTATACTGGCCTTCTAATGAAGAAACTAATATTGTGCCGGTAGAAATTGTTGATGAAGTTAAGAGCAGTATGCTTCAATACGGTATGTCAGTTTTAGTTGGCCGTGCTTTACCCGATGTAAGAGATGGTTTAAAGCCTGTACACCGTAGAATTCTTTATACTATGTACGATTTAGGCATTACCCCTGATAAAGCCTATAAAAAGTGCGCTACTACCGTTGGTGCCGTGCTCGGTAGCTATCACCCGCATGGTGACGCTTCGGTTTATGATGCGCTTGTTCGTATGGCACAGGATTTCTCTTTAAGATATCCTTTAATTGATGGCCATGGTAACTTTGGTAATATAGACGGTTATCCACCTGCTGCTTACCGTTATACCGAGGCTAAAATGAACCGCCTATCCCTTAGAATGTTAGATGATATCGAAAAAGATACCGTTGATTTTGTACCTAACTTTGACGACAGTAAGAAAGAACCTTCGGTTTTACCTGTTCGTTTTCCGCAACTTTTAGTTAACGGTTCTTCGGGTATTGCTTTTGGTATGGCTACCGAAATTCCACCACATAACTTAGGTGAAGTTATAGACGGTATGTGTTGTCTTATTGATAATCCGGATGCCGACCTTCCCGAGCTTTGTGAGCATATAAAGGGACCCGATTTTCCTACCGGCGGTCTTATTATGGGCAGAAGCGGTATTCGTGCAGCTTATGCTACAGGAAAGGGTAAAATTATTGTTCGCGGCAGAACCGAAATTGAAGAGGTTAAAAACGGAAAATACCGCATAATTATTACCGAAATTCCTTATAAGGTAAGAAAAGAAGCGCTAGTTAAGAAAATTTACGATTTAGCAAGTGATAAGAAGATAGAAGGCATTGAAGATGTTGTAGACTATTCTTCAAAGCGTGATGGCGGTATAAGAATAGTTGTAGATATTAAAAAGGATGCTAATCCGCAGGTTATTTTAAACAAGCTATTCTCTTACACCGAGCTTCAAACCACATTTGGTGCTAATCTTATTGCCATTGTTGGCGGTAAGCCAAAGGTATTGACTCTTAAAGAGATGCTTCAAAACAATATCGATTTCCAATGCGAAATTGTTGAGCGTAAAACCGCTTTTGATATGAAAAAAGCGCAAGAACGCGCTCATATTTTAGAAGGTCTTAAAAAAGCGCTTGACTTTATTGATGAAGTTATCAAAATCATCCGCGCAAGCAAGAGCATTCCCGAAAGTAAGGAAGCTTTAATGGAGCGCTTCAGTTTAGATGATATTCAAGCTACTGCAATTGTTCAAATGCAGTTAGGTAAGCTATCAGGTCTTGAAAAACAAAAAATTCTTGATGAATTAGATGAAAAACTTGCATTTATTAAGGAATGTCAGGAAATTTTAGCAAGCAAGGCAAGAATTCTTGATATAGTTAAGACCGAAGCACTAAATCTTAGAGATAAGTTTTCTGACGACCGTCGTAGTGAAATTACCGATGTTGCTGGCGAAGTTGATATTGAAGACCTTATCCCTGAAGAAGAATGTGTTATTACCAAAACCGAAAACGGTTATATTAAGCGTGTTCCTGCAAGTGAATACAGCGTTCAAAACCGTGGCGGCAAGGGTATTAAGGGTATGAACACCCGTGAAGACGATATTGTGCAGAATATGTTTGTATGCTCTTCACACGAGAGCATTATGATGTTTACTAATCTTGGTCGTGTATACCGCATAAAAGCATACGAAATTCCTGAAGGCAGCCGTCAAAGTAAGGGAATGAATGTTGTAAATGTTATTCCGCTAATGCCGGAAGAAAAGATTATGACCATTCTCCCCTGTACCGTTAAGGATGATAACGAGCGCTACTTATGTATGGTTACTGAAAAGGGTATTATTAAGCGTACCCGTCTTTCCGAGTTCAAAAATACCCGTAAAACAGGTATTATTGCGCTTTCTATTGATGAAGGTGACAGTCTTAAGTTCGTTCGCCTTACAAGCGGAGAAGATAATCTTCTTATTGCTACCAGAAACGGTTTTGCTATACAGTTTAGAGAAAATGATGTTCGTACAATGGGTAGAACCGCGCGCGGTGTTAAGGCTATTACTATGCGCGAAGGCGATAGCGTTGTAGATATGGCTATTTGCGATGAAAACACCCGCGTACTTACCATTAGTGAAACAGGCTACGGTCGTATAAGCAATATTGCTGACTATAGATTGCAGTCGCGCGGCGGTAAGGGTATAAAGAATTACCGAGTAGAAAAGTACGGTCTTGTTGCGGCGGTACTTCCTGTAACCGAAGGCGATACCGATATTATTATGATTGCTGATGATGGCATTATAATCCGTATTTTTGCTGATGATATTTCTGAATTTGCTCGCCCTGCAAAAGGTGTTAGGGTTATGAAGACCACAAACTCAAACGGCGATACAGTGCGTAAGATTTTGTCGGTTGGTATGGCTGAGCACGATGAAGCTGAAGTTAACGATAAACCTGAAGAAGCTGATGCAGATTCCGGTCTTGTTGAGAGCGACATAAACGAAGAACAGGAAGAAACAGGGGAAATTAACGAATAATTTGCGGGAATAATTTAAACGGAGAGTTATTAGATGAATCAATCAAAGGATTACAATACACAAAATTTTAATCCGCAACCCGAAAAACCAACCTATGTTACCTATATTCCCTACGGTTTCACACCCGAAACCTTTGAAGAACGAAAAAATGTACGGAAAACAGCCAACACGATAGGCGCCGCGTTGCTTATCTTGTTGGCAATATCCGAAGTGGCAGTATATGCTTTGCGTTTTATTTTAACGATTTTTAACCTTTGGAACACAAAAACTATTGCCTTTCTTTCCGACCCTGCTTTTACTCAGGTTTTTAATGCCATATTTTCGGTAACAATGTTTACAATTCCTTTTGTAATTGTTTTCAAAATTCGAAATATAAGAATATCGGGTCTTATTAAATTTAAAAAACCAAAGACTTGCGACATAATACCCTACGGTTTATTGGGTGTAGGTCTTTGCTCGGTTGCAAATTTAACCGTTTCTTATATGGGCAGTGTTTTTTCGAATTTTGGTATAGAATACGAAGTGGATTATGGTGCTAAGCCCGAGGGATTCTTTGGTTTTATGTTAACTACAATTGCGATTGCTGTTGTCCCGCCCTTGGTAGAAGAATTTGCTTGCAGAGGAATTATTTTAGGTAGTCTTCGTAAATATTCCGATTCGTTTGCGGTACTAACCTCGGCAATAGTTTTCGGCATACTTCACGGTAATTTTCAGCAAATGCCTTTTGCTTTTTTGGTTGGTCTTATTTTAGGTTATGCAACCGTTAAAACAAAATCTATTTGGACTGCAGTTGCTATACATGCCTTTAATAACGCGGTTTCGGTGTTTTTCGACTATGCTTTTATGGGTCAATCAATAGAAATTAAAAATATATGCTTTGTAATTTATTTAATAATTTCTATTTTAGTAGGATTTATTGGCATCTATCTTTTAAAGGACCGTAAAGATGCATTTACTTTAAAAAACAAGAAAACAAGTGCTACAAAAGGGCAAATTTACAAGTGGTTTTTTACAAGTCCCACAATAGTTATTTTTATTGTGGCATGCGGTTTGAAATCGTTGCAATTTTTTGCTTAAAATAATTATGTAAACCAAAAGGCAGCCGTAACGACTGCCTTTTTACTTGGAGAAAAAAGTATGAAAGAATTTATGAAGGAAGCTATAAATGAAGCTAAAAAAGCCTATAGCGACGGTGAAGTGCCTGTAGGGGCTGTAATAGTTAAGGATGGAAAAATTATAGCTAAAGGCAGAAATCACCGAGAACAAAAACAAAACGCTTTATCCCATGCCGAGATTGAAGCGATTAATTCGGCTTGTAAAGCTCTTGGAAGTTGGAGGCTTGACGAGTGCGAGCTCTATGTTACGTTAGAGCCTTGCCCAATGTGTACCGGCGCTATAATAAACGCACGCATTAAAAAGGTTGTTTTTGGCGCATTCGATAGTTCTATGGGATGTATGGACTCGGTTATAAACTTGTGCGATTATCCGCTAGGTCACAAGGTGGAAATTTATGCCGGTATATGTGAAGATGAATGTAAAGCACTTTTGCAAGACTTTTTTCAAAAATTGAGATAAACTTTTTACATTAAAACACACAGGATTTCTGTGTGTTTTTTCTTGAAAAACGCTCTTTCTCAGCCGATAGAAAATATCGCTTGTGATGGGGTGCACGCGAAAGGGTAAAGCAATCGCCCAAAACACAAAATATGGTGTTTTGGAGCAAAAATACGCCTATTTATAGGGTTTTTAGCGTAAAAAATCTTCCCTTTTTACTATTTTTAATGCAAATAATGTTAAAAAGTAAACAAAACAGGAAAAAACACAAAAAATCACACTGTACCAAAAGGTATTTAAAAAAGCAAGGTGCGATAGTATAAGCCTAGACCCAAAGACTGCAAAAATCGCGGTAATAAGCGGAACAAATACCGAACGGAGCAGTTTTACATTAGCTTTGCTTATTTTTAAAAGTCTTGAAACATTTAAAAAACAGGTTAAAAAATTTGAAAAATACATTATTATTATAAAACCGTTAAGCCCCATTTTTGGCAGCATAAGAAGGATTAAAACAATTCTTATTATAGAATCAGAAATTGCGGTACGAAAAGTGAATGTTTGTTGGTCTAGCCCTTTCAAAATACCGTCGCAAATGCTGTCTAAATACATAAGCGGAACAATGGGAGAAAGGGCTACTAGAAGTATACCGACATCGGCGCTCTTATAAATTACCCAACCAATTTCCTTACCTATAGCGCTAAAAATTGCGCCGAAAATCACACCAACCAGAGTAGTGATTTTAAAAATTCGTTCGCAGGTGCTTTTTACAATAGCGTTTCGTTTTAGCGCCACCGCTTCAGATATTTCGGGTATTAAGAGAGTTGAAACAGCGTTTAGTATTGCCGAAGGGAAGAACAAAATCGGAAGTGCCATACCTTTTATCATTCCAAATTGAGAAAGTGCCGAGTGGCCGGACTTAGGATATTTGGAAAGATTTTTAGGCACTAAAATATTTTCGGCGGTGCGAAGCCCTGTGTTTAGGTACCGCCCTAAAGTAATTGGTACCGAGATATGTAAAATGCGCTTGAAAATAGGCACTTTTATGCTATTTTCATTTTGAAAATCAAGGCGTTTTTTATCAAAAACAAAAATAACGTAAAGAAATAAACAAGCAACAATTTCGGCGATAATATCTCCTAAAATTACTGCAAAGCAACAAGCCGAGAGTCCTTTTTCGAAAAATTTATTAATAAGAAGCAGTATTATTACAATTCTAACTGCTTGTTCAAAAATTTGGGAAAGCGCGTTCGGGGTGACTTTACGGCGAGATATAAAATACCCCCTGATACAAGAAGTAACACCAATAAAAGGCAGGCTAAAAGGTAAAATTTTAAGGGCGGAGAGGGTGCGAATATCCCCTAAAATAGTACTACTTATATAATTGGCGCCAAAAAACACTACAGCGACCGAGAAAAAGGCAATAATAAGCGAAATTTCTATAGCGCGCCTTAAAATTTTAAGTGCACCCTTAGTGTTTTTGAGTGCTAATTCTTCACTTACAAGTCGTGTGACGGCGGTCGAAGTACCGCTAATCGCAAAAGTTGATGCTAATACATAGACCGAAAACACAAGCTGATAAAGACCAATGCCCTCACTACCGATTTTTTGTGCTAACCAAACCTTAAAAATTATGCCTGCAAACCTGAGTATTAGCGAAGATACGGTTAAAATTAACGCATTTTTTATAAAAAGTGTTTTTCTCACGAGAATTCTCCTTTTTTGATGCTATTTAATTGTATGAAAAAAGAAATATTTTAATGAGTATTGAAAGTAACGCCAAAAAGTAATATAATAAAAATATATAAAATGCCAAGGAAGTGAAAAAATGGCTTCACCGTTAGCAGATGCATTAAGACCGCAAACAATAGAAGAGGTTGCAGGACAAAAGCACCTTTTAAGCAGCGGCAAAATTTTAAGAAAAATTATAGACTCGGGCAATGTACCTAATTTGATATTTTACGGTCCTTCGGGGGTAGGTAAGACCACCGTTGCAAACATTATTGCAAAAACAAGCAATAAGAAGCTTTGTTATTTGAATGCAACTACTGCTTCCACCGCCGACATTAAGGATATTGTAAATCAAATCGGTACAATTGATACCGCTAACGGAATTTTACTTTATCTTGATGAAATTCAGTATTTTAATAAAAAACAACAACAAATTTTGCTTTCATATATAGAAAACGGAGACATTACACTAATAGCATCGACCACCGAAAACCCGTATTTTTATGTTTATAACGCTATTTTAAGCCGTTCAACAGTTTTCGAGTTTAAATCTCTTTCAAAAGAAGATATAACCCAAGTAATAAAAAGGGGCATTAGAATTATTTCCGAGCAAAAGGGAAAGGATGTCACCCTTTCACGAGCTTCGGTTACAAAAATTGCAACCGCTTCTAACGGGGATGTCCGCCGTTCGTTAAATATGCTCGAATTATGTATTGCTACTGCAGATTTTGGGGATAGTATAGTAGTAGAAGAGTCAGCAGTGGAAGAAATTTTAGATTTTAATTCGGTTAGGTACGATCGCGACGGTGACCAACATTACGATATTATTTCGGCATATCAAAAATCAATGCGCGGTTCCGATCCAGATGCTGCAATTTACTATTTGGGTCGCCTTTTGGCGGCAGGGGATTTGCCGAGCGCTTGCCGAAGACTTTTGGTTTGCGCTAACGAGGATGTAGGTCTTGCTTATCCGCAAATTATACCTATAGTAAAGGCTGCAGTTGATACTGCAATGATGGTAGGGCTTCCCGAAGCTAGGCTTCCACTTGCGAATGCGGTAATTTTGGTGGCAACTGCACCAAAATCAGTCTCTGCTCACGATGCTATAAATG
This sequence comes from Acutalibacteraceae bacterium, assembly GCA_045605125.1. Taxonomy (GTDB): domain Bacteria; phylum Bacillota; class Clostridia; order Oscillospirales; family Acutalibacteraceae; genus UBA737. The sequence goes on along the minus strand of JAZUPK010000016.1, from coordinate 5,623 downwards.
CCGCAATGGCAGACATTGAAAGAGGTTTAGGAACCGAAATACCGCGGCACTTGCAAAATAAGCATTTTGATGGTGAAGATGCCGCTGTAAAAGGTCAGCATTACCTTTACCCTCACGCCTATCCAAAACATTATGTAAACCAACAGTATTTACCTGATGATTTAAAGAATAAGAAGTATTACAACTTTGGTGATAACAAGACCGAAACACTTTGTAAAGAGTATTGGAGTAAAATAAAGGGGGAGTAACGTGAAAACGCAAAACTTACCTAAAAAGACCTTATGGCTTTGGCAAATTCGTGTTGTTATGTTAACTGCAATTTCGATTGGACTTTGCTTTTATTTTATACCTTTTTCAAACACATTAAAAATAGCCGTTTTTACTATAGTGATTTTGGGCATTGTTATAGCGGTTTGGTATTTGCCTGTGTTGTTCAAAAGCTACGAGATTTTGTTCGGCAATGAAGCGATTATCGTAAACCATGGTGTTTTTATTAAGTTTAGCCATATTATGCCGTATTCGCGCTTAATTTATGCCCAAAGCTTTGCCACGCCGTTAGCAAGACTCTTTGGCCTAACGGCGCTTTCATTTAAAGCGGCTCGCAGTCGAATTATTGTACCTGAAATAGAGCTTTCCGATGCCGAGAAGATTACAAGCTCGCTTACAAGTGAGGCGCAACATGATTAAAACATATAAGGCTCATCCTTTAATGATTTTTACATTTATACGCCCAACGCTTATAGTTTTGTTTTTGCCAATAATTAAGGCGATAGAGCAATATTTAACCGAACGCAATTTTGAAGGCGTAACAGGTTTCTCAATAATTGTTGTAGCTTCGATTTTAGCGTTGGCGGTGTTAAGGTGGCGCTCGTATAAGATTGAATATAATACCGAAACTAAGGTTTTAACCGTAACCTATGGATTCCTGTTTAAAAGTGTTACCAAGCTTGACATAAAAAAGCTTTCTTCAATACAAAACACGCAAAACCCGATTGATTTCATATTCCGTTCGGTAACCTTTAAAATAAATACCGAAGCGGGCGCATTTAATCGCACCGACTTTCAGTTTAAGCTAGGGCTTAAAAACAGTAAGGAAGTTTCGGCCTTGCTTTACGGAAAAACCGAACAAAAAGAAGTAAAATATAGTATGATAAAGGTTGCGATACTTGCCGCAACAACATCTTCGGCGTTTACAGGTATGCTTGTAGCGGTTCCGCTAATCAACCGAGCGGGTACTCTTTTAGGAATTGGTATAAGCGAGATGTTGCTTAACGAAATAAACAATATTTCAAGCAAGATTGAAACTTATTTTCCGCCGGTTGTAAATACTATAAGCCTTATAATACTACTGGCTTATTTTGTCTCGTTTATATATTCCTTTTTAAAATATGTAAACTTCAAGTTCTTTGTGGGCGAAAAGAAGCTTGAAGTTCGCTCAGGTGCAATAGTAAAAGTTCGAACTTCGTTTAAAAAGAGCGCAATCAATAATATTAAGGTCGAGCAAACTCTCATAATGCAACTGCTTCGCCGTTATGCATTAAAGGTAAGTGTGGGCGGTTATGGTGACACCAAAAGCGAATCGGAGGTTATTATCCCGCTTGGAGCGAATAAAGAAATACGAAATAAGCTTTCAAAGTTTTTCCCGTTTTTTGTGCCCGATGAAAAGGGTATAAAACCCAGACACAATCTTTTAACACAAAGCAGATTTTTATTTTTGCCCGCCATTTACTTTTTGGCGGTAATCGGAGCATCAATATATTTTGCCTTGATTTTTGAAAAGTTCACAAGGTTTATATTGTTTTTAACAGTGGTTGCATGTGCGTTAATTATTTCTTATGCCTATATGGGCGTGTTTGAGTTCGACCATTCTAAAATAGCATTTGGCGAAAATATATTTGCCCGTAGCACGCGAGGGCTTAGAACCTATGAGCTTTACTGTCCGAAGGAGAACATCGGAGAAATACGCATAATAAGATTCTTGCCGGATATGTTTTACAAAACTTGCAGGGTAAGGGTGCTTGTTCGCAGCGAGCGTGCTGATAATATTCGCGTGCGGCATTTGGATTATGAAACCGCAAAAAGCGCTATATACAAATGTTTTAATATTGAATAAAGCAAAAGCTTTCGCACAAAATAATAAAAATGTTTCACGTGAAACACTATCGGTTAGGAGTGCGAAAAATGGAGTTGTTTTTAGATTGTCTTAAAGCTTTTGTGGTCGGGGGATTGATATGTGTAGTTGGTCAGTTGTTGATAGATTATACAAAATTGACCCCTGCAAGAATATTGGTATCTTTCGTGGTATTAGGTGTTTTATTAACTGCTATTGGAGTTTACGAGCCGCTGGTAGAGTTCGCCGGCGCCGGTGCTACAGTTCCGTTAACCGGCTTTGGCTATAGTTTGGCAAAGGGCGTAAAAGCGGCGGTTACCGAACACGGCATCTTAGGGGCGTTAATGGGCGGACTTGAAGCCACCGCCGCAGGAATCACAGCATCTGTTTTGTTTGGGTTTATAGCGGCGCTGTGCGTTAAACCTGATGATAAGAGTTAAAAGGGAGTGTTTTTCACTTCCTTTTTATTTTGCTTATTTACAATTTAAAGTAATTTTGATATAATATTTAAAGAGTTTATGTTTCACGTGAAACAAAAGGAGATTAAATAATGGGAAAAATTGTTTCCATCGTTAACCAAAAAGGTGGCGTGGGCAAAACCACAACATCGGTAAATCTTGCCGCAGCAGTAGGTATTGCGGGCAAAAAGGTGTTGTTGGTTGATGCTGACCCTCAAGGAAACACTACCAGTGGATATGGTATAAATAAAAAAGAAATTAAGGTTTCTACCTATGAGTTGCTTGTAGGTAGCGAAAAAACTGATAATGCTATTATTAAAACAGAATATAAAAATGTTGATATAATCCCCGCATCGATAGATTTAGCGGCGGCGGAAGTTGATTTAATTGAAATCGACCACCGCGAAGCCCAACTTAAAATGGCGCTATCGGTCGTAAGGGAAAAGTATGATTACATATTTATTGACTGTCCGCCGTCTTTAGGGCTTATCACCATAAATGCTCTAAATGCAAGCGATACAGTATTGGTGCCTATACAATGCGAGTACTTCGCGCTGGAAGGACTTTCTCAGCTTATGGCCACTGTAAGACAGGTTAAAAGACTTTACAATCAAACTCTGGAATTAGAGGGAATAGTGCTTACTATGTACGACGGAAGACTTAACTTAACTGCACAGGTTGTAAGTGAAATTAAGAAATATTTTTCGGACAAGCTTTACAAATCGGTTATACCGCGTGCGGTAAGACTTTCTGAAGCACCGAGCTTTGGTATGCCCATTCAGTATTATGATAAGCGTTCAAAGGGCAGTGATGCATATAACGCTCTCGGTAAAGAATTTTTAAAGAAAAACAGGAGGGGTTAAAATGGCAGTGAAAAAAGGTGGCCTGGGCAGAGGTCTGGATGTTTTGTTTAATGAAAACTCAACCGAAAACGGCGGAGTTATAAACGTAAACCTTAACGATATTGAGCCTAATCGCGAGCAGCCGCGTAAGGATTTTGATGAAGATGCCTTATCAGAACTGGCTGAAAGTATCGCAGAACACGGTCTTATACAACCCATAGTGGTAAAACCTGAAACAAACGGAAGATATAGTATAATTGCCGGTGAAAGACGTTGGCGAGCTTGCCGTATAGCCGGTCTTTATGAGGTTCCGGTGGTTATAAAGGATGCCGGACCCCAAGAACTTATGGAGTTGGCGCTTATTGAAAATCTTCAGCGTGAAGATTTAAACGCTGTTGAAGAAGCGCTCGGTTACCGTTCGCTTATCGATTCTTTTGCGCTTACTCAAGAAGAGGTCGCAAAGCGTGTGGGCAAATCCCGTACCGCCGTTACAAACGCCCTTCGCCTATTAAATCTTACCGATGATGAATTACAGGCTTTGCGAGTTGGCGCTATTTCGGCAGGTCATGCCCGCGCATTGCTTTCTGTAGAGGATGAAGAAGCTCGAAAGCAAATGCTTGAAATGGCAACAAATGGCGCTTCTGTGCGCGAGCTTGAAAAGATGTCGGCAAATGCCAAAAAAGGCGTCAAAGCACCCAAGAAAGTCGCCAAAAACACCTTCTACAGCGAGGTTGAGCTTTCGCTTAAAAACGAGCTTCACCGCAAGGTTAGCATAACATCTACAGGTGACGGAAAAGGTAAAATCACAATCGAATTTTTCAGCGATGAAGAGTTATCTGATTTTGCGCGCAGATTAGCAGAATAAGTGTATGACAAAAAGACTTAAAAAATTAGCACCCTGCAGGGTGTTCAGACGTAGACCCCCTCCGATTTTAATTTATAGCCGAGAATTATAAATTAAAAGGAGATTTAATTATGTGGTTTATATTGTCGCTTATAGCGATATTCTTTTGGGGCGGAAGCGACCTCTTTTCAAAAATGGGTTCCAAGCCCACAGATAAATACAGTCATTGGAAAATTGTTATAGCAGTTGGTACCGTAATGGGTATTCACGCAACTATCGAGCTTCTTACCGGCACAAACTTTGAGCCGATGGACTTTATAAGATACCTGCCTGCTACTTTTTGCTATATTGCCTCTATGATTTTGGGCTATGTTGGATTGCGCTATATAATGCTTTCCATCGGTTCACCGATTTGTAATTCCTCAGGCGCTATCGCTTGCATACTTTGCCTTGTGTTCCTTGGCAAAGAGCATATGCCTGATGCTATTACCTGGCTGGGTATAGTTCTTGTTTGTATCGGCGTTGTAGGGCTTGCCTTTGTTGAAAAAAACGTGGATGAGGAAGTAAAAGAGCTTTCCGCTAAGAAAGAAAACAAAAAATACCGTACAAGCTTTATTGCGCTTGTGTTTCCATTGTTGTATGCGTCGCTTGACGGACTCGGCACCTTTGCGGATGCACTGTTGCTTGACACCGGCAAAGTAAACGAAGATTCCGGTAATATTGCTTACGAGTATACGTTTTTCTTAATGGCTATTATTTGCTTTATATATGTGTACGTAATCAAGAAAGAAAAGTTCGAAAAGAAATTCGATATACCCAAGTGGATAGGAGCTTGTTGTGAAACGGCAGGACAATTTGCGTATATATATGCACTCGGACCGAAGTACGGCAACCCTGCGGTTGCAGCACCTATGATTTCAGCTTATTGTGTGTTCTCGGTTTTCCTTTCAAGAATCGTTCTTAAAGAAAAACTTTCGTGGAAGCATTACGCAGTAATTTTCACCGTGTTTGCCGGTATTATTGCTATGGGCATTGCTGAAGGGCTTGCTGAAAACGATAAAGTATATATGATAAGTGATATAATTAAGGCTTTTAAATAATATAATCTATTCGTATATACATATTATATATAAGGGGGGCATTTCGCTCCCTTATTTTTTATGTCTAAATGTGGTCGAAATATAACAAAACCCCAAGATATTGTGTATCAAAAAAAGTTTAAAAATTTTTTAAAAAAACTTTAAAAAAAGTGTTGACAAAGGGGATTAAATGTGGTAATATAATCGGGCGCCCTAAAAAGAGGGGTGCGAAACGGACCTTGAAAATTAAACAACGACAATAATAAGGACCCGACAATTCTCGAGAGAAA
>JAZUPK010000015.1:0-25466 GCA_045605125.1 Acutalibacteraceae bacterium | reverse complement strand
AGGCATAAATAAAACCCCTTGAGGGGTAGCCCGAAAAAGTAATGCAGTCGGCAAACCTTTCGGCGCCCCTTTAGGGGTTTCGTCTGTAAAATGCCCTTGAAGGGCTATTCAAGCCTCCGGCTTAGCCGGAGGTCCTGACTTATTCAGTTCTAAGCGCTATTACGGGGTCTTTTTTAGCGGCGCTTCTAGAAGGAATAAGTCCCGAAAGCATGGTAAGCAGTACGCTTATTAAAACTAGAATTATTGCCACGGGTAACGGGAGTATAGCGTTAAGATTATTAATACCTGTAAGGTGGTGTAAAATAAGGTTTATTGGGATACACAAAAGGTAGGTTATAATAACACCTAATGTGCCCGAAGTAAAGCCTATTATCACCGTTTCGGCATTGAACATTGTAGAAACATTGCGCTTTGAAGCACCTATAGCACGAAGTATACCAATTTCCTTTGTGCGTTCCTGTACGGAAATCAAGGTTATTACGCCAATCATTATAGAAGATACTATAAGGGAAACTGCCACAAAGGCAATAAGCACGTAGGTAATAGCGTTTATAATGGTGGTAATTGATGACATCATTATGCCTACATAATCGATGTATTTTATCTTTGAAAGCTCTTCAACACCTTCGTTATAGTCGGCTATTGTCGCTTCGATAACATCCTTATCTTCAAAGGTTGTAGCGTAGATATTTATGCTGGAAGGTGTATCTAGTTTAACATAGCCTAGTTCGCGCATATTCTTATCGTAAGTAGAGTCGGAAAACTCTAAAACTTCGTCATAATAAAGGGCGCATTGCTCGGTAGTGAAGTTTGATTTTGCGTTGTCAAGCGCCATAATAAGCTGTTCTTTTGGCATTAGCGCCAACTGTCCTGTAACGCTTTGCGCATATTGGGCTTTATACTGTTCTTCAAGGATAGATACAAAAATTTCTTCTAAATCATCATCCTTCATAGATGACAAATAGTCCGACATTTCTTTATCTGCCATACCTGTTTGTTTTGAAAGTATGGGCGCAAGAGTTTCTTCAATATCTTCGCGTTTTTTACCCTTCATACTATCTTTAACAAACTTGTCAACATCCTTTTTCTCGGGCACGCACATAATTTTCACATAGGTTATTGCTTTTTCATCATCATCTAGGGTGCTAAGGTATTTTTTAAATTCTTTTTGCTTTTCTTTATCGCTAAGGTTTTGACTGTTTTCGCCAAACGGAAGCTTTGTGAAAATATCAATTTGTTTATTCTTTTTTTGTGCTTTTATAGCATCCGATTTATGAGCTTTATTTACAACAAATTCGGTAAGCTCTTTTGTATATGCAATAGAGCCTGTAAGCATTGTTGAAACTGCATCTTCATTAGGGCGAATAATACCTGTAACCTTAATATCGGTGCCGTTGTCGTAAAGGTATTTAAGCCCTGCTTCGCTATCGCGAAGGTCGGTATAAAGACCGGTTTCTTTATCCAATGTGTAGCAGTCGGAATTAAGAATAACCCTAAAATCACGCTCGCAAATTTCTTCATAAGACCATTTTTTGCTTTCGTAATCGATTTTGTCGCCCTTTATGGCGGCTTTGGTCATTGCGTCAATTTCTTCTTTGGATTTAAGACCTAAAGAGTAAAGCGCCATGTCGTCAAGCTCGTTATTTTCATCAAGAATTAAAACGATTTCGTTGTAATCATTAGGCCACGAGCCGTAAATCATATCGTACTGCTTTTTGATAAGCGGGTTTATAAGGTCACCATTATCACCCGAAAGCATTTCTTGCCAAAGTACCATACCTCTACCCATAGGCATCATACCGGTCATACCACTGCTTTGACCCATATCCACCATAGTAGACATATCCATACCAAAATGTTCAAGCAAAACTTCCTGCATAAGCTGTTCCGAATCGGAACGGATAATCTTACCGTCGATATTTTTGGTATATACAAGCAGGTCGAAATCATAGGTATAAGAAACACCGTTTACGGCATCTTTAAGTTCCCCGTTTGCGCTATCTTCCGCTAACTGATTTTCAAGATAGGTTTTAAAGGATTTAAGGTCGTTTTCTTTAGCGGAAGCGGTATTAAGGGCGTTTACCATATCGTATACCATTGATTTTTGATAAACCGCATCCTTTTGATGCCCCTCTGCTGATTTTGCGGTGCCTATAAAGGTTTCAAGCAAGGAAGAAATATCCATTGACTGATTTTCAAGGGTAATAGGGTAGGAAGAGAGGGTGTCTTCTTGAAGTATATCAATATAGGTTGTCATACCTTGTGATACCGCAAAAATAAGCGCAATACCGATAATACCTATACTTCCCGCAAAGGAAGTAAGCGCGGTTCTGCCTTTTTTGGTAAATAGGTTTTTAAGGGACAGCGAAAAAGAAGTTCCAAGCGACATTGAAGGCATTTTTTGCTTTTTGCGCTTTTTCTTTTTTTCTTGGGTTGGAGTAGGGGTTACAAGGGCGAGTTCTTCATCACTCAAGGGAGCGGTATCGCTTGTTACAACACCGTCAAGCATACGAATAATACGGGTCGAGTATTTTTCGGCAAGCTCGGGGTTATGAGTGACCATTATTACAAGACGTTCTTTAGAAATTTCCTTTAAAATTTCCATAACCTGAACGCTGGTTTCGGTATCAAGGGCACCCGTTGGCTCATCGGCTAAAATAATATCGGGGTTATTCACTATTGCACGGGCAATTGCAACACGCTGCATCTGTCCGCCTGACATCTCACTAGGTTTCTTTTTGAGTTGGTCGCCAAGACCTACCTTTTCGAGTGCTTCTTTTGCGCGTTTTCTACGCTCTTTACGGGAAACGCCCGAAAGCGAGAGCGCAAGCTCAACATTCTGCAAAACCGATTGGTGCGGAATAAGGTTATAACTTTGGAAAACAAAGCCTACCGAATGATTGCGGTAGTTATCCCAATCTCTATCTTTGAAGTTCTTAGTAGAAACGCCGTTTATATAAAGGTCGCCCGAAGTGTATTTATCAAGACCGCCTATTATGTTAAGCAGTGTTGTTTTGCCACAGCCCGATTGTCCTAAAACCGAAACAAATTCCGCTTTGCGAAATCCTAAATCAATACCCTTTAGCGCTTCAACCTTATTATTGCCTGTAATATAATCTTTTTTGATGCCTTTTAAAGCTAGCATACCTTGCTTCCTCTCTGTTTATTTCACATTATAGATTATAACTCATTTATTAAGACTTTCAAGATATTATGCCAATTTTAATAAAAATTTTACATTTTAAAAAACAATTGCCAAATTTGTTAAATGGTGGTATAATAATATAGCTAATGTAAAAATTTTAAGGAAAGGAAGATTTTTGTGGACATAAAGCAACTTTTTAACAAAGCTGTTTACTATTCAAAGCTTGCTTATAAAGTGGGAAAAAAGTATGCTTTAATAGTGTTTGAATGGCTTAAAAAAGTCGTAAAGTATTTAAAAACTATTAAAAAACAAGAGCTTAAAAATTATTCCTTAAATTTAGTTTCCATAATTTTAATTTTTACTGTATTTTTAACCACACTATTTTCGGGCGGAGAAAGTATTTTTAAAGGCTTTGACCCGCTTGGCTCTAAAAAAATAGTTTCTAATATCCGTAATCTTGAGCTTAATATGACTTCCATCGTCTATGCTAAAGACGAAGAAGGAAAATGGCAAGAATATAAACGTATTCACGGCGACGAAAACCGCATTTGGATATCACTCAAAAAAGTGCCTAAAAACCTGCAAAACGCCTTTATCGCCATTGAAGATGAAAACTTTTTAAAACACGGTGGTGTTGACTGGAAGCGTACTTTCTTAGCAGTAGCAAACGAATTTTTAAAGTTTAGCTCGGTTGAGTTTGGCGGTTCTACAATCACGCAACAGCTTATTAAAAATATTACCGCCGATAAGGCGAGAGATTATTCTCGTAAAATACGTGAAATTATAAGAGCACTCACAGTTGAAACCCAACTTGATAAAAACGAAATATTGGAAGCGTATCTTAATACCATCGCTTTGGGCAGCGGTATCAATGGTGTTCAGGTTGCGGCTAACTACTATTTTAGTAAAGAGCTTGATGAATTAACCCTCGCCGAATGTGCCACGGTTGCGGCTATTACTAAAAATCCTTCAAGATACAACCCCGCCATAAATATGAAGGAAAACACTTATCGCCGTAAGGTTGTACTTACTAAAATGTACGAGTTAGGGTATATAACTAAAGATGAATATGACAAGGCATATAATGAAGAAGTCAAGCTTGATTTTTCTCAAAAGGAACATCTTGATGGTGAAATAAACAACTACTTTGTTGATACTCTAATTCAAAATGTAATTACTGATTTAGCTGAAAAATATAACTGCGATGAAAAAATCGCTTCGCAAATGTTTTATAACGGCGGATTTAAAATTTATTCTACTGTAAATTCTAATATTCAGTCGATTATGGAAGAAACCTATAACAATCAAAATCGTTATTTTTACGAAACAAGGCGTAATGAAGCGGGTGAGCGTGAGCGAGTACAGTCTGCTATGACCATTTTGGATTACAAGGGTCATATCGTTGGTATAATTGGCGGTGCTGGTGAGAAAACAGTAAATCGTGGCCTTAACCGCGCGTATAATGTTCCGCGTCAACCGGGCTCTACCATGAAGCCTTTAGGCGTTTATACGCAGGTAATCGAAAAGGATATTTGCGATTATACCACTACCGTTTTAGATGAGCCTATTAAAAATTACTATGAACACGGAAAACCCGGACCCAGAGAATGGTTCGGCGAATATATGGGCAAGGTTCCGCTAAATTATGCGCTAAGACATTCAATGAATGCAGTGCCTGTACGACTTCTTGATGATGTTGGGATTGATGCTTCTTATAAATTCCTTACCAAAAAGCTTAAGTTAAAGCATCTAGTAAATAGTGATAAAAATGCATCTTCGTTGGCACTGGGTGGTTGTACTTATGGTATTACACCCACAGAATCTGCAGCAGCGTTTGCTATATTCGGTAACGGCGGTATGTATTATACCCCAACAACCTATTATAAAGTCGTTGATATTGACGGAAATGTTGTTTTAGAGCCGCCTAAGGGCAAGCGTGCCATAGGTGAAGATACCGCAACCATTATGAACCATTTATTGCGTGAGGTTGTTTATAAAGAGGGTGGTACAGGCCGCTCAATAGGTGGATTCAACTACCGTATGAAATGCTATGCTAAAACGGGTACCTCAAGTGATACGAAAGACTCTTGGCTTGTAGGAGGTACACCATATTATATAGGCTCAGTATGGTATGGCTTTGACCATAATTATCGTGTTTATAACACAAGTGCCGCAAAGAGTATTTGGCGAGATATTATGCGCGAAATTCACCAAGGCTTAGAGGTTAAACAATTCGAAGATAGCGAAGATGTTTACCGCAAGGGTGAAGGATATTATAAGAACGGAACAAGCCCGGGTAAAATCTTAAAGGAAGAAGATTATCTTCCAAGTGAGGAGGAAGAAGAGGAAGAAGAACAAGAGGAAGAGGAGGAAAAGAAGGAATCTAAACCTTCAAAGCCTACCGAATCCTCAAAACCGGTTACCTCTTCAAAGCCTAATACTTCATCAGTAACTTCTAATAATTCTTCTAACAATCAGTCTTCAAAACCCTCTTCTTCGACAAGCTCAAGTTCTACAAGTTCTAATTCATCCAACACTTCGACAAGCAGTAGTTCAAGCACTTCTTCTGCCACTTCTTCTGCGCCGAGTGAAGATACTTCAGTAAGTACCCCGACTGAATCTACAGTCACTTCTGAAGAAATTCCCAATAGTTCTGAAAGCAGTTCGGAAGATACTTTGAGTCAATCTGATGAACTTTTGTAGATCAATAAGTAAACACTGAGTAACTTTTGTGCTCAGTGTTTATTTTTGTTTATAAAAAATCACATATTTATTTGACAAAGCAGGTAGTGTATAATATAATATATAAGTTAAATTATATTATAATACTAATGGGGAATTTTAATGGCAAAGATTGAAGGTTTGCGAAATGTGGCAATTATTGCCCACGTTGACCACGGTAAAACCACACTTGTTGACCAACTTTTAAAACAAAGCGGTACTTTCCGTGAAAATGAATCGGTTGATGAGCGCGTTATGGACTCTAACGATTTGGAGCGCGAACGCGGTATAACTATACTTTCTAAAAATACAAGCGTTATGTATGGCGATGTTAAGATAAATATTGTTGATACCCCCGGTCACGCCGATTTTGGTGGCGAGGTTGAGCGTATTTTACAAATGGTAGACGGCGTTTTATTGCTTGTAGATGCATTTGAAGGATGTATGCCACAAACACGTTTTGTGCTTAAAAAGGCTTTGGCGTTAGGTAAAAAAGCGGTGGTTGTTGTAAATAAAATTGATAGGCCTATGGCAAGACCTCATGAGGTTGTTGACGAGGTTTTGGATTTATTTATCGAATTAGGTGCTGATGAAGAGCAAATCGAGTTTCCGGTTGTGTTTGCTTCAGGGCGTGATGGTTATGCAACGCTTTCACCCGATACAAAGGGTGAAGATATGCGCCCATTGTTTGATGCTATTGTAAATGAAATCGATGCACCCGAGGGTGACTGTGAAGCACCTTTGCAGATACTTTTCACTAATATTGAATACGATGAATACTTGGGTCGTATTGGTGTTGGACGTGTTATACGCGGTTCTGTAAAAAATGGACAAGCTGTGGCACTTTGCCATAAGAATGGCAGCCATACCAAGCTCAAAATTGCAAAGCTATTTATGTACAAGGGCTTAAAGCGTCAGGAAGTAGAAACTGCAACTGTGGGCGATATTATTCAGGTTGCGGGTCTTACTGATTTGGAAATTGGCGAAACCGCTTGTGATATCGAATGTATTGAGGCTTTACCTTTTGTTAAGATAGATGAACCAACGCTATCTATGAACTTTATGGTTAATAACTCTCCCTTTGCGGGTAAGGACGGTAAGTTTGTAACCTCGCGTAATCTGCGCGACCGCCTATTCAAAGAAGTTATGACCAATGTAAGCTTGCGCGTTGAAGAAACCGAAATGGCTGATACCTTTAAGGTTTCAGGCAGAGGGGAACTCCACCTTTCAATTCTTATTGAAACTATGCGTCGCCAAGGTTACGAATTTCAAGTTTCACCGCCTGAAGTTATTTATAAAAAGGATGAAGACGGCAAGATTTTAGAACCTATAGAACTATTAATGATAGAAGTGCCTGAAGAATATGTTGGCGCCGTTATGGAAAGACTGGGAACTCGCAAGGCTGAAATTAAAAATATGGGTACTCGCGAAGGCGGTACTTCTCACCTTGAATTTTTAATACCTGCGCGTGGACTTTTAGGCTATCGTTCACAGTTTTTGACCGATACTAACGGTAACGGTATTATGAACCACGTTTTCAACGGTTACGAAGAATATAAGGGTGATATTCAGCAACGCACAACAGGTTCTATTATTGTTCACGAAACAGGAGAATCTACAGGTTATGGTCTTTTTAATACTCAAAGCCGCGGTAGGTTGTTTATTGGTCCTTCAACCGAGGTTTATGAGGGTATGATAGTAGGCGAAAATCCTAAAAACGAGGATATTGTTTGTAATGTTTGTAAACGCAAACAGCTTACAAATACCCGTGCTTCAGGCTCGGATGATGCGTTGCGTTTGGTGCCGCACAGCGTTTTGAGTTTGGAACAATCGTTAGAATTTATTAAGGATGATGAGTTGGTGGAAATCACACCTAACCATATCCGCTTGCGTAAAAGGATTCTTAACAAAGAAGAAAGAATGAAATACGAATCGAAGAGAAAATAATGAATTATATTATTCTTGATTTAGAGTGGGACAGTACCTATTTTGCAAAGCAAAAACGGTTTATAAATCAGATACTACAAATCGGTGCTGTGAAGCTTAATGAAAATTTTGATATTATCGACACCTTTGAAGTTACGGTGAAATCGGCTATTTCTAAAAGAGTTACAGGCAGGTTTGCAAGGCTTACAGGTATTACATCTGAGATTATGCGAAACGGTGCACCGTTTGAAAGTGCTGTTGAAAGCTATAATTCTTGGGTGGGGGATGATGCAGTAACTATGACTTGGAGTAATTCCGACCTATATACAATTTTAGAAAACGAAGAAAACCTATTAGAAGGTGTACGCTTTAAAATTGAAAAATACCTTGATTTGCAAAAGTTTATCCAAAAAGAAATGCATTTAAAAGGGTATGAAGACAAAAATCAGGTATCGTTGGCGCTGGCGGCCGAGTTTTTAAAGGTTAGTACCGAGGATATTGATTTTCATACCGCAAAGGATGACAGTCTTGTAGCGGCGTATCTTTTGAAAAAATGTTACAATAGCGAACGCTTTGTGCCACTTATTAAGGACACTGCTAATCCTGAGTTCTTTAAGAGACTACGCTTTAAAAGCTATTGCATTTCTAACTTAAAGGATGAAAACATAGATAAAAAGCATCTTGTTTTCAAATGCCCTAAATGTGACGCAAAAGCCAAAAGGGTTACTAAATGGAAATATTCTAACCGTTGGTTTGCGGCTAATTTTATTTGTAACTGTGGCGAAAAGTTTAACGGTAGGGTTACTTTTAAGAAAACCTATGATGATTTAATCGTAAAACAAAAGATTTGCGAATATAAGGAAAAGAAAAAAATTGAAAATTCAACGGAAGTGACGGTGTGAATTATGTCGGAAACAAAACGTTCAACATGGGGGTCAAGTGCCACTTTTATTTTGGCAGCTATAGGCTCTGCAGTGGGTCTTGGTAATGCTTGGCGTTTCCCAAATCTTGCAGCTAAGCACGGCGGCGGCGCATTTTTGCTTGTATACCTTTTAGCAATGCTTATAATCGGTATACCGCTTTTAATGATGGAAATTTCAATCGGTAGAAAGATGCGTTCGGGTGCGCCGGGGGCTTTACGCAAAATGAATAAGAAGTTTGAGCCTATTGGTTGGGCGGCAACTTCCAATGCATTTGTAATTGTTACATACTATGCAGTAGTATTTGCTTGGGTTATTATGATGGCTGTTTTTAGCTTTAAGTTCTTTAGTATGACAGGCAATAACGAAGCTGCGGGCGGACTTTTTCAAGAGCTTACCAAAACCACCTTTGATATTAAGGGCTTTGATGTGATTTCTATCCCTGTGCTTGTTTGTCTTTTGGTGGCGTGGGCTTCGGTTTATTATTGTATACGAAACGGTACAAAGAGTGTTGAAAAAATAATTAAATACCTTATATTCTTGCCGTTTTTGTGCTTAGGCTTTATGGCTATAAAGGGTATTACAATGCCGGGCGCTTTAGAAGGTATTAAGGCTTTCTTTGTTCCAAATTTCCAAGCGTTGTCTGACCCTGAGCTTTGGACCGATGCTGTAGGTCAGGTCTTCTATTCAATGTCGGTTGTTATGGCTATTATGATAGCCTATGGTTCATACCTTAACAACGATACTAATATCGCTCGTGACGGCTTTATTATAGCCTTTAGTGATTTAGCAGTAAGTCTATTATCGGGTGTTGTTATGTTTACGACAATGTACGGTACCGGCATGCAGGATATGCTTGCGGAAAAATCGGGCGTTAGTCTTGCATTCTTAGTTTATCCCACAGCTATTGTTAACCTTTCGGGCAGTGGAGTATTTAATGCTATATTTGGCTTTATATTCTATTTCTGCCTTTGCACTTTGGCTATTGACTCTGCGTTCTCTTTGGTTGAAGGTATTTCTACCGCCGTTGCAGATAAGTTCTCAGTAGACAGAAAGAAAACCACAATTGCGATTTGCATTGTAGCAGGTATTATTTCGCTTGTATACACTACAGGTGGCGGTCTTGCAATCCTTGATATTGTTGACAACTGGTGCAATAGCTTTACCCTTATTTTGGTTGGTGTAATTGAATCTGTTGCGATTGGTTGGTTCTATAAAACAGGAATTATTGTTGACGAAATAAACTCCAATTCAAAGCGTGTTAAAATGCCAAAGATTTGGTTTGATATTGCAATTAAGGTTGTAGCACCTATTTCGCTAAGTGTTTTATTTGTATGGAACATTGTGAACCTATTTACAAAGCAAAACGGTGTATACGGTTATAACTTAGTTTCAAACATCCTTGCAGGCTGGGCTATCTTTGGCCTTTGTATGATAAGCGGTTTTATCATCAATGTTATTTACAAGAAAATAAATGCCAAAAAGGGCATTAAGGACCAAGATTGATATATTAGTTGTTAAACTTGCATAAAAACGCATAAATATTCTATAAATATATGTTAAAATGCAAGAAATATTCAAAAAGACTTGCATAAATATTCAATATATGATATGATTTATGCATAAAATCACTAAAACAAATGCATATTGTGAATACGGAGGAATTTATTATGAATAAAAAAGAAATTAAGAAGGTTGTACTGGCTTACTCAGGCGGTCTTGACACATCTATTATCATTCCTTGGCTTAAGGAAAATTACAATAATCCCGAAATTATTGCAGTATCGGGTAATGTTGGTCAGTCTGACGAGCTTGAAGGTCTTGAAGAAAAGGCTATTAAAACAGGCGCTTCCAAAATTTATATTGAAGATTTGACTAAAGAGTTTTTAGACGATTATGTATTCCCTTGCGTACAGGCAGGCGCTTTATATGAAGATTATCTTTTAGGTACCGCTTTCGCACGTCCTCCAATTGCTAAGAGAATTGCCGAAATCGCACTCGCGGAAGGTGCAGATGCTATCTGCCACGGTTGTACAGGTAAGGGTAATGACCAAGTTCGTTTTGAGCTTGCTATTAAGAATTTTGCTCCCGATATGAAGATTATTGCTCCTTGGCGCGAATGGGATATTAAATCCAGAGAAGAAGAAATAGATTACGCTGAAGCACATAATATTCCGCTAAAGATTAACCGTGAAACCAACTATTCTAAGGATAAGAACATTTGGCACTTATCTCACGAAGGTCTAGATTTAGAAGACCCCAAGAACGAGCCTTTATACAACAAGCCCGGCTTCTTGGAAATGGGTGTTTCTCCTGAAATGGCTCCCGATAAGCCTACCTATGTTACTATCCACTTTGAAAAGGGCATCCCCACCGCAATTGACGGTAAGGAAATGGATTCGGTTGAAATTGTTACCACTCTTAACAAATTAGGCGGCGAAAATGGTATTGGTCTTCTTGATATTGTGGAAAACCGTCTTGTTGGTATGAAGTGCCGCGGCGTTTATGAAACTCCCGGTGGTGCAATTCTTTATAAGGCACACAATGTACTTGAAACTATCTGTCTTGATAAGGACACCGCTCATTATAAAGCTTTAGTTGCTCAAAAGTTAGCTGAAAATGTATACAATGCTTTATGGTTTACTCCTCTTACTCAGGCAATTTTAGCATTCGTTAAGGAAACTCAAAAAACCGTTACCGGTGATGTTACCTTAAAGCTTTATAAGGGTAATATGATTAACGCAGGTGTTTCTTCACCATATTCACTTTACGATAGCGAAATTGCAACCTTTGATGAAGACGACGTTTACGATCAAAGTGATGCTACAGGCTTCATTAATCTTTATGGTCTTTCAACCGAAGTTAATGCAAGAATGAGAGCTAAGAATAACTTGAAATAATTGTAACTCAAAACAGTACCGATTTTTATTGGTACTGTTGAGTGCTTTTTATATCGCTTTTTTACTGAAAGGAATGTATAGGCAAAATGGAAAAAATGTGGGCAGGAAGATTCGAAAAAGCGCTTGATAAGCAGGCCGATGATTTTAATTCTTCTATTCACTTTGACAACAGAATGTACAAGCAGGATATTACAGGCTCTATGGCGCACGCTTTAATGCTTTCGAATCAGGGTATTATTAGTAAAGATGAGTACGAAAAGATTTTAAACGGTCTTGGTAGTATACTCGAAGATATCGAAAACGGTAGCTTGCCTTTTGATATGGATGCCGAAGATATACATATGTTTATTGAAAGCGAGCTTACAAAAAGAATAGGCGATGCGGGTAAAAGACTTCATACCGCGCGTAGCCGTAACGACCAGGTAGCACTTGATATCAGGCTTTATCTTGGTGTAGAGGCTTGCGAAGAAATTGGTAAGCTTATCTTAAATTTAATTGATGTTATCAAGGATAAGGCCGAAGAATATAAGGATGCTATAATGCCGGGCTATACACATTTGCAAAGAGCACAGCCTATATCCTTTGCACATCATATTTTGTCCTATGCTTTTATGCTAAAGCGTGATTTTGAAAGAATAAATGACGCGGTAGATAGAATGTGGTCACAGTGTCCAATAGGCTCTTGCGCGCTTGCGGGTACTACCTATAACACCGACCGCGAATTTGAGGCTACTCGTTTAGGCTTTAGCGGTATTTCGCTTAACAGTATTGACGGTGTTTCCGATCGCGACTTTTGTTTAGAGCTTCTGTCGGCTTTTTCCATTTTAATGATGCACCTTTCACGCTTTTCCGAAGAAATTATCCTTTGGTCTAGTTGGGAATTTAAGTTTATTGAACTGGATGACAGCTACACTACAGGCTCAAGTATAATGCCACAAAAGAAAAATCCCGATATGGCAGAGCTTGTTCGCGGTAAAACAGGTAGGGTATACGGTGACCTTATGGCATTGCTTACAACCCTTAAAGGTCTTCCTTTAGCATACAACAAGGATATGCAGGAGGATAAGGAAGCTATTTTCGATGCTATTGATACTGTGAAAATGTGCTTAGGCGTATTTACACCAATGATTGCTACTATGACCGTTTTAAAGGATAATATGTACAAAGCTGCGCAAAAGGGCTTTATAAATGCTACCGATTTGGCTGATTATCTTGTTAAAAAGGGAATGCCTTTTAGAACTGCATATAAGCATGTTGGTGAGATTGTGGGCTACTGCATTAAGGAAAATATAGTGCTCGAAAATATGCCTATAGAAAAATATAAGGAATTTGATAAAACCTTCGATACCGATTTGTATGAAGAAATTTCGCTTGAAACCTGTGTTAACAAGCGTATTTCTAAAGGCTCTACAGGACCTGAATCGGTAAAGCAACAAATAGTTTTTTTAACGGAGTTTTTAAATGAAAAAGGTATTTATTGACGGTAGCGCAGGTACTACGGGACTTCGCATAGCCGAAAGACTTGAACAAAGAAAAGATATTGAGCTTATAAAATTAACCGAAGAAAACCGCAAGGATATAACTGCTAGAAAGCAGGCTTTAAATCAAGCAGATATTGCGTTTTTATGTCTGCCTGACAAGGCTTCGATCGAAGCGGTTGAATTAACCCAAAATACAAATACTGTTTTATTGGATACTTCTACAGCATACCGCACTAACCCTGAATGGACTTACGGTTTTCCCGAATTATCATTAAGTCAAAAGAAAAAAATCGCCAATTCTAAGCGTATTGCGGTTCCGGGCTGCCATGCAAGCGGTGTTATAGCGCTTGTATATCCATTAACAGAAAGTGGAATTTTGCCGAAAGAAGCCTTGCTTTCGGCAGTATCCTTAACAGGCTATAGCGGCGGCGGCAAGGGTATGATTGCAGAATACGAAGGCGAAAGCAGATGTAAGCTTTTAGATGCTCCGCGTCAATATGGAATTGTTCAAAGTCACAAGCATTTACCCGAAATTGTAAACATTACAGGCTTAGAAAATCCTCCGCTCTTTATGCCTATTGTTGCCGATTATTATAGCGGTATGGAAGTAACGATTCCGATTTTTGTTTCTCAAATTAATGGCAGTGTTGAAGATATAAAAAATGCGTATAAAAATAAATATAACGGTCCTTTAGTAAGCTATAAGGAAGATTTTGCGGAAAACGGTTTCGTTTCAGCTAATAAATTATCCTTTAAAGACAGTATGGAAATTAGCGTTTCAGGTAATGAAGAAAGAATTTTACTTATTGCCCGTTACGATAATTTAGGTAAGGGAGCTTCAGGTGCGGCAATTCAATGTATGAATTTAGTGCTTGGCATAAATGAAACCACAGGACTTAATGTTTAATTATATAAAGGAGTATTTATGAAAATAATTAATGGCGGTGTTTGCGCCGCAAAGGGATTCAAAGCAAACGGTATTCATTGCGGTATCCGTAAAAACAGAACCAAAAGGGATTTAAGCCTTATTTTCAGTGAAACTGTGGCAAATACTGCTGCTGTATATACCACAAATCTTGTAAAGGGTGCACCGCTGTTAGTTACAAAACAAAATATTAAAAACGGTAAGGCTCAGGCGGTTATTTGCAATAGCGGTAACGCTAACACCTGTAATGCAAACGGAGTAGAAATTGCTACTAAAACCTGTGAATGCTTAGCCAAAAGCCTTAATATTGATAAAAGTGATGTTGTGGTAGCTTCTACTGGTGTTATAGGTCAACCACTTGATATTACTCCTATTAAAAACGGCATACCTGCCTTGATAGATGGATTAGACTATGATAATAGTGCTGAGGCTGCAGAAGGTATTATGACTACCGATGTCAAGCGAAAGGAAATTGCTGTAAGCTTTGAAATAAATGGTAAAGAGTGTAAAATCGGCGGTATTGCGAAGGGTTCCGGTATGATTCATCCCAATATGGCTACAATGCTTGTTTTTATTACAACCGACTGTGCAATATCAAGTGAAATGCTGCAAAAAGCACTTTCGACAGATATTACTTCAACCTTTAATATGATTAGCGTTGATGGCGATACATCTACTAACGATATGGTGGTTGTCCTAGCAAACGGTATGGCGGGAAATGAAGAAATTACACAAGATGGTACCGAGTTTGATACCTTTATGAAAGCACTTAACACAGTTTGTGTTGACCTATGCCGTAAAATTGCTGCCGATGGTGAAGGTGCTACTAAGCTTTTGGAATGCAAGGTTATGGGTGCCGAAACTTTAGATATTGCTAAAACAGTTGCTAAATCAGTTATTTGCTCATCTCTTACAAAGGCGGCCATGTTCGGTGCAGATGCTAACTGGGGAAGAGTTCTTTGTGCTATAGGATATTCTGGCGCAAAGGTTCAAATAGAAAAAATAGATGTTAAATTCAAATCAAACAAAGGCGAAATTTTAGTTTGTCAAAACGGTACGGGCGTGGATTTCTCTGAAGAAAAGGCAAAGGAAATTTTACTCCAAGATGAAATTGAAATTTTAATAAACCTTAATAGCGGCAATGCTTCTTCTACCGCTTGGGGATGCGATTTGACCTATGATTATGTAAAAATAAATGGCGACTACCGAACTTAGTTTGGATAAAATCGCCCATAGCACCGTTTTGCGCTCGTGGTAGTATAAAAATACAACTTCACTCGCTAAAAGCGTCACTATGAACGATTTTCTCTCAAACTAATAATGGGGATATAAAATCGCCCATAGCACCATTAAAAATACAATTAATACAAAAATTAAAGAGGTACATTTATGTCACTTAATATTACTAACGCTCAAAGAGCGGAAGTCTTGACTCAAGCACTTCCTTACATACAGAAATACTATGGTAAAACCGTTGTTATTAAATACGGCGGAAACGCTATGATTAACGAAGAATTAAAGCAACAGGTTATGCAGGATACTGTGCTTTTACATCTTATCGGTGTAAAGGTAGTGCTTGTACACGGTGGTGGGCCCGAGATTACAGATATGCTTAAAAGAATCGGAAAAGAGTCAGTTTTTGTTGATGGTCTTCGTGTAACTGACAAGGAAACCGCTGAGATAGTACAAATGGTTCTGGCAGGCAAAATCAATAAAAGTCTTGTTAATTTGCTTGAAATCCGAGGCGGTAAGGCTATGGGTATTTCAGGTCTTGACGGTCATCTTATAACTGCCGAGCCTAAGGATGAGCGCTTGGGCTTTGTTGGTAAGATTACTGATGTTAATGTTGAGCCTATTCTTGATTTGCTTAAACATGACTATATTCCGGTTGTTTCAACCGTAGGCTGTGATAACGAAGGTAATGTTTATAACATAAATGCTGACACAGCTGCTGCATATATTGCAGGCGCTTTAGAGGCAGAATGTTTAATTTCTATGACAGATATTGCAGGTCTTTTAGCTGATAAAGATAACCCAGATACACTTATCCCCAAAATAACCGTAAGCGAAGCTAAAAAGTTTTTTGATGACGGAACAATCTCAGGTGGTATGATACCCAAAATAGAATGCTGTCTTGAAGCTATTGAAAAGGGTGTTAAAAAGGTATTTATTATGGATGGCAGAGTGCCTCATTCACTCCTTATTGAAACCCTTACCGACGAGGGTGCAGGAACAATGGTTGTAGGTGACTAATATGAACATTTTTGAAAAGGATGCACAGTTTATTGCAACTACCTATGCACGTTTCCCGTTGGCTCTTACTTCGGGAAAAGGTTCCCTTTTGTATGATGAAAACGGAAAAGAGTATATAGATTTGTCCACAGGTATTGCGGTTAACACATTTGGTGTTTCTGATAGTGAATGGGTAAATGCAATAACCGAGCAGTTAGGGAAATTACAGCACACTTCTAACCTTTATTATACTAAGCCTTGTGCTGATTTGGCAGAGATATTATGTAATAGAACAGGTCTTAAAAAGGTGTTTTTTGGTAACTCGGGCGCCGAGGCTAATGAATGTGCAATAAAGACTGCGCGTAAATATGCCGCTGATAATAAGGGTAAGGAATATAATAAGATTATAACCCTTAAAAATAGTTTCCACGGCAGAACAATAACCACACTTGCCGCTACGGGACAAGATGTTTTTCATAAAGATTTTCTACCCCTTACTGAAGGCTTTTTGTACTGTGAAGCGGGCAATATATCCGAGCTTGAAGATTTAGTTGCAAATAATAAGGTTTGCGCAATTATGTTTGAACTTGTACAAGGTGAAGGCGGTGTATTGCCACTTAGCAAAGAGTTTGTAAATGCTATATTTAAAATTGCAAAGGAAAATGATATTTTAACAATTTGCGATGAGGTACAAACGGGTAATGGTAGAACAGGTGAGCTTTATGCCTTTATGAAATACGGAGTATTACCTGATATTGTTTCAACCGCAAAAGGACTTGGAAACGGACTTCCTATAGGTGCTACAATGCTTGGCGAAAAGGTAAAGGATGTTTTAATTCCTTCTTCCCACGGTTCTACCTTTGGCGGAAATCCAATCGCTTGTGCCGGTGCAATAAGCGTTATCAACCGTATTGATGATGCACTGCTTAAAGAAGTAAACCAAAAATCACAATTTATAATAAAAGCACTCAAGAATGCTGACGGTGTTAAATCGATAAGCGGTATGGGGCTTATGCTTGGCATTGAAACCCAAAAGGATGCAGGCAAAATTATCAAGTATTGTATGGATAACGGTGTTTTGGTTATTAAGGCAAAAAATAAGCTAAGACTTTTACCCGCATTAAATATTCCACAACATTTACTTGAAAAAGCTGTTATGGTTATTAAGAAAGGTTGCGCGTTATAATGGATTTTAAAGGAAAAAGCTTTTTGAAGCTACTAGATTTTTCTAAAGCAGAGATTGAATGTCTTATAGATTTAGCAAGCGAGCTTAAATACAAGAAAAAAGCAGGTATTCCGCATCGCTTATGCGAAGGCAAGAATATTGCCCTTATTTTTGAAAAAACAAGCACTCGTACACGCTGTAGCTTTGAAGTTGCAGCATACGATTTAGGAATGGGTGTTACTTATTTAGACCCACAAGGCTCTCAAATAGGTAAAAAAGAAAGCATTGCTGATACCGCAAGGGTTTTAGGCCGTATTTATGATGGTATTGAATACCGTGGCTTCGGTCAGGAAATTGTTGAAGAATTAGCAAAGTATGCAGGGGTTCCGGTTTGGAACGGTCTTACTAATGAATTCCACCCAACACAAATGCTTGCCGACTTCTTAACCATTAAAGAACGTTTTGGCAAAATGGAAGGCATTAATTTTGTTTATATGGGCGATGCACGCTACAATATGGGTAACTCTTATATGGTGGCTTGTGCAAAATTGGGTGTAAACTTTACCGTTTGTGCGCCTGAAAAATACTTCCCTGAAAAAGAACTTATTGATAAGTGCTTAGAAATAGCAAAAGAAAACGGCAGTACTATTTCATTTGAAACCGACCCGATGAAAGCTACAAAAAATGCCGATGTTATTGCAACTGATGTTTGGGTTTCTATGGGCGAGCCCGATAATGTTTGGGAAGAGCGCATTAAGGATTTAACACCATATCAGGTTAACGATAAAATTATGAAAAATGCAGGGGAGAAAGCAGTATTTATGCACTGCTTACCCTCTTTCCACGATTTGAAAACAGCCTTAGGCAAACAAGTAGGCGAGAAGTTCGGTATAACCGAAATGGAGGTTACCGATTCTGTTTTCGAAAGCAGTCAGTCTATTGTATTTGATGAAGCCGAAAATCGCATGCATACAATAAAGGCGGTTATGGTGGCAACATTAGTTTAAAAATTCAAGGATGTAGATACTATGCGTATAGTAATAAAAATAGGAACATCAACCCTGGCACATTCTACGGGGCTTTTAAATATTTTGCGCGTAGAAGAGCTTTGTAAGGTTATGAGTGACCTAAAAAACGCCGGGAATGAAGTAATACTTGTGTCTTCAGGTGCTATTGGTATGGGTAGTGGTAAGTTAGGTCTTCTTAAAAAGCCTACCGATATTCCTACAAAGCAGGCGGCAGCGGCTGTTGGTCAATGCGAGCTTATGTACACTTATGACAGGCTTTTTTCCGAGTATAACCATACTGTAGCGCAAATATTACTTACAGGCGATGATATTGAGCATGCTGACCGTAAAGAAAACTTTACAAACACTATGAATCGTTTGTTAGAACTTTCGGCAATACCGATTATTAACGAGAATGACACAATCTCGACTAACGAAATTGAAATTGGCGATAACGATACTTTAGGCGCTATTGTGGCAACCGCATGCGATGCCGATTTGCTTATTATTTTAAGCGATATTGACGGTCTTTATACTGCTGACCCACGTGAAAACGCTGATGCTAAGCTTTTACATACTGTAGAAAAAATAACCCCTGAGATTGAACAAATGGTAGGCGGTGCAGGAAGCAAGCTTGGTACAGGCGGTATGATAACTAAGCTTAAAGCTGCAAAGATTGTAACAGAACGCGGTATAGATATGGTAATCGCAAATGGTAATAATCCGACATCGCTTTACTCGATTGTTGAAGGTAAGGATGTTGGAACTCGTTTTAAGGGTGTTAAGTAATGACTACATTAGAAGTTTTGCAAAAAGCCAAAAAGCTCTCACGTGAGAGCGTACTTAGTACGGAAGAAAAAAACAAAGCCTTGCATGATATGGCAAAGGCTTTGCTTTCATGTTGTGATAAAATCTTAGCAGCTAATAAAATTGATATAGAAAACGCTAAGGGTAAAATCAGCGATGTTATGATTGACAGACTTGCCCTTGACAGAAATCGAATTGAAGGTATGGCAAAAGGTATTTTAGATGTTGCCGCTCTGCCTGATGGCGTAGGAAAGGTATTATCAAGTATAGAGCTTCAAAACGGTTTAAAGGTAAATAAAGTATCGGTGCCGTTTGGTGTTGTGGCAATTATTTACGAAAGTCGCCCAAACGTTACTTCGGATGCGGCAGCACTTAGCTTTAAAAGCGGTAATGTTTGTGTACTTCGTGGCGGTAAGGAAGCGTACAACTCTTCAAAAGCAATAGTGGATGCTTTGAAAATTGGTCTTAAAAACAGCGGCCTTAGCGAAGACTATGTTAATCTTTTAGAAGATATAACACGCGGTAGCGCTAACGAGCTTATGACAGCTGTTGGATATGTTGATTTACTGATTCCGCGTGGCGGCAAAGGGCTTATTAAAGCTTGTACTGAAAATGCCACAGTTCCTTGTATTGAAACGGGTACCGGTATTTGCCATATATTTGTTGAAAAAACTGCTGATATAGACAAGGCGTTAAATATTATAAACAATGCTAAAACAAGTCGTCCATCGGTTTGTAATGCAATGGAAGTTTGCCTTATTGATAAAGAAATAGCGCCAATGTTTTTACCCAAGCTTTATAATATGTTTAAAGACAGAGTTGAGCTTAGGGGAGATAACGCGGTATGTGAAATAATTGATGCCATCCCTGCAACTGATGCCGATTTTGATACCGAATTTTTAGATTATATAATGGCGGTAAAGGTAGTAGATGGTGTAAAGGAAGCTATAAATCATATAGCAAATCACTCTACACATCATAGCGAAAGCATTATAACCACTGATGATAATGCGGCGAAAATGTTCACCGGCCTTGTAGATTCGGCGGCAGTTTATGTTAATGTTTCTACTCGCTTTACCGATGGCGGTGAATTTGGTCTTGGTTGTGAAATGGGAATTTCTACCCAAAAGCTTCACGCAAGGGGTCCAATGGGACTAATGGAACTTAATACCTATAAATATATTATTGAAGGTAATGGTCAGGTGAGATAATGGAAAGAATAAAGGTTGGATTTATTGGTTGCGGTAATATGGGCGGCGCTTTGGCTAAAGCGGTTGCAAAATCCGAAAAATGCGATATTTTGCTTGCTGATATGGATAATGAAAAAGCAAATGCGCTCGCTACCGAAACAGGTGGCACAGTAGTTACCGCAGATGATATCGCAAAAGCTGCAAAGTATATATTTTTAGGTGTAAAACCGCAGGTTATGGCGGATTTGATGAATGAAATTGCCGATATTTTAAAATCCCGAACTGATAGGTTTATTTTAGTAACTATGGCGGCAGGTATAAAAATTTCTACGCTTAGTGCAATGATAGGGGATAAGCTGCCTACCATTCGTATTATGCCCAATACACCTGTTGCGGTAGGGGATGGTATGATTTTATATTCGCTTTGCCCTGTTATAACAGCATCTGAAGAAAACGAATTTTTAAATATTTTAAAATTTTCGGGTAAATTAGATAAAATAGATGAAACGCTTATTGATGCGGGATGCTCTATTTCGGGGTGTGGACCCGCGTTTGTATATATGTTTGCTGAAAGTATGGCTAAAGCCGGTGCAGAATTAGGTCTTCCGAAGACTAAGGCAATAGAATATGCTGCGCAAACATTGTTGGGAGCGGCTCGACTTATGCTTACAAGTGGTAAAACGCCCGAAATCTTACGACAAGAAGTTTGCAGTCCAAAAGGCTCTACTATAGAGGGGGTTATGTCGCTGCAAAATTCCGATTTTGATAGTGTTGTTAACAATGCCCTGAACACTTCATATAAGCGCACAAAGGAATTAGGTAAGTAGGTATAAAGTATTTTATATGGTATAAGTTTTAAGAAGATAAAAGAAAAATGCTCGGTAAATCACCGAGCATTTTGTTATTTACAGTAAAATTATTTTACCATACCTGCAACTTCAGCAGCAAAGTCATCTACGCGCTTTTCAATGCCTTCGCCCTTTTCAAAACGAACGAAGTTAGCAATCTTGATGTCTGCGCCAAGTTCTTTAGCAACGCCTGCGAGATACTTCTCAACAGTGATGTCGCCATCCATAATGAATTGTTGTTCAACAAGGCAGTTTTCTTTGTAGAACTTACCAATTTTGCCTTCAACAATCTTGTCGAGAACGGCATCAGGCTTGTTAGCCATTTTGGGGTCTTCCTTCATTTGAGCAATGAGGATAGCCTTTTCTTTTTCAAGAACTTCAGCTGATACAGAAGCTCTGTCTAAGAAGCCGGGGTTCATAGCAGCGATTTGCATTGCAATGCTCTTACCAGCTTCCATAAGTTTTTCGTTGTCGCCTGCAACTTCGGTTTCAAAGTTTACAAGAACACCGATTTTACCACCCATGTGAACATATGAAGCAACCTTGCCTTCAAAACGAGCAAAACGGCGAACCTTGATGTTTTCGCGGATAGCAAGGAATAATTCCTGTACCTTTTCTTCAACTGTCTTGCCGTCTTTTTCGCAAGCAAGAAGAGCATCAAGGTCAGCAGGATTTTGTTCTGCTACGATTTGTGCAATTTCAGCAGCGAGAGCCTTAAAACCTTCGCCGTTAGCAACGAAGTCGGTTTCGCTGTTAACTTCAACAACAGCGCCTACGCCGTCAGCGGTATATACAGCAACTGTGCCTTCAGCGGCAATACGTGTAGCCTTTTTAGCTTGTGAAGCAAGACCTTTTTCACGTAAGTAGTCAACTGCGGCATCCATGTCGCCGTCACATTCAACAAGAGCCTTTTTGCAGTCCATCATACCGCAACCGGTTTTTTCTCTTAAAGCCTGTACGTCTTTAGCAGTAAAAGCCATTTTAGTTTCCTCCAAATATAAAATTATTCAGCGTCTGCAGCTTCAGCTACTTCTTCAGCTTCTTCAGTAGCTGCGGTGCCCATTTCGGTACCTTGTCTGCCTTCGATTACTGCAGCAGCGATAGTTTCAGAAATAAGCTTAACTGCACGGATAGCATCGTCGTTACCGGGGATAACTGCATCAATTTCATCAGGGTCACAGTTAGTGTCTACGATAGCGATGATCGGAAGACCAAGCTTCTTAGCTTCTGCAACTGCGATTCTTTCTTTGCGGGGGTCAACAATGAAGAGAGCTGCAGGAGTTTTCTTCATATCCTGAATACCGCCAAGGAATTTTTCTAACTTTTCAATTTCAAGGTTTAACTTTACAACTTCCTTTTTGGGGAGAAGTTCAAAAGTACCGTCGTCACGCATAGTGCGGAGTTGGTTAAGTCTAGCGATTCTAGTACGGATTGTAGAGAAGTTTGTAAGCATACCGCCAAGCCAACGAGCGTTAACATAAGGCATACCGCAATGCTCTGCTTCTTCCTTAACAGAATCCTGAGCCTGTTTCTTGGTACCTACGAAAAGAATGTCGCCGCCTTCAGCTGCAATGTCGCGAACGAACATATAAGCCTCGTTAAGCTTCTTAACGGTCTTTTGAAGGTCGATAATATAAATTCCGTTTCTTTCTGTGAAAATGTACTCAGCCATTTTCGGGTTCCAGCGTCTTGTTTGATGTCCGAAGTGAACACCAGCTTCAAGCAACTGTTTCATTGATACTACTGCCATTTGTTTTTCCTCCTAAGAATTTTCCTCCACCCCGCCGATTAGAAATCACCCGACAGTATTGGATGACACCTGCGAAAATTCGCCGTTATTAAACGGAGTGTGTGTTATATTTTTGCTAATTTACCATTAGCCGATAAATTATATCACAATCACTTTTAAAAATCAAGTGTTTTTTCAATGAATTTTCACTATGATATATAATTTAGTACTTTTTCCCTTGAAAAAATAAAATCTTGACTTTTTATCACTTATAATATATAGTTTTAATATCAACTAAATATGTCGGTTTTTGCCGACAAAGCATCTTGTGTAGAGTGCTGTTTCAGATTTTGTGCCGTAGTTTCAGACGTAGCGCTTAGAAAACTATGAAAAACCCTTTGTTCAGGGCATATTACGAGGAAACGGCGGGTATCGAGCAAGGTAGACGGATGGAAAAATGTAGCTCTATCATTTTTTCGCTGTCAAAGAATAATTCTTGTTTCGACACTTATGTGTTGAACAAAGGGGGATGCTTTTTATGCAAACAGAAAATATTGTACAACTTAAAGACATTTCGATGACATTCGACGGAGAAACGGTTCTAGATAACCTTAGCCTTGATATTAAGGATAAGGAGTTTATCACCTTTTTAGGACCTTCGGGTTGCGGTAAAACCACCACTCTTCGTTTAATAGCAGGTTTTTTAGAGCCAGATACCGGCGATGTTATCTTTGAGGGTAAAAAAATCAATGGTGTGCCTGCTTACAAGCGTCAGGTTAACACCATTTTTCAGCGTTATGCCCTTTTTCCGCACCTTAATGTGTATGAAAATGTGGCATTTGGTCTTAGGGTTAAAAAGTTACCTAACGACCAAATAAAAGAAAAGGTTACTGAGATGTTAAAGCTTGTTAACCTTTCGGGTCTTGAAAAGCGTAGTATTGATACACTTTCAGGCGGTCAGCAACAGCGTGTGGCCATTGCGCGCGCCATAGCTAATCATCCAAAGGTATTACTTCTTGATGAGCCTTTAGCCGCTTTGGATTTAAAGCTTCGCAAGGATATGCAAAAGGAACTTAAGAAAATTCAAGAACAGCTAGGCATTACTTTTATATTCGTAACCCACGACCAGGAAGAAGCGCTCACTATGTCTGACCGCGTGGTTGTTATGGATGGCGGTAAAATTCAGCAAGTGGGTACCCCACAGGATATTTATAACGAGCCGCAAAATGCATTCGTTGCTGATTTTATAGGTGAATCCAACATAGTAGATGGTGTAATGCTTAAGGACTATTATGTAGAATTTTCGGGCACTAAATTTGATTGTCTTGATAAGGGCTTTGATACCAACGAATTAGTCGATGTTGTAGTGCGCCCTGAAGATGTTGATATTGTTCCTTTGGAAAAAGGAATGCTCACAGGTGTTGTTACATCTGTTTCATTCCTTGGTGTTCACTATGAAATTATTGTAGACATTGGCGGTTTTAAATGGATGATACAAACCACTGATGAGCATTTTGTTGATGATAAAGTAGGTCTTTATATCGAACCTGATGCTATTCATATTATGAAAAAGAGTGAGTATTCGGGTCTTTATGGCGACTATTCTTCTTATAGTGAAGAAATCGACCACCTTTCTGATCCACAGGAGGTGGCTGAGTGAACAAAAAATCTTTCGGCAACAAGCTTGTAGCCTGTCCTTATATTGTTTGGTCGGTTATTTTCATTGTTGTACCGCTTGTTATAATGGCTTATTTTGCTTTGACCGATGCAAACGGTGTGTTTACACTTGCCAATTTAGCATCGCTTGGCAGATATAAAAAAGCCTTTGCGATTTCTATCGTTTATGCGCTTATTTCTACTGTTATAACCTTGTTGCTTGCGTACCCTATGTCTTATTTTATGACAAAGCTTAAAATAAGCTCGCAAAAAATGATTATGATGATAGTTATGCTTCCAATGTGGATGAACTTTCTTATCCGTACATATTCTTGGATAACTATTCTTGCAAACACAGGTATTATAAATACCTTTTTAGGAAAATTGGGCATAGGACCAATTAAGCTTATAAACACCCCCGGTGCTGTAATTTTGGGTATGGTTTATGATTTTATACCTTATATGATTTTGCCGATTTATTCGGTTATGAGTAAAATTGACAATTCGCTCTTAGAAGCATCGGATGACTTGGGTGCAAACGCTTTTAACAAGTTTAAAAGGGTTATTTTCCCTTTAAGCCGCCCGGGTGTTATTTCGGGTATAACAATGGTATTTGTGCCTAGTGTGAGTACATTCTATATCTCGCAAAAGCTTGGCGGCAATAAGACAATGCTTATAGGCGATACAATTGAATATTTTTATAATTCAGGCCCCGATTATTATAATATAGCATCGGCGATTTCGCTTGTACTAATGGTGCTTATTATGTTAAGCTTATTTGTTATGAATAGGTTTACTGATGATGAAAGCGGAG
>JAZUPK010000014.1:0-26754 GCA_045605125.1 Acutalibacteraceae bacterium | reverse complement strand
GACCTCCTTGGTATTTTAGTTGTGTGGTCGGCAAACCACTTCTACTATACCAAGGAGCTTTTTTATTGTCTACTCTACTCCTCGCTAAAAGCTATTTTAATACCCCCTGTAGAACAGGGGGTTAACTTTGTCACAGACAATTTAAAAAATGCTTTCTTTAAAAAAGAAAGCATTTTAATTTTTTTGTTATTATTCGGCTTCGCTTTCAGCGGATTTTTCATTAATTTTAAACCGATTTTTAATAGATTTCATTATTTTAAAATATGCGAAAATATATAAAATAATCGTAAATATCCAAGAAATTGGGTAAGAGACAAAAAGCGAGCGGAGATTGTGACATTTTTCTATTTGGAAGATTGTGAAAACCCAAAATAGTCTGAAACCGCAAACACCTATAAGTGAAGTAATCATCGCGTAAACGGTGTCACCCAAGCCTTTGATAACGCCTGCAAGGACTTCCATAATACCTGCTAAAAAATAGGGAAGACATACAAACGTAAGCTTTATAATACCAATTTCTATAGCAGAATTTGAATCGGTTATATAAAGTGAAAGTAAGGGTCTTGCAAATACGAATACGAGTGAACCCGAAACAGCGCCAATAATTCCTACAGATAAAAGGTTTTGTATAAGCACTTTTTTAACACGCTTGAAATCACCGGCACCGGCGTTTTGACCTGTAAAATTAAGTGCGGTTATATGGAAAGCGTGCATAATGGTATATACAAAGCCTTCTATATTTGCTGCGGCAGCATTACCTGAAACCGCAGCAGCACCGAACAGGTTTACTGAAGACTGAATAATAACATTCGATATAGAAAACATTGAGCTTTGTATACTGGAAGGTATACCGATACGGATAATTCTCATAAGCTCGTTTTTATGAATTTTTATTTTCCTAACATCCAGGTGACAGCAGTCAGTACGCTTAATTAAAGTGATTAGCACCAAAATTGCTGAAAGAGCTTGTGAAGCAATGGTGGCTATCGCTACTCCGGAAACGCCCATATCAAAAACTATTACGAATAATAGATTTAGCAAAACATTCAAAATACCTGAAACAGTTAAGAATATAAGTGGGGATTTTGTGTCGCCTGCTGACCTTAAAATTGATGCGCCGAAGTTATAAATACTGTTTGAAATTACGCCAAGGAAATAAATTTTAAGATATGTAGTCGCAAGCGGAAGTACATCGGTGGGTGTATCCATAAGCTTCAAAATTTCTTTGGAAAAGAAAAAACCCACAACAGTCAATAGACCGCCAATAATTAGGGCGGTTGGTATTGCTGTGTGGACAGTTTTTTCAACAGTTTTATAATCCTTTGCGCCTATTCCTTGCGCAGTTATGATTCCGGTACCAACGGAAAGTCCCATCATAATATTGATGAGCAAATTGACTAGAGAACCGTTTGAGCCTACAGCTGCAACGGCTAAGCTTCCACAGTACTGACCAACAACGATTATATCAGCTGCGTTAAAGAATAATTGCAAAAGGTTAGAAATAATTATGGGTATTGTATAAATGATTACTTTTTTGAATAAAGGCCCTCTGGTCATATCAAGGCTATTGGTTTTCAAAATAATCGCCACCTATATTTATTCTAAAATCATTATACTCTTATAAAAATAAAAAGCAATCCTTTTTAGTAATATTTGAATTAAAATTTTTGTAGGATTGTATTACTAAAAAACTCACTAAACCAATTGTGGTTAGTGAGTTTTTATTATGCCTATATAAAATTTACTTATCTATTGACAACATTGTGTCCTTATTATAATATATAATTAACATAAATAATATATGAGGTTGGTATAAAATAATGGTACAAATTGCAGAGTATATTAATGGTTTTTTACACCCTTTGGCAGAAATTTCTGCCGGAATATTAGAGCTTATTGGTATTATTATAATTATAGTTGGGTCTGCTCGTGCTCTTGTGCTGCTTTTTAAACACATATTAGCAAAAGGGGACTTTAGCATAGCAAACGACCTAGGTCGTGCACTTTCTTTGGCTTTAGAGTTTAAGATGGGTGCAGAGATTATTAAAACCGTTATTATACACAATCTTGAAGAGTTGGCAATACTGGGTAGCGTAATCATTATACGTGCCTTATTAGCATTTATTATCCATTTTGAAATTCATTCAGAAAAAAATAAAAGAGCGAAAAGTAAAGAAAAAATAGACTAATTTACTGCATAAAAGGAGTTTTGTTATGGTAAAACATATTATTCTTTGGAAATTAAAGGATGAATGCAACACGAACGAAGTAAAGAATGGTATAAAAACCGCGCTCGAAGGTCTTGTGGGTGTAGTACCCGGTCTCTTGGAGGTTAAAGTTCAAACCGAGTGCTTACCGACTTCTAACGTTGATGTTATGCTTTATTCAGTACTTGAAAGCGAAGAAGCTTTAAAGGGTTATGCTGTTCACCCGGCCCACGTTGCAGCAGCCAATAACTTTGTAAGGCCTTTTACTGCAACCCGCTCTTGCATAGATTTTGAAGTAAAATAAATAAGAAAAGAAAATGAAGGTTTTAACGATTGGTGCTCATCAGGATGATAACGAGTTCCGTTGTGGCGTTACCGCATACAAATTAGTGCAAAAGGGTCACAAAGTAAGATTTCTTTTGTTTTCGGTGAACACGTAGCAATATCTACAATTAAGAACAAAACCCGCTGTCTTAGAGCTTAATCTAAGACAGCGGGTACTTTTTTGCATCAACACCCATAAGCGAACTAAATGGTCGAGCCGCTAAATTTAAATTAGCAGAAGACTTTAGTACGAATTGGGTGTCGAGCCTCTCGACTGGTGGAAGTGAGGAGAATCGAACTCCTGTCCAAAAATCTATCCATATGGCTTCTCCGAGCGCAGTCGCCTATTTACATTCCCTTGCAAAGTCGTCAAGCGACCGACTACTTTGCTTAGTAGTTCCTACTTCCTGACCTTAGGTGGAACAACCTAAAGTTCATGTTCGCCGCTAAAATGACACCTTATCTCAGCCGCGGCTGTCCGAGACTCGATGAGCCGCCTAATTAGGCAGCTAAAGCAACTTTATTGTTGTTAGTTAATTTTTTATGCGATTTTTTAAGCGGTACCGCACCGCTGCTCGCTTCCCATACTTCAAAATCCCTGTCGAAACCTTTACACTCCCGTGTATTACAAAATCCTTATAATGAATTTTGTTAGTGAATAGAGAATAGTGAAAAATGAATAATTATTGTGTTTTGCCTTTGCGAAATGGATTATCTGTTTTGTTCTTTCATAGCTCTGTCAATTGCGCGGTTAGCGTCACGCTTGGCGGCGGTTTCACGCTTATCGTGAAGCTTTTTACCCTTACAAAGACCTAACTGTACCTTAACAAGTGAGCCCTTAAAGTAAAGTGATAACGGCACTAGCGCCATACCTTCTTGTTTAACAGTACCGAGCAGCCGCATAATTTCACGCTTGTGCATTAGCAGTTTGCGGTCACGGGCGGGGGGCTTATTAAACCTATTGCCGTGGTCATAGGGGCTTATGTGCATTTGCTTAATAATCATTTCGCCGTTTTCAATATTGCACCAAGCATCCTTAAGATTAACGCCACCCTGTCTTATAGACTTAATTTCGGTACCAAAAAGGGCTATTCCGCATTCGAAACTTTCTTCCACAAAATACTCGTGAAAGGCTTTTTTATTTGTTGTAATTGTTTTTAAGTTTTCCACAGAATACACCCCTCTCAATAATTGATTATACTAGGCATAAAGATATTGTCAAGTAAAAAAGGTCGAAAAAACACCCTTACAGCAAACTGTAAAGGCGTTAGTTCACAAGGTTTCTCTTTATGTAGAGATTAGCCTTCAGAGATAGCGTCAACCGGACAACCAGCAGCGCAAGCGCCACAGTCAATGCATGTGTCAGCGTTGATTTCGTATTGAGTTGCACCTTCAGCAATAGCGTCAACCGGACAACCGGAAGCACAAGCGCCGCAGCTAATGCAAGCATCGGAAATTACATAAGCCATCTTAGAAACACCTCCGTAGATTTACTATAATACATTTTAACGCTAAGCGGTTAAAAAATCAAGTAAAATTTGCAAGAATGCAAAATTTGTAAAATTATTGTTGATTTTTTACCTTTTGAGCTTTTTTAGGTGATTGAAGACTTTCAACATTATCGCGGTGGAACTTGATAGGCATAGCTTCACTGTCTTGAAGCTTTACAAAAAGGTTACCTGTAACAAGGTTAACATCAGTAACGGTGCCTATACCGTCAGGAGTTTTAACCATACTGCCAACACGCGGGGTAATTGATGTTAAGTAGCTATAAGCATCTTCTTCATATTTAAGGCAACACATAAGTCTACCGCAACTGCCCGAAATTTTAGTGGGGTTTAATGACAAGCCTTGTTCCTTTGCCATTTTAATTGAGACCGATTCAAAGTCGTTTAAAAAGCGTTTACAGCAATAGGGTTGACCGCATATACCTATACCGCCAAGCATTTTTGCTTCATCACGAACACCGATTTGTCGAAGCTCTATACGTGTGTGAAAGCGGGCAGCTAAATCCTTTACAAGCTCGCGGAAGTCAACACGTCCGTCAGATGTGAAGAAAAATACAATTTTTCCGCCATCGAAATAATATTCAACCTCTACAAGCTTCATATCCAGTTTATGGCTTTCTATAAGCTCTTCACAAATTTTAAACGCTTCATCGGCTTTTTTCTTATTTTCTTCTACTCTTTTTAAATCTTTTTCGGTAGCAATACGAACCACCTTTTTAAGTGGTAGGGTTAGTACATAATCCTCAACATTATGAGCTTCTTCAGCTATGGTGCCAAGCTCGTTGCCGTTTTGGGTTTCAACAACTACCTTGTCGCCTAATTTTACGTTTTTGCCTGCGGGGGCAAAGAAGTAAGATTTACCGGTATCTTTAAATTTTACTGATACAACTTCTGTCATTTGTTCCTCCGAATATGTTCTGTCATAGAGCTTGTTAAATTACTAAACAACAGATTTAGGTTTATATTGGTAATAAGAGAAGACTGAAATTCACTTAACTCTTCGTAAATGCTAAGAAGCGGTTTTGAAAGAATTGAATTAGGGGAGAGTCTAATCTTTTTTGCTACTAAAAATTTTAAATCTTTAATAAATTTATCGGCATCAATGCGATTTTTTTGATAATTTAGGGCAATTTTTAGCATTGTGTAGCGGTCACAATTAATTGCAGAATTTAAAAATGCCTCTATATCAGCATCGTTACCCTCGGCCGTAGTGCCGTTTAAAACGTTAAGTGCTCTGCCAATATTATTTTTTTCGCTTGCTAAAGCGTCTTTTATAAGCGATTCTTCAAAATTGGTTTTAGATTTTATATATTGGTATGCCACCGAAAATTCGGGTATAGTTAGTGATAAGGTAACGCAACGCGAAATAATAGTGTCAAGTAGTGAAGCTTTATTTTCGGCTATAAGAATGAACATAACCGTTTTGGGCGGTTCTTCCAACACCTTTAAGAGTGCATTTTGAGCATTGGGGTTCATAGTATCAGCACAGTCGATTACAAAAACTCGTTTTAAAGCGCTATGGGGTTTTATGACTGTTTGATTACGTAAATCCCTAATTTGTGATACCGAAATATTTTTTTTGCCGTCTTCAGGGGCTACTACGGTAATATCGGGGTGAGAAGATATATCGGCTAAATGGCAATGCTTACAGCTAAGGCAGGGTGCATTTTCGCTTTCGCAAAGGATGGCTTTTGTTAAAAAACTTGCCAAAGTGTGCTTGCCGGTGCCGTATTCACCCTCAATTAAAATAGCGTGGGGAATGCGCTTCGCTTTTATAAAATTTTCAACCGTAATTGCCAGTTTATCATTTCCTACAATGGAAATCATAAAACGAAACCAACCTTTTTCATTGCTTTAAAGTAGGTCTTGCGAGCAACATATTCCGCCTTTTCGGCGCCCTGCTTGTAAAGCACTTCAAGGGCTTTTTTGTCCTTAATAATTTCTTCATAAGCAGTTTTAATGGGCGCTAAGGTATCTGCAACAGCTTCGCCTACTGCCATTTTAAAGTCGCCGTAGCCTTTGCCCTCAAACTCTTTTTCAACTTCGGGAATAGATTTACCACTAACTGCCGAATAGATAGTAATAAGGTTTGAAATGCCTGCCTGCTCTTCACAAAAATGAACATTAGCATTAGAGTCGGTAACAGCACGCTTGAATTTTCTAATAATATCATCCTTAGAGTCCAAAATAGCAACCCAAGCATTAGGATTTTCATCCGATTTAGACATTTTCTTAGTGGGGTCCTGAAGTGACATTACGCGTGCGCCTGTTTTGGGGATGTATGCATCAGGCACAGTGAAAACATCACCATAAAGATTATTGAAGCGAATGGCAATATCGCGTGCGATTTCAAGATGTTGCTTTTGGTCGGCACCTACAGGCACTAAATCAGGCTTATAAAGTAAAATATCTGCCGCCATAAGAACAGGGTAGGAGAAAAGGCCTACATTTACGTTATTTGCGTGTTTTGCGGATTTATCCTTAAACTGTGTCATACGCGACATCTCGCCAAACTGGGTATTGCAAGAAAGCAACCAAGAAAGGCAAGCGTGCTCAGGCACGTGGGACTGAATAAACATTGTATTCTTTTGGGGGTCAAGACCTAACGCTAAAAGCAATGCGTATGTAGAATAAATCTGTGCGCGAAGTTTCTGGGGGTCCTGTCTTACAGTTATAGCGTGCAAATCGGCTACAGCAAAGGTGCAGTCAAACTCATCCTGCATAGTGCACCAATTTTTAAGCGCGCCTAAATAGTTGCCAAGGGTCAACATACCACTTGGCTGTATACAACTTAAAACCTTCTTTTTTTGTGGGGCTTCTAAAATCTCTGACATAAGTATTCCGCCTTTAAATAATTATCCTTGTAATTATACCATAAATTTAATGTTTTTACAAGTTTTAATTAAGCTCATCAAGTGATAATGAAAAACTATCTAAAAATTCTTCCATAAAGATATTGGCTTCGGGACAATTAAGCTCTTCAATTGCTTTACGGGTGCTTACTTCAGCTACTGCAAACTCGTGGTTACCCATATTGGATTCTTCGATGCATTTTATAAGTGCTGAAATTTTATCTGCCGCTTTTACAAGACGGATAATCTCTTCGCCGGGATTATATATTTTTACAAATTCTGGTTTGAAATCATCGGGCAAATTATCTAATAGTCGGTTTTCGGCAACCTTTTCAATATCCTTATAAGCCTTTTTTATGGTGCAGTTATAGTACTTTATAGGAGTAGGCATATCACCGGTGATAATCTCGGTAGTGTCGTGATACATGGCTGAAACGGCTGTTTTATCAGGGTTTACATTACCGCCTAAACGGGTGTTGTTGATAACTGCCAATGCGTGCGCAATAAAGGCGACTTCAAGCGAATGCTCGCTTAAATTTTCATTCCTTGTATTTCGCATAAGACCCCAACGGTAAATATTTTTCATTCTTGACATCATAGCGTAAAAATGTTTTTTCATTTTTTCACTTCCTTTATTGATTATTATAACATCAAATGATATAATATCAATAGAAGATTTTTTAAATGAGGTGCAAAAAATGGTTTTTTCCGAATTAAAGACAACTTCGCTAAAACCTAAAAAGGAAAAAGCTCTTTCTACATTTTTGTGGGCGCTGGTTACGGCGGCTTGTCTTTTTGTGCCTTATATGATTATAACCGAGGGTTATTTTACCCTTTACGGTGACTTTAACGTTCAGCAAATTCCGTTCTACCAAAAATGCCACGAAGCAATAAGAAACGGTAATTTATTTTGGGATTTCGGTACCGATTTAGGTGCGGATTTTATAGGCTCTTACAGCTTTTATCTTTTGGGTAGTCCGTTTTTTTGGATAACTCTACTTTTCCCGAATAGCTTTGTGCCGCATTTAATGGGTCCGCTTTTAGTTTTAAAGTTTGCTTGTGCGGCACTTACGGCATATCTTTATATCCGCCGTTTCACAAGAACACCCGAAGCCGCACGCTTGGGCGGTTTATTATACGCTTTTTCGGGATTTTCGATTTACAATATATTTTTTAACCACTTCCACGAAGCGTTAATTTTCTTCCCATTACTTCTTTTGACATTAGAACTTTTAATTACCGAAAACCGCCGTGTTGTTTTTGCGTTAATGGTTTGTATATGCGCAATTTCTAATTACTTTTTCTTCTTTGGAATGGTTGTTTTCATACTAATTTATTTCTTTGTGCGCTTGTGTTCGGGTTCGATAAAAGTAACCTTTTCTCGGTTTTTAAGTGTAGCTTTAGAGGCGGTTTTAGGTCTTTTACTTTCAATGTTTATAATTCTGCCTTCAATTTTAGCAATTACAGGAAACGGCCGTATAACCGATTTTTCTATGGGTTGGGGCGCTATAATGTACGGCAAAGAGCAAATTTACGCAAATATTTTACAATGCTTTTTCTTCCCACCCGATATTCCCGCAAGACCTGTATTTTTCCCGGGTGCTGAAGTCAAGTGGTCTTCCTTAGGCGGTTGGCTTCCTATTTTCAGTATGGTGGGCGTGTTTACCTGGTTTAAGCAAAAAACAGGCAGTTGGATAAAAAGGGTAATAGGTATTTGTGTATTTATGGCTTTGGTGCCAATACTTAACTGCGCTTTTTATGCCTTTAATAATGCTTATTATGCGCGTTGGTTCTATATGCCGATACTTCTTATGTGTTTAGCAACTGTTATCCTAACCGAAGAAAAGGATATTGACTGGTCTTACGGCTTTAAGTGGGTTTTTGGTATAACATTAGCAGTAACTTTAGTTATAGGCTTCTTCCCGCAAAAGGATAGTGACGGGAATATTATCTATGGTCTTTATACACAAAGCGATGACAATACCTATATGATAAGATTTTTTATAGCCTGTGCCATTGCTATAATAAGCCTTATAATATTAGGTTCGCTGCTTAAGATTTTAAAGCGTAATCCAAGAGCGTTTTATAACGCGGCAGTGGTTTGTGTATGCATTGTTTCTGTTATTTATGGTAATGTATTTATAATTTGCGGAAGGTCGCATTCATACGAAATTAAGGATGTAATGATTGATAGCCTTATTGAAGGTGAAGTCGATTTCGAAGATGATAGCGAATTCCGTATAGATACCTACGACTGTGTTGATAATACCGCAATGTATTTAGGGTATTCGGGAATAAATGCGTTTCATTCGGTAGTGCCCTCTTCGATTATGGAGTATTATGAATATATTGGAGTAGAGCGAAGTGTTGCAAGCAGGCCTGATGAAGAGCGCCCTGCTATAAGACCATTTTTATCGGTTAAATATCTATTAAACCGTACCGATGGCGATAGCTTTATTGATGAAGATACAAACGAAACCGCTATGGATGGTTATACCTATATTGATACCCAAAGCGGATACTATATCTATCAAAACGATAATTATATACCTTACGGATTTTCGTATGACTATTATATGAGCGAGGATTTTTGTGATAGCTACGGTCAAGAAGACCGCACAAGCTTGATGCTTAAGGCCATGCTTTTAAATGAAGAGCAGATTGTAAAATACGGTCATATTCTTAAAAATATTAGTAGTATTTCTGACGCGGAAGATGAAGCTCTAGACCAAACTGCACTTTATTTTGATTATGACAGTTATGTTTATGATTGTACTAAACTTCGAAAAACATCGGCTCATTACTTTGAAACCGATAATCGCGGATTTACTGCAAAGGTAACACGCGATAGGGAAAACCTCGTATTTTTCTCTATCCCTTATAGTGACGGTTGGAGTGCAACCGTAAACGGAAAGGTATGCGAAATTGAAAAGGTTAACAAAGGCTTTATGGCAGTATTAGTGCCTGCGGGGGATAGCGAAATTCGTTTCAATTATACTACTCCGGGTTTGAAAATCGGTCTTGTAGTAACAGGGTTATCGGCAATATTGCTTACAATATATATTGCAATTTCTTTGATGGTAAAATCAAAGAAAAAAGACAGCAATGTTTATCCTGAAGGCGAGATGTTGCTTGAAAAATGGAAATTAAGTGAGGCGGAAGAGCCTTCTATAGAAAAACAAATCGCAAAAAGTAAAAGTATTTTAGATGCCATAGATACTATTCAAATACCAAGTATAGAAAATGGTTTTGAGGGTGGCTTTAAAGTGAACCACAATCACGAAGAAACGGAGTGATACATTTTGAAAAAAACATTTAAAAGATTAACTTGTTTAATTCTTAGCTTATTAACCACAATTTCGGTGTTTGCCAAAAATGTATCAGCAAACACTTCGGCAGTTAGTATGAATGTTTACGGAATCTATTTGACTAAAGAGGGCGATGCAAGTCTTTTAGAATCAAACGGCAAGTGGTTGCTTATTGATACAGGTGTGGAAGAAAATTCCAAGGAGCTTATTGCCAAGCTAAATTCCTATGGTATTACCGAATTGGATGTTTTAATATCGCACCTACACTACGACCATTCAGACGGTCTTTTGGGATTGGCAAATAGCGAAATTAAAATTAACAAACTTTATCTACCCGATGCATCACTTACTCCTTATGATACTGCTACCCAAAGCAAGATTAATAAGTTGGAACAATATGCAACTAACAATAATCGCAATGTAATAGTAGAGTCTCTTACATTGGGGGATAGCTTTTCGGTTGGTAATGCAAGCGCTTCGGTTATAGGGCCTGTATCAACAGTTACACCTGATGATTTCAAGCCTGAACCCGATGACGAAAGAGCACAGTTAGACCATTATATAAATAACCGCTCGCTTGTAATAAAATTTGTTTGCGGTAAAAAATCATTTTTAACCGCCGGTGATATTGAAAAAGAAGAAGAGGCTGCTTTAATAAAAAAATATAAAGGCACAAATACCCTTGATGCCGATATTTTAAAGCTAAGTCACCATGCGACAACTACTTCAACAACTAAAGAATTTTTAGCGGCAGTTACCCCTAAATACTCTTATGCCTTAAACAGCAACAAAGGTTATGAAAATAGTCAATATAGGATATACTATACCGCTTGTAAGAATGCGGCTAAATATGGTCCTGTATATTTAGTAGGCGACGAAACCCAAGATTTTCGTGCTAAAGTATCACAAGATAAAATTAAAATTTATAAAGGTAGTAAGGAGTTAAGCGGTCTTGTAACGCTTGCCGGTGGCGACGGTACAAAGATTAAGAATTATAAGTATTACATTACCGAAAATGGTGTCACAGAAGGTGTTTATACTATAGATGGTAAAAAGTATTACATTTTTACCGGTGGGCTTGTTAATGCAGCTACCTATAGCTTTACACAAGGTTCTTATATATACAGATACGAACCGATTAAGGGTGGAAATGTACGCTATTTTGATACCAATGGTGTAATGTATACAGGCTTTAAAAAAGCTGATGGATATGAAAGATATTTTGATACTAATACCGGTATAATGGTTAGGGGGAAGGATGATAAGTTTAACCCTGTAAAAATTGGAGGTAAATATTACGGTATCAACACAAGCGGTGTTATTTATAACCGCGGAAAAACAAGCGGTGCTTGGAAAAAATATACTTTTTCGGATGGCAGTTACAATTATCGGTATTTCGATAAAGATGGCGTTATGAAAACAGGTTGGCTTACTGTTGACGGTAAAAAGTATTATTTAAACACCAGTAGTGGCTACCGCACTTTAGGACTTAAGAAAATAAGTAGCAAGTATTACTACTTTGTGGAAAGCAAAAGTGCAGGTTATGCATATAGTTCGGGTTGGAAAAAATTTGGTAAGAATTATCGTTATTTTGCAAAAGACGGTGTTATGAAAACCGGTTGGCTTACTGTTGGAAGTAAGAAATATTATTTGAATAAAAGTACCGGTTATCGTACTTTAGGTCTTAAGAAAATAAGCGGTAAGTATTACTATTTTGTAGAAAAAAACAGTGCGGGTTACGTTTATAAATCGGGTTGGAAAAAGTTTTCTAAAAACTACCGATATTTTGATAAAAACGGAGTTATGAAAACAGGTTGGCTTACTGTTGGAAGTAAGAAATATTATTTGAATAAGAGTAACGGCTACCGTACTTTAGGTCTTAAGAAAATAAGTGGTAAGTATTATTACTTTGTAGAAAAAAACAAAGCGGGTTATATGTATAAGGGCTGGAAGAAATTTGGCTCTAAAAAACGATATTTCGATTCAAAGGGCCGAATGGTAACCGGCACTAAAAAAATTAGCGGTAAAAAGTATAAATTTGATAAAAAAGGCTATTTGAAAAAATAGAATATATAAAGTTTAAAAGCTTCTGCGTAAGTTATTTGCGCAGAAGTGTTTTTATTAAAAAATAAAAGATGTCGGTGAATGTCGGCAAGGTTTTATGTATTATAAGTGTGCTGACAGGAGGAATTCGCTATGAAAGAATACGACAAGTTACTTTATAAAACCCTGAAAACTATACTTAACGAAAAGCTATCACAGGAAGAGACACTCTCTTTAAGAGAAGAGGGCTTTTGTGTGAAAAGCCCCACAAGAAAAACAGCCGTTATGATAGCTCTTTATAAGAAAGCGGCCGCAGGGGATTTGTCGGCAATAAAGGAACTTCGTTCAATTGTTAGCGAAAAAACCGATGAAAAGTCTACGGACTGTAAGGCGGTGATTATTGTTGACGACATCCGAGATTAAAATTTCGGCTATTGTCGGACAAGGCTACCAAAAATTTTGGAACTGTAAAAAGCGCTACCGCGTGCTTAAAGGCGGTAAGGGTTCCAAAAAATCAACCACCACTGCGCTTAACTTTATTTACAGGTTAATGAAGGAGGAAAAAAGTAATCTTTTAGTTGTAAGACAGGTTATGAACACCCACCGTGACAGTACCTTTTCACAACTAAAATGGGCACAGGAAAGATTAGGAGTATCAGAGTATTGGAGCAATACCGTATCGCCCTTAGAAATGGTTTATAAACCAACAGGGCAAAAAATTCTTTTCCGTGGTTTTGATGATGTTCTAAAACTTGCTTCTACAACTGTTTCAAAGGGGTATTTAAACTATGTTTGGATAGAAGAAGCTTTTGAAATAGGTAATGAAGCCGATTTCGATAAATTAGACCTTTCGGTGCCAAGGGGTAAAATACCCGCCCCTTACTACAAGCAAACCACCCTTACCTTTAACCCGTGGAGTGAAACGCATTGGCTTAAAAAGCGCTTTTTTGATGTTGTTTCTCCTAATGTAGATACCTTTTCTACAAACTACTTGTGTAATGAGTTTTTAGACCGTACCGACCTTGCGGTTTTTGAACGAATGAAGCAAAGTAAT
This sequence comes from Acutalibacteraceae bacterium, assembly GCA_045605125.1. Lineage (GTDB taxonomy): Bacteria > Bacillota > Clostridia > Oscillospirales > Acutalibacteraceae > UBA737. The sequence goes on along the minus strand of JAZUPK010000014.1, from coordinate 13,458 downwards.
CGGAGAAAATACGAGGTCGCAGGTCTTGGAAATTGGGGTATTTCCGAAGGCTTGGTGTTTGAAAATTGGACGGTGGGGGAAGTGGATATCCCACGAGATGAAGAGTATATGTGGAAAAGCTTTTTTGGGCTTGATTACGGTTATACAAACGACCCTACCGCTTTTATAGCTTTTAAAGCAAACCCCATAAGAAAACAAATTTATATTTTCAATGAATTTTACCAAAAGCGTATGCTTAACTGTGATATTGCTGAAAAAATCAAACAAATGGGTTTTTCAAAAGAGCGCATACGTGCAGACTGTGCAGAGCCTAAGTCTAACGATGATTTACGGCGATTGGGTATCGGCAGAATAACCCCTTCGGTTAAAGGACGCGACAGTATTCTAAACGGCATATCAGCCATTTGTGAATATCAAATTACGGTGCATCCTTCCTGTGCTAATACTATACGCGAGTTTTCTTCATACGTTTATGACGATAAACGTAGTGAAAACGGGCTTAGAATGCCTAAGGACAGCGAAAACCATTTATGCGATGCACTTAGGTATGCTTTTGAGGATGTTAAGTTTTTCAAACCAAAACATGAATCGGAAACTAGCCATAGCACAGCGGATATAACAAAAAATGATTTTGACGGAGGATGGGATTTATGATTATTTTAACGGTAATTTTTGTTGGTGTAGCGGCTTTTTTAACGGGACTAATTGTTGGCTACAGTGATGTTCCGAAAAAAAGCACAAAAAAACCTTGTGAGCCTTTAAATACAACCGAAAGGCTTCAAAAAGAGTATGAAAACTTCCTTAATTATGACGGAAGTGTTCAACAGTAAAGGAGATTTATATGTCAGAAAAAGATGTTTTAAGTGAAGGCGCGTTAGATACTTACGATAAAACCTTAGAGGATACCATACCGAACGACAACTCCGAAATTATTGTTCCTATAAAGTACAATAAGGAAATTATTAACCTTAATTTAGAAAAGGCTCAGGAATTGGCGCAAAAGGGTATGAAGTTCGACATGATACAGCAAGACTACGCGGCATTAAAGGAATTGGCTGTAAAAAGTGGCAAAACTGTTGGCGAATATATATGCGAGCTAAAAAATGATATTGCCCAAAAGCGCTTAAACGAGGTTACAGAAAAGTGCGGCGGCGACAATGAGTTTGCTAAGCATATTCTAAAGCTTGAAAACGGCAACAGTACGGATATTAGAGGTTTTAGTGAGCTTTTGGAATGCTTTCCAAAAATAAATACTATTGAGGATTTGCCCGAAAGCGTTGTCGAAGCTGCCAAATTAAAGGGTACTTTACTTCTTGACGAGTATCTTAGATTTTTATATAAAGAAAGACTCGCTATGAATGAAAGTATTAAAAAACAAAATTTGGCCAATCAGTCTGCAATGGGTCCGTTTGTGAATAGAAGAGGCGGAGAAAATCCCGAAACGGCGGAGTTTTTACGCGGACTTTGGCAAAGATAATAAATTTAAAGGAGAAAAATTATGATTAACTCTATTGAAAATGCGATTAAATATTCAAGCGAACTTGATAAAATGTTTGCACAAAAATCGGCTACAGGCTTTTTTGCCGATAATGCTTTAGCTACTAAGTTTGTAGGTGCTAAAACAGTAATTATTCCCGATGTGGATTTTGAAGGTCTTGCTGACTATGACCGCGATACAGGTTTTTCAAAGGGCGCTATTAACGTAAGCAATACTTCTTACACAATGTCTATGGACCGCGCTCGTTCTTTACAGATTGACCGTGAAGATATGGACGAAACCGGTGTAGCAAATCTTGCAGGCAAAATTTTAGGCGAATATGTCCGTACTAAGGTGGTTCCCGAATGTGATGCCTATGTGCTTTCTAAACTTGCAGGTCTTGCAGTTAGCCGTTCTAACACACTTGAAGGCGACACAGAAAAGCCGTTTGAAGCTTTATGTGGTCTTATAAACGAAGTACAGTCTGTTGTAGGCTATGATGAAGAACTTGTAGCTTTTGTTGACAGTTATATGTTTGCGGCTTTACAAAATTCTGCAGAAATTTCTAAAATGATTACTGTAAGCGATTTCAAACAGGGCGATGTATCTCTAAAGGTTAAGTCAATTAACGGCGTAGCAATTATTCCTGTAGTAAGCGAGCGTATGAAAACCGCTTATGATTTTGGCGCTAACGGTTTTTCACCTGCAGATAAGGCAAGCGAAATTTATATGCTTGTATGCCCCAAAACTGCAGCTCATCTTGTAAAGAAGACCGAAAATATGCGTATCTTTACCCCCGAACAGAATATTGATGCCGATGCTTACAAATTTGATTATAGAATTTACTATGATGTATTTGTAAATAAAAGCGGTTTAGATTCTATTTGGGCTTGGGTTTCTCCGGCGGTTAATATTACTGCACAGCCTACCGATGTTCAAGTAGTAGAGGGTAACATTAGCGGTTCTCTTAAAGTGACAGCAAATTCTACCGGAACACTCACATATCAATGGTATAAGTGCTCAAATGAGAATGGTGCTAATGCAGTGAAAATTGCAAATGCTACAGGGTCTTCAATGAATATTCCTACCGACCTTACCGAAGGTAAATATTATTTCTTCGCTAAGGTTATTGTAAATGGAATGGCAGGTATGACTTCCGACATTGCTACAGTAACTGTAGCCTAAACTTTTAAATCTAAAGGGTGGGGAATACCCACCCTTTAGTGAAGGAGAAATAATATGACTATTAAGCCTAACGAGATATTTGAAGAATATAGGCGCGGTGTGGAGTACAAGGCGACACTCGGCAAGCGCGGTATGTACGAACAAAACCGTATTAACGAGCGCTTTTATATTGGTGACCAATGGTATGGCGCTAAATGCGGAAATGATAGACCTTTAGTTCGCCATAATGTTGTAAAAAGAATAGGCGATTATAAAATGTCGCAAATATTAAGCCGTTCGCCTTCGGTTTTGTTTTCGGCAGAAGGAATACCGGTGAATAGCGGTACTGAGTTCTCTCAAAACACAGTTTTAGACGGCAGCGTAAATGATATTGAAGCGGTAACAAAGGCGTTTCATAAATATTTTAGCACAACCGCTGAAAGAATAAACTTTGATAGCTTGCAAGAACGTGTACTTCATAATTCTTACATAACGGGTACGGGTGTGCTTTATACCTATTGGGATAGCAATATTGCAACAGGTCTTTATGCTGACGACCTTAAAAAAGTTAAAATCAAGGGTGATATTTGCTGTCAGGTATTGGATATTGAGGATGTATATTTTGGCGATGTTTATGCCGAGCAAATTAAAGAACAGCCATATATTATTATAGAAACCAAGGTAGAAACCGATGTGGCTCTTAGAGAGGCACGCCTTCACGGGGCGGATATTGCTACTCTTACCAATATTGAAGAATCTGCAGTTTCGGGAAAGGTAACCGTTCTTTGTAAGCTTTTTAAGGAATATAAATCCGATATGACCTATACAATTAAATGTGTAAAGGTATGCGAAAAAGCGGTTATAAGACCGGTATTTGACACAGGGCTTAGTCTTTATCCAATTTCGGTATTCAAGTGGGAAAGAAAGAATAATTCGGCTTATGGGGAAAGTGAAATTACTTACCAAATTCCAAATCAAATAGCTATAAACCGAATGATTACTGCTAATGTTTGGTCTGCTATGACAACAGGTATGCCTATAATGCTTGTCAACGGGGACACAGTTACCGAAAAGGTGACAAATGAGCCGGGTCAGATTATAAAAGTTTATGGCAGTAATGAGGATGTTGAAGGGGCGGTAAAATATGTTTCACCTCCAACCTCGCTTAAAGATTATGATAGCAGTATAAATTCGCTTATAAATAATACACTTACTCAAAGCGGTGCTAACGAAGTTGCTTTAGGTGATTCTCGCGCAGATAATGCTACCGCACTTTTGACTATGCGTGAGTCTGCTTTAATGCCGCTCCAAATTGCAAAGAACCGTTTTTATAACTTTATTGAAGAAACGGCGCGAATTTGGGCGGAATTTTGGGTTACTAAATATGGTAAACGAAAAATTAAAATTTCGGATAAAAGCGGTGTTTGGTATATGCCGTTTGACGGTGATAAATATAAAGACTTGCTTATAAGCACAAAGGTTGAGGTTGTAAACGATACTGTATATAGTGAAAAAGAGCGTATAAACGCGTTGCTTACCCTTTTTGAGAAGGGTGTAATTGACCGTAAAGAGCTTATAGAACGCTTGCCTGACGGCATACTTACCGACCGAAGAAATTTATCAGCAACAAAGGAGGAAACGCAAAATGACAGGGAATGATGTATTTAATCGTGCTTTAAATCTTTTAGGTTATCTTAATTCTTACACCACAAAAACCGACAACCAAAATCTTTTAAAAAGAGTGCCCGATATTCTTAATCAAATTTGTTTCGATTTAAAAATTCCTAATATTATAAAGCTTTCAGATAAAATTGAAGCAAGCGATAAAGCTTTAGATGCGCTATGCTACGGAGTGGCAATGATAATGGCGCTTGTAGAAGGTGACGGTGCCAAGAATAAAATGTTTACCGATATTTATAACGCTAAAAGGGCAGCGGCGCTTTCTTCTAAGGATATTATAGTGGATAAATTACCCAAAACTGATTACGGGAGTTGATCAAATGAAATATAGTTCTTTAAACGCTCAGGGGGTAAAGTCCTTTAAAACAGGACCGCTTGACGGTGGACTAGATACCGAAAACAGTCCCGATTTAATAGCGGATAATAAAATTACTTCGGGGTGTAATGTGTGGTACAAGGATTCATATCTTAAAAGCAGACCGGGCTTTAAAAACAACCTAGACCAAGCGGTAACAACCGAAATCTATAGTGGCTCAGGAAAGCTAGAATACAATGTTACAGACACATCAGTTAATTTAGATGGGGAGTACTTTCGTATTGCAACAAGCGAGGTTTTTACAGGCCTTGATGCATATTATGTGAATACTTATTTAATAGACCAATCAGGTAATATAATACCAATGGGTGAAATTTCTTTTAATCGCGCGTCCAGCACTTCATTTTATATTCCGTCCCATATTAACTTTTTCAACGGTAAACCGCAAAATGGCGGCGGAATTTTTGCAATAATATCGCTATACGATAGATATGATTGGTCTAAAAAAAGCTACCGTATTTATGAAGTAAACGCTGATTATACCGAGTGGGAAAGGGTAGACAAATTTTATATACCTACCGTTTTAATAAATGGGCGGGGTAATAAATACCAAACCGCAAAGGCAGAAAAAGGTTTTTCAACCGATGCACCATTAACGCTTGAATCTCAAAATATGTTAGATGGTAGGTTTTATGCTTACTATACTTCTGATGGATATTCACATTCATTCAGACTTCCTTTTAACAGTTTGGCGTATGAAACAGTATCCTGTAAAATATATTACACTATTAGCGATTATATCGAATGGGTAATACCACCCAATAATATTAGGGATATACAAAAATTTTACAATCAAGAAGTTTCGGCTTTTGTGGACCGTGATACCGGTATTCTTTATTTTACGGGTGAATCGGGCGATTTTCCAATTCCTATTATGGAATTATGCAGTGAAAATAATATTAAAATAACAGCTACTAAAGATATAGAAGGCGGTATAGCAAGTATTGCTAATTCCTCCTGCGTTACAAGATTTAATTCAAAGTTATTAGTGGCAGGCGGTGAGGGCGGAAACACAATATACGCTGCCGATTATGATAATCCGCTATATTTCCCAAAAAACACTTCTATTGATATAGGGGAGAGCGGCAGTCCGGTGATTTGTATGTCTGTGCAAAATGATAAAATAGTTGCCTTTAAAGAGCATGAGATTCACCTTTTAAGCTTTAAAGAGGGGGATATTATTAACGGGATCACCCTACTCAAAGATAACGGTAAGGTATTTAAAAAGCCTGATAGCTTTGAGAGTCAGGAAATTTCTAAAAAAATAGGATGCGCTAACAAGAAAACAGTAGCTATTTGTGGCGGTAAGAGTATTTGGCTTGCGGATGATGGTAGGATATATAAATTTGATGTAGCGGGTAAAAAAATAACCGAGCTTTGCAATCCTAGGTTACTTGGGCTTCACCGCGATGAGTACATCGATGCAACCGCTATTGGAAATGATGAATACTATATTATATCCATTGATGGTAAAATGCTTGTTATCTGTATTCAAGACCAAAAGAAAATAAAGAGTTTCTTTTGGAATACACCTATAGGACTTAATATTGAAAGCGGATTTTATCATTCGGGCAAATTTATGTTTTTATGCTGTAACGATGACACTAAGATAGCGTATATTTCAACTCTTGAAGGTAATACCGATAATGTCATTTACTTAGGTGAAGAACGCACAATTATGCAAAAAAGTGTGCCTATCAACAGTAAATTTACTACAAAGCATTATTGCTTCGAGGACCAAAATTCGTTTAAGAATGTTGAAGGTATATATTTTACACTTTCGGCTAAGGGTAAGGTTAAAATTTCTGTTAATGATAGATATAAAACTGTGGTTGATTTTGGATTTTTAAATGAAGATTATGATAAATGCGAGTATAAATCGGTAAGACTTTCACCACACCTTTACAATGTGAACGGTGTATCGGTAAGTTTTGAATCTGATAAGGAATTTAGCATAGGTGAGCTTGAAATGAGGTACAGAATAACGGGTTGATATATGAAAAAGATTTTAATTGTTTTAAGTGTAGCGTTAATATTATGTTCTTGTGTTAGAAAGCCCATAGCGGATAAAACTTTGGTTACGGGTAGTGGTATATGGATAAGCTACTACGAGTTGGAAGAAATGCTTAAAAGCGAAAAAGGGATTGAGTTCGAATTTCAAAAAGTGATAAAAAACTGTAAAGGCTTTGGAATAGAAAATCTTTATTTACATACCCGCGCTTTTGGTGAAACATTATATCCTACAAGGTATTTTCCGATTTTGGAATCGGCAAAAGATTATCGGTTTGATGTTTTTGATTATATAGTAAAAGAAAGCAAGAAAAACGGACTTAAAATACATGCGTGGATAAATCCTTATAGAATTTCCACTAGTACCGATATAGAAAAGCTTAATAAGCAAAGCATTGTTTATAAATGGCTAAATGATTCCGAAAAAGCACTAAATATCGGCTTTGCAAACGGTATATATCTTAACCCTGCAAGTACTCAAGTTAGGTCTTTGGTGTTAAAAGAAATACGCGAGCTTATAGCAAAATATAATATTGACGGCATACATTTTGACGATTATTTTTATCCGACGCAAAAGTTAGATTTTGATAAAGAGAGTTTTGAAAAGTACAAAACAGAATGTGAAAATCCACTTTCTTTGGCGGATTACAGGCGCGAAAATGTGAATACGCTTATAAGCTCGTGTAACGATTTAATAAAGTATCAAAATAAAAATATCGTTTTTAGCATTAGTCCTACCGCTTCAATGCAAAATAACTACGACAACCTATATGCCGATGTTGAAACTTGGATAAAGCAAGGTTTAGTTGATGAAATAATACCTCAGTTGTATTTTGGTTTTGAGTATCCGGATGAATCGTTTCGTTTTGAAAACTTGCTCGGTGATTGGAAAAATACAGTCAAGGTAAACCCAAATGTTAAACTAAAAATAGGACTTGGCGTTTATAAAGCAAAGCCTACCTTGGAAGCCGATAAAAGTGAATGGAAAAACCACTCCGATATTATTGCAAGACAGGTAGAAATTTGTGAAAACGATAGCGTTATTTCGGGGTATGTTTATTTTTCTTATTCATCGCTTTTTGGCGAGGATGCCGAATATAAAGCACAAAGAGAAAAAATAAAAGAAATAGGAGAAAGCAAATGAACAGTACAATTGTAGTAGCTTTAATCTCTTTTGCGGGTACACTTTTTGGTACTGCGGGTGGCATAATTGCTTCAAGCAAACTTGTAGAGTATCGCTTATCCCAACTTGAAAAAAAGGTTGATATGCAAAATACAATCACAAGCAAGGTGCCCGTAATGGAAGAAAAAATTAAAACAATTAATAGAAGAATTGCAAAAATCGAACACGAAAATGTAACAGATTTTTGTACAGCAAACTAATTTCACCTCATAACAGTTTGCATAAAAAACAAGGCTATCTAAACGAATGTTAGATAGCCTTGTGCTTTGTAGCAAATTATTTAATTAAAGATTCGCCTGTCATTTCTTCGGGCTTTTCGAGTCCTAAAAGACTAATAATAGTAGGTGCTATATCGCAAAGCTTTCCGCCTTCACGAAGGAAGCAATCTTTACCAATAACCGAGAAGGGAACAGGGTTAGTAGTATGTGCAGTAAAGGGTGAACCATCGGTATCTACCATACGGTCAGCATTACCGTGGTCAGCAGTAAGAAGCATTACGCCGCTCATTTCTTCGGTGGCATCCTTAACACGACCAACACATGTGTCAACAGTTTCAACTGCTTTTACTGCGGCATCAAAGAAGCCGGTGTGACCTACCATATCGCAGTTGGCAAAGTTGAGTATAATAACATCGTATTTACCGCTTTTAATAGCACCGCAAACCTTGTCGCAAACTTCGTTAGCGCTCATTTCAGGCTGTAAATCGTAGGTTGCAACCTTGGGAGAGTTAACTAAAATGCGGTCTTCGTTTTTATATTCAACCTCAACACCGCCGTTGAAGAAGAAGGTTACATGCGCGTACTTTTCAGTTTCGGCAATTCTAAGCTGAGTAAGGCCGTTATTTGCAATAAATTCGCCCAAAGTATTTGCTAAAGACTGCGGTTTAAATGCAACAGCTACGTTAGGCATAGATGCATCATACTGGGTCATACAAACATAGAATACATTAAGCTTGCCACCCTTACGCTCGAAGCCTGCAAAATCATCATCAACAAAGGTACGGGTAATTTCGCGTGCGCGGTCAGGACGGAAGTTAAAGAAAATAACACTGTCGCCTGATTTAATACGTTCGCTGCCATCTACAACTGTAGGAATAACAAATTCATCAGTAATGTTTTTGCCGTCAGCATCAATTTTGTTATAAGAAGCTCTTACTGCTTTTGCGGCATCATCAGTCTTAATACCTTCACCGTAAACCAATGCAGCATAAGCCTTTTCTACGCGGTCCCAACGGTTATCGCGGTCCATACCGTAGAATCTGCCTAAAACGGTAGCAAGCTTACCGCAACCTAAATCATTAAGCTTTGCGTTCAAAGCATCAATAAAGTCAGCAGCGCTTGTAGGCGGAACATCGCGTCCGTCAAGCAAAGCGTGGATATAAACGCGGTTTAAACCATTGCGTTTAGCAAGCTCTACCAAAGCGTACAAATGCTCAATATGAGAGTGAACACCACCATCGGAAAGAAGACCCATAAGGTGTAAAGCACTGTCATTCTTTTTGCAGTTTTCTACTGCCTGCATAAAGGCTTCGTTTTTGTAAAAATCACCGTCGGTAATGGATTTTGTAATACGGGTAAGTTCTTGATAAACAACTCGGCCTGCACCAATATTTGTGTGACCAACCTCACTGTTACCCATTTGTCCATCAGGTAGACCTACATCCATACCTGATGCGCCAATGCGTGTTGTGGGGCATTTCTTAAAAATTTCATCAAGACGGGGAGTTTTAGCGCTTTCGATAGCGTTGCCGCCCTTTTCATCATTAAAACCGAAACCGTCCATAATAGTTAAAACAATAGGTTTTTTCATAAATTTCTCCTAATTAAAGGTGTCCGCAAAGCAGACACCTTCTTAATTTTAAACGCTTAATTATTTAGAAGCGGCTTTTACAATAATAGAAAAATCTTCAGCTTTCAAGGAGGCGCCGCCGATAAGACCGCCATCAACATTAACTTTAGCAACTAATTCGTCAGCATTTTTAGCGTTCATAGAGCCGCCGTACTGAATAGTAACTGTATCGGCTACATCCTTGCCGTAAACTTCTGCAATTGCTTCACGAACAAAGCCGTTGCCTTCATCAGCTTGGTCAGCAGTAGCGGTAACGCCTGTGCCGATAGCCCAAACAGGCTCATAAGCAACAATAATGTTTTTAAGCTGTTCTTTAGATATATTTGTTAATGCCATTTTGGTTTGATATTTTAAAAGAGTTTCGGTGTAGCCTAATTCTCTTTGTTCTAAGGTTTCACCAACGCAAACAATAGCGGTAAGACCTGCATTAACAGCAGCGAGTGTACGAAGATTTACAGTTTGGTCTGTTTCGCCAAAGTACTGTCTTCTTTCGCTGTGACCGATTACAACATACTTAACGCCTGATTCTACAAGCATTTCTGCTGAAATTTCACCGGTGTAAGCGCCTGAAGCCTTGAAGTGAACATTTTCCGCACCGATTTCGATGTTAGAGCCTTTTGCAGCTTCTACTGCAGCAGGGATGTCAATAAAAGGAACGCAAAGTACAACCTTGCAGTCAGCATCCTTTACTAAGGGCTTCATTTCGTTAATTAAAGCAGTAGTTTGTGCAGGGGTGTTGTTCATTTTCCAGTTACCAGCGATAACTGCATTTCTTTTTTGTTTATCCATTTTAATTCTCCTATAATTATAGATATTAATATTCAGGTTGCCTTACGACAACCTGAAATTAATGTTTAATTATTTATCGTTAAGTGCTGCAATACCGGGAAGCTCTTTACCTTCAAGGAATTCAAGAGAAGCGCCGCCACCGGTAGAAATGTGGGTCATCTTATCGCCGTATCCCAAGTTGTTAACAGCAGCAGCAGAGTCACCACCGCCGATAACTGTAACAGCATCTGTTTCAGCTAAAGCTTTAGCAACAGCTAAAGTACCTGCAGCTAAGGTTGGGTTTTCGAATACACCCATAGGTCCGTTCCAAACAACAGTCTTAGCAGTCTTAACTTCGTTAGCAAAAAGTTCAGAACTCTTAGGACCGATGTCAACGCCTTCTTTACCTGCAGGAATCTTATCAGCGTCAACATATTCAACATCAACAGGAGCGTCGATCGGGTTGGGGAATTCGTTAATAACGGTGCAGTCGATAGGGAGAAGAATCTTAACGCCCTTTTCTTCTGCTTTCTTCATCATATCATTGCAGTAGTCAATCTTAGTTTCATCAACTAATGAATTACCTACGCCATAGCCCTTAGCAGCTAAGAAGGTATAAGCCATACCGCCGCCGATAATAAGAGTATCAGCCTTGGTTAAAAGATTTTCGATTACAGGGAGCTTACTGTCAACCTTAGCACCGCCCAAAATGCAAACGAAGGGGCGAGCAGGGTCTTCAACAGCGTTACCTAAGTATTTAAGTTCTTTACCGATAAGGTAGCCTGCAACAGCTTCCTTAACATAGGATACAACACCTACGGTAGAGCAGTGTGCTCTGTGAGCGGTACCAAAAGCATCATTTACAAAGATATCAGCTAAAGAACCAAGCTCTTTAGAGAATGCTTCGCCGTTTTTGGTTTCTTCAATGCGGTAGCGGGTATTTTCTAAAAGAACAACATCGCCGTCGTTCATTTTGTCAACTGCCTTTTTAGCATTTTCGCCTACAACATTATCGTCAGCAGCGAAAACAACCTCTTTGCCAAGCTTTTCAGAGAGAGCTTTAGCTACGGGAGCCAAAGAAAGTTCAGGCTTGGGTTCACCCTTCGGCTTGCCAAGGTGAGAGCAAAGAATAACTTTGCCACCGTCAGCAATCAATTTTTGAATGGTGGGGAGTGCAGCATTGATACGGTTTTCGTCGGTGATAACGCCGTTTTTAAGCGGAACGTTAAAATCGCAACGAACAAGCACCTTTTGGCCTTTTACATTGATGTCATCAACAGTCTTTTTGTTAAGAGCGTTCATTACAAACTTCCTTCCTAAAATTGTTAATTTTTTTACAATTATTATTTTATCACAAATTTAATATTTTTCAACAGTATTTTGAAAAATAATTTTAGAAAAATTAAACTTCTTCCCACTTATAATTATGCAATTGTCCCAAATTTTGAAGTTTTGGGTAATCCCACTGCCTTAAAGCCTCATAAACTGCTATTGCAACCGAGTTTGAAAGGTTAAGACTGCGGATTTCACCCTGCATAGGAATACGCACACAGTTATTGGGATTTTTAATAAGTAATTCTTCGGGTAAGCCTTTTGTTTCTTTGCCAAAAAGAAGGTAGCAGTTATCTGGGTATTCTACATCGCTGTGGGTATGCCTGCCCTTAGTTGTGAAGTAAAAAAATTCACCCTGATTTTTTTCGAAAAATTCATCTATATTCTTGTAATAACTAATATCCAGATATTGCCAATAGTCAAGACCTGCGCGTTTAAGCTTTTTGTCATCAATCTTAAAGCCCATAGGTCCTACAAGGTGAAGCCTTGCCCCCGTTGCCGCACAGGTGCGGGCAACATTACCTGTATTTTGCGGAATTTCGGGTTCGACCATAACTATGTTTAATTTTGCCATTTTTCATCACCGATGACTATTATATATCTAATAATTTACTCTTGTCAAGTGAGATAATAAGTAGTATAATATTAAATAATATATTTTTTGGAGTATTGCTATGAAGATATGTGATGATGTAATTCAAAAGGTTAGTGCTTATGAAGAAAAATGGGGCATTAACTATGTAAAACCCGGCGGAAAGTTTTACAAGTTTATAATGGTGCTTTACGTGTTAGCGCTAATATTCACAACTGCTATTAATGTGTTTTTTGCGTTGGGTGTTTCAATGAGTGAAACTTTGCTTTCTGCTATGCGAACTCCACTTTATACTGTTTTAATTTTTATAGTGGCACATATTGCAGCAATAGTGCTTACAAAGTTTAAAAATAGTATTGTAGCGACAATTTGCTCTTTTGTTATAAATGCGGTAGCTTGTGTTGGTTTAGTGCTTACTTTCGCGCCGCTTATGGAAGATGTGGTTGGTGGTTATAAGGTTTCGTTTTATTGGCGTCATTTTGCACCGCTTTGCATACTTTTAGTTGTGAACTTTATAGTTAATTTTATTGCTTTAAGAGCTAATATTAAAATACGTAAAACCTATAAAAAAATTCTTGATAACGCTTATACCGGTTGTCAAATCATTGCCCAAGACGACAGTAATGAGTAGTGGAAAATATGAAGCGCGAATTAAGTGTTATAGCTAATATTAAAACCGATTTTCCTACAAAGTTTGGAATACCGCGCCAAAGCGGACTTATAGCTACTACTGCTAAAATAGTTTTTAAGCCTGAGTTTAGGGATGATAGTGCGCTTAGAGGACTTGAAGAGTTTTCACACCTTTGGCTTATATGGGATTTTTCAGAAGTTAAGGGGGACGGGTGGTCACCAACAGTTCGCCCACCGCGGCTTGGCGGCAATAAAAGGGTAGGGGTGTTTGCGACACGCTCCCCTTATCGCCCAAATCCCATCGGTCTTTCAAGCGTTAAAATTTTAAAAATCGAAAACGGTGAAATATACGTTAACGGTGCCGATTTAATGGACGGCACCCCCATTTATGATATTAA
>JAZUPK010000013.1:0-32322 GCA_045605125.1 Acutalibacteraceae bacterium | reverse complement strand
TTTTTATCGGCTTTGCACAATTGATTTTTTAAAATTTAATTGTGCACGACACTCATTGCAATAGATATAGGCAAATTTTCTTTGAAAATTTGTACAAATCATAGATTTTGTGTCGAAACAGTAATTTCGTTTACTGTTTCGACTAACTACAACTATTATAATTTTACAAGATATATTTGGAGTTGATAATTATGGTAAATAAAAGCATAAGAAAATTGGTTTGCTACGGACTTGAGTGCGGTCTTGTAAATAAACGCGATGAGATTTTTGTAACCAATCGCCTTTTGGAAATTTTAAACCTTGATGAATACGAATGCACTGACAATTTTTCAAATGTAAATTTAGAAGAAACTTTAAAAGAACTTCTTGATTACGCAGTAGAAAACAGCATCATAAACGACAACATCACCGAGCGTGATTTATTCGATACAAAGCTTATGGCAGCATTAGTACCCGCCCCAAGCGTTTGTACCGAAAAGTTTTCAGCGCTTTATAGCCAGTCGCCAAAAGCAGCTACCGACTGGTACTATAAACTAAGCTGTGACAGTGACTACATCCGCCGCTACCGAATAGCCAAGGATGTTAAATGGGTAACCGCAACCGAATATGGCGACCTTGACATCACAATCAACCTTTCCAAACCCGAAAAGGACCCTAAAGCTATTGCTGCGGCTAAAAACGCAAAGCAGTCGGGTTATCCAAAATGTATGCTTTGTAAGGAATGTGAAGGCTATAAAGGCAGACTTAACTTCCCTGCACGTCAAAACCACCGCGTTATTCCTGTTACTATAAACGATACCGACTGGTGCATGCAATACTCCCCTTATGTATACTACAACGAGCATTGTATTGTCTTTAATTCCGAGCATACACCTATGGCAATAAACACCGCCACCTTTAGAAAGCTTTTAGATTTTGTTAAGCTTTTCCCACACTACTTCGTAGGCTCCAATGCCGATTTGCCTATTGTAGGCGGTTCTATTTTAAGCCATGACCACTTCCAAGGCGGTAACTATACCTTTGCTATGGCGAAGGCGCCTATTGAAACTAATTTAAGCTTTGAAGGCTTTAGTGATGTAACTGCAGGTATTGTAAAATGGCCTATGTCGGTTATTCGTTTATCCTGTAGCGACAGCGAAAGACTTATTGAATTAGCTGATAAAATTTTATCAGCTTGGCGCGGATACACCGATGAAACGGCTTTCATTTTTGCGGAAACCGACGGTACACCACATAACACCATTACCCCTATTGCCCGCAAAAACGGTGAAAACTTTGAGCTTGATTTAGTTCTTCGCAACAATATCACTACCGAAGAACATCCTATGGGCGTATATCACCCCCACGCCGAGCTTCACCACATCAAGAAAGAAAATATCGGTCTTATTGAAGTTATGGGTCTGGCTGTTCTTCCCGCACGACTTAAAACCGAAATGGCGTCACTTAAAACCGCTATGCTTGAAAACCGCGACATTAAAAATGATGAAGTTTTAGGAAAGCACGCCGCTTGGGCAGAAGAAATAAAACAAAAATACAGCAATATAACTAAGGAAAACTTAGACAAAATAATAGAAGATGAAATCGGTATTGTTTTCGCTAAGGTTTTATCCGACGCCGGTGTATTTAAAAACACTCAAGACTTTTTGCGATTTACAAAGGTTGTTAAATAATGTTTGAAACCGTTTTCACACAAGTTGTTATTCTTTTTATCCTAATACTTTTAGGAGTTATACTCAATAAAACCAAAATTTTAAACGATAGTGCTGTAAAGGGTATGACCGATGTAATTTTGTACATTGTAACCCCTGCCGCTATAATAAAATCATTTATACGCGACTATAGCCCTCAACTACTCAAAAATTTAGGCATTGGACTTATAGCTACTACCATAGCCCATATAGTATTTATTTTAGTTTCACTTTTACTTATAAGAAGCCGTGATGTGTCGCGAAAAAAGGTTTTGCAGTTTGGTATTATCTTCTCAAACTGCGGTTATATGTCACTTCCGCTTTTACAAGCAGTATTAGGTGATGACGGCGTATTCTACGGCGCTACCTATATTGCAGTATTCCAAATAGTAATTTGGAGCTACGGCGTATTCCTTATGGGCGACGGGATAAAAAACGTAACCCCTAAAAAGGTACTTATAAGCCCGGGACTTATCGGCTTTGTAATAGCTTTTGTGATTTTCTTTTTCGAGATACCTATGCCTGCGGTTATACGTGAGCCTGTTTCATATATGGCATCACTCAACACACCGCTTCCAATGGTAATAATTGGTTACCATTTAGCAAACAGTAATATTTTAAAAGGTCTTACCGATTTAAATTTACTTTTCGCAACCTTTTTAAAGCTTGCGGTATTACCGCTTATTGTAATCTTTGGTTTCTTCGCTTTCGGCCTTAAGGGTACAATGCCGTTAGCATTAACCATTTGCGCAAGTGCTCCCACCGCGGCTATTAACACAATGTTTGCTGTGAAATTTGGGCGCGATACCTCACTCTCGGTCACAATGGTATCACTCTCGACCCTATTATCGATTATAAGTATGCCACTTATAGTAACACTTGCGGAAAAACTGCTTATTTGAGGAACAAAATGCAAAAGCCAACCTATATACATGAGCCAACGCCGCTCCAGTGCGGACAAGCCGTACTTGCAATGCTTGCAGGCGTTACAACTGATGAAATTATAAATTTGCTCCAAAACGAAAGAGAAACCACTTTAAAAGAAATGTTTTTTTGCTTACAACATTTTGGTATTTCTTATGTTAAAGAGCGAAAAGAAGTAAAAGATAAAATGGGGCTTCCAAAAATTGCGATTTTAAGTCTTGAAACACCTAGGTGCTGGCATTGGTCGCTTTACTTTGATGGAGTTTTTTATGACCCCGAGCACGGAATTATGAATGATTTCCCAAAAAGTAACCGAAAATACTTTTGGGAAATAAAGGAGAATATATGTTAGAACTAAAAAACATCTCGTTTACTGCCGAAAATGCAGACGGACAAAAGCAAATACTAAAAGACATAACCCTTAAAATAGATGAAGGCTTTGTAGTAATTACCGGTCCTAATGGCGGTGGTAAATCCACCTTAGCCAAGGTTATTGCGGGTATTATTACCCCCGATAGCGGTCAAATACTTTTAAATGGTGAAGATATTACAAACCTTTCAATAACCGAGCGCGCGAAAAAAGGCATTAGTTTTGCCTTTCAACAGCCTGTTCGCTTTAAAGGTATCACAGTGCACGACCTTATAAGCCTTGCTGCAGGACAGGAAATAAGCGTAGGTGATGCCTGTGCTTATCTTTCTCAAGTGGGACTATGTGCCAGGGATTACATCAACCGCGAAGTTAACGCTTCTCTTTCGGGCGGCGAGCTTAAGCGTATTGAGATTGCAACCGTTATGGCAAGAGGTACTACTGTATCCATTTTTGATGAACCCGAAGCAGGTATTGACCTTTGGAGCTTTAACAATCTCATTAAGGTTTTCGAAAAAATGAACGACACACTTGGTGGCTCTATTATAATAATCTCCCACCAAGAGCGTATTTTGAATATTGCCGATAAAGTTATTGTTGTAGCAAACGGCTCTGTAGCACAGGAAGGCAAAAAGGAAGATATTCTCCCTGAACTTTTAGGCAAGGCCAATATGGCATGCAAGGTACTTACTGCAAACTGTGAGGAATAATATGAAAAATTACGAATTAGATTTACTGAAAATGATAGCCGATATTGATGGCACACCCAAAGGCGCTTATAACATTCGCGCAAACGGTGCCTTGGCTTCAAGAAATATTACTGAAAATGTACTTATAAAAGAAAAAGACGGTGCCCCCGGTATTGAAATTATTATTAAACCGGGTACAAAAAACGAAAAGGTACACATCCCTGTAATCATAAGTGAAAGCGGTATTAAAGAAACCGTTTATAACGATTTTATTATAGGGGATAACTGCGATGTAGAAATAGTTGCAGGCTGCGGTATTCATAACTGCGGAAGCGAAGAATCCCGTCACGATGGTATACACAGCTTCTTTGTTGGTAAAAACTCAAAGGTTAAGTATGTTGAGCGCCACGTTGGTGAAGGCGACGGTACAGGTGGTAAAAATATGAACCCGACTACCGTTATCAATATCGATGAGGGTGGTTATATGGAAATGGAAACCACCCAAATTAAAGGTATTGACAACACAAAGCGCGTGACCAAGGCAAAGCTTAAAAAGGAAGCTACGCTTATTGTTCACGAAAAGCTAATGACCCACGGCAGCCAATATGCCGAAACCGACTTTGTGGTTGATTTAGATGGCGAAGATTCTAGTGCTAATGTAGTTTCACGCTCGGTTGCAAAGGATAATTCAAGCCAACTTTTCTTGTCCGAGATTAACGGAAACAACATTTGCAACGGACACACCGAATGTGATGCTATTATAATGGATAAGGCGCATGTTTCGGCAGTGCCTAAAATTACCGCTAATCATATTGACGCTTCACTTATTCACGAAGCAGCAATTGGTAAAATTGCAGGTGAACAGCTTATTAAGCTTATGACCTTAGGCCTTACTGAGCAAGAAGCCGAAGAACAAATAGTAAACGGATTTTTGAAGTAATTTAAAAGCCGATAGGCAAAATGAACAAGTCCAGTAAAAACGGACAATAGTAAAAAAGCACCTCCTATGGTAGAATTAAATAACTACCATAGGAGGTTTTGTTATGCGCCTAAAAAACGAAGTCCGTACGTTGCTTAAATTTATTTCTTGCTACCATTAGGTGCTTTTTTGTGCTGTCCGCACAATTTGGGGCTGTTCACTTTTTTGGCGGCGGCTTTTAATTATGCTTTTTTGAAGCATTCGAATATATCCTCTATTCTGTCGATATCTTTATTTTTTGTAATTAAGGAAACTAGCGGAACCACTACAAGCGATACTGCCATAGCAGCAACGCCAAGCTCGGGTGACATTTTAGCGGCTGCCGCAAAGCTATCGTTAAGGGTTATTACAAGGGTAGAAATTCCAATCGTTAAAAGTCCGCAAATCATACCGGAAGCGGCCGCGATTTTGGTGATTTTCTTTGAAAATAGTCCCCAAATATAAGGTCCTATAAAGCAACCCGAAACAACACCCCAAGAGAACGACATAAGATTTACTATTATTGGGATATTTTGTGTTGCAAATACAAATGAGCAAACTACAAACAAAAGGCAGAACAAACGGGTTATAACCATTTGATTATCGGGCTTGATTTCCTTCTTCATAAGAGAAGGAATAAGGTCAACAGAAACGGCGGAAGCTGATGTTAAAACAACCGCTTCCAAGGTAGACATAGAAGCCGATAAAAGCAAAATCATAATAACAGCCAAAAGGATTATGCCAAACGTACCTTCGCCTAAAACCTTTATAAGTAAGGCAGGAATAACAGCATCAACACCGCCTTCGGGAAGCTGACCACCCAAAATAAGGCGAGATGTACTACCCACAAGATAAGCACCACAACCAATAATAAGGCAGAAAATTGTTGAAATTATTGTACCGCGCTTAATGGCAGAAGTATCTTTAACTGCGTAGAACTTGCCTATCATTTGCGGAAGTCCCCAAGTACCGAAGCTTGTAAGCATAATATTAAAGCAAAGGAATTTAAAGGAAGAACCGCCGAAAATACTCGTAAGCTGACTACCGGTAACAAAATTAGGGTCTCCTTCTACCGATTGAAAACGACTTAGGTTCTCAATAAGACCTGTAAAACCACCAACATTTTCATTACCCAATACCACTGCAACAAGGCAAATAATACCACCTATCATAATAACACCCTGAATAAGGTCGGTATAAGCGGTAGCTATAAATCCGCCAGCTACAAGATATATTGCAGTAAGAGTTGCAATTATAAGCATCCATACCCAACTCTCTACCGAAGGGAAAACTGCGCCAAACAAGGCGCCCAACCCTTTGTAAACCGCAGCAGAATAAGGCACTAAGAATATAAAAATAATTATCGAAGCCGAAAGTTTCATACCCTTTGAATTATATCTTTTTTCAAAGTATTCTGACATAGTTTTTGCATTTAGTTTTGCAGTCATAAGTCTTGTACGGCGCGCGAGCAAAAGCCAGGATGGCAAACAGCCCAAAAGCGCATTACCAACACCAATCCATATAGCGCCTATACCTATATTCCAACCGTGTTGACCTGCATAGCCTACAAAAACAACGGCAGAAAAATACGCAGTACCATATGAAAAAGCCGAAAGCCAAGGACCAATATTTCTGCCACCTATAAGGAAGCTGTCAAGCGTTTTGGATTTCCCGTAGCTTACAAGCCCTATAACCGCCATTATTACTGCATAAAGGCATAAAGCTACAACTGTGTAAAGTTGTGCTGTTGTCATAACTTTTTCCTCCCCTTTAAAACGTTAAAGTGTTAACTGTGAAATATATATTAACACTTTAAAGCGTTAAAGTCAATACTTTTTTATAAATTTTTTTATTTATTGTAAAAATTATAAAACACATAAAAAAACAAGTGGTTTTCAACCACTTGTTTTTACTAATTATTAAATTAATCCAAAGTGTATTTAGATTTATACATATCAAAGTCTTCAATAAACTCGCTATTTTCAGAATACTTAATAGCATTAAGATATTTATGTGCATCAAGACTATCGTTCGGTAACTGCATAGTATAAACCGCAATGTTAGAGCAATGGTCTGAAACACGTTCAAAGTTACTCAAAATATCGGTGAATATAAAGCCAAGTTCAATAGTACATTCGTTATTTTGAAGTCTTTTAATATGCAAGGCTTTAAGCTTATCCTGAAGGTTATCTACAACCTGCTCAAGCGGTTCCACGTGCTTAGCCAAATTAATATCATCGTTAATGAACGAATCAATTGCTAAGCTTGTAATTTCTTTTATAGCATCGCCAATTATACCGATTTCGTGGCTACCGTTAGTTGAGAATGATATACCTTTAGTATGCATTTCTTTAGCAAGCTTACAAATATTAAGCGCGTGGTCACCTATACGCTCAAAGTCACCTATACTGTGGAGCATACGCGCGATCTGATGCGATTCACTCTCGGAAAGTTTGTTGTGGCTTATTCTTACAAGGTAGGTGCCTAGCTTGTCCTCATACTTATCACTTAAGCCCTCTTCTTCATATATTTGGTCAACAGTGTATTGCTGATAGTTGAATATAAGGTCGATGGACTTGCGAAGTGATTTACGGGTAAGCTCTGCCATTTCGTTAGTAAGACGGCGACATTCCGATATTGCAAGTGGCGAGTTGTTGAAAATACGCTCGTCCAAGAATATGGTATGTTGTTTTTCTTCCTTGTCGGGAACAACCAATTTACAGAACTTAATGAGTAATTTCTTAATAGGAAGTAAAACTACAGTGTTTATAGTATTGAAAAGTGTATGTATTATTGCGACACCAACCATTGCAATTTCTGATGTAAGAATAGACACATTAAACGCTTTAAGGATATAAAGAATAGCCATGCAAAGCAGCGAACCAAAAACATTAACAAAGAAGTGCATAACAACAACGCGCTTTGCATTTTTATTGGTACCGATACTACCTATAAGTGCCGTAACGCAGGTACCTATATTAGCACCCAGTACTAACGGTATTGCCATTTCCCAAGTAATACCACCTGAAAGTGCCAAGGCCTGAACAATACCTATTGTAGCGGCTGATGACTGAATAACACCTGTAAAAGCAGTAGAAATAAGAAGTGCTATTAACGGGCTTTTAAGGGTTGCTAAGAAGGTATCAAAGCCGGGTAGTGTACGAACACTAAGCATAGAATCGCTCATAAGGTCCATACCGCAAATAAGAATAGCAAAACCGATGAAAATGTTGCCTAAATCCTTCTTTTTATCGCTTTTCGAGAACATCTGCATAGCAATGCCTATGAAAGCGAGTATTGGCGAGAAAACGCTGGGGTTCAGGACCTCAATATACCATTTACCTTCAAGCCCTGCAAGGCTTAAAAGCCAAGCGGTAAGGGTGGTACCAACATTCGAGCCCATAATCATACCGAAGGTGTTGCCAAACTCAACAAGACCTGAGTTTACAAGACCTACCAGCATAACAGTCATAGCTGAAGATGACTGTATCGCAACAGTAATACCTGCGCCTAGGAAGAAACCTAAAAAGTCGTTGGCGGTAACCTTTTTCATAGTACGTTCAAGACCGCCACCAGCCATAGTTTCAAGGCCGCCAGACATTACATTCATACCAAACAGGAAGAATGTGAGACCTAAAAGAAGGGGCACAATCATTGTAGTTACAATAGCCATATATATTCTCCTTATAATGCTTGTGGTTTGTCGAAACGCTAGAAAGCGATTCGACAAACCACTTTTAAGTGGCTTTGGCAAAATCAAATCATACGAATTGATTTTGCACAACATTCATTGCAATGGATAAGGACAAATTTTCTTTGAAAATTTGTTGTAAAATCAAAGATTTTACATCGAAACATTATATGTTTCGACTAACTTTAACCATTATGAATTAACTAAAGGATTAAAATTCCAATGCTTTTTCAATGTATTCTTTAACTTCTGCTATAGGCATACGAACAGATTCCATAGTGTCACGGTTACGAACGGTAACACAACCATCTTCTTCTGACTCAAAGTCGTAACAGATAGAGAATGGTGTACCGATTTCGTCCTGACGGCGATAACGCTTACCAATAGAGCCTGCATCATCAAAGTCTACATTAAAGTATTTAGAAAGCGAAGAATAAACTTCTCCTGCTTTTTCACTTAATTTTTTAGAAAGGGGTAAAACCGCAGCCTTGAAAGGAGCTAAAGCAGGATGTAAGCGTAATACAACACGAACATTTCCCTTTTCGTCAAGTTCTTCATCATAAGCGTTGCAAAGGAATGCTAATAGCACGCGGTCAGCACCCAAGGAAGGTTCAATAACATAAGGAACATATTTTTCGTTGGTTTCAGGGTCAAAGTATTCCATACCCTCACCCGAATGCTCAGCATGTTGGGTTAAGTCATAATCGGTACGGTCAGCAACACCCCAAAGCTCACCCCAACCGAACGGGAACAAGAACTCAAAGTCGGTAGTAGCTTTAGAATAGAAACAAAGCTCGTCTTTATCGTGGTCACGAAGACGAAGGCTATCCTTATCCATACCTAAATTAAGCAACCAGTCACGGCAGTAGCTACGCCAAAAATCGAACCACTCAAGGTCGGTACCGGGCTTGCAGAAGAACTCAAGCTCCATTTGTTCGAACTCGCGGGTACGGAAAATAAAGTTACCGGGAGTAATTTCGTTACGGAAGGATTTACCAATCTGTGCTACGCCAAAAGGAACCTTCTTACGGCTTGTGCGGGCGATATTTTTAAAGTTTACAAAAATACCTTGTGCAGTTTCGGGACGAAGATATAAAGTAGAAGTGCTATCTTCAGTAACACCCTGGAAGGTTTTAAACATAAGGTTAAATTTGCGAATATCTGTGAAATCATGTGAACCACAATCAGGACAAGCAATACCGTGTTCCTTAATATAGTCCGCCATTTCGCTATCACTCATAGCAGCAGGATTATCAGATAAACCATTCACAGCTACATAGTCTTCGATAAGCTTATCGGCTCTATGACGGGTTTTGCAGTTTTTACAATCCATAAGTGGATCGGAAAATCCGCCCAAGTGACCCGATGCTACCCAAGTTTCAGGGTTCATAATAATAGCACTGTCAAGACCTACATTGTAAGGGCATTCCTGAACAAATTTTTTCCACCAAGCTTTTTTGATATTGTTTTTAAGCTCAACACCCAAAGGGCCGTAGTCCCAGCTATTTGCAAGACCGCCGTAAATTTCACTACCGGCATACACAAAGCCGCGTCCTTTCGCAAGTGTTACTATAGTTTCCATTTGTTTTTGTGAGTTTTCCAAGACAAATTCTCCTTTTGACATCAAAAATGCATATTTTGCTAATATAATAATATATAAAAATTGAGTAAAAGTCAACACTTGACATATTTTAATATATAGATTATACTTTAATAATAGAAATACCGGAGGTGTTTAGAATGGATAAAAGAGTTATAAAGCTTCACAATGTTGATTTTGATGACCTTATCAAAACTATCGATGAATGTAAAGGTGACGTTTATCTCGAAACAACCGACGGCGATGTTTTGAATTTGAAATCAAAGCTTTGTCAAATGTTAGGTCTTAGTACAATTTTCACTAGTACCGAAGTTGCTGAAGCAACTTTGCGTTGTGCTAATCCCGAAGATGAAACTTTGCTTTTCAGATTTAATCTTTACGGTGAAGTTCCCGAGAAGGAGTAAAAAATGGCAGAAAAATTTTTAGAATATATGGGAAAACCGCTTGTAAGAAGCGGGGATGAAATTTATTACGGTGATATGAACGAAAGCCACATTGTAAAGTTTACAATACTTTCAAAGGATGGAAACGATAACCCGAATAAAATCAACATCAAACTTTTAAAAAGCAATACCGAACTTAACGAAAAAGATCGAATAGTAAAGGAAAGCACTAAAAACACTATGTTTGAAGCGCTTGATGTTGGCTTTGTATGGCTTGACAGATCACTAAAGTAATAATCTATTAAAACTAAAACACCACAAACTCGAATTAAGAGTTTGTGGTGTTATTTTTTGTAGTTTTATTTAAACATTGTATCGAATACATCCTTTAAATATACCGCAGGTGACATGCCAGCCTTTGTAGGCACATAGAAAATGCAGTAGCATAAAACTGCCAATCCGACAAGTAAAATTATTGAAATAACTAACATCCAAATATTAAATGCCGAAGATTTTTCTTCTACTTCTTCTGTGTAATAATCTTCGTCTTCATAAATATATTCATCATCCGAATCGGCGGTGTTATCAGTAGTATCAGTATCAATACTTGTGAAAAATTCTTCGCCCTCTTCGTAATAGTCTTCATCGCTATCTTCTTGGATATCCTCAGTGTCTTCATTTTCGGTTATAAGTGCAGTATCTTCGGTATCGACAATATCCTCTTCCACTTCCTGATTATCAATTTGCGGCTCTTCGGGTTCGGTTATAATTTCAGTATTAATATCTATATCATCTTTGCCGGATGCAATCTCCTTAATATACGGATGTATAAGATTTTTCATAAGATTTTTTCTTACTGCTTGATTATCAGTGAGTATAATAAGACTTTGCGGACCGCTTTCTATTATACAACCGCCAAAAATACCATCTTCGGTTACAAGCGGTAACGAGCCTTTTATAACAGTGATTTCGGCATCGCTTGCAATATTATATTGACTGTTTTGGACTACTTCGGTTTGACTGCCAATAGCCGCTGCTACGGTTTTAAAGATATCAAATTCCCCGAAAAGCGGAGCAGTAACAATTATAATGCGACTACGGGATACTGCACGAGATAATGATAATAAGAGCGCCTTTTTATCATTGCATTTATCATTGAATAAACGCATTCTGCAACAACCGCAAAGGTTGAATTCAAGCTCGAAATCGGAGGCGGTATCATAGTAGATTATATCCGTTTTAAAGTTTTCTAACATTTTATTTCTCCTTAAGATAAACGATTTATTACTAAATTAAAAATTTCAAGCACTGCACCCTCGCGTACATAATTACGGTCGTGTGGAGTTATTTGAAGCTTAATAGCCTCGGTTTCACCATTATAGCAAATACCAATAAAAACTGTACCTGCTAAATAGCTGTCTTGCGGGTCAGGACCTGCAACACCTGTTACCGAAACACCGATATCCGCTCCCGATAACGTACAAATATTATTTGCCATTTGCTTTGCGGTATCACAGCTTACAGCACCCACCGTATCGAGAGTTCGCTCTTCAACCTTTAAAACTTCGTTTTTAATTCGGTTAGAATAGGTAGTAAGTCCCATTTCAAAAACTTTGGAAGCACCTGAAACAGCGGTTATGTAAGTAGATACCATACCGCCTGTACAGGACTCCGCCGTAGCAATTTTAAGATTTTTTTGTTTTAAAAGCAAGACTACTTTTTCGGCTTTAGCTAGAATTTCGGGATTCAAAATTAAAAACCTCTCAGTCAATATAGGTATAAACAGTTTCGCTAATAGCTTTTTTAATTAAAGCATCAATTTCTAAACCGCTTTCCGCATCGCTGCAAGACTCTAATGTGGGGCGAGTTTTGGGATGCTTGGGGGTAAACACCGTACAACAGTCTTCATACGGTAAAATAGAGGTTTCAAAGGTATCAATATTACGGGAAATAGTAACAATTTCTTCCTTATCCATACCTATTAATGGGCGAAGCACCGGAATGTTTGCAACCGCATCTGTTGTAACAAGTGCAGGAAGAGTTTGGCTTGCAACCTGACCTAAGCTTTCGCCTGTAATAAGCGCTAAGCTGCCTGAATCACGCGCTATTTTTTCTGCTATCCGCATCATCATACGGCGCATAATAAGGGTAAAATATTCTTCTGGGCAGTTGTTTGCAATTTCATCCTGAATTTCGGTAAAAGGCACTATTGCAAGGTTTATACATCCGCTATAGCGCGCAACCTTTGAAAGCAAGGTTTTAACCTTCATCTCGGCTCTAGGGCTTGTGTAAGGCGGACTTGCAAAGTGGATTGCATTAAGTCTAAGACCGCGTTTTGCCATAGTCCAAGCGGCAACAGGACTGTCAATACCACCCGAAATCAAAATAGAAGCAATGCCCGCAGTACCTACAGGTAAACCGCCTGCACCCTGTATCTGTTCGGCGTGGACATAAGCGTTGGTATCGCGTATTTCAACAAAAACAGTAACATCAGGGTTATGAACATCAACCTTTAAATGATGGTATTTTGATAGAATCACACCGCCTAATTCTCGGCAAATTTCGGGCGACTTCAACGGAAAACGCTTATCAGCGCGTTTAGCTTCAACCTTAAATGTTTTTGCATTTTCTAAGGTAGATTTAAGATACTCGGGCGATTTTTCTAAAATATCCACCATATCCTTTTCGCAAACAAGCGCACGGCTAAAGCCCGCAATACCGAATATTAGCTTTACACGGTTTAGCGCTTCTTCAAAATCAAAAGCTTCATCCTTCGGCTCAATATAAATAGCCGATTGAGCTTTTCTTATTGTAACTTCACCGAGTGTTTTTAGTCTGCGTCGAATATTTTTAATTAGTATATCTTCGAAGTTGCAACGGTTAAGCCCTTTAAGAGCTAATTCACCGTTTTTAATAAGTATAATTTCTTTCATTTTATGCCTTTCTTAGTTTTTTAGTAGCATTTGTAAGCTCATTCACAAAAGTATCAACATCCGCTTTTGTATTAAAACGGGAAAAGCTAATACGAATAGCTGAGTCAATCGCCTTGTTATCCTTCCCCATTTCTTTTAAAACATAGCTTACATTGCCCTTAGAGCAGGCGCTTCCGCTTGAGATAAAAATGTTTTTGCTTTCCAAAAAGTGCAAAACTGTTTCAGAGCGGTAACCGTTTAGCGAAATATTTAAAACGTAAGGTAAACCGTTTGGGTCGGAATTTATGGTAGCCAAATTATTATCCAGCAAAAGCTTTACTGTATAATCGTATAAATCCTTTTGGATTTTAAGCTGATTTTGAAGGTTAGGTAGTGACTCAACAGCACCGTGTAACGCGCAAATAAGCGGAACCGACTCTGTACCTGAACGCATACCGCTTTCCTGCCCACCACCGAAAATAAGGGGCGAAATATGCGTTTTTTGTGAGCAATACAAAAAGCCTATACCCTTAGGAGCGTGTATTTTATGACCGCTGGCGGTTAGTAAATCAACACCTAACGACTTAACATTTATAGGCATTTTGCCATAGGCTTGTACCGCATCACAGTGAAAATAAGCGTTTTTTGAAAGCTTATGAGTAAGCTCGCACGCTTCCTTTATAGGCTCTATAGCACCCGTTTCGTTATTAACAAGCATTATGCTTACAAGTACAGTTTTATCGTTAAGTGCCTTTTCTAAATCGGCTAAATCTATTACGCCGTTTTGCTTTGGTTTTAAATAAATTATCTCAAAACCAAACTCTTCTAAAGCCTTTACCGCATTTAGTACTGACGGATGCTCAATCGAAGTAGTAATAATGCGGTTACCGCGGTTTTTACGATGTAGCGCCGACATTATTGCAGTATTGTTAGCTTCGGTGCCGCTTGAAGTAAAAATAATCTCCTTTTGAGTAGCACCGATAGAGTTTGCAACACACTGCCTTGCATCGTCTACCGCAATTTCGGCGTGCATACCTAAAGTATGTAAAGAAGATGGATTTCCCCAATTACTGAGAAGCGCTTTATTCATAAATTCTATTGACTTTTCACAAGGTTTTGTGGTTGCACTGTTGTCAAGATAAACTATATAGGTACACCTCCAAAATCATATACACAAAAATTATACTATACCACCACAAAAATTTCAACCGCTATCATAAATATTTATTTAATAAAATA
Source organism: Acutalibacteraceae bacterium (assembly GCA_045605125.1). Classification (GTDB taxonomy): domain Bacteria; phylum Bacillota; class Clostridia; order Oscillospirales; family Acutalibacteraceae; genus UBA737. Next base: position 17,871 of record JAZUPK010000013.1, on the reverse strand, counting down.
CTATATTTTTAGGAATAGTGATGATATATGAAAATTTTTTTACTTTATTTGGAAAATTTGATATCGGGCATGTTACCACTCACCGTTTTGGTGTTTACAGGTATATTTTTCACATACAAAACCCGTGGGCTACAGTTTAGAAAGTTTTCTTCGGCAATAACATTTTCACTTTCGCAAAAAAACAGTACGCAAGACGGTACTTCTTCCCTAGGAGCAATATGTAATTCACTTGCGGCAACCGTAGGAACAGGTAATATTGCAGGGGTTGCAGCGGCAATAACTATAGGCGGTGCGGGTGCAGTTTTTTGGATGTGGATAAGCGCGTTTTTCAGTATGGTAATAAAAGCGGTAGAAATTACTGTAGCGGTAATGTACCGCAAAAAACGGGGAAAAGAATATATAGGCGGACCAATGTATTACATAAAGGAAAACTTAGGACAAATAGGTTCATTGCTTGCGACTGTTTTTTCGGTAGCTTGTATATTTTGCAACTTTACTACGGGTAATATAACCCAAATAAATGCCTGTGTTTCAGTTATTACAGAAAATATTTTTTTGCGTTTCTTAATAGGTTTAGCCTTTGCAGTGGTAGTTTCACTTGTAATAATTGGCGGCGCTAAAAAAATCACTAAATTTACAACGTCTGTATTACCCCTAATGGCGGTTTTGTACATTATTTTTTGCCTTGGCGTAATAATTAAAAATATAAGACTTATTGATAATGTGTTTTTCAGTATTTTAAAGGGTGCATTTTGCCCTTCTGCTGTGACAGGGGGTTCTATAGCGAGCGTATATACTACAGTTATGACCGGGGCGCAAAAAGGAATCTTCTCTAACGAAGCAGGGCTTGGTACTTCTGGTCTTGCTCACGCCGTAGTACAGGATGCCAAGCCTGCTACTCAAGGTCTTTTTGGTATATTTGAGGTTTTTGTTGATACCTTGCTTATTTGCACGCTAACAGCATTGACAATTCTTTCGAGCGGGGTTATTATAGATTATAATAGTATAGCTTCAAGCGAGCTTGTAAATAACGCATTATCTTTTACCTATGGTGCTTTCTCAAAGCCAATATTAAGCGTTATGCTATGCCTTTTTGGGCTTTCAAGTATACTTGGTTGGGCTAATTACGGCATTACTGCCAGCAATTTTTTAATAGGCAAAGAAGGCAACCGACTATTTGTTTTAATTTATCCCCTATTTTGTATTATAGGTGCTTTACTAAACGTTAACCTTGCTTGGCGCATAGCAGAATTTTTTAACGGAATAATGCTTATTATAAACACTTTTGCAATTATTTGTTTGTCGAAAAATGCGATAGGACTTTTAAAGGAGCAAAACAATGATAAACCGAATAAAAAAATTACAAATTCAGTTAGAAGAAACACAAGCAGCGCTGATTTTTGGTAACTCTAACCGCTTTTATTTAACGGGTTTTAATTCTTCTGCAGGCTTATTGCTTATAACAAAAGAAAAAGCCATTTTTTTAATAGATTTTCGTTATTACGAAAAAGCAAAAGAGGTTGTAAAAACAGCCGAAACGGTGCTATCAGAAAAGCTTTACACCCAAGTATTAGAAATACTTAAAAAAGAAAATGTAACAGAAGCTTTTGTAGATACCGCAGATGTAAATATAGATACCTTTCTAACACTTAAAACCGCACTATGTGAAATAACAGTTTTAGAAGAAAATAAAATAAGCAATGCGATTGCACAGCTTAGAGCAGTAAAATCAAAAGAAGAAATAGATAATATAAAATCTGCGCAAGCTATTACAGATAAAGCCTTTTCTTATATTTTAGAGCGAATAAAAATAGGTAAAACCGAAAAAGAAATTGCGCTTGATTTAGAGTTTTTTGCGCGACAAAACGGAAGCGAAGGCGTAGCGTTCGATTTTATTGTAGTATCGGGCGAAAATTCTTCCCTACCCCACGGTGTACCAAGCGACCGCAGGCTCAAAGCGGGCGATTTTATTACAATGGATTTTGGCTCAAGATGGGGCGGTTACTGTTCGGATATGACGCGTACCATTGCGCTTTCATTTGTTACCGATGAGCAAAAAAAGGTTTACGATACCGTTTTAACTTCGCAAAAAATAGCTTTAGAAAAAATTAAAGCAGGGGCTGTTTGCAAGGAAATTGATGCCGTGGCGCGCGATTTTATAAATAAGGATTATAAAGGTGCTTTCGGTCATGGACTTGGTCATTCTTTAGGAATTGATATTCACGAAAGCCCTGCTTTTAACATGCGTGATACCACCGTTTTAAAAAGCGGTATGGTACTAACAGTAGAGCCTGGTATTTATTTGGAAAATAAATTTGGCGTTCGTATAGAAGATACCATAATAGTAACCGACACCGCTTACGAAAACATAACTAAAAGCGAAAAAGAGTTAATAATTTTATAATCATAAAAGCCACAGACCTTAAAATCTGTGGCTTTTATTACAAACTATTTTCTTTTTTTAGTGACTTTATTTTTGTTTTCTATCGCTTCTTTTAAAAGGGTAAATAGTAAGGCCGATAACGGTACGCTTAAAAGCACACCTAAAATTCCGCCTATATTACCACCAATAAGCACTGCACTTACCACCATAATAGAAGGTAATCCAACCGCTTTTCCTACAACCTTAGGATAAATAACATTGCCTTCAATTTGTTGCAGGATCAGCACAAATATAATAAAGAAAACCGCTTTTATAGGGTTTGTAATAACTATCAAAAGTGCACCTATTACAACACCAACTATAGCGCCAACTATAGGCACTAAGGAAGATACCGCAATTAAAACAGATATAATAGCGGCATTCGGGAAACGGAATACAAGCATACCAATATAGCATAGTACACCTAAAATTACCGATTCGGTTAGCTGACCGCCAATAAAACGCGAAAACGAGTCGGAGGCGTGAATTGATAAGTGATACACAGTTGCTGCAATTTTTTTTGGAACAAAAGAGTCAATAACCTTTTTCAAAAATCTTCCAATACGTTCTTTTTGAGCTAACACGTAAACCGAAATAATCAAACTAAAAAGGATATCGTATATACCACCAACAACCGATGAAGTAATATTAGCAGCGCCGTTTACTATTGTATTAGAATAATCGCTTAAAATATTTTGAAGCGTGTTAAGAGTGTCGTTAAAATCAAAATTTATTGTGGGAATTTTACTGTCTTCTATACCAAAGTTAGCAGCTATTCCAACAACCCATTCGCGCGTATCCTTTAAAAAGGATGGTAAGGATTTCACAACAAAAATAACGGTATCAATAAGGTCGGGAATAATTACCAAAACCAATAATGCAATAATACCTATTGCCAAAAGGTAGGTAAGCACTAAGCATAACGGGCGCTTGATTTTTTTAACAAATTCGTGCTTGGCTTTATCGAAAAAGAAGAAAACCTTAGTTTCTAAAACACGCAACAGTACATTAAGAATAAAGGCTATACACAATGCGGAAACAATGGGGCTTATATAAGAAAACAACTTGCCCACAACACCAAATACCACACTCATATTAAATACAGCCCATACTATAAGCGTAGATAAAAACACTACAAGCAGTATTTTTTTAATGGTTTTACTGTTCAATTCCATTTTTTACTCTCCGGATTCATTTTTATTATTTACCGGGCGGATGTGTGCATTTGCACTTGCATCAAACCCTTCCGTACTTTCTTTCATAAACAAAACCTTAATAGTTAAAATAAGTAACTTTATATCCTGTATTATTGAATAGGTTTCGATATAAATAAGATCCATATTAAGCTTGTCCTTGGGGCTTGTGTTATATTTACCGTATAACTGTGCGTAGCCCGTAATACCGCCTTTTACCTTGTGCCTTAACTCAAATTCGGGATATTCTTTAGAGTATTCGTACACATTTTCAATTCTTTCAGGTCTTGGTCCCACAAGCGACATATCGCCCCTTAAAACATTTATAAGCTGGGGTAATTCGTCAAGGCGGCAAGCACGGATAAATTTACCAACCTTGGTTATTCGGTCATCGTTCTTTTCGGCTTTCTTAGCGCCATCCTTATCGGCATCAACTATCATAGAACGAAACTTTAACACATTAAATATTTTGCCATCCTTAGTAATACGGTTTTGTGTAAAGAAAATTGGTCCGCCGTCATCAAGCTTAATTGCAAGGGCAGTTAAAATCATAAACGGGCTTGTAATCAAAAGTGCTAAAGCAGAAATTACTAAATCCATAGTGCGTTTTATGATTTTTTGCTCGGTAGTAAGACCACGGTTACGGCTCATAATAACGGGTGTATCACCTATTTGAATTTCGTAGCTGTGGTTAATAATAATATCTGTTATAGCCGGTAGCATATATATACGCTTGCCCGATGCATAACAGTATGCATATATCTCTTTTTCAATATTTTTATCAATATCGCAAATTATAACCCCTTCATAAGGGTTAATTGCCTTTTTAATTTCATCAATAGATGCAGTGTTAACATTAAGACCACGTTCAATCTTAAAGCGTTCGGGGATATGGCTCATGCGATTTATAAGTTTAAAACCGGTCGCATCATTATCGAAAATCGCAACCAATTTTCTTGCTGAATATAGCTTAAAATAAACAGTATTAGCGCAAACACACCCCGCAAAAGCAATTATTATTTGAGACAAAACACTTAACGCTAATGGCGCTATTTTAACCATTTCACGCGCAATAAGGCTTAATTCCAAATACATAAGGAAGTTTGTAATAATAATCGAAAGTGAAAAACTGTACACAAGCTCGTGTATGCGGTAAATACCTATTTTAAAAGCACTATAAAGTGAACAGAAAATCACTAAAATAAATACAAACGAGAAAATAACAACATAGTTACCGTTACGGCTAAAAAGCGAGTCAGTATAATGCGTTACCCAAACCTGAATAAAAGAAAAGGTTATTGAAGCGATAATCAAAACTTTAATAAGATTCATTATCGTTTTTCGAAACACTACAAGGCTATTCAAATGTTTTCACATCCTTTTATTTAAAAAGATTAAGCTTAGTGATTTTTTTACTCCTTAACGCCAAATAAAGCGGAAGACCAAGTCCATAGCAGGCAATAAGCTGACCTATTCCTACTTCTATTGCTGAAATAATAAAGCCGTAGAAAGAATATCCTTCTCCCAGGAAGAATACCGCAATTTCAAACCCGATTAAAAGTGCGTTTATTACAACAGGCGGTAATAATGCCAAAAGCGGAAGTTTTTTAAAGGTTATATCCTTTAAAAAATAGGTTAAAAGCGCCGCCAAAAAGGTGGCAAAGGAGCCGAAAATCATATCAAGCGGGTTAAATGAGCCGATATTGGCAATAAAACAACCTATTGTAAGCCCCGGTATTGCGGCAGGGGTGAATATTGGCAAAATTGTAAGCGCTTCCGAAAAACGCACCTGTATTGGCCCGTAGGAAAGCCCGAAAAATGAGCCAAGATAAGTCAGTGCGGCATAAATTGCGGCAATAAAAGCCGCCGTAATAATATATTTTAAACGAGTTTTTTGTTTGCTCATATTTTTACTTCCTTTAACTTTTAAAATTATTATATACTAATTAGTAAAATAATGCAATTATTTTGTAAAATTATAGCCCGTTATTCAAGAAAACTTTACATTTTGATTGGTTAACATTATATCTCTTTTTAATGTTCAGGTTCTATCAATAATATAAAAAATTTCGAGTGCTCATTTCCAACCTTCAAGTTGGTTATGAACACTCGATATGGTGCGGGTGACAGGACTTGAACCTGCACGCGTAAGCGCTAGCTCCTAAGGCTAGTGCGTCTGCCAATTCCGCCACACCCGCGAATAAACTATTCAATTTTCATTTCACAACACAATGCAGCCGCACTGCGCGTGACTCTTGCGAGCCTTAAAATTTTAACACACATAATTTTAATTGTCAAGTCTTATTTTAAAAACCAAAAGCGGTTATGATTTTAACATAACCGCTTTATATATTCAGTTTTATTTGTAACTTAAAATTCTCTTTCTGCACACCGATATATCGGTATCATTTCTTGGGGCGTTCCCCTAGTAAGCTTTGCATTCAAAAGTTTTTAAGATTTAAAAATTTAAATTGTACATTGGTATCACCTTAACAGTTTATTTGATAAAATATCTTATACCTTTCATTTTATCACCCGCTTGGTGTTATATATAAATTTTAAATATCGTTTACTAGTTTTTCAGTTTGATTTTTCTTTATGAAGCCTTATTACTTCATTGGAATCACGCCTTTCTTTTTATTTAAGAAACCTTTCAGGTGGAGTTACTTCTTTCATTTTGTTGCTCCTCCTTTCTTTTTCTGTCTTTATTATAATCAATAATGCACAATTTGTCAAGCGAAAGTTAATAACTTTTGTATATTTTGTCAAAATGCATATTTGTTCACACTTTTTGTTGTGCAATGTGTTAAAATATATATGGAAATTACAGGATTTTTTAATCTTTAAGGATGTGATCATATGCGCCCTGTGAATCCACCGCCGGCGGGTATGCGCGGCCCTATGCATTTAGGCGGACCGCGTGGCTTTTTAACCGAAAAAGAAAAACAGAATCTACCTCGAATGGATAAAAAGCTTTTGCTGCGTATACTTAGCTACTTAAAACCATACAAATGGCAGTTTTTACTTGTTTTTGCCGCTCTCATAATATCGGCTGTGTTGGGATTATTCCCCTCAATCATAACAGGACAGATTGTTGACTCCATCATAGCGGGAAGTAATATGAAGCTTCTTGTCAAACTTTTAATACTAGCCTTTATCGTTTTGTCGCTTTCCCAAATAATAAGCGTTTTAGAGCAGTACATAAACTCTTGGATATCACAAAAAATAATTTTCGATATGCGAAACGAAATGTACGACCATCTACAGCGTATGCCACACGCATTCTTCACTAACGAAAAACAGGGCGATATTATTACCCGTATGAATAGTGATATAAACGGTGTAAGTTCGGTTATATCGGTATTACTTACTTCGGTGGTAAGTAATGTTTTAACGGTTGGAACCTGTGTGTTTTACCTTTTTTATACCGACTGGCGCTTGGCTATTGTGGGACTAATTGTAATACCATTGCTTATATTCCCCACAAAGGCAGTAGGTAAAAAGCGTTGGATACTAGCCAGCGAAGTTCAGGCCAAAAGTGACGAGCTTAACACACAAATAAACGAAACCCTTTCGGTTAGCGGTTCGATGCTTGTAAAGCTTTTCAATAAAGAAGAAAGCGAATACCAAAAGTTTAAAAGCATAAATAACGAAGTTACCAAAACTACTATTAAGGAACGTCGTGCAGGCAGTTGGTTCCACGTATTTTTAGGTATGTTTATACAAATTGCCCCCTTATGCATTTACTTCGCAGGCGGTTTTCTTATTATGAAAAGCGGTAACTCCGGACTTACGGTTGGCGATATTTCGGTTGTGGTAGCCCTTGTAAACCGCCTTTATCATCCAGTACGTTCGCTTCTTAATTTGCAGGTTGACTTTGTTCGTTCTTTGGCACTATTCACAAGAATTTTTGAATACCTTGACCGCAAGCACGAGATTGAAAACCCTGAAAATCCCCAAAAGCCCGACCTTAAAAAAGCTACCGTCGAATTTTCCGATGTTCGTTTTTCTTATGAACAAAACAAGGAAATTTTAAAGGGTGTAAGCTTCAAAGTGCCTGAAGGCAAAATGTACGCTATTGTAGGCACTTCGGGCGCAGGTAAATCTACCATAATCGGTATGATACCGCGCCTTTACGACACAAAAATGGGTGAAGTAAAGGTTGCAGGTGTAAATGTAAAGGATTTCGACCTTTCCTACCTTCGCCAAAATATAGGTATAGTAACACAGGACACTTATTTATTTAACGGTACTATTTTAGAAAATTTATTATACGCAAAGCCTACCGCTACAAAAGAAGAAATAGAAAACGCCTGCAAGGTTGCCAATATTTACTCGTTTATTATGTCTTTACCCGAAAAGTTTGACACCATTGTTGGTAACCGTGGACTTAAACTTTCGGGCGGTGAAAAACAGCGTATGAGTATAGCACGCGTTGTGCTTAAAGACCCCAGAATACTTATTTTGGATGAGGCAACCTCTTCGCTTGACTCGATTTCGGAAAACCTTATAAGCGATGCGCTTAATAAGGTTATGCAAGGCAGAACGAGTATTGTAATCGCCCACCGCCTTTCAACTGTTATTGCAGCGGATAAAATAATGGTTATTGAAAACGGTGTAATAACTGCTGAAGGTTCCCATAGTGAGCTTCTGAAAACAAGCGATAAATACGAAGAACTTTATAAAACCCAATTTAGCAAAGTTTTAGAGTACGAAAAGAATAAAGCTATTGACTTATTAAAAGAATAATATTACAATAAAGATACCACCAAAAAGGAGATTAAAACAATGAGTGATAATAAAGAATACAATCCTGATATAATAACATTAGCCGATGATGACGGCAAGGAATACAGCTTTGAAATACTTGATGCTATCGAAACCGATGAAGCAAGATATTTAGCGCTTTTACCCACCTTTAACGACCCTCAAAAGCTTTTAGAAGCCGACGGCGAGCTTGTAATAGTTAAGGTTGGCGAAGAAGACGGCGAAGAGTATTTTTACGAAATTGAAGATGACGATGAATACGAAACTATTGCCGATGCTTTTGTTGACCGCTTAGAAGATTATTTTGAAATTGACAATAAATAAGCATTAAAAAACTGACTTCCTAAGCGTTATACTCTAAAGGACAGTAAAAAGGAAGCACGAAAATTTCGTGCTTCCTTTTAATTTTGTCTCATACCGTAACAAGCAGGGAAAATGTATATCACATTTTCCACTTGTTAGGAGAACCTAAAACCCTTAAACTCTCTCAACTAATTGCAGCCTGTGTCGCCAAAGTTTGCAGGGGGAATTATGTATTGGGGCGAAATAGTCGCCCCTTTTTTGCGGTTACCCTCCACATTCATTGGAATGGGAGAGTCGCCGCCGAAGTCTCCACGAAGATGCCACTTAAAGCAGTCCTTTGAAACCTCTATTTTTTCTACAAAGGCTTCGATAACGCTTTCGGGGATATCACCGTCGGTATCGAAATTGGTGTATTGCTCTAAGGCATAGCGGAGAACGGTTATCTTGCTTTCGTAGTCGATTTCTTCCTCTTCGGTTGGCTCAACTACCGGTGTCAGTTCTTCAATTTCAGCTTTGAGCTTATCAATCTGCCTGTCCACATCGGCACGTGCCTCTTGATAGTCCTCACGGGTGATATCACAATTACTGAGCAAATCCACAAGATTTCTGCGCTTGGTGTTGGCTCTGTCAAGCTCTCTTTGTTTTTGTTCGATGAGTTTTGAGTTATCTTGTGCTTTCACCTCGGTGTCGCCGATATGCTCCTCAAGCAAGGAGTTCGCAATTTCCAACACCTTTTGTTTGTTGGTAAGGAAATGACGGAAGATATAGTTTGCCATCATTTGTAGCTTCCACTCTGCAATCATCGGCGACTGGCAAATGCCGTCAATGGGAAGTCCACGTTTTAGGCGGCTTTTGATAGTACCAGTCTGCGTTGTGCCGTAGCATTGGTAGCCGAAGAACTTTTCGCCGTTTGCATTGGTTCTCCATTTGCGGCGGTTAAACCGTCTGCCGCAGGAGCAGATCATCAGTCTGCCCCATACGGTCTTTGGCGGTGTTACGCCTGTCAGCTTTCTGCCTGTGGTTGGATTTTTGAGTTTTCCCGTTTTGCTTTTCATAATTTTTTGCACCCTTTCGTATTCTTCAACGGTTATAATCGGTTCGTGTCTGCCTTGCACTTGTGTTAATGCCATTTCACCGTAATTTTTCACTTTTTTCTGCACCAAAAAGTCGGGAGTATATTCCTTGTGGTAGGTAATGATGCCGCAGTAAAAGGAGTTTTTGAGCGTTTGGGAGATTCCCGTGCAATGCCAGTTGGAAAGTCCCGTAGCAGTCTTTCGTCCCGTTCGCTCCATTTCATTTTTTATTGCCATCAGTCCGTGTCCCTCAAGGTACATATCAAATATCCTGCGTACCGTTTCGGCTTGCACGGGATTGATAAGAAAATCCACCTGCTTTTTGTTGCCCTCAACGATCTTCTCCACTCGGTCATAGCCGAGGATATTGCCGTTGCCGTAGAACACACCCTTTTCCATTGAGATCTGCTGACCGCTTTTAACTCGGATCGACGTCTTACGGCTTTCGTCCTGCGCAAGGCTTGCCATAATGGTCAGTCGAAGCTCACCGTCGCCGTCAAAGGTTTTAATATTATCATTGATAAAGAATACCTCAACACCGATACGGCGAAGCATCTTTGTAAAGTGCAGGGTTTCCTCGGTATTTCGGGCAAATCGGGACACCTCACGGGTGATGATAAGGTCAAATTTGTGTGCCTTGGCATCCTCAATCATCTGTGTAAAACCCGGTCGCTTTTCTGCCGAGGTTCCCGTGATACCCTCGTCAATATAGCGGTCAATCAGGTTCCATTCGGGGTGGTGATCGAGATATTGCTGATACCATTCCAGCTGATTGCTGAGTGCAGAAATCTGCGCTTCGTGCTCGGTGGAAACACGGGCATAAATCACCACCCTTCGTTCATCAAATTCATTGTATCGATACATCATCCGGCTTTTTCTCCTTCCTGCTGAATGGTGAAGTTAAATTTCGAGGCATCCACCAAGTCGGCGTGCTGATTTACCATATTCCGAAACATATATAACGGAATTTTACCGTCGTGATAAAGCTGTTCGCAAAGCTTTAAGGCGGCGAAAATATGGTTGGGATTTTTATCCTTAATAATTGTAATCATAGTGCTCCTCCTTTACAAATGTGCGATTTTTATCTCGCATCACGATTTCGCTGTCGGTGTCGGTGCAAAAGTTCCAAGCCCTTGAGAATATCCTTCTTTATCTGCTGTTCGGTATAGGATTTCGGGAAATATCCGTTGAAATCCTCTCTGCGAAACCGCAGATGTTCCTGTTGGTTCGGCTTTTCCTCCGACATTATTTCATATATTTGATCTTCGGTCAGTACACAGTCCTGCGATAGCTTTTTAAGGCGTATGCTCTGTGCGTGAGAAGGGGTGCAGTCGTTCAGTTCAATGGCATCAAGCAGGATTCGCTGTTCATCCTCTGTCAAGAATGAGATTTCTACCGCTGGACTGAAAGCAATTTTACCTTCGTCTACCTTGGCGAGTAGTTCGGGAATCAGGTACGTTAGGCGGATATACCTAAGCACTTGATTTTTACTATCACCATTATCAAGACCGACTTGCTCCACGCTCAGTAACTTCTCCCCAACTTGGGGAGAAGTACTCCTACCTTGATGACTTAGGGCATCTCTTTTCATTTTGTAAGCAAATGCTTTTTCACTGGGGAGTATGGTTTCTCTTTGCAAATTCGCATCTACCATTGCGATCACCGCTTCATCATCTGTCATTTTACGAACGATTACGGGCATCGTTTTAAGTCCCAATACCTGACACGCCGCAAGTCTGCGGTGTCCCGATATCAGCTCAAAGCCTCCGTCCTCAAGCGGTCGTGCAAGGGCGGGGGTTATCGCCCCGACCTTGCGGATACTTTCTATCATTCGAGCCATCTCCTCTCCTGATTGAATTTTAAAGGGATGATCCTTGAAGGGGTGTAGCTCCTCAAGGGGAATATTGTGTACTCGCTCTAAGCGTGCATCGTCTCTTTCCGCCTGGGTTGAAAAGATAGCATCAATGGGTATGGGCGGCAGAGTAAAGTCTGATTTTCTTGCCATTTATATGACCTCCTTTTTCGCTTTTTTGAGTAGCTTGATTAGTTCGTCAATCTCATCAGGATAAAAAGCGATACCTTTCAGCGGTTTGCCGTTTCTCCAACGCCGCACGTCGATACACGGTGCGTTATCGCTCCACTTGATGATATTGATTTCCTTTGTGTCGTTGCGGTTTTCTCCCGCAACTCCGATTTTCTTGATAATTTCGTATTCAAACATTTTTATTTCCTCCTAAAGTTTTTCGATTTGTTTTAAATAGGTACTGCCTTTGCTGCTTTGTCCGTAAACCAGCTTCAGCCTTGTGCCGTTGTTCATTTCGTAGAAGCCTAACACCGGCGTTATGATCTTTCTTCCGTCTACCAACCGAAGAAAAAGACGTAGCATTCTGCCCCTCGCTTCCGCTTTCATTTCGAGCGTTCCGATATATTCACCGGGCTTGTCCATGAAAGCGTAGTCGCAGGTTACAATGCCTGCTTCCTGCATTTCTGCTCGGCTGTAGACCTTGTTGTTTGCCATTTGCTCACTCCTTTCTATAGGTTTAAATTCATTCTTTTTCGGAGAGTATGTTATATATTTATTTATATATTTAAGACCTCCGACTGCTTTTTGGTTTTGGCAACCACCTCCTTTCACTTATTTGGAATTCCACCCATGATTTACACCCCCTCACTAATTAGGATTTTTGAGACAACTTTTGCACACCCACCTCGAAGGAAAATTTTTATCCCTTCACTCATTTGGACAAGGGGTACCGTTTTGGACACCCTTTTGTCGGGATTTCTGAAAAATTTTTTTGCCCTTCACTTATTTGCAATGGGAACGCCGTTTTGGACACCCAAATCGTCAAAAAATATTTACCCCTCTACTAATTCCCACTGTGAAAGCCCAAATGCACACCCTTTTTGAGAGAAAATTTTTAATCCCCTCACTTATTTGCAATGGGAAAGGGTGTTTTTTAAGTCTATTTGCAAAATTTCCTTTCACTTGTTCCCACAGAGCAACCGCAAATTATCGGGTGTTTTGAAAAGATATTTTTATTCCCTCACTTGTACCCACTGGGGATAGCTGAAATTCAACCCCTTTAGCAAAAAAATTTTATCTCTCACTAATTCGCACAGAGAAAAGCGGATCGTTCACCCTATTCCGAAAAAATCCCTTCACTTATTCCCACTGAGCGAGACGATTTACTAAGCCACTTTGCAAAAAAAGCATAAAAAAAGACGCCTATCTTTCGATAAGCGTCGTAAATACTATTCGATTTCAAAAAATGATAACACAAATGAATTTTTGTTTCGATTTTTTATTGCTTTATTTTCGTTGTCGTGGTATAATACAAAAGAAAACATTAAACACAATGTGTTATCGTTTATTGGAGGTAGGACATTGGAACATAAAGATATTATAAAAAATATAATAAGCCAAAGCGGCGGTATTGCGAAGCTGTCTATTCTTACATCTGCCGGTGTGCCAAAAGAGAAGATATATAAGCTGTGTTCTGACGGTTTCCTTCAGCGTGTCCGCCAAGGCTATTATCAGCTTGCAGACGAACTGATCCTTTCTGATGAACAGGTAATCGCTTCTACCGTCCCTGAAGCGATCATCAGTATGGAATCGGCGTTGTTCCGTTACGGTTACAGCGATTTTATGCCGAGAGCTTGGTCGATTACCGTGCCCCGTAGTGCATCACGCAGGCTTAATACCTCCGTGCCGATAAAGGTCTATTACGTTAAAGACGATATTTACGACCTCGGCAAGACTACGATTACTGAAAATGGTGTTACCTTTGCCATCTACGACCGTGAGCGCACCATCTGCGATATGTTCAAGCATCGTGGCAAGGTGGATAACGAAATGTTCAGTAAAGCAGTGAACGCCTACGCAAACGATACACAGAAAAACCTTATCGCTCTTTCCGACTACGCAAAGAAGCTGAGGGTTTATAAAAAGGTTATGGAACTTATGGAGGTACTGCTTAATGGCTGATATTGCTACATCTGTGCTTGCAAGGCTTAAAAACAAGGCAAAAGATAGCGGCAGAAGCTATCAGCTTTGCTTACAGCTATTTTGCCAAGAAGAGTTTTTAAGACGACTTGAAAAATCCCAATATGCAGAAAACCTCGTGTTAAAGGGCGGTCTGTTTATCTACTCTCTTACGGACTTTGACAGCCGTGTTACCGTTGATGTTGACTTCTTGCTCAAGAAGATACCCAACACACCGGATCAGCTGACTACCGTTATTGAGGAGATTATAAACACTCCTACGGGCAACGATTTCATTACCTTTGAAATCAAGGATGTTGCGCCTATCGCTCTTGCTAAAAAGTATGCAGGTATCGGCGTTTCCATCGTTGCTCACATCAAGAATACAAGAACACCTTTTAGTATTGATTTCGGTGTCGGCGATGTTATCGTACCGAAGCAGGAAAAACGCAAGATTCCCACACAGCTTGATGATTTTGAAGCCCCATCGGTCAACACCTATTCTCTCGAAACAACTATTGCCGAAAAGATTGATGCAATCCTCAGCCTGATGGAATTTTCAAGCAGAATGAAGGATTATTACGATATTTATTATCTTGCAAACAAGTTTGATTTTGACGGTGCCACACTTGCGGAAGCGCTCAAAAAGACCTTTGAGAATCGTCTGCATACCTTTACCGCAGAGCAGTTCGAACAAGTAATGGCTTTTGATAACGATGATGCAATGCAAAAGAAATGGAAAGCATTTGTCCGCAAAATCGAAACCAAGACCGACGATTACAGTACGGTGCTGAACGCAATCAAGGCATTCCTTGCGGAGCCTTTTACAGCAGCGACAGAATGTAAAAATTTCGGTAAGCAGTGGATCGTTAATAACGGCAAATGGATGTAAAGTGATCGTGGTATGCAATTCGATAGAAATTAACAAGAAAATGTAGAACCATAAAAATTGCAAAATAATTATTCTAACGGGGCGAGTATAAGATGAGTACTTATAATGAGATTTCGACTCTGCAGTATATGGGTAGCAAAACACGTATCATTTCCCATATATGTGAGCCGATAATAAAAAACAGTAACATAAGGACAGTTGTGGACTTGTTTGCCGGAACAGGTTCTGTTGGATATGCACTGAAATCGCATAAAAATGTAATTAGTAATGATATAGAATACTATTCATATATCATAAATCAGGCCATCTTAAATGGATGTAGCTTATCTTTGCGTGACGAATCAGCATTTTGGTGCGAAGTAGAGAAACAATACTCCAACTTGCAGTCTATGCTACCTATTGTTCTTGCAGCAGAAAAAGCACATCTTAATAAAGATGTTGATTACAAGCAATATCAACTTTTTTGCGAAACCACACCGTCAGTGTTTTCGCCTAAGACTAACAATCCCTACATGAAAGAACTGTTGACTTTGGTTGAGCAAGTTACTCCGGGCAAGAATCCAACGACAACTGTTCCTTGCTTGTTTTTGACATATTATGCAAATGCATATTTTGGAATTGCACAGTGTTGTCAGATTGATGCCATTCGAAGTGTAATTGACACACTTCGAGATGTTAGCACGAAAAATGTTTTGCTAACTGTATTGATGTCAATTATGAGTGCAAGTGCTTCTACGACAACACATTTTGCGCAATATCTAAAAGTCAAAAACAAATCAACTTGCCTTAATCTAATTACCAAAAGAAATATTAATATTATCGACGAATGCAAATCATTGCTACATCAATACCGACAAGCAGGATTATGTGAAAATGCATTTCAATCACACTCCCCTTGTTTCAATTTAGACTTTGCGCATTGTTTAGATACAATTGAATTAGATGGAAGTGTTTTGGTGTATGCGGATCCTCCATATTTTAAAGAACATTATTCTAGATACTACCATGTTCTCAACACCCTGTGTTTATATGACTATCCTGCAATGGCTGTAAATCCTCAAACGCATGAACTTTCTATTGGTAGATATAGAGAAAATAGAACTGTATCCGATTTCGGAAAGAAAGCAAAAGCATTAGGTGCATTTAACAAACTAATAACAAAATGCTCCCAGGCAGGAGCGTGGCTGATGATTAGCTATTCTGATAATTCTATTGTTGATATTGCCAGCCTGCAGGAATTAGCCGAAGAAAAATATGATGTGCTAATTAAAAAAGTTGAATTGAGCCATTCAAACCAAGGGCGTAGTTCAACATCTAAAGTTGATGAGTATATTTTTGTTTGCAGACCCAAAGAGCTTGTGCACGATGTGACTGAGAAATTAAACGTCATTAAAGAACTTAAGCCAATTGTCGATAATCCGGCGGGTTTTATGCACAATTATATGGCAAGGAAACCGTATAATGTTGTTTCGGAAATAATCAAACGTTTTTGTCCGGAAGGTGGTTGTGTGTATGACCCGATGTTTGGTTCAGGAACAACAATTATTGAGGCTAGTAAACTTGGACGTACTGCAGTTGGAACAGATATTAATTTGTTAGCATATAAGCTCTGCAAAGCATCTCTAACTAAATGGAATTTAGTAAAAATTGAAAAGTTAATAGACTCCTTTTGCAAAGATATTTATTCTGCATGTCAACCTTTATATGAGTTTGAAGAAGATGGCGAGTTCCGTATTTTGGAAAGATGCCATTTCGATCAGAAAAACGGAGAACTTATTCCAACACAATATTGGTATAAGAATATTATTAATGGTAAACTGACCGGCAGAAAGAAGACTGTTTCTTCACAAACGTTTTCAAGCCATTATCAAGGACTGCAAACAAATAACATCAAGAATATCGACAATGCCGCCTTAATACCAAACTCACGGATTGCTATTGGAAATAGTGCTACGGTGTTTAGTTATTTCTGCAATCGAAACCTCATTGCGATTGACCGAATAATCGGAATTCTTCAGACATATAAGGGGAATCCCGGTTACGAAATTCTTGAAATGTTGGTTTCTTCGGCTATTAATCTAATTAAGCTTTCTGACAAGAAAGCTTCGAGTCAGATGCCATATTGGCTTCCCAAGAAAGATGTAACCTCAAGAAATGCCGTCATGGTTATTAAGCAAAAAGCAATGGCAGTTAAAGAAGGGTTAGCTTATCTGAGTGAAACTTGCAAGAGTTTTGTTGATACCGATAGTTCGCCCAATGTAACATTACAAAATATACCTGCTCAAAATATTTCATTAGATGTTTTACCAAATGAATCTGTAGATTTAATTTTGACCGATCCCCCATATACAGATCAAGTCCCGTATCTTGAATACAATCAACTTTGGTATAAAGTAATGGGGTGGCAAGGATTTACAGATGAGTCGTTAGAAGCCGAGCTCGTTGTTTCTGATGCCCCAAGCAGAAATAAGGATACTGATGATTTTAACCACATTTTCGAAGTGATCCTAAACCGTATTTCGCCTGCTCTGAAAGCCAATGGATATTTTATTATGTTTTATCACTCGTTTGATTTGAAATCTTGGAGTGAAATCCTTAAAACGATGCAAAAGTATGGCTTGGCATATTGCGGTCAGATCCCAAGTGCTGCACCAAGAAAATCTTTTAAGGCCGTAATGACACCAAAAGGTACTTTAGATGGCAACTATATTGTTGTATTCCAAAAAAGAAAAACTGTTGACATTCCGCAGTTTAATGGATCTGTAAACGATGCCAAAAAACTTGCAGTCGAATGTGCAAGCAGGATCATAGTAGAGAGAAAAGAGGTTACCTCGCAAGATTTGTATGACTATGGTATGCTTCGGGACGCTTTTGAATTTGGATATCTTCAAGTATTGTCAACAAAATATAAGACTTTTGTGGATGTTATCAGTGATTCTTTTGAGTTTAAAAACGGGTTGTGGAGGTGTAAATAAATGTATTGGCTATTAGATTATGCAGAACAAGAAAATCTTCGCCAGAGAATGATCCATTTGCAAAACACAATTCTAAATCGTCAACCCCGTGATCAGTCTGAGCAAGTTTTCCCTTTTATTGGTCGTAAAAGTCGTGCTATAGCACGAACCCTAGTCGAAAACCTGACAGAGGAAGATGCTGTCGTTGCAGATCCTTTTGGCGGTTCTGGCACTTTTGCCTATGCAGCTCTTGATGCAGGTAGACACGTGTTATTTAACGAGTGG
>JAZUPK010000012.1:0-64383 GCA_045605125.1 Acutalibacteraceae bacterium | reverse complement strand
TTGCCGTTGAAGTGTTCCCAAGCTTACTACTCATCTCAAATGTGCTTTCAGTCCATGACACATTCTCCCTGACAGACTTTCCACAAAAGCCGAGTCTTCACACAATATTATATCCACATAAACTTTCTTTGTCAATGTTTTTTTGAAATTTAAAGCGGCGTTTTAAAAATATTCAAAAATTTACAAAAAATATGGTGACATATTGAGTCTTTAGTGGTATAATTTATTATATATTGCTATTTATATATTATACTATTGGGGGATTAGGTTTTGAAGCTTCTTGTAATTGACGGTAACAGCATAATAAATCGTGCTTTTTACGGTATAAAGCTTTTAACCACAAAAGACGGTCAGTATACCAACGGCATATACGGATTTATAAATATTTTACACCGTTTGGAAGAGCTTGAAGCGCCTCAAGGTGTTGTTGTTGCGTTTGACCTTAAAGCGCCTACCTTCCGCCATAAGATGTACGAAGCGTATAAGGCCGGCAGAAAAGGTATGCCAGAAGAGCTTCGCAGTCAGATTCCTATTTTAAAAAAATGGCTAACTCTTGCAGGGTATACAACTATTGAATGCGAAGGCTACGAAGCCGACGATATTTTAGGCACCTTAGCCTTTTTGTGTGAGCAAAGCGGTAACGAATGTGTAATTAGTACGGGTGACCGAGATTCACTACAGCTTATATCCGATAAAACCCGTGTACTGCTCGCCGCTACGAAAATGGGCAAGCCCGAAATTATAAACTATGATAAAGCGGCTTTGTTTGAAAAGTACGGGCTTACCCCCGAAGAAATGATAGAGCTTAAGGCCTTAATGGGCGACTCATCTGACAACATCCCCGGTGTTGTAGGCGTGGGCGAAAAAACCGCTACCGACCTTATTACCCGTTTCCACAATATTGATTACATTTACGATAATATTGATACTCTTGATATCAAGGATTCGGTTAGAAACAAATTGATTGCGGGTAAAGAATCGGCATTCTTAAGCCGAAAACTTGGTACAATTTGTAAAACCGCTCCCATTAGTACCGATATCGAAAGCTATAAGAACTCTCCCATAAACGAGACCGAGCTTTGCCGCCTTATGACAAAGCTTGAGTTCTTTAAGCTTCTTGAAAAAATGGGCCTTAAAGCTGATAGCACCGCCCCAATAAAAAATACTGTAGCACGCGAAAAAATAACCGTAACTGACTCCCCCATTTTGTGCGATTCGGCTACAATTTACTGCGAAAACGGTGAATATGCCATTGTAAGCGGCAATAATGTTTTCAAGTGTGATTACGATAGCGTAAAAACAATTTATAATAACGCAGATATTAAAAAATCGGTTTACGATTATAAAAATATCTATAAAGAAAACCCTAATATTAAAAATGTTGTATTCGATGCTATGCTTGCAGGGTATATTTGTAATCCCGCGGCTTCTTCCTATGCACTCGACCGCCTTTTTGCAGAATATGGAGCCGTTTTACCCGAAATCGAGGGTGAAGCTGACAGTGTTATAGAAAACGCTTGCAAATTTTTTGATGTTTGCAAAAAGTTAAGACTAGAGCTTGAAAAAACAAATCAGTTATCGCTTTTTGAAACTATCGAGCTTCCCTTAGCCAAGGTTTTAGGTGATATGGAGCTTATAGGCTTTAAGGTTGATAGCACAGGGCTTAAAAATATGTCGGATGAATTAGCAGTTCGTATCGACAAAATAAGTAGTGAGATTTATTCGCTTGTAGGGTATGAATTTAACCTTAATTCGCCAAAACAGTTAGGTATAGCTCTATTTGAAAAATTAGGTCTTCCCGCCAAAAAGAAAACTAAAAGCGGCTACAGTACCAACGCCGAAGTTTTAGAAGAATTAAAGGATATTCACCCCGCGGTATCGTTATTACTGGAATACCGCCAACTGTCAAAGCTTAAATCAACTTACACCGACGGCTTGCAAGGCTGTATAGCGGCTGACGGTAGAATTCACACAACCTTTAACCAAACCGAAGCCAGAACCGGTAGAATAAGTTCACTGGAACCAAATTTACAAAACATTCCCGTAAGAACCAACGAGGGTAAACGCCTTCGCGAATTCTTTATTGCCGAAGACGGTAAAGTTTTAGTTGATGCCGACTATTCTCAAATCGAGCTTCGCGTGCTTGCAAGTATGGCTAATGACCAAAATATGATTTCGGCATTCCACAACGGCACCGATATTCATACAGCCACCGCTTCACAGGTATTCAATATGCCTATAGATATGGTAACACCACTTATGCGTAGCCGCGCAAAAGCAGTAAACTTTGGTATAGTTTACGGTATAGGCGCATTCTCGCTTTCAAAGGATATTGGTGTTACCCGCAAGGAAGCCGATAACTATATTAAATCCTATTTGGCTTCTTACTCAAAAGTAGCCGAGTTTATGGAAACCACTATAAAGGAAGCAAAGCTTAATGGCTATGTTTCTACACTTTTCGGTAGAAGGCGATACCTACCTGAGCTTTCGAGCTCTAACGGAATGCTTCGCGCGTTTGGTGAAAGGGCGGCAAGAAACGCCCCCATTCAAGGCACCGCCGCCGATATTATAAAACTTGCTATGATTCGTGTTTTTGATGCGCTACAAAAAGAAGTTCCATCAGCTAAGCTTATTCTTCAAGTACACGATGAACTTATTGTAGAATGTAATGAAGCAGATGCACAAAAGGTTGCCAAACTTCTTGAAACCGAGATGCAAAACGCGGCGAGCTTACGCGTTACGCTTACCGCAGATGCTCTTTACGGAAAAAATTGGTTAGAAAGTAAACAATAATGAATGTTTTATTTGTTTGTACAGGCAACACCTGTAGAAGCCCTATGGCAGAAGGTTATGTAAATAGTAAATTCAATAATATCACCGCTAAAAGCTGTGGCATTTATACTGACAATTCCCCCGTATCTAAAAATTCCGAAACCGCTATGCGCGAAATAGACATAGACATTAGCGCGCATTTATCTACTGGGATTTCAAACGAGCTTATAGCTTGGGCTGATAAAATAATATGTATGTCCCCGTCGCATAAGCAAATGTTAGAATCTATTGGTGTAAAAGCAGAGGTTTTAGGTAACGGTATTTCTGACCCTTACGGTATGGACTTAAATGCTTATAGGCTTTGCCGTGATGAAATTATAAAAGAAATTGATAAGCTCTTTTCGGATTTTAATATTGTTTCTATGGACCACTGCCATATTAAAGATATTGCAAAGCTTGAAAAGATTTGCTTTTCCACCCCTTGGAGCGAGCAAAGTATTTTAGATGCCTTCAAAACCGGTACGCGCTTTTTCGTATGCGAAAAAGATAATAATGTTTTAGGTTACGTTGGTATTTCTGCAGTTTTGGATGAGGGTTACATTACTAATATTGCAGTTTTCCCAAAATACAGAAAAAATGGTGTTGCTACGGCTCTACTTTCGCATTTAGAAAATTTTGCAAAAGAAAAGTCACTTTCCTTTATTTCACTTGAAGTAAGAGAAAGTAACCTTGCCGCAATTTCACTTTATAATAAATTTGGGTTCGCTGTAGAAGGTAAGCGAAAAAACTTTTACACTGAGCCAAAAGAAGACGCTTTAATTATGACAAAAAGGTTTGATTGATTTGAAAATACTTAGTATAGAAACTTCCTGTGATGAAACCTCGGTTGCAATAGTCGAGGACCGCACAGTGCTTTCTAATATTATTTCAACACAAATTGAAGAACATAAAATATATGGTGGCGTAGTGCCTGAAATTGCTTCCCGCCGTCATGCTGAAGCAATTTCCCAAGTATGTAACGAAGCGCTAAAGCAAGCAGATCTTACTTATAGCGATATTGATGCAGTTGCAGTTACCTTTGCGCCAGGTCTTATAGGTGCGCTTTTAGTTGGTGTAAACTTTGCAAAGGGTTTAGCGTTGTCTTTAGGCGTTCCGCTTATTCCGGTCCACCATTTACGCTCGCATATAGCGGCAAACTATATTGATACACCTGACTTAAAACCCCCGTTTTTATGCCTTTTGGTTTCGGGCGGTAATACCGTTATTGCCGAAGTTAGCGACTATACAAGCTTTAAAATTATTGGCGGTACTTTGGATGATGCCGCAGGTGAATGCCTTGATAAAGCGGCTCGTTGTATGGGGCTTTCGTACCCAGGAGGCGTTAATCTTGATAAAATCGCCACTTTAGCAGATAATAAAAAATATCCGCTACCATACCCAAAAGTTAGTACAGGTAAATATGACTTTAGTTTTTCAGGTCTTAAAACCGCAGTTTTAAACCTTGTCCATAACGCAAAACAAAAGGGAGAAGAAATCGATATCCCCGTAGTTTGCGCCACAGTACGACAAAGGGTATGCGATATGCTTATAACCAATACGCTAAACGCCGCGAAGGAATTCGGGCATAAAAGTATTGTTTTGGCAGGCGGTGTTTCAGCTAATAGCGAGCTCCGCTGCCGTATGGAAAGCGAGTGCCAAAAATTAGGTATTAAGCTTTACTGCCCACCCCTAAAATATTGTACCGATAATGCCGCTATGGTTGGTGCACAGGCAATATATGAATACGAAAGCGGGAACTTAAGCGATTCCTCACTTAATGCTGCCGCCACTTTCCCCATAGACTACAGGAGTTAATTATGACACAAAAAAAACTTCTTTTAATAGTAAATCCCTGCTCGGGCCGTGCTAAAATGTATACCGAGCTTTTAAAGGTAGTAGAAATACTCTCCGCCTCTGATTATGCAGTGACAGTATACCCTACAAAGTATAAAGGGGATGCTACCGAATATGTTTCAAGCATTTCCGAAAACGACTACTCTACTATAGTTGTTTGTGGCGGAGACGGCACTCTTAACGAAGTTATTACAGGTATTATGCAAGCAAAGCTTTCTACCCCACTTGGATATATACCTTCAGGCACCCTTAACGAGTGGTCAAGTGGTCTTAAAATTTCAAGAAACATAGAATCTGCCACTAGAGATATCACAAAAAACAACAAAACAATGCTTGATATAGGCAAATTTGGGGATAAATATTTTTCCTATACCGCCTCCTTCGGCGCGTTCACTTCAGCATCATATTCAGCACCCCAAAATGTAAAAAATGTTTTAGGTCAGGCGGCATATTTCTTTGAAGGAATCAAAAGCCTTGGCAATATTAAGCCTATTCATTTAAAATTCACTCACGATGGCACCACAAAAGAAGGTGACTACCTATTCGGTGCTATTTCAAATTCCTTGTCAGTAGGTGGTATTGTTAAGTACGATGAAAATTCTGTTGTGCTTAATGATGGTGAGTTTGAAGTTTTGCTAATAAAAACTCCCGATAATATTTTAAAGCTTCAACCCCTTATAGACGGAATTTTAAAAAGGGACTTTAATAACGAAGGTTTCGAATTTTTTAAAACAAAAGCCTTAACTGTAGAAAGTAACGAGCCCGTTTCTTGGACGCTTGACGGCGAATTTGCAGAAACGAACGGCGCACTTAATATAGAAAATATTCATAACGCAATTACATTTTTAATACCCTAACTTCAAATAAAGGAACGGAGAAAATATATGTTTACTAGAGATATAGGTGTTGACTTAGGCACCGCAAACACACTGGTTTGTCTTAAAGGCAAAGGAATTATTATGAGAGAGCCATCAGTTGTGGCTTATGATATAAGAAACGATGCAGTAAGAGCGGTAGGTAGAGAAGCTAAAGAGATGATCGGTAGAACACCGGGTTCTATCGTAGCCGTTCGCCCATTAAAGAACGGCGTTATTGCCGACTTTGATGTTACCGCCGCAATGCTTAAGCGCTTTGTAAAGCTAGCTCTTAAAGGCTCGTTTGTTTCACGCGTTCGTATGGTAATTTGTATACCTGCAGGTGTTACCGAGGTTGAAAGTCGCGCCGTACACGATGCCGCAAAACAAGCTGGCGCTATGGATGTTGTACTTGTAGAAGAGCCTATGGCTGCCGCTGTAGGTGCAGGTCTTCCTGTTCACGATGCTACAGGCAATATGGTAGTAGATATCGGCGGCGGTACAAGTGAAGTTGCCGTAATTTCTCTTGGAGATATTGTTACCGCGCAGTCTATCCGTACTGCGGGTGACGATTTGGATGAAGCCATCATTAACTACATTCGCCGTAAGCATAACCTTTTAATTGGTGAACGCACCGCAGAGCAAATTAAAATCGAAATTGGTTCTGCTAAGCCTTATGAAGGCGAAACCACTATAGAAATCAAGGGTAGAAATCAAGTAGACGGTCTTCCTAAAAATGTTGTTATTTCATCCGAAGAAGTCCGTATTGCTATGGCAGATACCGTTTATCAGATTATTGATACTATTCGTTTAACACTTGAAAAAACCCCACCCGAGCTCGCGGCAGATATTATCGACCGTGGCATTACCCTGACAGGCGGCGGCGCTTTGCTCCGTGGCCTTGCAGAGCTTATTGCTGAAGAAACAGGTATTGCAGTAACGATTGCAGCAAATCCGCTTGACTGTGTAGTATTAGGTACCGCAAAGTATCTTGAAGCCGACAGCGCGTTTGATAATTATACCTTCCGCAGAGGGAAAAGATTTAGATAAAGTTTAAAAAACAGGAGAAAATAAATGCGTTTTTTCTTTCGCAGTAAACAGTTTAAGATTATTTTAACGATTTTATTATCACTTATAGCTGTTTCCATAATTTCTAGTGTAATAGGTGGCGTTATTTCCCCACAATCCAATATTATAGGCACTATAACCGCTCCGTTCCGCTCGGCCATTACCGCCGTTAAAAACGGTATCAATGATTTTGGCGATGCACTTTCAGGCGGTAATGAGGTCATGCTCGAAAACGCCGAACTTAAAGAACAGCTTAATGAGCTTCGTGAAGAGCTTGCCGATTACGAAAAAATTTCAAAAGAGAACAAATTTTATAAAAATTATCTCGAAATTAAGGACCAAAACCCTGATTTCGAGTTTACGCCGTCTACCGTTATTTCGCGTGATGCTTCCGACCCATTTGGTGGCTTTATAATAAACAAAGGCTCTACTGACGGTATCTCAGCCCACGACCCTGTTATAACTGATGCCGGTGTTGTAGGCTTTATAAGTGACGTTGGACTTACTACCTCTAAGGTTGTAACGGTTCTAAGCCCTGACCTTACTTTAGGCGCACTCGATAACCGCACAAGTGACTCGGGTATAATTAAAGGCTCGTTGGAACTAAACGAAAAAGGCTACACCAAGTTTGAAAACCTTTCTCGTTCTTGTACTGTTGCCGTAGGTGACTATGTTATAACTTCAGGCGAAGGCATTTTCCCCAAAGGACTTCTTGTAGGCAGTATTGAAACTATCTCTAACGATAAATACAACACCTCCCTTTATGCCAGCGTTAAGCCGTTTGTTGATTTTGCGGAGCTTCGCGATGTTATGGTTATAACTAATTTTGAAGGTCAAGGCAGTATTTTAACCGGTGGTGATAAATAGTATGCTAAAGACTAAACATCCTTTTATCACAATCATAAATATACTTATATTTTTTGTTAGTATGCTTTTTTACTATACAGGTATTTTACCGCTAACAATAAAAGGCATAACTCCATTACTTATTTTGCCAATTCTAACCGCCTTTTCAATTTTTAATTCACCCGTTGTGTGTGCAGTTGTAGGATTACTGTGCGGTGTGTTTATGGATGCCAACGCGTTAGATTCCTACTGCTTTAATGCGATTGTGCTTGTTATTATAGGCACCTTTGTGGCAGTAAGCTCTAACAATCTTTTTAATAAAAATATATTCTCGGCTATAGTTTTATCCTTAATTACCGCCACTTTATATTTCATTTTACAGTGGGCGGTTTTTGAAACCAACAACATAACAATAGAAGACAGTTTAATTTATCTTTTAAAATATGCTCTACCCACATCGGTATATAGCGCGGTATTTATTATTCCTTTTTATTATTTATACCGTTATTTTGAAAGAAGAAAGGAATCGTAAAAGTGCCTTTTCAAAAAAAGAATACCTTTGTAACAACATTTTTATCTGTTATTTCTATAATTGCTTTGATATTGTTTTCTGTTCGTGCATATTCAATGCAGGTAATAAGCAATAGAGAAGCTAAAAATAAAAATGTGTTCGGTGCAGTGTCTACTCGCACCGCTGTTTTGAAAGCGCCGCGCGGTGAGATTCTTGACTGCCACGGCAGACAAATAGCAATCAATCGCGACGGTTATAATATAGTTTTTAACAAAGCTTATATTGGCGAGAATCTTAACGATACTATTTTATTACTTTTAAAGCTTTGCAAACAATATGATACCGAATGGGTGGATGAACTTCCAATGTCGGCAAAATCACCTTACAATTATAAAAAAGGTGAATCAACTGAAAAACTTTTAACAACCTTACAGCTTGCGCATTATGCTACCGCGCAAAACTGCTTTGATGCTATGGTGGAAGAATACGAACTCGAAAAATACACCAAAAGTGAACAACGTAAAATTATGGGTGTTCGCTACAGTATGCAAATTTCTGATTTTTCTATTTCCTACCCTTTCACCCTTGCAGAAGATGTTTCCACCGAATTTATGCGTAAAATATCCGAATGTTCCTACCTTTTAGAAGGGGTTTCAATTGAGGTTGTACCTTTTAGAGAATATTCCGATACTACGCTCGCCGTAAACCTTATAGGCACAGTAGGTCCTATTTTTGAAGAAGACTGGCAGGAGTACAAAAAGCTGGGCTACTCGTACAACGATAAGGTTGGTAAAAGCGGTATCGAAAAATGGGCAGAAGAATATCTGCGCGGCACTGATGGTGAAATCACCTACTATCTTGACGGCAAGGGCAAAATCATTTCAAGCGAAGTAACAAAAGAACCTATTGCAGGAAAAACCGTTATGCTTTCACTTGATAAAAATTTGCAAAAGCAAACACAAAAATCTCTTGCGCAAAAGGTTAAATCACTTCAAAGCCAAGGCGGCTCTTGTAAAGCGGCTTGCGCTGTCGCAATAGACATAGCTACCGGTAAAGTTTTGACCGCTGCAAATTATCCTTCGTACGATTTAGCCACAATGAATAAAAACTACAAAAAGCTTCAAGCAGACCCTGCTAAGCCCTTGACTGACCGTGCTTTTCAAGGTGTATACCCTATAGGCTCTACAATTAAGCCTGCAGTTGCAGTGGCAGCAATAGAAAAAAACAAATATAGTAAAGGTGAAACTGTAAACTGCGTTCAGGTTTATAAATATTTTAAAGACTATTCCCCAAGATGCATGCATTATCACGGTCCCATGGCACTAAAGAATGCATTAGCAAAAAGCTGTAACTACTTTTTCTTTGAAATGGGCAAAAGAGTAAAGGCCACCACCCTTACCGATTACTTTAAACAGTTCGGCTTAGGTGTAAAAACAGGTGTCGAAGTTGATGACAGCAAGGGTATTTTAGTTGAACCCGAGAGTGATAATGTAGGTGGTACCACCTTGCAGATAGCTATCGGTCAAATGAACGCTTTCACACCTTTACAAGCGGCTAACTATGTTGCAACCTTAGCAAACGGCGGTACTCACTACCGCGCAAGCCTTATTAACCAAATAGTTTCCTACGATATTGGCGAAGTTTATAAGGTTATAGAACCCGAAGTAGTTAATAAAATTAAAATAAAAGAAAGCACTCTAGATGCCGTAAAGGAAGGTATGCTTTCGGTTACTGAAGATGGTACAGGTCGCGCCGCTTTGGGTGACTATCCAATAAAGGTTGGTGGTAAAACAGGTACTGCGCAGGTTAATAACGCCGCAGACCATAGCATATTTATTGCATTCGCTCCATTTGATAACCCTAAGATTGCAATTTCGGTTGTACTGGAAAACGGTGCTTCAGGCTTTGCAGCAGGTTCAATCGTACGCGATATGCTCGATGCTTACTTCTTTGCCGACCATGCAAATGTTTCCGAAGATAAATCCTTTGTGGTTTTAGATTAAAATTGACAAAATAGGTCTATTGTGGTAAAATAACCCTTAAATATGAGGTGTTTTATGGGAAAAATTTTTGCTGTTACATCGGGTAAAGGCGGTGTAGGAAAATCCACTGTTTCAGTGGGGCTTGCGCTTAGCTTTACTAAGATGGGAAAAAATGTTTTACTAATTGATGTAGATGAGGGACTGCGTTGCTTGGATGTTATGTTAGGTCTTGATGATCAAGTTGTTTTCGACCTTTCTGATATCCTTTTAGGTGGCGAGGTTTCAAACAGTGTTTACTATAGTGAGCAAAATCCTCTTTTGCACCTTATCCCCGCCCCTAGTGAGCTTGGCAAAATCGTTCCTTCGCAGTTTAAAGAGTTTGCCGAAAAGATACACCCGTTTTACGATGTTGTAATTTTTGATTTTCCTGCAGGGATTGATTTTTCGCTTTACGATTCACTACCAAAAGAAACTTTATTTTTAACGGTTGCTTTTCCGGACCCTGTAACACTCCGCGATGCTTCGATTGTATCCCAAAAGCTTAACGATATAGGCATCGCATCAAGGCTTATTATAAATGCCTTTGATTACAACCTTACAAAACGCAAAATTTACAGCAACATTGACGATATTATTGATAAAGCTAATCTTCAGCTTTTAGGCATTATACCAAAGGATAAAGAATTATCTTTATTATCGGTTAAGCATAAATTAAAAAACGGCGGTAAAGCTATGTCTGCTTTCTTGCGAATAGCCAAACGCCTTTTAGGAGAGAATGTTCTGCTCCCAAAACTAAAAAAAATTTGAAAGGAATATTAAAATGACAATTGCACTAATCGCACACGATGCCAAAAAAGAGCTTATGACACAATTTTGCATTGCTTATTGTGGCATTTTAAGTAAACATAATCTTGTTGCTACAGGCACTACCGGCAAAACCGTAGCTGAAACTACAGGCCTTAATATAACAAGTTTTTTAAGCGGCCCTCAAGGGGGCTCTCAGCAAATCGCTTCACGCATTGGTTGTGATGAAATTGACATGCTTTTAATGTTCCGTGACCCACTAACCCCAAAACCGCATGAACCGGACGAGTATGCATTATTACGTCTTTGTGATGTTCATAACATCCCAGTAGCCACTAATATTGCTACTGCCGAAGTGCTAATTCACGGTCTTGAACGCGGAGATATGGATTGGCGCGAAATTGTAAAATCTAATCACTAATATCGTTTGGAGTAATAATAATATGGCAGAAATCAACCGTGCTGTAAAAGGCACTAACGATATTTTACCCGCAGACATCCACAAATGGCAGTCTGTGGAATCAAGAATGCTTGATACCGCGCGTCTTTTCGGCTTTTCGGAAATACGCGTTCCCGTTTTCGAGCATACTGAAGTCTTCAAAAGAAGCGTTGGCGACACTACCGATGTTGTTCAAAAGGAAATGTACACCTTTGACGATAAGGGTGGTCGCTCTATAACACTTCGCCCTGAGCTTACTGCAGGTGTTATCCGCTCGGTTTTAGAAAACGGACTTGTTGGCGGCCCGTTACCCTTAAAGGTTTGTTATGTAGGCGGTTGCTACCGCTACGAAAAACCTCAAGCAGGCAGACTCCGCGAATTCCACCAATTTGGTGTTGAATGTATAGGTGCGGCTGCACCTAATGCCGATGCCGAAGTTATCTCCCTTGCAAAACAGGTACTGGATAATATAGGTATTCAAAAAATTTCTTTGGAAATTAACTCAATAGGCTGTCCTGAATGCCGCAAAAACTATCAACAAGCTTTAAAGGATTACTTTAAGGCAAATTTAGATAATCTTTGCAATACCTGTAAAGACCGCTTAGAACGTAACCCTATGCGAATTTTGGACTGCAAATCCCCTATTTGTAAGGATATTTGCAAAAACGCACCTGTGGTTATAGACTACTTATGCGAAGAGTGCGAAAACCACTTTTCTTCGGTTAAAAAGCATTTAGATGCCGCCGGCATTAAATATACTATAAATCCCCACATTGTTCGTGGCCTTGATTACTATACCCGTACCGTTTTTGAATTTGTATCGGGTGATATTGGCGCGCAAAGTACAGTTTGCGGTGGCGGCAGGTACGACGGCCTTATAGCACAAATGGGTGGCCAACCGACTGCTTCCTTAGGCTTTGCTATGGGTATTGAACGTCTTATGATGGTGCTTGAAGCACAAAATGCCCCTATGCCGGAAGCCCCTGTTTGCGACCTGTATATCGCTTCTATGGGTGAAAATGCTTCGTTGAAGGCAACTGCCCTTTGCAGTCAGTTGCGCGATTTTGGTTATTCAGTACAAACCGATATTTGCAACAAAGGTCTTAAAGCGCAAATGAAATTTGCTAACAAAATTGGTGCCATCTTTACTATGGTTCTTGGCGATAATGAGCTTACCAACAACACCGCAAAGCTTAAAAATATGCAATCGGGCGAAGAAATTGAAATTAATTTGGATGAATTGGTTGACAAATTGCTTAATTTTTTAACCCAAACCGCCTTTGATAGCTTAACAGATTCTATTACTAACTAAGGGAGTATTAACGTGAAACTCGACAAAATGAACGGACAAAAGCGTACCCACTATTGCGGAACGCTAAGACAGGAAAATATTGGCGAAAAGGTAACCGTTTGCGGTTGGGTACAGCGTCAGCGCGACCTTGGCGGACTTATTTTTATAGACCTTCGAGACAGAACAGGTATTGTTCAGTTAGCTTTTGATGATACTACCGATAAGGCTGTTTTTGAAAAGGCTTTCGCTATTCGCAGTGAATATGTTGTAATGGCCCAGGGTAATATTCGTATGCGTTCTTCTGTTAACAAGGATATTCCTACCGGCGATATTGAAATTGAAGTTACTTGTCTTAAGGTTTTAGGCAAGAGTGAAACTCCGCCTTTTGAAATTCTTACTGACACTAAGGCAAACGAAGAATTACGCCTTAAATACCGCTATTTAGACCTGCGCCGTAATAATTTACAAAATAATATTATGATGCGCCATAAGGTTGCAAAGGTTACACGCGACTATTTTGATGAAAACGGTTTTATTGAAATTGAAACCCCAACCCTCATTAAATCCACACCTGAAGGTGCCCGTGACTACTTAGTTCCATCGCGTATTCATAAGGGAAGCTTTTTCGCGCTCCCACAATCTCCACAGCTTTATAAGCAGTTGCTTATGCTTTCGGGCTTCGATAGATATATGCAAATTGCACGTTGCTACCGTGATGAAGACCTACGTGCTGACCGTCAACCTGAATTTACACAAATCGACCTTGAGATGTCCTTTGTTGAAATGGAGGATGTTTTAAGCATTGGCGAAGGCTATGTAAAGCGCTTATTTAAGGAAGTTTTAGGTGTTGATATTGCTACACCACTTCCCCGCCTTACTTATACTGATGCTATGAACAACTACGGTTCGGACAAACCCGATACCCGTTTTGATATGAAGATAAAGGATCTTTCGGATATTGTAGAAAACTGTGGTTTTGGTGTTTTTGCAGATACTGTTAAAAACGGCGGTACTGTAAGAGCTATTACTGCTAAAAACGCAGCCGCTATCTACACCCGTAAAGAAATTGACAAACTTACCGAAGAGGCTAAGGGTATTGGCGCTAAGGGCCTTGCATTTATTCGTTGGGTTGAAGATGCTCCCAATTGTTCTTTCCAAAAATTTATGCGTGATGACGAAATGCAGGCTATATTAGAACGCACAGGCGCCCAAAAGGGTGACGTTGTACTTATAGTTGCCGACCGCAAAAATATTGCACTTTCGGTACTTGGTGCGCTTCGCCTTACCGTTGCAAAGCGACTCCAAATTATTCCAAACACATTTAACTTCCTTTGGATTACCGAGTTCCCATTCTTTGAATACAACGAAGAGACAAATAATTGGGATGCTATGCACCACCCATTCACTTCCCCACTTGATGAGTGTATTGAGTACCTTGACACAAATCCCGAAAAGGTTTTTGCAAAAGCTTACGACTTAGTTTTAAACGGTGTTGAACTTTCAAGCGGTTCTATCCGTATTACTGACCCTGAGCTACAGGCTAAAATGTTTAAAGCATTAGGTCTTTCGGATGAAGAGGCTCACGAAAAGTTTGGCTTCTTAACTGACGCTTTCCGTTACGGTGCTCCACCGCACGGCGGTATGGGTATCGGCCTTGATAGACTTTGTATGATTATGGCAGGCTGTGACAGTCTTCGCGATGTAATCGCATTCCCGAAGGTTTCCAACTCAAGCGAGCTTATGTCAAGCGCACCGTCTATAGTTGATAATGCTCAACTTCAAGACCTTGCAATATCCATAATAGAAGAAAAAGAATAAAACTAAAATCCGTCAAGCGTAGGCGTTGTACCCGTAAGGATACAACGCCAGTTTTATTCGCCTTGCGGCGAGTTCTATTGCTTCGCAGTGATATTCGGTTTCACCGAGTGTTATTGCCTTCGGCAGTTTATGAGCGAATAAAATATCACTGTAACCGTAAGGTTTCAATAACACTATTGCCTTAAGGCGATAATATCACTCCGACAAAGTCGGAATATAACTTGTAAGACTATCGGTTTTTATGTATAATAAATTTAGAGGTGATAATGTTGGCTGACAGCATTTTAAGAGATAAAGCAAAAGAATTTGCAAAGAAAATCGTTTTTCTTTGCCGTGATATGAAATTAGAGCGTAAAGAATCTGTTTTAATTAATCAATTACTTCGCTCAGCGACATCTGTTGGGGCAAACTTACACGAAGCTCAATATGCACAAGGAACCAAGGATTTTATTTCAAAACTAGAAATAGCTCAAAAAGAATGTTATGAAACTGAATATTGGTTAGAACTTCTTTTTGAGACAGGTTGTATGACTGAAGAAGTTTATAAGGATGTTCAAAATGAATGTGGTGCAATCCGCAGAATGTTAATTTCATCACTTAAAACGATAAAATCAAAACAAGCAGGTGAATAAATGAGTAAAGAAATAGAAATACGTGGTTGCATTGAAATTCCAGATGAAATTACCGTAGATGAAGTTACAGATGCATTTATAGATTTTATCGAATCTAAAGGTTGGTATTTTGGCGGCGGATTTCAGGAGACAACTGATAAGGATGATAAATCGTAAATAGAACCTTTAATAATTGTTTAGCAGAGTGTAAAGGGTTTTAGGTTCTCCTAACAAGTGACATGGGCCGCCCAAATGTCCTGCTTGTTACGGTATAAGACAAAATTAAGAGCTGTGTAGAAAATTTCTACACAGCTCTTTTACTGTCCTTAACTGTACGCCTCATAAACTTGACGGATTTTTTATGCTAAATATATCTTTTTTATAATTTTGATTTATATATAGAGTAAACACATTCCATTATGATTTATTGCTTTTCGGCTTTACAATTTTTAAACATAGTAAGAAGCTGAGTTTCGTTACCATCCGTTGCCAACATTGGTTTATATGGTAAACAAAGCTTTGCAAGCTCTTTATCTATATTAAATTTTTCCAATAAGCGCTTTTCTTCTAAACTTGGGTTTTCATATAAAAGAAATTTTACATCAATATTAAAAATTTCGGCTAATTTTATTGCCATTTCACAGCTAATATTGTTTCCGCGCTCGCCATTTGCATAAGTGCTTGGCTTGATTCCTAATTTTTTAGCAACATCTTCTTGAGTGAGCCCACGCTTTTTTCGGTAATAAATAATTCTTTTATTGATTTCCTTTTGCATAAAATCACCTAAAAATAAAAAAGTGCGCAGCAAAGCTACGCACCGAAAAATACATAACTCGCTGATGCGACTCAGTTATTCCCACATACAAGTATGCAAAGAAAAGAGTATGCATTTTTACCGAAATAAAAATGCTACTTATACGTGGGTCTATATTAAACTGAGTCGCAAAATTAGTTTATCACACTTTTACAAAAAAATCAATATTTAATAAATTAAGATTTTACTAGTCTATAACTTGTCGCTCGTGCCGAAAATTTTATCTGTTAATTTTTTAGCACTACACACATAGCACATTCTATTCGTAAACGGGTCGACAATATAAAATTGTTCATCGGTCAACCTTTATACAACCGCGCCACCACCACGTATTTTCTATATAATAAAAGAGCATTGCGATTTGCAATGCTCTTTAAATCTTATTAGTTGCCGAACTTAGCTACGTTAAGCTTAACACCGGGGCCCATTGTTGTTGCGAGAACGCAAGACTTAATGTATTGACCCTTTGTTGCAGCCGGCTTTGCTTTGATGATTGCAGCCATAAGAGTATCAAAGTTTTCTTGAAGCTTTTCAGCACCAAAAGAAACCTTACCGATTGGGCAGTGGATGATGTTAGTTTTATCAAGACGGTATTCAATCTTACCTGCTTTTGCTTCGGTTACAGCACGTGCAACATCAGGTGTAACTGTACCAGCCTTAGGAGTAGGCATAAGACCGCGAGGACCTAAAACCTTACCTAAACGACCTACAAGACCCATCATATCGGGTGTTGCGATAACAACATCGAAATCTAACCAGTTTTCGTTCTGGATTTTAGCAATCATTTCTTC
This sequence comes from Acutalibacteraceae bacterium, assembly GCA_045605125.1. GTDB lineage: Bacteria > Bacillota > Clostridia > Oscillospirales > Acutalibacteraceae > UBA737. Next base: position 47,889 of record JAZUPK010000012.1, on the reverse strand, counting down.
TGCGCCAACATAGTCAGCACCTGCAGCAGTAGCTGCATCAGCCTTATCACCCTTAGCAATAACAAGGGTGCGAACAGTTTTACCTGTACCGTTAGGAAGAACTACAGCGCCGCGAACCTGTTGGTCAGCGTGACGTGAGTCAACACCCAAACGAACGTGAATTTCAACTGTTTCATCAAATTTTGCAGTAGCAGTTTTTACTGCAAGTTCAACTGCTTCATTAGCATCGTAAAGCTTACCTGTTTCGATAAGCTTTGCGCTATCATTATACTTTTTACCGTGTTTCATTTTTTACCTCCAAGTGGTTAATCGGAATTCTCCTCCCACGCGAGAGAACTTAATCTACTACTTCAACACCCATACTGCGAGCAGTACCTGCTATCATACTCATAGCAGCTTCAATGCTAGCGGCATTTAAGTCGGGCATTTTGGTTTCAGCGATTTTTTGAATTTGCTCTCTTGTGATTTTGGCAACCTTATTTTTGTTAGGTGTGCCTGATGCAGTTTCAATACCGCAAGCCTTCTTAATAAGAACAGCAGCAGGCGGAGTTTTTGTGATGAAACTGAAAGAGCGGTCAGCGTAAACTGTAATAACTACAGGGATAATAAGACCTGCATCATTCTTAGTTCTTTCATTGAACTCTTTAGTGAACGCCATGATGTTAACACCATGCTGACCAAGAGCAGGACCTACAGGGGGAGCTGGTGTAGCCTTACCTGCGGGAATTTGCAATTTAATGTAACCGGAAATTTTTTGAGCCATTTTATTTGCACCTCCATAATTCGTGGTAACAGTATCTTATTATCTGATACCTTGCGGGGCGGTCATATTCCGTCCCTCCCACCGTGACACATCTTTATGTGTCGGGACTTAATTGCTTTTAAATTTAGTCTTCGATAGAAATCTGGTCAAGCTCAAGCTCAACAGGAGTTTCTCTACCGAACATAGAAAGAACAACACAAACGCTGTTATTTTCGGTATCAACCGTTTTAACAGTACCTGAGTATCCTTCCAAAGGACCGCTGATAATTTTAACATTATCGCCTTCCTTGTAACCTACTTCAACGCTGTGCTTTTCTACGCCGAGTGCGATTACTTCTGCATCAGTTAAGGGTACCGGTTTAGACCCCGGACCAACGAAACCTGTGCAGCCGCGTATGTTTCTTACAACATACCAACTATCATCAGTGACAATCATCTTAATAAGGACATATCCAGGGAAGATTTTACGCTCAATCTCGCGTTTTTTGTCTTCCTTTACTTCTGTAACAATTTCGGTAGGGATTTTAATATCGTGTATTAAATCCTGCATACCGCGGCTTTCTACCATTGTGGCTAAGTCGGTTGCTACTTTATTTTCATATCCTGAATAAGTATGAACGACATACCATCTTGCTTCTTGTGTTTCAGCCATAGTTACCTCCGCTTTTTACTTTAAGATGAAATCTAATAGCTTACCAAGACCTAAGTCGATGCCCCAAATCAATAAACCGATTATAAGGCACATAACAAGAACGGTTATTGTGTTCTTCAATACATCGCGAAAACTTGGCCAAACGATTTTCTTAACTTCGCTCTTGTTATCACGGAAGAAAAGAACAACCTTTTGTAAAATAGTTTTCTTGTCCTTAGAAGCTTTTGCTTCGATATAGTCATCAATAAATAAATATGCAATAGCAAATACAGCAAAAAGTGTTAATGCGATTGCTAAGAAAAGAACAAAATCTGTATGAGCGATGCTTGTAACCTTTTCTAAAGGACGAACATCAACAAATCTTGAATCCTTGCTTAATGCGATAACCCACATATAAACTGCAGAAATTAACGCAAAAGCTGATGAACTGTAGCGAAGACCCTTTTTCTTGAATGCGAAAATGCTCATAATCGCACCGATTACAGCAATTATAAATACAAACAAGATGTGAGCTGACATAGCAAGGTTTGCAGTTGCTTCACCAACTGCAAGTGTACCACCGAATGCCAACTGTGTACCAACAGGGCTTACTGTTACACCGTTTGTAACTACATTAGCAAACGGTAAGAAGAACAACACAAGTGAGCCGACACCGAAAACAGCTGCTAAAATTTGAGAAATTTTATTTATTGCTTTCATCTCGTACCCTCCCTACTTTGTTTCCTTGTGTAGGGTGTGCTTTTTACAGAATCTACAATATTTGTTCATTTCGAGTCTGTCGGGATCGTTTTTCTTGTTTTTCATTGTGTTGTAGTTGCGTTGCTTGCATTCTGTGCAAGCGAGTGTGATTTTAACTCTCATAACGGCACCTCCCGCTTTACGGAAATATTTTTCGCTTTTACCTTTGTAAAAGTAAACGCCTCCCTCGGTCAAAGCAAATACCGCCTCGTTACCCCACATTTTGCGAACTAACGAAAAGCACAATGCGATATATTGTGTCTTCGACAAACAGGTTCTTATTGCAAAAAAAAAGAACCCATAAAGAGGTAAGGGTATTATAACATACCAAAGCCCCCTAGTCAAGCATTTTTTGCTATATTTACGCAGTTTTTCAATTTTTTATTGCTAAAATCAAACTGATGTGGTAATATATATCAGTTGATATTATGTTAATTTATTTTTAGGAGAATTTTCGTGACTGAATTACAAAAAGAAATAAGCAGAAGACGCACTTTTGCTATTATTTCCCACCCTGACGCAGGTAAAACAACCTTGACCGAAAAATTCCTGCTTTACGGCGGTGCTATACAAACCGCGGGTTCGGTTAAAGGCAAGGCAACTGCAAAGCATGCTGTAAGTGACTGGATGGAACTTGAAAAACAGCGTGGTATTTCAATAACCTCTTCGGTAATGCAGTTTGAATATGACGGCTACTGCATAAACATACTCGATACCCCCGGCCACCAAGACTTCTCGGAAGATACCTACCGTACTCTTATGGCGGCAGACAGCGTAGTAATGGTTATTGACGCAGCAAAGGGTATAGAAGCACAAACACGTAAGCTTTTTAAGGTTTGTGCTATGCGCCATATCCCGATTTTTACATTTATAAATAAGTTAGACCGTGAAGCACGCGATCCGTTTGAACTACTCGACCAATTAGAAAAAGAATTTGGTATTGGCACATATCCTGTAAACTGGCCTATTGGTTGCGGTGTGAGCTTTAAGGGTGTTTTTGACCGCGACAAGCGTGAGATTTTGTCCTTCTCGGATATGCATAGAGGTCAGGATAAAATAAAGCCCACCCCATGCGATATTACAGATATAGAAAAAATGGATGAGCTTATAGGCGAATACCAACGTGCCGAGCTTGTTGACCAAATTGAGCTTTTAGACGGCGCAAGCTACGAGTTTGATTTAGAAAAGGTGCGCAAGGGTGAGCTTACCCCTGTATTTTTTGGCTCTGCGCTTACAAACTTCGGTGTGGAACCGTTTTTAGAGAACTTCCTTAAAATGACTACTTCCCCGCTTCCAAGACTTTCGGGCGATACGGAAGTTTCTCCCTTTGATGAAAACTTTTCGGCTTTTGCATTTAAGATTCAGGCAAATATGAATAAAAACCACCGCGACCGTATTACCTTCTTCCGTATATGCTCGGGTAAATTTGAACGCGGCGCCGACTACTTCCACGTACAACAAGGTAAAACCATTCGTCTTTCACAGCCACAGCAAATGATGGCGGAAGAAAGACAAATTATAAACGAAGCCTACGCAGGCGATATTATAGGTGTTTTCGACCCCGGCATTTATTCTATAGGTGATACTGTATGTTCACCTAAAATGAAGGTGCAGTTCGAAGGCATACCAACCTTTGCACCTGAGCATTTTTCAATGATTGAGCAAAAAGACAGCCTTAAGAGAAAGCAGTTTGTAAAAGGCGTTGAGCAAATAGCTCAAGAAGGTGCTATTCAGATTTTCCACGAACCTAATTCAGGTATGGAACGCGTAATAGTAGGTGTTGTAGGTGTGCTTCAGTTTGAAGTATTGGAGCACCGCCTTAAAAACGAGTATAACGTTGATGTTATCCGTAACGACCTACCATATTCATATATCCGTTGGGTTAAAAATAAGGATATTGATATTAAAAAACTTAACCTTACATCTGATACAAAATGGGTTCAAGACTTTAAGGGCAATAATATTCTTATTTTCACAAGCGAATGGAATATCAACTGGGCGCTTGATAAAAACGAAGGACTAATTTTAGAAGATTTCAATAAAAACTAATATGAAAAATAGAATCATACTTTTTTGCGCTTTATTTGTCGTGATTTCATCGTTTGCGGTTTATATACTATATACCTTTAATTATTTACCGCATAGAAAATACACTAATAAAGACTTTAATATTGAAACCTATATAAGTCAGGTCGATAAAGATAATGACGGTATAGACGACCAAACCGATATTTTGGAAAATGTCAGAAAATATATAGAAAAAAATCCAAAATACGAAAGTAAATATTATAATACAGGCTACCCAAACGACCAATATGGCGTATGTACCGATGTTGTAGCAAACGGACTTAAGGGCGCAGGCTACGATTTGATGAAGTTGGTAGACAAACACATTCGTTCAAACCGCGATAAATATAATATTGAAACAGTAGATAAAAATATCGACTTTAGAAGAGTAAGAAACCTTAATGTTTACTTTAGCGATACCGCAATTACACTTACCACCGATATAACTAAAATTGCCGAATGGCAAGGCGGTGATATTGTGGTATTTAAAAAGCATATAGGCATTGTGTCGGATAAAAGAAACAAAAATGGTATTCCGTTCATAATTCACCATGCCAACCCCTATCAAAAGTATTATGAAGAAGATATTTTAGAATCCCGCGATGATATTATAGGACATTATAGGGTATCGTAAAACTAAATAGGCACAACAACTTTGATTGTTGTGCTCTTTTTTATATAGGTAAAACAATTTATCTCCATAATAATTGCCACCTTGTCGCTCGTGCCGCGACAGGCACACCCTTTCTTGTGTGGCGAAAAGAAAGGGTGGAAAGATTCGCCTTAAAGGGAAATTTCGATTCCCCCTTCGGTGTCGAGTTGCTACATTCTACTAACCGCCACCAAAGAAGCTCTAAATGATGTTTTAAAAATCATAGCTGAGTCTTAAACAAAAAGCACCATCCCAAAAGGATGGTGTTTTCCATTGATATATAAATTTACAAATATTTTACTTCATAAGCCTGCGGCTTATGCGGAGTCGGTCGATAAGCCGAGTTCTGTCGTGGACGGTCATCTATCTCGACGGGGGATTGCTCCCACCGCTCAAGCCGCTTTTCGTGGCACATCGGGCAAATGTATAGCCACACTTAGCGTTGCTCCAAATAGGGTTTACAGGGTTTCGACGTTCCCGTGAAACCGGTGAGCTCTTACCTCGCCTTTCCACCCTTACCTGTCGATTCAATGTCTTGCGACAAAGCCGCAGGCGGTATATCTCTGTTGCACTTTCCCTAAGGTCACCCTCGGCGGCCGTTAGCCGCTATTCTGCCCTGTGGGGCTCGGACTTTCCTCAGATATTTCTATCCGCAACCGTCTAACCGACTCCGAAAATCATTTTACCACACAATACCCTTTGTGTCAAAACCTATTTTTTTACATAAAATATTAGTGTTTGGAGGGTGTTTTATGAAAAATTGTGATTTAAAATATTTTTTGGCCGCAAATTCATGTGAAGGCTTTAAAAACTACTTTGGCAGCTGTTATAATCCAAAAGATAACTGGCGGTGTTATATTATTAAGGGCGGCCCTGGCACAGGTAAATCTTCCTTTATGAAAAAGGTGGCAAAATATGCCGAAAACGAAAACGAAAAATATATTTTATGCCCATGCAGTTCCGATCCACAGTCACTCGATGCAATAATTTTACCAAATAAAAAAACTGTAATTTTAGACGGTACTGCACCGCATACAATAGACCCCATATATCCCGGCGTATGTGAAGAAATTTTAAACTTTGGCATGTTTTGGGATAGCAGTAAAATCACCGATAAAAATGAAATTATAAGCATCGCTGACCAAAACAAAGCAATACACAAAAGCGTTTCAAAATACTTAAACGCCGCAGGCCAGATTATGCTTGATAGCTATAAAATTGCGTTATCTTACACAAAAAAAACAGAAGCAAAAGCTTTTGCCGAAAGGTTAATTAAAAAACATATTCCTAAAAACAGCGGCACTCCTTACGAATGGGTGCGATTTATTGAAGGCATAACCCCACAAGGCATTATATCCTACCCGGAAACTATAACTAAAGAATGCCAAAACATAATTGTTGTTTCGGATAAATACCGCGCGTGCTCTAATATTATTATGAGCGAAATAAGGAACTACTGCCTTATAAATGGCTACGAAATTATAACCCTTAAAAACCCGTTTTTGCCGTCGGTTATTATAGACCATATTGTAATCCCAAAGCTAAGCCTTGCCTTTGTAACTGAAGATAGTAGACTTTTATTTGAAACGCCCACCCGCCGTATCCATTCGCGACGTTTTACAAGCAATAAACTGCTTCATAAGTCGGCTAGTCGCCTAAAGCTAAACCGCAAGGTTATAAATAGCCTTTTAGATACTGCAGTAAATACATTGCAAGAAGCAAAATCGGTACACGATGCTTTAGAGAAGCATTATATAGACATTATGAACTATAGCAAGTTACAGACTTTTGGAAATAACTTTTGCAAAACGCTATTTTAAAGAGATACATCGGTTTTTGCGATATTAAAAGCTAATAATATTGCAAAAGCCGAGCATTTTTAACCCTTAATAATAATTTTTCGGAATTTTAAAATTTATAGTTGACAAGTAAAGTTCTATTTGATATAATACTTCAGTACCTTAAATTGAATATGTACTTGCGAGTGTGCTGGAATAGGCAGACAGGCACGTTTGAGGGGCGTGTGTCAACGACGTATGGGTTCAAGTCCCATCACTCGCACCAATTGAAAAGACCGTTTAAATACGGTCTTTTCTTTATTTCAAGCCATTTGTAAGCTTATTTGCAATTTGCAAATTTGCAATGTTTTTGTGATTAAAAACATTAAAAAGTCACACGAAACAAGGCGAAAGTCACACGAAAAGTCACACGAAAATTTGAATAAATCTCGCTTTTTGTCGAAAAAGATAAAAATGGGAATTATCATTCCTACAATGTTTTTTCATTTCACTTTACAGTGAAACCTGACGACAAAAAGTGAGGTTTATTTTTTAATGTTTTCTAAACAGTTGTCTATCCAAATGCTGAAGGTCATCGACCAAAGGAAGCTCACGCTAGAAAAGGTTTCTGAAGCTTCCGGACTGTCTCGAAAATTCATCGGAAATATAGTAAACGGAAAACAGGTGCCAACGCTTGACAGTTTCGAAAAAATTTGCTCAGCTTTAGAGTTAGACCCTAACGACTTGCTATTAAGCGAAAAATCAAGGATTTCTGACAAAGGCACTAAATGTGTTTGCCAAATCAGTTGCAAAACAACATCGCAAGGACAAATGGTAACTCCTATTTGTCCTAATTGTAATTCTCCTTTGGTTGGCGAACTGCAAAGTTATTGTGATGTCTGCGGTCAACACCTGAGTTGGAAAAAATACATTCATTCAGATATTACTTTTGAGAATCCGAGAAAATTATAGAAGGTGACTTAATAATGCAAATAAAATACATCCTTAAGACTATGACTCTTTATGGCATTGCAATAAAGACCAACAACGGAGGTGAATCAAAACCCATTTTTATTCTCGATAAATCAAAGAAAGATGTTTCTGAATTTATCAAGCTCTGCAATACCGAAGGATTGGAACCCATACATTTGAAGGATGCGATTGATGATATCTTATGCCCTCAAAAGAGTTATTGATTTTTCAAAAATAATATGATACACTAAAATGGCTACAAATCCAATCGAATAAAAAAATCATAATACACGTATTTTATAATAGTAAAAATACGCTGTGTTTCTATACGTGTGTATATGACATTATTCAAGGATTTGTAGCAGGATTTTTGAAGGGCAGCGTATTTTTCATGCAAGACTTCAAAAAAGTCTTGCATTTTTTATTTTAAGGAGAAATTGTCATGTGTATTGTATTGTTTTTATTATTAGGTAAAGCAAAATATTAAGACAGAGGTAATAAAATGAATTTGTGTGAATTATATTTGTTTTTTTCTGCACCGCTTTGGATTGTTTTTTGGGGAATTTATTTGTTAGGGACATTAATAGACCTATTTTCTTTAATGAAAAAACGTGAAGAACAGTATTTTTTAGATGCAATAAGCTTGTCATTAGATAGTTCTAAAACTAAATCAATATGTGTTTCTATCGTAAGCATAATAATGTGCTTAATGGTCTTCTTCGGCAGTCGTCAAATTGTAATTAAATTAGGTTGTGATGATATTCAAGTAATGCCTAAAGGTACATATTGCTATTATGTTTACGCCACAAATGAAAAAGATAAAACATATACATTACCCGCAAATATCGAAAAGGTTAATGATGACGAATACTTAGTACATAACGTGTATTTCAAAAATGGAGGTTTCCTATATTTCGAAGATTGTGACTACTTCGACTACGGCGACAAAGAATACACTATAGACCAAAACGGCAACGGGTGGTATATTGAACTTACACCTCATAAAACATTTCACGAAAAGGTTAAAGAAACAGAGCCTGGCAATCCTTTAGGATTAATTTTACCCGGTGTAGTAATAACTATAATCTCACTTTCAACAATTTTGTACGCAAGGCGAATACGGAAATAAGATATTCAATTGTCACCGCCCCGAACCACTAGGCTTGGGGCTTTTAATTTTCTCGGTTTTCAAATAGAACATTAAAATCAAGGAGAAATTATTATGAAGGAAAAATTTGAAATCGAGGAATTTGTATTAGAAATCAAAGAGGCAATAGACATTCTAAAATGCTTTAATGACTTTTGCGATGAAAGTGTGTTTCCTGAATCGGCAACGGATAATGAGCGGCAAATAAATGCGATTTGTTTTGTAAATCGTATGCACTCGCACCGGGCACTACTTAACGTCACAATAAAAAATTTAGAAAAGAATGTTAAATTTCTTAGCTCTAAATTTGAATTAACCAACTAAAAAACACCGCCCCATCCGAAAGGATAGGGCGGTGTGCTTATGTACTACTCTTTTAATTCAGGCAAACCTTTTACTGAAAGCAAAAGCGAAACTAACCCCGAAAGCAGTGAAGCTGAAACAACAAGTTTCCAATCTACTTCTGCGATAACTGCTGAAGTACCGATAGTAGCAATAGCAGTTTCAGCTACAGTTTTAATAGCACGGATGCCTGCAGCTTTAGCCCATTTTAAAATTTTGTTTTTCATAATAATTCCTCCTAATCTTTTTGTATATCGTTGATATGTAATTCGTTGATTAAAAACTTTTTCACTTCGCCGTTACCATCGTCTTCGAGATATTTGAGGCCTGCGGATATACGCTCACCAAGGGGCATATTATCACTCATTATTGTGAGCCGTAAACCTGTCATATAATTTTCGCGACAATGCTCTTCGATGGCGGGTATGCTTTCAACGTTCTTAATGTTTTTCATAACATACTCTTTGGTTTCCTTGATATCTTTTTTAATATCATCAAGGAAGTGAACAAAAGCAACTATGAGTTTCCATATCGCAACAATTGCGCCAACGGCAGCACTTATTTTTATTATCCATTCAAGCCATTCCATCACTTTACTCCTAAAATCTTCTTCCAGGTATCAAGTCCGACTACACCGTCCGATTTAAGACCTAAAAGCTTTTGGTACTTCTCAACTGCCTTTTTAGTACTTGCACCGAACTTGCCATCTTCTGCAACACCTACTGCTTTTTGAACAAGCTTGGTTAGATTCTTATATTTATATGTAAGTCTCTTTTTGCAGATTGCTTTCTTTGCAACTTCTATACACTCAGTACCCCAGTCGCCGTCGGCGCCATACTTCGGGAACTTAAAGCCATCTTTAATTGCAGCCTTTTGCCAAGTAAGAACTTTGTTTTCTTTCTTGGGCGCTTCAGCTTTAGTTTCTTTTTTCTTAAGCTTTGCTCGCTCAACAATAACTTCTACACAAGCTTCAGCTACTTCATCTGCAAACTTATCTGTCAAGATAATGGGCACGTCAGTTTTAGAATCCATAAAGCCTGCTTCGATTAATACGCAAGGCATTTTACTTTCTCTGCACTCATGGAGGTTAGCTTTACGAGTACCGTCTGCGCGGTTTCCCTTAAGCCCTGCGTGATTCATTAAAGCTTCATATAAAGCTTCTTGCCATTCTTTAGATTCTGCATCAGCTTTAGTGTATACGTAGGTTTCAATACCTCCACCGATACCACCGTTAACACCTGCATTGTGGTGTATCGAAAGATAGAAGTCTGCACCATATTTGTTTGCTGCATCGGTTCTCTTTTTAAGCGCTATGTCTTTAACACCTGTAGGGTCGTCAAGACGGAGCACATCATAACCTGTGTAAGCTTTAAGCTTCTGTTCAATCTTTTCACAGATACGACTGTTAAGTACCCACTCTCTTGTTTGTTTCGGGTCAAGCTTTTTCATACAACGTTTACCAGATGTATTTTTACCGTGACCTGCATTTAATACTAGTTTAAACATTTATAATACCTCACTTTCAAATTCTTCTTCAGCAATTTCTGGAATAGGAGTATCCGTTTCTTCATACGAAAAGCCACTATTCTCTACATCTATTGCCTCTTCGTAAATTTCCTCAGTACCAACCTTTTTGATAAGCAAACCTGAATTAGAGCAAGTCCTATAAAGGTTTATATTATCTTCTCTTGTTCTATAAAATTCAGTTACTATAGCCATAATATACCCCCTTATATTTTACTTTCGTCAAGTTCGCCAGTTACTGTGCCGTCTACTGTGTAATCTTCCAATGCTCTAAATTGAGAGGCATAAGTGCTCCAGTTGGTAGCTGTTTTATAACTTTCTACTAATGCACTAGGTACATAAATATAACCAGTACCTTTAGCAATAGGATTATTAGTAAACCCATTTATGTTGGCTAATGTGCATACTGTTTCGCTCCTCAATATTAAAGCTGTCATTCTGGTACAACTATTGAAAGCGTGCGTACCAATGCTTGTTAGACTTGGTAAGTCAAGTGTTATTATAGCTGAATCGCAATAAAACGCTTGGTTTCCGATTGTTTGGAGCATCGGTGCGTAAAATGATTTTAACCTTGTGCAACTATTGAAAGAACTAGCGCAAGTTGTTAAGACTGGAAAATTAGCACTTTCCACTTGGTTGCAAGATGCAAATACATTACCTTCCAATGTATGACACTTGGGAAAATTCAAGGACTTTAACTGTACACATGCTTGAAATGCGTTTGCACCGATAGTTTCAACATTTGGAAAGTCAATGCTCGTTAGCTCATCACATAGTGCGAACAGATAACTTGAAATCTTCGTCACTCTATGGTTGCTATAATCGCCACTTATGTTACGCATTAGAAAAGCATCTTCAAGCTCTGTTCCTCCGTCACCACCGCCACTCTTAACATAATCAATACTAATATCGTCCTCGCAATATTTACCTTTTGTTAAGATTTTTTTACTTCCACTCTCGTTTATTTCGGCAATAGTGCTGTCTTTATAGCTAATTGTTATATCTGCCATTATTCAACACCCCCATTGTATTTAGGTAGATTTTCTATAATTGTAGTTTCTAAGTTGCTAATTGCATTATCTACATAAGCTTTAGTAGTTGCACCTACCCACTCACAAGCACTAGCTTTTTCTTCTTCGGTAAGCTCTATATCGTTAGTAGTCATACCCGTTCTAAACCATTTATAAATATTATTAGAGGTTAATGCTACACTATATAGTTTGGGCTTCTCAAAAAATACATCACTTAGAGGGTCAAGACTTGCACCAGTTAAAAACAATGCTCCATCTTTAATACCTATACCTCTGTAAGCGTCATCTTTAACAATTACCGTACCAGCTTTATCAGCAGTAGCATAATCAGTGTTTTTTACATAGTCGGTTAAATCTACTTCGACTTGCTTAGTACCTATCCATTCCCAATCCCAATTGGGTTCTGGTTTTGTACCCATATTAACCCAAAGGTATTCATCAAACAAGTCTTGTGTTTGCGAATCTGCTTTAGGCACAAGATAAATTTTATTAGGCTCACCTGTACTTGGCAGTTCGTTTACTATTGTTATAAAGTTCAAACCTAAGACAGCGTTGTCAACATACTTTTTAATATCTACATTATAAGTAAAGTATATATTCGCATACGGGCTCGCGGCGAAGATTTCCATAGTAGGTGAAACGCTTTCTATATTTGTTATAGTTCCATCTGCGTTTGGTATATAAACTTTACCATTTATATATACGGTGACCTCATCGAGATTTTCAATACGAGGCTTAACTTCAGTCACAAGACCGCCATAAGGAGCCCAGTCAGTCATTGTATCACCAAGCTCAAGTTGTGGGTAAAGTATAAGATTATCAAATACTCTGCCCGGTGCTTCACAAGCGCAACATGTAAGAGGCATCCAATGGTGTCCGTCCACATCGGTAACAGTAAAGGTCACATTTATTACAGTAGTTGGCTCATAGGGAGTTTCTACCATACTTGAGTCGTCAGCAGCAAAGAGAGGTCCACAGCTAAACTTTTCATCTTGATTACTTCTTAACGAAAATGTATATGTTTTTCCCTTTTCCAAATTATAAAAATGAAACTGTATACTATTGTACGTATCCACATCAAATAAACTTACTGGAACTTCGCCATTAAAAGTTATAGTACCATTATCGTTAATAACATAGGATACTATGCTTCCACTGCTACTTCCAGCTGAACCAAAAATCCTAATGTTGTCTGCGTTAAACTTGTAAATGTTATTGCTAGGGATATTGGTAACAACTTCATAAGTATCACTAGTAAGTTTCAAAGAACACTTATGTGCTATAGGCGACACGTCATATACTTCTAAAGAGCCTTCTCCACTAACTACAGTGTTTGTAAAAGCAAGAGCGTCAATACCCAACCAATCCTTAGCTGCGTTTTTTTCCTCTTCGGTAAGCGGTATAGTGTTTGTGGTTAAACCTACTTTTACAATACTGTCTATATTGTTAGGCTTCAAAGCACAGTAGCCACTTTTAGTTTGAATATCATTATTTGTTGGGTCGGATAAACTAAGGTTTCCGTTATCTTCGTTTAGGTCAATACCATAAGCAGCACCAGCGGTTTTTACAATACCTGCTTTAGTGTGTGAACCATAATCAGTGTTTTTTACATAACCATCAAGATTAACTTCAGGAGTATTATTATCAATATACCTTTTAGTATCTACACAATAAGTGAAATCGGTTATATTAACATGTTCATTATTAGTTGTGATTTCCATAGTAGGTGAAATGCTTTCTATATCCGTTACAATCCCGTTTGCGTTTGGTGTATAAGATTTACCATTCACATATACGGTCACTGTGCTAAAATCTACACCATTATAGTCCTGCCATTCAGTCGCCACAGTTCCTAATTCAAGCTGTGGATAAAATGTATAATTTACAAATGGGTCTTCTTCAGGAGCACCCATATTACCACTGACAATGAAATAGTAATCAATATCTTCAGTATGTGGAAATGTAACACTATCAAGTATATTTGATGAACCGTCGACACTATCACCTTTACGCCATATAATGTTATGATTTTTATCACAAGCCTCAATAAACCATACACCAGGATTTACTGAAAAAGTGTATGTTTCGCCTGCAACTAAATTTCTAAGATAACACGTAAAGTTACATCCCGAATTTGTATATCCATTAATAGTGAGAGTACCATTATCGTTATATGTTTTAGATAGTGTATCTCCATCAAAGGAGAAGTCCATGTTTTCACTAGTAAATTTATAAATATTTCTACTTTCATAAGTATCACTAGTAAGTCCTAAAGAACATTTATGTGCTATAGGCGATACATCATTTACTATTAAAGCTTTTTCGCTTCCCCTTATGGTATTTAAAATCGAAGGTGCAGCACTTGATAAATCAGCCGCATCACCTTTATCGCCCTTTTCACCTTTCGGACCCTGAATACCCTGTATCCCTTTTTCACCTTGCGGTCCTTGAATGCCTTGTATTCCTTGCTCGCCTTTTTCTCCCTTTACGCCTTGAATACCTTGTGGACCTTGCTCTCCCTGAGGACCTTTCCACCAAGGCAGTTTGCTCCACGGGGTCTTTCCGTCGCCGATTTTCACTTTTTCGGTTTCTGTGCCATCAGTAACAACAGCAATTTCTCCCGAAAGCAAAATGTTATCTTCGCTTGCTTTTTCCCACGCTTCCCAATTAGCAAGCGTATCGCTTCTGAAAGCAAAACGCGCATTGCCGAATATTTTATAAATATCACTCATAATTACACTCCTTTTTTAATTTGTTCTTTGCCAATAAAACTTATCGCAGAATTTATTTAGCATAAACTCTGTATTGATTGGTGTTGTAAAGTCAATGGTTATTGGTTCTGTCACATTATTGGGAACAGTATATTCTTTTGAACTACCCATAACATCAAGGTGAATGATTGTATTATCATATTCAACTTTTATTACAAGTCCCGCTGGGTGAAACCAATCGTTACTAGCTAGTATAGCGCTATAGCCTGCGCTCAACTGTGTAAACCCAAATTCTTTCCAATCCATTTCTATAAAAGGAGCTATCTCCTCATCTGTAAATTTATAGCCTGCTTTAAGTTTACAATTTATACGAAATCTAACAGTATGGTCTGCTCTGTGGCAATAAATTTCCATTTCATCTATGGCGTTCTTATCATAACAAGTATTATAACCATGTTTACCACCATAACCCAGAATGCCTATATCTTCGTTAAACTTTATAATCCTAGCGCTGTGTTCAAACCCTTTATCAATAACTTTCCACTCTCCACCAAAAATTGCAGACGGGTCTATTGGCTCACCGTTTGCATCCTTACCGCCAACCCACACACTGCCTACAGGATATTTGCTATCAACATACTCTTTTATTACTTTGTTTTGAACTGCATTGGTGCTATAATCACTTACTTCACCATCAACAATAAAGTTTGCATCAATTTCACCTGAAGCGTTGCCACCGTTAAAGATGAATGTAGAGCCATTTTTAAATAAAGCGGAAAGCTGTTTTGTTTGGTCCTGCGCTTTGAGTGCGGCTTCTTCTGCTTTTACCGCTCTCTTGGCATAATCCTTAACTATCTCCGCCAATGTTGACAAATCTTTATACGGTTGTGATTTATCCCCTGTGGAATAAGGTGAGAACGTAAGCTTCAGCTCCGCAGCTTTAGTATGTAATACCTCAGTGCTTTCCTCACCGTTCACTTGGGTAATAATAAGCTCTACCTTAACAAATCCGCCGTGGCACGTCACGGTGTACTCTAACGGATAACTTACACGCCTGCCGGTTAAAACCGCTGTGTCGCTGTGATGCACTGTTCCTTCACCGTCAGTAGCATCAAAACGGTAGACAAGCTTACCGTTCCTCGCAATATCCTGCAGGTGATTGTAAAGCTCGTCATTAAAATCAAATCTAAGCTCCGTTGCCCTGTGGTCCCCTTGCATACCGCCGTCTTGAATGGTGGCGGGAGAACCGTCTGGAAGGGAAAGCGTTTTGTCCGCTCCCACAGTAAATGTGATGATTTTTAACGCCATATATAATGACCTCCTTTAAATATTAAAGCGCCTACCCCGAAGGGTAAACGCCTTTTAAATTATTTATTGATTGAACGGAAAATATAATAATCAATTGCGGAACGTCCGTTTTGTTCCCATTGTGTTACTGTTTTATAATTTTTCATTAAATCATAATCAGAAACTGTCGCTTTAGCCTTAGCGTTTGCATATTCATAAAGTTTAGCAATGACATCCGCTTTTTCTTTGTCCGTAAGCTTTTCATAAGGGGCAGCTTCCATAAACTCTTTAATATAATCATACGAATAAGAGCCTTTGGCTTTAGCATAGGCAACATATTCCTGCGCAGTCAAGTGCTTAGTCTCACCGCCAACTTTAAAGCTCTTTGCGGCAATATTCGGAAAAACGTCTTGGTCCGTTTCATTGAATATCCTTTTAAGCTCTTCGCTTGTTTCGGTAACTTCAATTTTAGAATAATAACCCGGGGATGCAAAGTTTTCAAGCACACGCTCGGCGGTACCGCCGCGGCTCACTTCACGGCCCCACATATCAATCTTAGGTATTTGAGTATAGGAAAGACCGGGCACTTTAGATTGAATGTTATTCTTTACGGTATGCGCAGTAGAATCAAGCCATTTATCATTTTTGTCCGTATACCAGCTACGCTGCGTAGGGTCAATCGTTCTTGCAACCGCACCTGATAATGAAGGAACCACCTGCATACCGTATGAAGTTAGTGCATCAACCGCAATTGCCGAAAGTGTTTGTGCGCTATCTGCATACCTTGCAGATTCAATAACACCCTGCATACCGCTAAGCATAGAAAGATTGGTTATAGGTTCTAACGAATTCCAGACCGCATTACTAAGCTGTGATAACGAAAACTCTTCACCCTCGTTTAAGGTATTTACAATTTCAACCCCAACGAAGAAAGGTATATTTGCCGGCGCCGCCCAGTCTACAGTATAAGATTTTCCAAAAAATTCTACTGCATATTCTTGTTTGCCGAGCCACTTTTCGAACTGCGATTTTTCATCATCATCTTCACCGCCTGTAACCCAACCAAGATTTGCCAAGAACATACCAACAAGCATTATACCTGTACCCGTAAGCCCTGAAGCCAAGCCATCTACAAACTCGGTAACAGTAATCTTCCCTTTTTTAACATCGTAAAGTCCTTTTGTAAGAGTTTTTGTAAGCCCTATCGGACTGTATTCAATACCACGCTTTACAATATTTATCGGTGTGCGTTTAAAAGGTAGCACACCTTCTACGGCTATACTAGTTGCTAAATTCTTATTTCCAAAATTCTGTATCCAATTAGCCAAAGCACTCTCATCATTAAAGGTAGCTTTTTTAGCTTCCTTAACAGCGTAAATTCTTGCCTCGTCAAGTACCTCTTGGCTAACATTGCCAAGGTCAACCTTTCGTGCTTGTAAAAAGCCTGCCAAAGCGTGAATATAATGCTTGTTTTTAAACCACATATCTTCAGCTTCTAAAAGGTTACTGTTAGTACGGGTTAAAAATTCAAGCACTTCGCTTTTAAAAATACGTTGTTTTTCTCTTAAAGCGCTTTTGTCATTATACTTATTACCCTTTAAAAGATTTTTGACACCCGCATTTTTACCGTCCTTTTTAGCAAAATCGCGGTATTCTTTTTGGATTATTATGGATTTTGTCCTTTTGCTTTGGTCCATACCGCTTTCGGCAACCGTTGCAATGAAGTTTTTAATACGAACTGCCGGCGCAAATATTGCATTACCAAAAATATTGCGTATATGTGTTTTCGGGTTAGAAAGCATTGCAAAATATCGCCAAGCGTTCCATTTATCAAGGAACGTTACAGGCATTTGGTCTGCAACTTCTTGTAAAGTTTCTTGGTAAGCGTATTCTATACCGTCTTTAGTTTTGGCTTCTGCAAGCCTTTTGGCTGTCTCTGGGCTTATTTTGATAGGTGGCATATCTTCGCCGTATTTTTGGCGCAAATCACTGTTTAAAGTCTTAACCGTTCTCTGAAGGCTTACAAGTCGACCTGCACCGGTCATTTTCTTTAAAAGTCTTGCCGCCTGAACAACCTGACCTGCACGAGTAAAGATATCAGCAAGCTCTGCCGAGAGTTCAAGCACTCTTTTTGTGTTTCCGCTTTCCATAGCATCTTTTAATAACCGTTCACCAATAGCCATTTGGTTTTTGGTTATCTTGCTACCGTTTAAGGTTTCTTCCCAAATATCCTCTGCAGTGCCGTTATTTATTGCTGTGTTGGCTTTTTCGAGCGCCTTTTCATCAGATATTACTTCATAAGAGAAATCGCCAAGCAGTACCTTTTCTTCCATTCCTTGAAGCATTTCTTCGGTAAGCTTACCCGTTTCAATTATAGTGCGTGTAAAACGCTCAGTAGGTTTATCTTCCGCAACCGCTGTCGGTGTAGCAATTGGTGCCTTAGCGTTTTCACCCGTTTCAAACGCGCCAAAGGTTTCGTTAGCCTTACCCCAAAGCCTGTCGGTTTCTTCCAAGTACTCTTCACGCGTTATTTCGCCGCTCTCATACTTCTTAAGGTTATCTCTCATCTGCTGCGCAGGGGAGCCGAGAGAAAATTGACCTTCGGTTTTTTGGGGTGTTTCAGAATAATTATCATCTTCTTCGGATATAATATCCTTGACAGAAGGCTCTTCATTGAGTATAATGTCATTAGATACATTAGGCTGATGCTCGTCTTGGACGTACCGCCTTGGGTCATTAGACACAGGCACATCAGAAAATGTATCTTTTTTATTTTTATAAGCACTAACTATATGAAGCGTTTTTAAAGAAGCATCCGGAACAGCCTCTACAACATAATAAAACTCATCATCTATCTTTTTTTGCAACTCAATCGTTTTTGCTTTTGTACCATCACTGTTTTTATACTCTCCGCTAATTTTACCTTCTTTTATTTTTTCATAATTATCCACAACAAATGATACTCGCGCCAAATCATGATGGTTTTTCATGCTTTGGTCTTTTCGACCATTAGCACCATGCTCATTTTCTATATGTTGAATATTACCTGGTGCTATTTCATTGCTATATCCCTTAACTGAAAAGCCAACAATCTTTTCAATATCAGTTGCCAATCTATCAGAAATTGTCTCATTAACTTTATAAAATGATTTTTTAGGTAAATTACCCGCCAATGCATCCTCTATATATTCATGTAAGCGAGCATCTTCTGATAAATGATATTGCTTATTACCCGCTCTCGAAGCGGCTTTTTTTGTATCCTTAGAATCAAGCACACGTGCAAGGCGCTTTTCGATATACTCAAGGTCGTTTACAAGTCGCTCGTTTTGTTTAACACCCTTAAGGCTAGCGATAAAGTCCCTTATAGCATCAATAATTTTTTGAAACCACGTGCGGTCGGTTTCGCTTAAAGACTCAAATTCCGAAAGCGTATCTTCAATACTGAATATCGCTTCAAGGTTACTGTCGGCAAGGTTTTGTGCTACGTCGGCGCGGTTGCCCTTAAATAATACTTCGGATATAAAGTCCGCAACCATTTCATACTGCGCATCTTCTACAGTAAATCCATCCTTGAAAGCTTTGCTAAAACTACCGTTTTGTACAGTATCAATATATTTTTGTGCGAAAGCCTGTAAAGCTTCTTCGCGGGTACCTTTAAAACTTTCTCCGAGCTGTGCACGTGCATATTTTTCAAAAGCAGAACTATGTTTAAAAAGATAATTCTTAAAGCTTTGATACGCACCCTTACTTTCAAGGCGGTGAATAAATTCGTGCTTAAATACTTGATAATATGATTCTACAGCCGAATTACTCTCAGACAAATACATTGTATTGCTTTCGCGCATATAAACGCCTTTTTGTCCCGAAAGCACTTTTGCATTTTCACTAACAAAAACAACCTTAATACCGCTGTCAAGCTTCTTAGCAACGTCAAGTATATGCCTTTGCTTAGCATTCTTACGCCTGCCGAACATAGCTTCTCGGTTTTCCTCATCCGTAGGGTCGCGGTATATTTCTTGGTCGGTAGGTTCACTAAGACCAAATTCTCCGCTCCCAGAAGTATCATTTTCAGGCATAAAATTAGCAGGCACTTCCGTGTCTGCTTCAGTTACTCCACTATTCTCTTTTAAAACACCGTTTTCGGCTACGGTTAAAATTTGGTCGGGATATAGTGCAATTACTGAATAACTGCCCGCATCTTCAGAATCGTTTTTATAAATAATACCATCATATCCGTTTTGGCTTAATATTTCCCTTACCGCTTTTGCTGCAGGGTTATCATAGGTATACTCCCAAAATCCTTTTTTCGCACGTATATGTTCATATTGTTGTTCGGTAATAACACCTTTTTGCTTTAATTGGTAAGCAATATCGTAAGCGCACCACCGACCCGCATCAATATCAATATAAAAAGGGTTGGTCATATTTATATATACTTCTTTATAAACACCAATAGGTGTATCTGGCTGTTTCTCTTTAGTCTGAGAATATCTATCATGTGCAGCTTCTAAAGTGCCGAAATGAAATCCAAATTCACCCTTTGCAAATTTATCAAAAACAGCGGTAGTCCAATGATATAAAGAAAGTAAATTGCCGTTTTTATCTTTGAAAATAGTTTTTTCAAAATTCTTCGCTGTTTCTGGGCTAATTGTTCTTCCTGCAGTATCTCTACCGCTAATGCTTATTCCTGATACTGTTCGAAGTAAACTCTCTTCATTTCGTGAACCTTCGATTTCTTGGTTGTTTTGTCGAAATAGCCAGCCGCTTTCACCTGCTCGATGTTCGGCAGGATATTGTCCTTCTGCTTCTCCCAGTGTTCCCAAATATCCAGCAAGCCTTCGGGAATTTTCACTTTGTTGCCGTACGCCGTCTCCACTTCCACCAATGGCTGATATTTCTCCTCCTGCCAATAGCTCGGGGTTTGTACTGCCATCTATATCAACTCCTGTATCTTGATTATTATTTATTATATCACCATTGTCCTGAGACTGCAATTGTGAATTTTCACTGCTGTCCGATTCTAAATTATTTGTCAAACGATTATAAACTTCATTCGTTTCAGGTTCAATATTCATTTCCACAAGTTTATTAGCAAAGGAAGCGCTTGCAATATCTCTTACCGCTTTAGGTATATCACCGAGAAAATATTCACTTACTACCGCATTTAATTCTTCAATAGTGTAAATATCATCAAATTTTTCATTGATGTTTGTTACAGCATATTGATATAGCCTTCCTGCATCCGCATTTGAAATACTGTTTGCATCAACTTCGCGTGCAATGAACCTAACCGTATCATTAGGTGCGCTTTTAGCATAATCAATAATTTCTTGAATATTAGTAGTTTTAATTGCCGCTTTACCTATTTCACTATATTGACTATTACCTTTAGCATTGATAATACCGCTAAAGGTAAGCTGACCGCCGCCGAGCACCGCGCCAACAAATGTGCCTATACCAAATTCTTTTGCCGCTCTCTTAAGATTAAAGACGGAATCATCATCTGTAGTGGAAAACATTTTCTTATCGTGGTCATATACTATTTTATTTATCAAATTAGTAGCCGATGTTTGTCCTGGTTCTTCTAGTCCTTCCTCTCCTGCAGATAAAGCCCATTTATATAATTTTCTCCAAACACCTTTTGTTTCGGCAAGCTCATCACCCAAACTTTGAAAACCGCCCATTTCCATTTTAGCGGTTACAGCCGATGCAAAAAAAGCCGCCAAGGTTGCTTGCGTTTCATTTGCTCCGCCTTTTATGTTTTCTTCATAATTAGTACCCAACTCACGAACGAATGAAGTATAAAAAATCGGGCTTTTAACAGTTTTAATTATTTCATTTTTTAATGTGCTCCAAAATGTAGGATTTGCCAACTCTATAGCCACTGTACCTAATTCTTTTGTCTTTGAAGTACCACCACTTAATATAGTTAATAGCAAATCAGGGGCCGCCGCAATCAGCGCTGTGCCAAATTGACCTGTCAAATTTTGTGTATCACCAAAAGATTGCGAGCCTTTATAAGTTTCGGCCGAAGCTTCTTCAAGCCAACGTGTAGAGTCTTTGTTTGCTTGGGTGAATATATTATTTTCAAACCCTAACCATTTTGCAGGAGTACCTAAAAGAAAATCTACGGTTGCTGCAACGCCTTTGTTATATTGTAGCAAACCTTCTTTTGCGATATTGCCGATATGTTCAAAGACGTTTGTTTTTCCGTATAACTCATTGCGAGTCCTTTTGATTTCGTTTTCATAGTAATTTTTTTCAGAATCACTTTGAGCGTTATCTTTCTTTTGTTCAAGCAAAGCAATGTACTCGCTACCGCCTACACCATATTTTTGTTGTATGCGTTTTTCGGCTATTTGTTGTTTTTTAAGAGTATATTCTTCATCAAGTAAATTATATTCGCTTTCTTTATCGTTGAGGTCTTGACGTAGGTTATTTACTTCGGCACTGCCTATGTAATCAAGACCTTTTTGCAAAGCCGAACCTTCACTATTTTTCCAATTGTTCCAATTCTTTTGTGCTTTTTCTTTTTGAACAAAAGCATTAGTTCTTTTTTTGCGGATTGCTTCCAACTCCGCTTCATCTGAATCATAATTAACCGAAGGTATTAAAGTTCTTTTTAAACGGTTCTCTTGATTATCTTTAATATCTTTTGCAACCGCACTCTTCAAACCGCTCGGTGTGAAATTTTCTTTTTGAAAAATAGGAACAGTTTCGGAAACTTGTCTTGTGATATTGCTTGCAACTTCATCAGAAGCTTTTGCCCTTGCTATATCCGCTCTAATTTTCGGCGCATTATTTTGAGAGAAAGACGGTGTAAACCTGTAATTGATTTTATCCGCAATATCTTGTTGGATTTTATCGCCAATTTCTTCTTTAGATAATGGAGTATAAACAACTTCTTCTGCTTCTTTGCGTTTTACTTTTTTTGAAGGTGCCGAAGAATAAACCGCTTCGGCTGTACCGATTTTTGCCATATTGGGACCTCCTATTCAGATTCTTCAAAATAAATTTTTCCGTTCTCATCCCACGCTCTTACGTAATTGCCAACATTATCATCCCAAACCCAAAGATTTCCGTCACCTGTTTGCCAAACTGTTTTCATATGGCCTTGATGATTTATTTGAACGGTGCCATTATCAGTTGCATACTTTTGAACCGTTCCAAAATTAGTGCCTCCGTATTTAACAAACTTTGGTTGATATCCGTTCCAAACGCCAAAATGTTCAAGTTCTTCTGTAGTGTAACCGCCTGTTATGGGTTTACCGGTATATGGATTAGTTCCCTTTGGATACGAATATTTTTTACCGTTTTCATCATAAAAATAATAAACTTCATTACCCGAGTTATCGAATCCGCTACCGCCTGCAGTACGTGTCTTATATTTTGTTTTCTTTTCGTTACCGCTGCCATTATTACTCTGCTTACTCTTATTAGCCGCCTTAGTAGCCGCAATTGCTTTTTTATAATAATTACGGTAACCCTTAAGCTCGGAATCACTAATACCGCTCAAGGTTATCATATCCTTTGGCGGCTCGGCGCCGATTTCAAGAAAACTAAGCACCATATTTTTAGCTTCAGTCTTTCGGTTTTCATCATACGCTGCGGCTTTTTCTGCGTAGCCCTGTTCTATTTGAGCATTGGCGGCAAGTCGGTTCTGCTCGGTAGTATCAAGCGCTTGACGGCGAGAATAGTTAAGGCTATCAATACCTGACTGACGTTGTCTATCAATATTCGCCTTATTATTACCATAAGAAAGCTGCACCGCCGTTTGCTGTGTACGGTTAAGGCCTGAATCGGTAAGACCTAAATTAGCCATACTCTCGGCTACCTGGCGTTTATTTATTTCCTTTTGCACGGCATTTTCGCGGTATTGGTCTTCATACGCCTTGCCTTGCTCGAAGACCTGTGTATCGTAATCCCTGTTGATGCTTTCAACCTGATTATCATAAAGCTCGTTTGAAACTTTTAAATCCTTGTCTTTTAACTTTTTATAATATTTTTCACCGGTTAAATTTTTAGATTTCGTTGTCGCCATTACCTAGCACCTCCTAAAGTTCTATACTTCAAAATCACGCTATCAACCGCCAACGTGCCCTTGCATTCAAACTTAATACCAAACCTTAACACCTGCTTAATGCAAGGAAAAACCGCACGACTGTCAATATAGCCTGCGGTGTAGTTGTTTAATTCGTTACCACTCGGTATAACTTCACTCTGTTCGGTGCCGTTTTCGGTAACAAAGAATAAGTTTATCGGTACCCCGCCGTTGTTTCCAACCTGCAGGTTGATTTGCTCGATGTTTTTGCGGCGGTGCGGAAGTCCAAAATTAAAAATCTTTGTTGTAAAGGACGAAGAAATTGCGGTTGTTACATATTCCCCTAATTCTTTATCAAATAACTTGTCCGCTGTACCCTTAGCATTAAAGTAATAACTTATAGCGTAAAGCTTACCGTCCATATCGGTTATATTAACCGCGCTTAAATTATCGCCTATAACCGCCAATTTTTGCACGTCGTTAATTTCCCAACTGTACCACGGTATATGTATGTTTGCATCATCCTGCTTAGAATAGCTTGCAACGTGTGTATAACCGTAACAGTTATAGTCCATAAGCAACATATTATTGCCTAAGAGTAAGCAATAATATCCGTTCCAATCGCAAGCACACGCTTTACTAGCTACGCCAATTTCTTCAATCTTGCGGTTAACCATTTCCGAAACACTGAAAATACTGCGCTCGTTATATTGGCTCTCGCTCACCAAAGTATAAACGCTGTTATTATTGCCAAGCCATACTAAACGGTTACGGCAAAGCTGTATAGTATCAGGATAAGGACAACCTATATTCGAGTTTATTTGAGTTAGCGGAAAATACACACTAGAAGATGCATAATCAATAACTCTTTGGTTTATAAGGTCCTGCGCCGTTATATTTGTGTTCTGCGCATATTGTGTAAACCAGGTTTCGTTTTCTTTGAAGATTATAAGCTTATCAGACTGTTTACCAAAGCCTGTTACCGCTCCCGTTTCATTACCCACGTTAAAGTACGAATTTTCGGGGAAGTAAAGCGGATTATTAAGCCCAGACCACACCACAAGGTCGCTGTTAGCAGTTTTATTATTACCGCAAAGGAATAATCGGGTACCGCCCGAAAGCCCTGCAGAACCGCCAAACCATTCGCACCGTGTCATATTGAATATTTTTTCTTTATCGCTATCAGACCATAAATAAGGCGCAGTTATAACAATATCATCATCACCACCGCCCGAATACTTTATCGGCGCAGTTGGTTTTGCTTTTTCTTCTTCCGAATCCCCGTTGCGCCAATATTCCGAATCGGTATTATCGCTAATGGTAGCAATTTTTGTATACTTTGTATTATCTTTTATAACATCCTTACCATCCGCATTATCTTCACAGTAATAAAAAGAAATTCGGTTTTTCCAAACGCGCATTAAAAGTTTATCTACCGCATCGGGCGTTGCTTCTTCCCACGTGGTTGTTTTTTCTTTTCTTCGATAGTCGTGATGAATTTCGACTTTATGCTCACGTAATTGGCCGTCAAGCGTTACGACCGCAGTTACTATCAACCCTTTATCTTCATACTTCGCAACACTTTTTAAAATATGGTATTGCATCTTATGTTTTTGGTCTTCCTCTTTAACAATTTGTGGGTTATAAGAGTTATAGCTCATTTTGTAGTAATCGCTCAAAAGGTTATATCCTTCAAGCATCACACCGTTTATTTGGTCTGATGAAATATTAGCAGCACTGCTTTTCTTACATTGCATCATAACCTTGGGGACGTGCATAGCATCTTTATCAAGTTTTTTCCATGTTGACGCTGCCACCGACAAATCTAAAGAATATATTTCCTTGTTTATTGTAAAGCAATAAAGAGTATTCGAATATTGGCAAACAAAGTAGCTTGACGGTGTTTTGCTTATCGAAGCTATATTAGTTATGCTTTTACCATAATTCCAAAAGAAATTGATTTTATTGTTATACACAACCGAGCAAAGCTGCCCTTTTGTACCGCTTACTGTGTTATAGCAATTATGCTGACGGATTTTAGGGGCAGAGCCTTCTGCGGCTGCTCCTAAATTTATTTTACTGTCATTTTGAATCATTGCGGCGCGGGTTCGTAACAACCCATCTTTCCACCACATATTTTTACAGTCGGTAAGCTGATTGTCCAAAACTTCGCTTATACCGTCACGCATATTAAGTCCGCCCGACAAATCAGGAAGACTCAAAATGTGCGCTTCGTGTTTGCGCTTAATCGGTAAATGCATTTTTTATTCTCCTTTCATTTCAAGGCTCCCTAATACTCGGGCACAGGCAAAACATCCTTAATCTCGGTTACTTTTGTCAAAGTGGTCATTCTCGTATTATATTCTGCCGCCCAAAAGGCGTGTGCGTTATCATCGCCTTCGCTCGCGGCAATATACCCTGCCAAACCACAGGCAAAGACATCAGCTGCTTTATCTGAAATTTCAAACTCATCCAATAGACTGTTAAGCCTTTCTTTTTTCATACCGCACATACGCGCTATATCACCGTAAACAAGATTTGTAAGCGGTAGCGCATGCTGCAATATTCTTTGTGTTAATTGTGTGTTGCCGTTATTCTCGGCATAACCTAAAAGCCCTAAGGCTCTTTGTAAAATATCACTTCCTGTCATACGTCCATAACCTCCATTGGTATTTCTTCGGTTGTAGGCGGTATTTCCGCTCCCGGTACTTGTTCAGGTGGAACAGCACTGCCAATAGCCTGTTGCTGTGCTAACATCATTTCTTGTTGCGCAGCCAACTGCTCACGTGCTTCACGTAAAAGACCTGTTTTATCAGGAATAATACCGTCAGGCATACGCTCAAGGTATTGCACCTTATCAATAATCTGTGCGCCAAATAATGCGTCTAAAACAGATATAGTAGAAGGTAAACTCCAAACAGGGCTTGAACCTACATCAATACGTGCGGTAAGCATTAAATTCTTATAGCGCGCAGGGTGGAAAGGTACGTAATATACGCCGTCCTTATCCTCTACACGAAGCTTGCGGTCACCGTATAAATGTAGCCAAAAGTCAGCCCATATACGTGCAATATCTTCGATGAAACTATAAAAGGCATTTTGATATAACTGCATAGGCTGTAACGAAGCTTCTCGCGACTGAATAATCGCCGCTGCATTATCCGGACGAATATTACCAAGCGCGGCATCGTTTGCGCCGTTATCCGAAAGCGTGTTGTTCGCAAGGTCATTAAGCATATTGATATACTGATTACCAAATGCAGGTGGTGAAATATGCCTTACAGCACCTGCAACATCTTCAGCAGTACCGTAAACCTTAATTACTTCACCGGGGTTATTGGTTATCGGGTCGGATATAGTATCACCGTTTACTACTGTCATAGGCATACCCGACTTCATAAGCCCCCACAAAGCAGAGCTCGAAGCACGGTTAAGCGCTATTTGGTTCGGTATTTGATATGTAATTTCGCTATCACCGTAAGCTGAGCTACGGCGGTTCTGCCAACACATCTTAGCAATAGGATAAAGAGTAACCCCAATGTCCCAAGGCCTTCTAACGTATGATTTTTCGCAACACTTCACACACATAACTTTATACCCGGTGCCTTCGTTATTCCATTCTTTATAAAACTTGGTAAGAACGGTTACACGCTTGCTGTCTTCGGGCTCTTGCTCACCGCGGGTACCCGCGTTAATTTCGTAACTGTCTGCGCCATCGGGCTTAATGTTTTCAATATCTTCGGCGCTTATGCGGTTTCTCTTAGCTTCTCTGCGCACTTCGTTTACGTCTACACGCTGTGAAACAATAATATATGGTTGCTTTTGCACGTTATCACAGTTCGGATCTCCGAAGCAAACATTTTCAACGTCAATCACTTCGAAGTTAATATCACCCTTTATAGGTGTTGTTTTCTTCATATCGGCATAAAGCCCGGTGTTTATATCACTATCCCAAAAGGTGTAGCAAATACCGGTACCCGAAATATATGCATTTCTAAGCGCCTGTTCCTTTTTAAAATCAAATTTCACGCGCTCGGCAGTAGTTTTAAAGTAATCCGAAAGAATACTTGTTACAAGTGATATTTCGGCATCATCGGTTTCACCTATAAAATCTTCTCCCGACAAAATATCTTCTCTATATTCATCAACCGTTGCCTGCATTCCCGAGTTATCAGGTACACCTTCAGCGCTGTAGTTTACCGCTATAGGCGCCGCAGTTATCGAAGACAGCTTATAATCCGCAATACGCTTAATAATATTGCGCCTTATAAGCGGTCTGTCGTTTCCGCAGTTGGCGCCATACCATTGGTCGCCAACATAAAATCTTTCGTTAATCTTTGATTGCTCGAATATTCCCTTCTCGCCAATAGAAGCTTTATATTCGTTGCCTTTTTTATATTCTGAAAAGACCGCCTTAGGCTCAGTCGTTATTTTCAAACTCATTTTTTATACTCTCCTTTTATCCCTGAATTTCTACCTTTCGTTCCTAAAATATAATCAATTGTTCCGCTAAAATCGCCATTCGTTCCCATATGCCCATATGCAAGAATAAAGGTACCCGAAAATTCGAGTACCTTTAACTTTATCTATTCTTTGATAGATTCCTTGATTTTCGCAAGCTTTTCAGTCTTATTTCCACAGCCTGAAATGTCAATACCATTCTCCGCAGCATAAGCTTCAAGCTCTTCTACCTTCATCTTGTCAAGGTTTATTTCAGTTGTAGCAGATACAACTTTATAACCTAAAGCTTCAAGGTTTTCCTTTTCACGCTGAGTTTCAACGTTTTTAAAAATATTGCCGTATTTGTTTTTCAAAGTAAACATTTTTATACTCCTATATCGGAACCCCACCCTATTAGATAGGGCAGGGCACCATATTATTTTTAGTCACTGATTGCAGCTGCGATAAAGTCAAGATTGCTCTTCTTAACAAGTGTATCGTAATATACACGATAATCGAATTTGTAAGCATCTGCATCTTGGTTGGTATCAGGTTCGAATACGCGGATTTTCTCGCTCTTCTTAACAAGAGAAGCTGCCTTCTTAGGAAGAACAAGCATACCAATGTTTTTAGCGGTAGAAGTTGGTTTAAGACCGCCATTGGTAGTATCGTCTTCGTATGCAGTTTTCATTCTGTCAGAAGCAACAGGAATAAGCGCAACGTCGTTAATCTTCTTAACCTTGAGGTTAACTTCACCCTGTTTGAAATCACTTACTGTGATATGTTTTTGAATTTCGGTAGAGTTCATAAATGCTGCATAAACATCAGCGTTTACAAAAGCTACCAACTCAGCATCAAAGCCAGCCTTTGCTTGAACACCGTTTACAAGTTCTACAAACTGTGCGTAAACTTTGGAAAGGTCAAGAGTTTTTGTATTGGTTTTAGAAACAGCAATACCTGCAAGCTTAGAAAGAGTATAAGCATCCATTTCAGGTATAACTTTTGTGCGAACGTATTCGCCCATAATTTGACCTGCAAGATTTGCAATACCGGTTTCGTCCATATCTTCACGGTCGATTTGTAAAGAACGTGCACGGTCTTGAGTAAGAGTGTAGGATGTATGCGCTACAGTCATCTTACCCTTAGAGAATCCGTTGTCACGGTCATAATCTGCAAGACCCACGAAATCAATATCGGGAATAATTACAGTTTTTGCGCCTACAAACTTAGCGCGCATAAGGTTATCAGCAAAAAAGCCTGTAACCGATTTTTGTACAATCATTTTGTCAAGTTCGCCTGCAAATTTTGTTGCAAATTCTAAAGTATTTAATTCCATTTTAATTTCTCCTTTAATTTTTATTTATTTTGGCTTAACCCCACAAGCCTTTAAGCAATGCGCTTATAGAAGTGTTTACATCTTCTTTATCGCTTGTCATACTGCCTGTGGATTTCTTAGCCGCCGCTTCTTGTGAAGCTTTTTCGGCAGCTATTTTTTTGTTTTCGTTGTGCATATGCTTTAAATATGCGTGGGATAATGAAAGCCCTTCAGCTGCTGCGCGTTTTACTTCTTCGGGCAGGTCCTTGAATTCGGTAAGCTCGGGGAAGTCGCCGTTCTTCATTTCAACAAACTCCTGCGCCAACCTATCAATTACGGTCTGCTCTTCAGCTTCTTGGGCAGCTTTTTGATTCGCTTTTGCATTATCTATGGTTTTTTGTTTGTTGATGTTATAAAGTTCCATCATTTTGTTAATGGTGTCTTGGTCATCACCAAACTTTTCAATAAGACCCTGACGGTATGTTTCATCCTGAGCACTCTCAATTCCGGTTAAGAACTCTTTAACCGTTTGACCTTTTAGTGCGGCAACACGCTCTAAACTGTCGTATGTACTCTGATAATGTAGACCCTTTTGCGCTAATGTTATAGCTTCATCCCGTGTTAGTTCCCTGCTTTCGTGGTTATAACGAATTTCAAGGAAAGGTGATGTGCTTTGTGCGCCGTCATCGGCTGCGCTTGGGTTTCCATCAGTGCCCTGTGCGGAAGTATCTTCCCCTGCTTGCTCGGTCTGTGGTGCAGTGCCGGGCTCTACATTAGTGTCAACTTCCTGTTGTGTCTCCACAGTACCCAGTGTGGTATCCTGTTCCTGTGCGTTCTGAACGTTATTTTCGTCCATATCAAATACTCCTTTTTTCTCGGCTTATGGTATAGCCGTTTTTATTTACAAACAAAAAAGAACGAAATAAATCGCTCCCGAATATCATTCTTGCAAGGAATAAAAAGAATAATGCTCTAAGCGTTCATCCGCTCTCTTTCGCAATGTATTAAAGTGTTTCTTGAGAAGAACCGCTATAATTCCAAAAGTTCTCTTCTTCTCTTTTTAGTCGCTCTATCCTTTGTTTTTCTTCAACGCTTAATTCTTTTGGGGTAGGTTTAATTTTTTTCTTGTATCCGAAATAGTAACCTACCGCGAAAGAAACTCCGCACAAAGCCAAAATAAAGCAAAATAAAATACCGTTTAAAACTAACTGCATAATAAATCTCCTTTAATTCCACGCGCCGTTCATATCTTCAGCAGTAATATTACTTCTGTCAACACGCGTACGTGGTTTTTCTTTTTGTGGGTGGTAGAACAAAACATCATAAAAACCGTAACGGAATGCATCCATTAAATGGTTGTCCGTATCAACAGGCTTGTTTATGCCGTTTTCATTCTTATCCTTTTGCCAACAATAAGAGCTTAGCTCCTTTATTGTGTTCTCACACCGGGGATGAACATAGATTTTATATTCCTGAATCTGCGCAATACCGTTTATAATGCTGTCCTTCCCTTTAACCGAAGGTAATATTCGACCGATTCCAAGCCTTCTAAGGTCTTCGTTGGACTTAGGCTCGGCAGCATCGGCGCGGATGCGCTCCTTGTTGTAGCCCTTTCGCTTTATCATTGCGGCAATATCCGAGTTCAGCATCTTTACTTCGTAATGCTCATCATAAATAAAAATCTCTTTATCTACTTTATTAACCGCAAAAGCAATAAAAGCTGTGGGGTCATTGGTGTAACCGTAGTCAAGGCCAAAGAAACTTCGATATTTCCAACTGTTATCAACGGTTATTTGACCGTTTTCATCACGTTCAATACCAAGTTCTTTATAATCGAACTCAAGCTCTTGCCAATTTTCATATACAACTCCTTCAGCGATACCCCACTCACCAAGCCCCGCAACCATGTATTTTCGGTAGTTTTCAGCTTTCATACGCCTAAAAACTGCGCGGTCAGTTTCATCTAAAAACTCATTGCAAAGGTAATTAGTTGAATATGTGCTCACGTTATCGTGCGGTGTATCAAAAAACCTCTTTTTCAGCCAATGTGTTTCACTCCAAGGGTTAAAGGTTAAAGTGGTTTGCTTAAAAAGGTGTGACGGCACGTTACCACGCGGAACAGATAAGTCAAGCTTATCAAAATCCGCTTCACTTTCTATTTCAAAAGCTTCCTCTATCCAAACAAAGTTAAGATACCCTTTTGAAACGGTAGTAGAAGCAAGCTTTAAAACATCATCAAAACCACGAAAAAGTATCTTTTGCCCTGTGGGCTTATAGGTCATTTCCATAGGGCTTACCATGTTGTGCCATAAATGGCTAACACCTAACTTTTCCTGCGCCCATTTAAGCTGTGCAAAAGTACTGTCTCGGTTGGTATTCATAACCCTACGTACAACAAGTAGGTTGCTTTCAGGATACCGCATAAGCCTGTATATATAATTTAAGGCGGTAGTAGCCGACTTTTTGCTACCTTTACCGCCTTTTAAAACCCTGTATCTCTTTGTATCACGCCAAAAATCACCGTAACCGCTCCCAATTATTTCGGGTAAATGCCGTTTCTTCATTTTGGGATTTCGTCCTCACCGGTGAAAATCACAACATTGTTTGTATTGACGTTAGAATCCTTTTGAATTTTACCCTTAACCTCTAAAAGCATACGAATCGCGTCCATGTTTCCCTGTTCAACCTTCTTACCGATTTCTTTCCAGGCCTTAGGAATAATACTTGTTGTGTAGTTCTCTACAAGACAATCAATATACCCTATAAACTCTCTGTTTTGTTGCCAGTTATAAAAGGTCGTTCTCGAAATATTGAAATCTTTACACAGCTCACTTACGTTCCTTACGTCGTCAGGGTCCACAAGTGCCTCTGCTACGCGCCTTTGCTTAGTTTTTAAATTCGGGTACATTCCTTTCAAAGTGTTCACTTTTGTCAACATTTCTCACTCCCTTATTATTTAGAGTCTCGCGCACGTGCACGCATACATACACGCGCGACTTCCACAACCAACCCGCCCGCCGAAGTCTCCTGTTTCAGCACAAAAGAAAAAACTTGGATAGTTCGGAGTCTTTCATCCGCTTGTCCAAGTTTTCACGTTAACATTATATCACACTTTGAATTTTAAAACTTCCACTCTTTTTCCACTCTTTATATTTTAATGCACTTGTTTTCCCACTTCTTATAAGCATCAAAGTAGATTTCCTTTTTGTCGCCGTTGTAGGTCAATTCATAGTACATACCATCAAAGAGCTTCGTACTTGCAAGAGCTTTATTATTTTGCAATGCCTTGCATTGCCAAACAATAAAAACATCGTCTTCTGTAATTTTCTTGTTATCACTTTTGTCAAGATGCTCGTTTGCATACTCCGTAACAATTTGCTTAACCAACTTTGAAAACTCTTCCGAACCCATAAACATTCTCTCCTTTCTTTTATTGTTAAATTTCTACCGTCCCATACATAGCAATAGTAAACTTCCGAAGAGCGCTATCTCTAATTTGATAAAGTCGCGACTTTTCAAAATGCAACTCTTCGCATAGAGTTTCAATTCGCGCACCCGACTTTTCGAAATAAAAACCTTCAAGGACTCGTCGCTCTCTCTCGTCGAGAACATCAAGCCCCTTTTCCGTAAGCTTCACTAGGTCTTCAGTAATCTTAAGGCTTGAAGACAGCTTCTCACGCTCTGATATGTTGTCAAGCATCTTCTCTTCCTGGCGGCTCATACCGCCCATGACGGGCGTATCGGTAGAGATACCTTTAAGAGAAGTAAACTGCTCCTCTAAAACTTCTATTCGCTCGCGTATGTTTTCAATGGCGGCTTTCCTTTCGGGGTAGGTCCGCAGGTCATTAGCCGCTTCCTTTCTCCAGTTCAAGTTATTCACCGTCCTTCTTTACACCCCTGCTACAATAATCATTATCATAACAAGGTCTTTTTTATAAATCACACGTTCTTAAATCTTTGCCATTTAACTTAATTTTCGTAGGTTTCACAAACTCGCAATCCTTGCATCTAACAATTGCAACAACATCTGCGGTTGTTTGTTTTTTAGTTTGGTTTATAGCAATCTCAATACCATAACGTATATCACCGCTATCGAAATATGCGGGTATTTCTTCTAATTTTTCTATAAGAACTTCACGCTCTATGTATTCAGCCATTACCCTCACCCAACAATTCTTTTAAAAGGTTGTCAAGAATATCAAGAATTTCGTGGTGTCGGCGTGTCATTCCATTAAGCAAATCTACTGTTGCTTCTGCAATTTTAATTTCACTTGGCTTGTTTACTATCTCAAACCTCAACCTTTCTAAAATCTCTTTGTACGCTTCTAATTTTAAAAGGGCTTTATAATTGTCTGCCGCTTGGCATTCCGCTTTCAAACTTTCAATTTCTTCTTTTTGGTGGTTAATTTCTTTCTCTGCCATTGCAATGGCTCTGCGACCTGCTCGAATTAAGCATACTTCGATACAATCTTCACCACCGCTTTCATTTTTGTAAGAATTAAAAAACTCTTTTACATCTTTCTCAAAATATTTTGCTCTTTCTTCAAAAGTTAATTGATTTCGTGCTACTTCACTATTTGACATATTAATTTCCTCCAATATTTTTTAAAATGTTATTGCCTTTCAAAACTACCGCCATTTATCACGGTAATTTTCTTTTGCTTTACAAGAGCGCAAAACTCGCCGTATGTATAGCAAGTCCCGTACTTTCGGTTATGCTTTTCAATAATCGCGCTCATTTCTATTAACGGGATAGACTGTTTTACTTTCGGCTTGTTGGTTACCCGGTAGCCCTTGCAATCTTCACAAAGCTTTCTGTTTCCTTTTTTGGTTTCAAACATCACCCACAATTTTGGCATCGCTTAAGCATTTTGCTCACCTGTCATTTCTTTTAAGAGGTTATCAATAATGCTTATGGTTGCTATAGGATAAGGTTGGTCATCATATTTTTGATATTTTTCGTACATTATGCTTTCCAACCTTTCCGCAAATTCCTTGTATGCTGAGGTTTTGATATGGTCTACAGATTCTGCCAATTCTTCAAATGTTGGCTTTTCTTTGCCTTTTGCCATACCAATGCTTGACATAGTTTCCCAAAGCACACATAATGTTTCTTTAATGGGTTCATATTTCTCTATTTGTTCTCGTTGGTTTGCAACTTGAATATTGTATTCATCAACACGGTTTTGCAACCTCTCATTTTCAGTTTGTAGGTAGTTAATTAGGTCTACAAGTTTTGGTATAAGTTTTGCGCTCTCTTGCAATACACAAATTTCAAGCGGGTCTTCCGCGCCATTTACATTTCTGCGATTATACCAATCAAATACTTCTTTCAATCTTTCGTTATAATGTTCTATCTGCTTTTTAAAAGGTACAATCTTTACAGTCTCGCTATCGATTAGTTTTTTATCGGGCATTTTGGTCACCGCCTTTTTTATTGGTTGATAATCTTCACAATGGTTAAAACAATACGATTGAAACACTTGCTCTCCTGTTCTGTCGCAAATACATTTGTTTTTCCTGCTTTTGCTCAAATACCCCAAGCCCTGAAATCTGCATTTTCTATGTTGTGCCATTGCTTAACTCCTTTAACTTTGCTTCTACTTCCTCTCGGTATAAAACACCTGCTCCAAAAGAAAGTTTAACAATATCCTCAATTACGCTTTCGTGTTCATAATACCAAGAAGTGTTTTTGCAAATCGCCCCTGTTACATCATTCCAACTTTCAAACAAAGTTTTTGCTGTATCCATAACATACCTATCTTTTACTTCTGGCAGCACGATAACACCATTTGCTAAAAGACTATCAACGACATCATCACTTCGTCCTCCAAACATAAACCGCGAACGCTATCACGGCGATTATTATTAAAATATAACTTACTTCCATAAGCTAAAAATTCTCCTTTAAAGTTATTTTTTAATTATTTCCGCCAACTTATTTAGCGGGCATTCATCACAAATACCATCAAGCTTTTCTTGGGTATTACAAATAAACGGATACTTGCAATATTTATCACAAAAAAGCTGCCGCATAGCTTCTAAATCCTGCTCAACCAACCTTAACCACTTCCTTCCAATTCCGACTTAGGCACAATCTCACCTTCAGGGCAAATATCATCGGTCCAGAAATTATCTCGAATCCATTCCTTGTTATGCTTCCTGAAGTACTTAATCGCTTCACTGCCGTAAAGCCGCTTGTTGTTTTCATCGTAGCAATGGAAATCGGGCGGCAATTTCACCATCCGATAAAACAAATACGGCCGACCGTTTACAGGGTTACACCCTGCGCGGATGCTATCGGTATCGATATAATAACCGGGACGAGCAACAGGCGGCTCTTTCCACTTGATTTCATAAATATCGCGCGGCGGTTCTTCCACAGGCTTTTTAAGATTTCTGCTGCCAATCCACTTTTTCGTATATCCTTCCTCATCATCAGCAAACATTGGCTGCTTAACTATGTACGCCGCAAGCGAAGAATATTCGCCCGTATCGTAAAGCGCTCTGCAATCAGGCGGCCGAGCTTCGCGTGTAGACTTAATATGCTCTTTCCAAAGCTCAGTTATCTTTATAAATTTCTCACCCTGCGGCAATATAACGTGGTGGTGAACACCGCCGCGTTCTCCCCTTGCAGTACGCTTTATGTATTTAAACTCAATCCCCCATTCTTCATAAAGCTTTCTAAGCTTACGAAGAAATACACTGAGTTGAGCTTTAGCCTCTTTATAACCTTGTGGTCTGTTATGGTTTTCATAGTGAAAAGTCACAAACCAATCATCAGGCACAAAGTTTGTATTTATAATGCGGGTCAGTTTTCTTATCGCAAGCTCTTCGTTATAAGCTTGCATAGCTTCCGGTGTACCCTTGCTATGTCTTCTTCGTGTAAGAGTATCACCGAATCTTGTAGGGTAGGTATTCTCGACTTCAATCGTATTACCTGCCTTAATAATTCGTTGTCTGTATACAGGTTTCATTTTTGTCTCCAAAATTTTCCGTTAGTTAATATCTCTTATCAAGCGCTAAATCGGTATTTAAACCGATTTTTCAAATTTTCTTAATTTCAGTTTTATCACCTTAAGGGAAGCGTTAAACCGCTCCCCTTAATTTTAATTGTTTTTTGTATTTGGCCCATCTTTGTTCCCATTCGGAAATATCGCCGTTTTCCAAAGCTTCTAGGTATCTCTCATAATCCTTTTGAATTGCTATTACATCTTCTTTAAAGTCTGTAGTCAACATCATCAGGCACAGCTCACTATCATCAAGCTCACCGTATTTTCGCTTAATTTCGGCTAAGCCTTTTTTGAATCGCACGCCACATTCAAACGAATACGCCGTGTAAATAGCTTCTTCAAGGCATCTGTTAAGTATACCCTTAGTATATCTCCAGTCGGCGCCCTTACCGGCGGTAATCTCAATAGCCTTTATAATAAGGTCGCATTCACAACCGCGATCTATGTAATATCCAATATCTTCTATAATTCCCCGGTTGAGTAACCGGCACATAATTTCTTCATAGGCGCGTGCTGCTTCACCTATAGCCTGTCCGCGTTCGCCATAAAAATCTGTGTTCATTACTGCACCTTCTTATCTATCCCTAGAATCGCACGAACATTTACAGGCTTTCGCAAAAGCAGACAGTTTGTCCCATCAACAAAGTTGTGGCTAAAATACTTACAATAAAAGCGTTCTTTATTCCGGCACTCGTGACCCGAAAAATGATTATTGCGGTCAGGTAACTCCTCACCGGTTCTAATGCATTTACACATTTTTCTTCTCCACTATAGAACGCGAAGGCCTGATATCGTGCGTTTTAGAAATTTCTCTTTGATACATACCAATAAGCTTGTTGTATCCGTGGCAAAGCTTTCTGTACTTTGCTTCGGCTTTTTCACGCCCGCGGGCTTCCTTTATATAAGCGCAACTGTAAAATATAAATCCAATTGCAAGAATTGCGAAAAATCCCATAAATAAATACAATGCATAACCGCTTATTACTAAACTTGCATTCATAATATTTCTCCTAACTTTGTAAGCTCTGCCCGAACGCCTTAAGCGCAGCTGATAATTTATCAGCAACATCGGGTGAATCTGCTTTAATTTTTTCAAGCTTTAACTTTAAGCTTTGCGCTGTCTTTTGCAACTCATCAAACAAGGTCTTAAAAGCAGCTATTTCGGGGTTGGCAGTCTTTAACTGCTTTTGTGTAGCCTCCAACCTTTCCTGAAGTTCTAAAGCCTTCTGCTCGGCTTCCTTTTGCTTCTCGACTGCTTTCTCCGCAGAAGCTTTGGCTTTTTCTAACTTTTTCTTAACTTCTTCGGCGGCCTTTTCTTTTGCTTCCTTTAAAGCATCGGCTTTAATGCTATCAAGTTCTTCGGTGG
Organism: Acutalibacteraceae bacterium; assembly: GCA_045605125.1. Taxonomy (GTDB): domain Bacteria; phylum Bacillota; class Clostridia; order Oscillospirales; family Acutalibacteraceae; genus UBA737. Next base: position 10,050 of record JAZUPK010000012.1, on the reverse strand, counting down.
ATAACTTCGAACCTTCGCAAGCCTCGGCAAGCTCATTTTCCAACTCCGATACTCTAGCCTTCAATTCTTCGGCTTCCTTAGCAAATCCTGCAGCTTCTTTAACTGCCGCTTCGGCTTCTTGCTGTTTTTGGGCTATTTCTTCGGCTCTTTTTTCAGCTTCTTCCGCTCTCTTAACAGCAGCGTTACGCTCATCAATGGCAGCCTTTAATTCTTTAACTGTCATATCCTCAGCGCCAACCTCTTCAGCAAACTTTTCACGCTCATTTTCAGGTAGCGCCAATAGCTGTAAAGCCTTTGAATAAGCCAAATTCCCAATCGTTTGGGAATTTGCAACAGCCCCAAAAACCGATATTTGAGCCTGTCCGTATTCCTCATATAATTTCATAAAATTATTGGCGCTCGACTGTGAAAAGTCCACTTCATTTTTAAGCCATTCACCCCATTCACCGTGGGCTAAAACACTTTTGGCTTCAACAAGCCTTCGGCCAATTTCAATAGCATACATAAGCGCCATATTGTTGGCTTGCCTTTTTACCTCTTTAATTTCCGCCGTAATTATTCCTATATCACGCGCCGGCACTTCCGGTTGCGGTACTGCGATTATTTGATTTTCCATTTTTCATTACTCCTTTAATAAATTTAAGCCATTTCTTTTCAAAGACTATAACCTCAGGGTTTCTATCACAGTTTTTATATCCCCTGTTTTGTAAAACCTTACCGTCACGAAGCTCAAGCGTAAAGAACGGTATATCCGGTTCAGTAATTTTTCTTATAAAGAAAATACAAGTCCTACCTGCCGCTACGCTATTTGCATAAGTCGCAACACAGTGCTGTAACAACTCACCTTCTTTTAACAGGTCAGAATGAGACCTGCAGGGTGTAATTAAAAGCCCTGTCTTTTTGTCTTCAAAAGAATATTCCACATATTTTTCAGTTGCTTTATTAATTTTCTTTGATAACGCTTCGTTTTCCTTTTCTTTTACAAGCATTATAGTTCTATCATGCGCTATCTTAAGGTCCGAAGGATAAAGTAAGTTTTTGTCCAAACGACCGTAAACCTTATATAATGCGTTCCAGTAGTCTCTTAAATAGGTAAAATCAATAAGATTACTTTGCTTTTGTTTGGCACGTTGCTTTTCTATGTAATTAAAGGTTCTTAAAAATTTAGGCTGAAAACCTTTAAATTTTTCGTTTAAGAACTCTATGCACTTTTTAGCGTTGTATTCAGAAAGACTATTTAAAAACTCGGCCGAAAGCTTAACCTTATCCACACGCCGAGCATACCCATAAAGCAAAACCTTACTTGCAGAATATTTTCGTATAAGCGGTATATCTTCCTTTTCTATGCCAAGCATTAAATGCGGTCTTGCTTCTTTCCAATTAATGTGTTTTGCAACCTTTCGTAAATCAAGGCCGTGACTATAGTGTGGATATGTGCCTATTGTTTCACCCATCTCTATATAGCTATTTACAAAATCAGAAAAACCGTTTCTTACAAGGTTTTCTACATTAGGGTATTTACACCAGAGCTTTATATACTGAAAAAGCTTTGCGGCACTAAATGTGCCTTTTTTCACAAAATCCTCAATTGCGCAGTTCGCAGAATCGGTCTTGGCTATTTCATCGCAGTCGAAGGGGAATATTTCGTTAATATTAAATTCACTCACTTCAATGCTGTACTTCTTTCTTGTTTCCCACCGTTCAAGCTCGTAATCACAACCACCTATATTCTTTGCGTGCCCGGCAAGCCTTATCGGCTTACCGCCCGCAACCATCACACCTTCATACTTTTCGGCGCGGTACTTTATATTTCCTTCTTTATCGCAGCATTTGTATATACACCACGAAAGCAAGCACAAATGTCTCCATACGCAATGCGCCGTAATGCATAGCCCATATGATATAGTCCATAACCTATCAAAGAACCTAAATCTTGAAACATGCGCCACTTCGCACTCCGCTCCACATTCAGGGCAAAGACAATTTTGTTTGTGGTACATAACTTCATTACTGTTTGGTAACACAAAGCCATAATCACTTGGGCAACCGTAATGGCACCCGCTCTCTATAGGCCTGTATTCAAGATAATAGGTTTTACCGCACGCAGTGCAGGTCACCTTTACCGCTTTGCGTTTAAGCCCTGTTAAAACATCCTTTACCCATCCAACCTGATATATAAGAGCATCACCATCAAGAGTTCCATAATCTTCCATAACCTCATACACTTCTTCGGGTGGGCGGTTCGGCAGTTCCGAAACTGTTATTCGTATATCCTTTTCAATGTCCATAACAACCACCTCATAAGAAATCTGATAAATCGATTTCGGGCGCTGCTACTGTTACCGTTTCCTTTGCTTCCGGCAATCCGTAAAACTTACGAAGAAGTCCATCCGCAATCTTGGGCGTAATGCAAACAATATTGTTTTTACCTTTTATACTGTCGGCATGCTTTTTAAACATCTTTGCAGCATCCGAAAGCTTCATACCGTCAGTTGTAAGGTCATTTATAAGTAACTCGGTAATTTTGGCATTACCTTCTGCCATATCCTTTAACTGTTCGCCTATTCCGAAAATATCTTCGTTTTCGTGACCCTTTTGCTGTTCGCTTATTATTTCAACGAGCTTTTCAAAATCCATCTTTCCGCTCTCCTATCTATGTAATCTTAAGTACTCAGCTAATCCATAAATAAAATCCGAATTAGTAAGCTTCCCTTTAACACTAGGCACATTAAATCCAAAGTATTTCTTTATTGCTTCATTGTTATTATTGTTGAAAACGCATTCAACCGCGTGGCGAATAGCCCTTTCAACTCTGCTGCCGCTTGTGTTAAATTCTTTTGCCACCTGCGGATAAATAACCTTTGTCATAGATGCATGTCCGCATTCTTTTATAAGCACAACTGCTTTCACAAGGTAATGCCTTCCTAATAAATTAAAAGGAACACCCAACTCGTTTAAAATCTCATAAATCTTTTCTTCCATATTTACACTTCCTTATTTTTAATATTTGACATCCGTAATAATTTGAGTTATACTATATGTAGTTAATATTTCTTAGCCGCATTTATGGAATTGCCGTTCCTAATGCGGCTCTTTTTATTTTTCAATGCTTTCACCTCGCATAGCCCTTATAAAAGGTATCTTCGGTATTCGTACTCTCGTTCCCATTCTGATTATCGGAAACGGAAACGGGTTTTCACCATTGCGAGTGCAAACATTGATGGTATATGGCGTGCAGCCCAAAAATGAAGCAATATCCGTAGGAACCAACATATCTTTCGGTAATGCTTCTATTTCTTCAAGAGTTTTAGGACGATGTTTTGCTGCCACATTGTCACCTCCTTTTATGTAGGGATAGATTCTATACCTAATTTTTTTGCAATATTAAGTACGGTTTCAAGTTTTACACTCATAGGATGATTAATCGTTCGGCTTAAGGCTCCGGTATCCATATCACAGAGCTCAGCCAAATGCTTGACTGTCCACCCTTTATCTATCAGCCCCTTTTTTAAACTTTTTGTAATCGTCTCCTGTCGTAATACGGCAGAGGATTTTTTTAACGCAGGCATATCCGCTCTCCTTTCTATTGAATATTCCCTACATTAGAGGTCGGGAAGTGGTCTTCAAATACGCCCACCTGTGTAAGCGTGATATAAAGCTTGTGCGCCGCATCAGTAAAATGCTCACGCTCTTCTTCTGTTTGCGCTTCACGCGCTTTCTTAACACAGTACTCAAACTGCTCAAGCATAAAATCGTTTGCTTCGCGTTGTGTCATAACTTTCACTCTCCTTTAAAACATAAAATATTTCATTCGCTCGGTATCAGAAAGCTTTAATTGTCTGCGAGCCGAATGCTCTTTCTCGGCGAAGGCACGTGTTATCGCTTTTGAAACTAAAAGCCATTCTTCAAAATTAAGCTCCTGCGCCGCTTTCATAACTGCCTCAATATTTTTAGTATTTCCCATATCAAACCTCCTTGATGTTGCAATATTTTCCATCATTTTGTATAATTGTTTTTTGAAGGGTGGTGATAATTATGTCAAGTGATTATTGGAGTGCTATAATTTCTGGTATTGCGTTGGTTGCCGCAGTTGTTTCGCCGGTAATTACCGCACTTGTGAATAATAAACATCAGTTACAATTAAAAAATATAGAATATTATTCGCATCATCGTGCTACTGCAATAGAAAACTACATATATATCGTAGGTCAAATATGCAGCGAAACGGTTTGCGAACCATATTTATCAACTTATGGTAGAATCAGTAAAGAAATATATTTATATCTTCCACAAACTTTCTGGAAAGAAATAGATGATATCGATAATCTAATTCAAAATCAGAAATTCCGCGATGCGTCTAGTCTTTTATCTGAACTTTGCAAAAGATTAAATGAATGTCATCCACGGCCTATAAATAACAAGCGCAATAAAAACTATAAGTAAAACCCATATCAAATAAACCTTGAATTTTTCAGGGTTTATTTTTTTAAAAACAACTAAACAAATAACCGATATAATAAACACTATCAAAAAAATCACTATACTCACAAAATCTTTTCACCTCCAGTTATTTTATATTGCACATATCGTGCAATCAACTTGCAAAAAAAATAGCTTCAACCGTACTTTTGTAATAACGCGCAAGTTTTAACTTTATTTCATCGCGCGGAATTCGACTGCCGGTTTCATACATAGATAATGCTGAAACACTTATACCGACAGCATTTGCCACCGTTTCTTGTGAGGAATCACCTCTCAAAGCGGCCAGTTTTCTTCCAATTGCCAAAGCATCCATATTCTTTCACCTGCCCTTTTAATGTTTTGCACATTTCGTGTAATCATATATTACAACACAATTGCTCGTTTGTCAATACTTAATTTCACAAAATGTAAAAATTCTTCTTGACTATTCCACGTTTTGTGTATATAATACTTAAGAAGGATGTGATAAGGTGTCTTTGTTTGGCAAAAACTTACGAGAATTAAGAACCGCTCATAACTTAACTCAAACAGAACTAGCAAATGCAGTAGGCGGTCTCGCCTTTAGTACGATAAGTATGTATGAGCGTGGCGAACGCGAACCCGACTTTGAAACACTAGAAGCTATTGCCGATTTTTTTAATGTTTCAATAAATCATTTGCTCGGAAAAGAGAACAGTTCTTCTTACGATAATATAATACCACTCCCAAATATGAACAGAATCCCGTTACTTGGTACTATCGCCTGTGGCGAACCAATAATGGCGGAAGAAAATATAGAATGTGAAATAGATATCCCTGAAGATATAAAAGCTGACTTTGCCCTACGCTGCAGCGGCAACAGTATGATAGACGCACGTATATTGGATGGTGATATTGTTTATATTCATCAACAACCTACCGTAAATAATGGTGAGATTGCAGCAGTTCTAATTGGTGATAAAGCTACACTTAAAAAGGTTTATATAGCAGAAAACACTGTAACACTTGTCGCTTGCAATACCGCATATCAACCGCTTGTGTATACAAATGAGCAATTAAATGAAATTCGTATTCTCGGTAAAGCTGTAGGTTTTACCAGTAGAATATAAACAAAATAAAAAACCGTCTCGGTGCTGGAACACCAAGACGGCTATAACCGGACGGACCGGCTGCAAATGATTGGAACCCACTTGCAGTCATATTTTAACACATCTGTCCGCTTATTTCAAGTTGCAATTTTGCGTTACTATGAAAGGATGAATAAAATATGGCAAAAGCAAAACAACTGCCTTCGGGCACCTGGCGCGTTCAGGCAAAGGCAACTGTAAACGGTGAATCTGTTACTCGCTCTTTTTCCGCTCTCACAGCAAGAGAAGCAGAGTCAGCGGCAGAAAAATGGCAAAAGCGTTGTAAAATGATTGGCGCCGATTCCACACGTATGACCGTTCGCGAAGCAATTTTAAATTATATTGAAGTAAACAGATATAGATTATCCCCTTCAACTGAAGCAGGTTATAGTAGTATCGAAAGAAATAATATGGTTGACATTATCGATAAGCCGCTATACGCCTTAACCTGTCCGATAATACAACAATCAATCTCAACCGCATTTGAAATCGATAAGCTATCGCCGAAAACAATTAAAAATGTTTACGGCTTACTTAGAAAGGTAATGTCTGTTTATTACCCCGATTTTATATGGGCTGTAAATTATCCGAAACAAAAGAACAAGCAAAAGAAATATTTTTCTCACGCATATATCAAAAGCGTGTTTGCCGCTCTCGCAGGCACTAATTTTGAAGTTGAATGTTATTTAGGTATGCTTTCTATGCGCGCATCCGAAATCGCAGGTGCTAAATGGGAAGATATTGATTTTAAAAATAAAACGCTCCATGTGTGCAGAGCTAAGCTTAAAAACAAAGATAATGACTTTGTAATTGTTAATAATACCAAGACGGAGAAATCCGATAGAATTATATATTTGCCTGATTATGTTTGCAAGATACTTTTCGAGCGACAGGCAGCAACTACAAGTGAATATGTTTCTATGGTGAATCCAAATAGGTATTGGCAAAAGTTAAACGCCATATTAAGAAAAAATAATATTGAAGAGTTAGGTTTTCACAAGCTTCGACACATTTATTCAAGTCTTACAAGTGACCTTGGAATTGATGCTCAGGTGCGTATGGAAAATGGCGGTTGGTCTAATGAGTATATTATGAACGGCACCTACCGTCACACGCTCAGCGAAGCACAGCTTGATGCAAACAGCAAAATGAACGCTTACGTCAACAATATGGTAGAAAGTCACACGAAAAGTCACACAGAACTTCGTAAACGGCTTAAATTGGTGCGTTTTGGGGCATAACTATAAAAGTTCAAGTCCCATCACTCGCACCAAAGTAAGAACTGACTATTAGTCGGTTCTTTTCTTTTTTGTTTTGATTTGGGACTTGAACCTTCGGTTCTTCACTCTTGCGGTGCTCAAAAATCGTGCTCGCTTGGAGTGCGGCCCGCTTTTTGACCGCGGCGCTTCGTTTTGCTCGCTTATTCGTCCACAGGACGCGCTCGCAACCTCACCCATCACTCGCACCAGAAAATCCAAAGCAGACCTTTAGATTTGGTTTGGATTTTTTCTTTATGTATATGTGATGGGACTAAAAACACATTTTAGCTTTTCTTGACACAGGCAATTTAGTGTGCTAAAATTACATATCATTGTTTAAGGAGCAGTTCTTATGGAACGAGAAAAATTAGGAAGTCGCTTAGGCTTTATATTGCTTAGCGCAGGTTGTGCTATCGGCGTTGGTAACGTTTGGAAGTTTCCATGGATGGCGGGACAATATGGCGGTGGCGCCTTTGTTTTAATTTACTTATTGTTTTTGGTTATCTTAGGTCTTCCTGTTATGGTTGTAGAATTTTCACTTGGTCGTGCAAGTCAGGCAAGCCCTGTAAAGCTTTACCAAAAGCTAGAAAAACCGGGTCAAAAATGGCATATACACGGTTATGTTGCGCTTGTGGCAAACTTCCTTTTGATGATGTTCTATACATCGGTTACAGGTTGGATTTTATACTACTTTATAAGCTTTTTATCGGGTAAAATGACCGGTATCAGCAACCAAGCTTCAAGTCAGCTTTTTGGCAATATGCTATCAAGCCCTACTATAACCGTAGGATTTATGGCTTTGGTTGTTGTATTAGGTTTTTTAATTTTATCGTTTGGTCTACAAAAAGGCGTTGAACGCATTACAAAATATATGATGGTAGCGCTTTTGCTACTTATGATAGTTCTCGCTATAAATAGCTTTACCTTAAGCGGTGCGGCAGAAGGTCTTACATTCTACTTAAAGCCCGATTTATCCAAAATTAATGGTAATGTTATTGTTGGCGCCATGAACCAAGCATTCTTCACGCTTAGTCTTGGTATTGGTTCTATGGCGATTTTCGGCAGTTATATAGGTAAAGAACGGTCTCTATTAGGCGAAAGCATTAACATATTAGTGCTTGATACCTTTGTTGCAGTTACTGCAGGTCTTATTATATTCCCTGCTTGCTTCACATTTGATGTTAAACCGGAAGCAGGTCCCAGCCTTTTATTTGAGGCTATGGCAAGCGTTTTTAACAATATGTCTGGCGGTAGATGGTGGGGTTCACTCTTCTTCTTATTTATGATATTCGCTGCATTCTCTACCATTCTTGCAGTGTTTGAAAACATTCTTGCTTGTGTGCGTGAAATTACCGGTTGGGGCAGAAAAAAAGCCTGTCTTATTTGTGGTGCAGCATTACTTGTGCTATCCGCTCCATGTGCATTAGGCTTTAACCTACTCTCAGGCTTTGTTCCTTTTGCAAGCGGTTCGTCAGTTCTTGATTTAGAAGATTTTATTGTTTCATATTGTTGCTTGCCTTTGGGTGCACTTTGCTACGTGCTCTTCTGTGTTACCAAAAAAGGTTGGGGCTTTGATAACTTTATCGAAGAAGCTAATGCCGGCAAGGGTCTTAAACTTGGTAAATGGATTCGCCCTTATATGACATACGTACTACCGATAATTATTATCGCTATATTTGTTATTGGTGTTTTCACTTTCCCATTCGCTGATAACTTTACCATTTGGGGCGCTTTAAAATCACTCTTTTAACGCACATTAAATAGGAGAAAATTATGGGACTTTTTGGAAATAACAACACCGGCGTTTCTTTATCAAAACGCCAACAGTTAGAAGCAAAATTTCAGTCTGCCAGAACTGATTTACTTTTAATTGTTGCATTTACTGTTATAAATATCATATTGCTTGTTACCGGCAGTGGAAGCTACTTTGTATTTTCGGCATTTATTCCGTACTCGGTAGCATTCCTTGGTATGACTCTTTGCGGAAAATTCCCTGCAGAATATTACGAAGATGCAGAAGATGTTTTTTACTTAGATGCAAGCGCTTTTGTAGTATTTATAGCCATTGCCGTTGTACTTACTTTACTTTATCTTCTTTGCTGGTATATGTCTAAAAACTTTAAATCAGGTTGGCTAATTTTCGGATTAGTTATGATTTCTATCGACACAGCAGCTTTGCTTTTAGGCAGTTCTGATACATCATCCATTATTGACATACTCTTCCACGTTTGGATGATAGTTACTATGGCTCAAGGTCTTTCAGCAAACAAAAAGCTAAAAGAATTACCCGAAGAACCTGAAGAACCCGAGGTATTTGAAGGCGAGTTTATTCCAGAGGTAGATACACCTAAGGAAGAACCCACACCAACGCTTAACGACCAAGATATTGATGAATAATAAAAAACTGTGCAGAAATTTTCTGCACAGTTTTCTCATATATTAGTGATTTTAAAGCATTGCTAAAATTTCATCCTTAGGTCGAAGACCTACAGCTGCGTTAGCAAGCTTCCCGTTTTTCATTACAGCGAGCATTGGTATACTTGATACCGAAAAGGCAGCTGCTAATTCAGGTTGTTCATCAACATTTATTTTACCAACCTTTACATCGCTTCTTTCATCGGCAATTTCTTCCAAAATGGGCCCTACCATTTTACAAGGTCCGCACCAATCAGCATAAAAGTCCAATAAAACGGTTTTTTCGCTATTCATTACTTCTTGTTCGAAGTTTTCAATTGTGATTTTAATTATTGACATTTTAATCATCCTTTTCTTTATAGTATAATAAACAGTGACAAAAACCTTCAAATTCGGGGTCAGCGATTTGATCCCTAAATTCCTTACACATACATTTATTATCTTCGGTTATTTCAAGCCTGCAAGGACAGTAACCACCCTTTTTCTTCAAGCCTTCTTTTATAGCTTTTACAACTTCCTTATCAGGATTTAACTTTATTTTCATTTAATCACCTTACACTTTAGTATGCACAATTTTTTAATTTTCTTGTTATTCTTACTATACCATAAATTTATTATATTTGTAAAGAATAAATATCCACCCGCATATGTTCTGACCCCAAAAAGTTAGACAAAAATTCAATTAGGCAACTAACGAGGATTGAATCCTGTATTGGACAGGGCTCAGTCCTTTTAGTTTGCTCTTAATTCTTTTGTTATTATAGTAATCTATGTATTTTTCTAATTCA
>JAZUPK010000011.1:0-28849 GCA_045605125.1 Acutalibacteraceae bacterium | reverse complement strand
CACCAACAGTTCGCCCACCGCGGCTTGGCGGCAATAAAAGGGTAGGGGTGTTTGCAACCCGTTCACCTAACAGACCTAATCCCCTAGGTCTTTCAAGTGTTAAAATAGAAAAAATCTACCGCGACGGTGAAAACGGTACTGTCATTTTAGTTTCGGGTGCAGATTTGCTTGACGGCACCCCCATTTACGATATTAAGCCTTATTTAAGCTTTACTGACAGTCACCCCGATGCTGTATGCGGTTTTGCAGACAGCGTTTTTGGTGACAGTTTGGCGGTTGAAATACCACCGCATCTAAAGTCTTTAATAGACCCAAAAGATACCGATAACATAACTAAAATTTTAAGCGGCGACCCACGCCCGCATTATCATAATGATGGCCGAGTTTACGCGTTTGAATATTCAAAGTATCATATTGAATTTAAGGTAGAAGGCAGTGTAATTACGGTTACTGATTTAGTAGTTTTAAAGGATGGGAAAAATGTATAAAATTTTAAGTAAAAAGGAACTTAATCCTACCGTTACACAAATGGATATTGAAGCTCCGCTTGTAGCTAATAAAGCACAGGCAGGGCAGTTTATTATTTTGCGAGTTGACAGCGAAGGCGAGCGTATACCACTGACTGTTGCAAGCACAAATAAGGAAAGCGGTAGCGTTCGTATAATATTTCAAATTGTAGGCGCTACAACATTTAAATTAAACCAAAAGCAAGAGGGCGACTATATTGCCGATTTTGTTGGTCCTTTAGGTAAACCTACCAATACCGAAGGTATTAAACGTGCTTGTGTTATAGGTGGCGGTGTGGGTTGCGCTATTGCTTTACCGGTTGTTAAAAAGCTTAAGGAACAAGGCTGTGTGGTTGATTCAATAATAGGCTTTAGAAATAAGGATTTAGTTATTTTGGAAGATGAATTTAAAGATTATTCTACTAATCTTACAATAATGACTGATGACGGTTCTTACGGACAAAAGGGTCTTGTTACCGAGCCTTTGAAATCAGCACTGGAAAACGGGACCGAATATGATGAGATTTTTGCAATAGGTCCACTTGTCATGATGAAGTTTGTGGTTGCAACTGCAAAACCGTTTGGAGTCAAGACTACCGTTTCTATGAACCCCGTTATGATTGATGGTACAGGTATGTGCGGTGGATGTAGACTTACCGTTGCTGGCGAAACCAAATTCGCTTGTGTTGACGGACCCGAGTTTGACGGTTATTTAGTGGATTTTGAAGAAGCCATAAGCCGCAGTTCTGCTTACCGCGATTTTGAGCGCCACGCCTACGATAAAGAGTGTAATTTATTTAAAAAGGAAGTGAAGTAATGCCTGCAAATATGTCGTTAAAAAGAAACGAAATGCCTACACAGGATGCAGGTATTCGTGCTACTAACTTCAATGAGGTGGCTTTAGGCTATAGCGAAGAAACCGCCATTAACGAAGCACTTCGTTGCCTTGAATGTAAAAATATGCCGTGTGTACAGGGGTGTCCTGTTAGTATACATATTCCCGAATTTATTGCAAAAATCAAAATAGGCGATTTTGAAGGTGCTTACGATGTTATTTCAAAGTCTTCAAGTCTTCCTGCAGTTTGCGGTAGAGTATGCCCCCAAGAAACCCAATGCGAAGCAAAATGCGTAAGAGGTATAAAGGGTGAGAGCGTAGGTATTGGCAGGCTTGAACGCTTTGTCGCTGATTGGCATAATGCTCACTCGGTAGAAAAGGTGCAAAAGCCTGAAAGTAACGGTCATAAGGTGGCTGTTGTAGGTTCAGGTCCTTCTGGACTTACCTGTGCGGGTGATTTAGCTAAAAAAGGTTACGAAGTTACTGTGTTTGAAGCACTTCACTTAGCAGGCGGTGTGTTGGTTTATGGTATACCTGAATTTCGCTTGCCCAAAGCGGTTGTACAAAAGGAAGTAGACACCTTAAAGGCTTTAGGTGTAAAAATAGAAACTAATGTTGTAATTGGTAAAACCGTAACTATTGATGAGCTTTTTGAAAGTGGTTTTGAAGCGGTATTTATAGGCTCAGGCGCAGGACTTCCGCGCTTTATGGGTATTAAGGGCGAAGCACTTTGCGGTGTTTATTCTGCTAACGAATTTTTAACCCGTAATAACCTTATGAAAGCTTATAAAAACGATAGCGCAACCCCTGTTATGCAAACTAAAAACACCGTTGTTGTTGGCGGTGGTAATGTTGCTATGGATGCGGCAAGAACCGCCAAAAGACTTGGCGCAGATGTTACAGTAGTTTACCGCCGTACCGAAAACGAGTTACCTGCTCGCCGTGAAGAAGTAGAGCACGCAATGGAAGAAGGAATAAAGTTTAAATTCCTTACAAATCCAATTGAAATTAAGGAAAAAGGCGGTTGGGTAGACGGTATAGTTTGCGAAAGAATGGAGCTTTCCGAACCTGATGAATCGGGCAGAGCGCGCCCTGTACGAGTACCCGATAGCGCATTTACGGTTGATGCCGACTGCGTAATAATGTCTATAGGTACTTCACCTAATCCGCTTATTAAATCTACAACCAATGGGTTGGAAGTAAATAAATGGGGCGGAATAGTAGTAAATGAAGATGGGCTTACTTCAAGAACAGGTATTTACGCCGGAGGGGACGCCGTAACAGGTGCCGCTACAGTAATACTTGCAATGGGTGCAGGTAAAACTGCCGCAAAAGCAATTGATGAATATATAATGGGTAATGCGTAATTTTTTATATTTGTCCTGAAGGCACACATTAACTCTTCACTATTCACTTTTCAATATTAACTAAAAAATAGGATGGATTAAATATCCATCCTATTTTTTATAAGTTATATTACTTTACTTAAAAAGTCTTTAAGTCTTGGGCTTTTTGGATTTCCAAACACTTCTTCGGGAGTGCCTTGTTCCATAATAATACCCTCATCAATAAATATAATTCTATCTGCAACTTCACGCGCGAAGCCCATTTCGTGTGTTACAACTGCCATTGTCATACCTTCTTGTGCTAATGACTTCATAACTTCAAGTACTTCGCCAACCATTTCGGGGTCGAGTGCACTTGTAGGCTCATCAAAAAGCATAACTTCAGGTTGCATACATAAAGCACGGACTATGGCAACACGCTGTTTTTGTCCGCCCGAAAGTTGGGAAGGGTAAGAGTTTGCCCTATCTGCAAGACCAACACGATCTAAAAGCTTTAAAGCTTCTTTCTCGGCTTCTTCTTTTGATTTTTTTAACAGTTTGATAGGCGCCAAAGTCATATTTTTAAGTATTGTCATATGCGGAAAAAGGTTAAACTGTTGGAAAACCATACCAATTTTTTGGCGGTGTAAATTAATATTACTGCTTTTGCTCGTAATATCATTACCTTCAAAATATATATGACCGCCTGTGGGCTCTTCAAGAAGATTTAGTGTTCTTAAAAAGGTAGATTTTCCGCAACCTGACGGACCTATTATTACAACAACTTCGCCTTTTTTAATGTCGATATTAACACCCTTAAGAACTTCAACTTTTCCAAAGGATTTTTGCAAATTTTCAACTTTTACAATTTTTTCATTAGTGGTCACTGTTGCGAAGCCTCCTTTCAAGAATACCTACAAGCTTAGTGAGAATCATTACAACTATTAAATAAATAATTGCCACGGTAATAAGTGGAATAAAATATGAGAAGGTTCTGCCCGCAATAGTATTACCTGCTTTTGTAAGGTCTATTACACCAACATAGCCTGCAACTGATGTTTCTTTTAGTAACACAATAAACTCATTACAAAGGGTGGGTAAAACCACCTTAAACATTTGTGGAACGATTATGTAAATCATAGTTTGAATGTAGTTAAGACCAAGGCTTCTGCCTGCTTCAAACTGACCGTTATCAATTGCCATAATTCCGCTACGGAAAATCTCGGCAACATAGGCGCCCGAATTTATACCAAAAGCAAATGTTGCAACTGCAATGCCATCATCCGATTTTGCAAATATTATGAAATAAAAAATCATAAGCTGAACAACAACAGGGGTACCTCTTATTACTGTAAGATAAACTTGGCAAATTTTATTTAAAACTGACATTAGGAAGTAAGAAATACCGCCACGTTTTTTTAGGTGAGAGTGATTTTTATCATAAGTAGAACGCACAACTGCTACTATAACACCTAAAAAAACGCCTAAAATTAAAGAACCTAATGTTATTAAAAATGTATTTTTAAGTCCATCTATAATAAAATCAAATCTGTTGTTTTCAAGCATTACTCGGCTGAACTCATCAAAAAAATTAGACACGTTTAATTTCCTTTCATTATACAATAAAAAACGGGGCGTATATGCGCCCCGTTAATTTTTAAAATTATTCGGTGGGAAGTAGGTACTTATTAAGGTCGTCAATTGATTGAATATCGCCGTCTTCCTTAACTATAACAGACTGAATACCTGTAGCATAGCTTGAAGAGAAATCAACTTCTTTTAATCTGTCTTCAGTAACGGTCATACCTGCCATACCCATAGTATATTTACCGCTTTGAACACCGGGGATGATTGAGTCGAAAGCAACGTTTTCAATCTTTAAATCATAGCCTAACTTGTCAGCAATGATTTGTGCAACTTCTACGTCAACACCATAATACTTGTCACCGTCTATGTATTCATAGGGTGGGAATTCTGCATTGGTAGCCATAATTAAGTTCGGCTTATCAGTATCTTTAAATTCAACAGCAACGCCTTTGAGTGCGGAAGCATCAGGACTATTTACATATTTATCCATAACAGCCTTTACAGAGCCATCTTTGATTAAAGCTTCTAAAGCGTCATTAACTTTTGCCTTCATATCGCTAGCTTTTTGGAAGCAGATAGCATATTCTTCTTTAGTGTATTCTGTATCGAGAATTTTTAAGCCTGTGTTAGCAGCAACATAAGATTTTGCAGGTTCGTTATCAATAATAACAACGTCAACCTTGTCTGCCTTTAAGGCTTCAACTGCTGCCGCACCGTTATCATAACGGATAACTGCATCTTCACCAAAGTCGCCTGAAGCGTAAATATCGCCTGTAGTGGTGGTTTGTACACCAATTTTGATTGTGTCTTCTTTAGCGCCGCAGCCTGCAAAGCTAAAAAGCATTACAAGAGCGATTACCAAAGCTAATAATTTTTTCATTTGGAAACACTCCTTAAATAATTTATGAAGAGAGTATAACATACACGATTTCATTTGTCAAGCATTTTTGCATAATTTTTAAAAATATTCAGAAAATATTGCAAAAATATTCAATTTATCTGCATATATGCAAAAAAGACGCTATTTTATGCATAGCGTCTTTTTTAAGTGAAGATTTAAACTAAAAATTTAATTAATCGTCAAGTTGGGGATTGGTTGCTTCGTCATAAATTGCTACAACTTCATTCGAAGGCTTTTTGTCTATCAAAGTAAATACAACAGTGCAAATTGCGCCAATTATGAAGCCGGGAACAATTTCGTAAATCATTGTATCGCATACAATAGGGGTGGTAACTGTGCTTGTAAAGAGTATAAGCCAAGTGATATCGGCAACGGCACCGCCTATGATACCTGCGATAGCGCCCTTGTAGGTGAGGCGCTTCCAGAAAAGCGAGAGAATAACAACAGGACCAAAAGCAGAACCAAAAAGTCCCCAAGCGTTTTCAACCATAGCCATAATGTTTGAAGCCCAAGAGTTTGCCTTGCCAAGTCCGCTTGAAGCTATAAATAAAGCGATCATTGTTACGCAGAAAACGATTATACGGCCAACCCATAAAAGTTCCTTGTCGTTAGCTTTGTTCTTTCTGATAATGGGGTTGTATAGGTCGCTTGTAAAGGAAGAAGATGCAACTAATAATTGGCTATCGGCAGTAGACATAGCGGCTGCTATAATTGCTGAAAGCATTAATCCGGCAATAAAGGGCGGGAAGATATCAAGAGCAACTTCAATGAATATACGGCTTTGTGATCCTGTGGGTAAAAGTTTGGCAGCAAGAGAATTTGTGCCGTCTAATAAATATGTACGACCAAGCCATGCTATCATAATAGTAGCACCAAGGGTTAAGATTAACCAGGTAATAGCAACAGTAGATGATTTTTTAACGAGCTTGGAATTTTTAATAGCCATAAAGCGTACCAAGATATGAGGCATACCGAAGTAACCAAGACCCCAACCAAGACCTGAGATTATGTCAGTCCAGCTTGCTGAGAAAGGATTGCTGCCAAACTCGGTAATACCTTCTGCAAAGGCACCTGCAAAGCTTGGATCAAATTTTCCAACAATTAACATAATAAATGGTGTAGAAACCAATGCTAAAAGCATAAGTAAGCCTTGGAAGAAGTCGGTCCAACAAACTGCTTTATATCCACCTAAGAAAGTATATATAAGAACTAAAACAGCAAAAATAACCATTGCTGCGAGCTTGCGTGTTTCAAACCAGGGAATAACGGTTGCAAAAACCTCAGCGCCTGCATTAAATGCTGAAGCAACATATACAGTAAAGCTAATTAAAAAGATTATAGCACAAACAACCTTAAGCGCGGGATTAGAGGTTGCGAAACGGTTTGTTAAGTATTGTGGTAGGGTAATAGAGTCGTTAGCGGCTTGTGAAAAGCGACGCAAACGGCGTGCAACAAAAATCCAGTTTGCAATAGTGCCCAGCGCCAAGCCTATGCCTATCCAAACCTTGCCAAGACCAAAGGCAATAATGCTACCAGGGAAGCCCATTAAGAGCCAACCGCTCATATCAGAAGCCTGCGCACTTAAAGCGGTAACCCAAGGGCCCATGCTTCTGCCACCTAAGAAATATTCTTTTTCGCCGCCGTCTTTTGATTTGAAGAAGAAAAATATACCAATAACCAAAATAACGACAAAATAGAGTATGAATGCTAATGTCATATTTTACATCCTTTCAAGAAACAATTTCTACCATTATAACACATTTCTTGAAAAATAGCAACAATTTATTGCTTTAAAGTCAAAAAATACTGTGCATAGTGAATTTCGTGTCTTCCATAATTTGATGAATAAGCACTTTTACATTGTCGGCGTATTCATAAAAAAGGTCATTTTTAGGGATTTTGGCATAAACATTCATTAGCGAAATTGCGGTTTCAATATCGTCAATTCTATCGTGATTAACAAAAACTGAAAGTAGTGGCTCTTTTTTATTCCAAAAGTTTTCTAGCTCCTTGGCGTCCTTTTCGGCAGTTTCTTTTTCGGTATAAACTTTCACCGCACTTTCAACCATCGCTCGCGCGGTATCACAACTATTAGTTATATAAAAAAGGCTTGCTAAGTAGGTTGCTATAACTAATACAAAAAGTATAGCTGCAATAATTAGTCGTTTCATATTTTACTGCCTTTCTTTACGATACTTATATTATCGTAGCGGTCAAGCGTCATTAAAAATACTTCGCTTGCGGTTGTGTGGTTGGCGTGAAGTTTTTTATTTAAAGTATCTGTTGTAATATTAAGTGCTTTAAGAGAATCGCTTAAAATCTTTCCGTCGCTGATAACGGGTAATGGAAGAGCTGCCTTTTCTTTTTTTATCCCCATATCCTTAACGGTTGCAGGCTGGTCACCGCTTTTAAGCAAAACACTTAAGTTACCGTTTATTTCAAGCACTGCAAACGCAACTGTTGAAATATCAAACACATTTTGACCGCGAAGCTGTTCAACAAGGTCGAGTACAGTCATTCTAACATTTTTCATAGCGTTTTGGTCAACAATACCGTTGTTGATAATAACAACCGAATTACCGCTCATAAATTTTCGTATTTTTATACTTTTAAGTGATAATACCGACATAACTATTTCAAGTACAATAAGCATAAAGATAGCAACCACACCGCTTAAAATAGGTTGACTTATATCCTGAAGCGGTATTGCGACAATTTCGGATATTAAAAGGGTTATAACAAGTTCGTTAGGTTGCATATCGCCGATTTGTCGTTTGCCCATAACCCGTATAGCAAAGGTTACGAAAACATAAAGTATAATTGTACGAATAATTGTTGTAATCATTTTATCACCAAAAATATTATAACCATAAAAAAATAAAAACCGCTAAATTTAGCGGTTTTTAATAACTTTTGTGTGATTTGTTATGAATTGTATATTATTGAATTCGTTTTGTAATAGTTCTTTAAGCGGTTCAATAACAACATCTTCGGTATCAAAATGACCTGCATCAAAAAGTGCTAAGCTAAGCCTGTCGGCATCTAAGAAATGATTGTGCTTAACATCGGCGGTAAGTAAAGCATCACAACCGAAACCTACAGTTTCTTCAATGTAGTTGCCGCCACTGCCGCCGCAAACCAAAATTTTGGTAATAGGCTCTATACGGTCGGTGAATTTTACAACACCGCCAAGATTTGATTTAATTTTATCTGCCAAATGGGATGCCGTAATAGGCTCAATTTCACATTTTTTAATGGTGTATTTATCGCTTGTAATAACATCTTCAACCGAAATAGGAGAAAGAATTTTTACAAGTGTATCATTAACACCGCCAACACCGATATCAAGGTTTGTGTGCATAGAAATAACCGAAAGATTATTCTTTAAAACCTCGTAAACAATGCTTCCTTTAAGAACATTTTTAAGGGGATGAAAAATAACAGGATGGTGTGTGATAATAAGCTCACATTCGTTATCCAAAGCGGTTTTTATAGCGTCTAGTGTGCAGTCAAGTACAACAACAGCTTTTGAAACACTTGCATCAGGGTCACCTACCAAGATACCGACATTGTCAAAATCACAAGCGGTATCTGTAGGATATTTTTTATTTAAATATTCAAAAATATTGCGAACAGTCATTATTAACCCTTCTTTTGAAAAGAATCTTTAAGAGCTACTGTACGGTTGAAAACAAGCTTATCGGTTGTTGAATCCTTATCAACACAGAAATAACCTTGGCGCATAAACTGGAAGGTTTCGCCCGCTTTAGCACCTAATAAAGCCTTATCAAGCTTGCAGTTTTCGAGTATGGTAAGTGATTCAGGGTTAAGGTTATCGGCAAAAGAGGAAACACCTTCCTCATCACTTGGGTTAGGAACATTGAAAAGGCGCTCGTAAAGGCGAACCTCTGCATCAGTGCAGTTTTCAGCTGATACCCAATGTAATGTACCTTTAACCTTTCTGCCGTCGGCAGTTTCACCGCCAAAGCTTTCGGGGTCGTAGGTAGCGTGAACTACTGTAATATTACCGTTTTCATCAGTTTCGTGAGAAGCGTATTTAATATAGTAAGCACTTTTTAAGCGTACTTCCTTTGCAGGGCAAAGTCTAAAGTACTTACCGGGCGGGTCTAGCATAAAGTCATCCTGCTCGATGTAAATTTCTTTAGAGAAGGTAACCGGTGTTTTGCCAAGCTCAGGCTTATTGGGGTTAACATCAACCAAAATTTCTTCAGTTTTGCCTTCGGGGTAGTTGTCAATAACAACCTTTAAAGGACGAAGAACAGCCATTGCTCTATTAGCGTTTTCATTAAGATGATCGCGTACGCAAGATTCGAGTAAAGCGTAGTCAATAACGCTATATGCTTTTGAAACACCTATTTTATCAACAAAGTTACGTACTGCTTCTGAAGGGTAACCACGTCTTCTCATACCGCAAATTGTAGCCATTCTAGGATCATCCCAACCGCTTACAAGACCGTCGTTAACAAGCTTTAAGCATTTACGTTTACTTGTTAATGTGTAGTTTACATTCATTCTTGCAAACTCAATCTGACGGGGTGGGGTGGGGATATCTAAAACTTCTAAGAACCAATTATAAAGAGGTCTGTGGTTTTCAAATTCAAGTGAGCAAAGCGAGTGGGTAACACCCTCTTTAGCATCACTTAACGGATGCGCAAAGTCATACATCGGGTATACGCACCATTTGTCGCCTGTGCGGTGGTGAGTAGCCTTCATAATGCGGTAGATAATCGGGTCACGCATATTGATATTAGAAGATGCCATATCAATCTTAGCACGAAGTACCATTGCACCGTTCGGGAATTCGCCCTCGGTCATTCTTTTAAATAAATCTTTGGTTTCTGCTACTGGGCGGTCACGGTAGGGGCTATTCACACCCGCTTCGGTCAAAGTGCCGCGCATTTCTTTGATTTGCTCGGGTGTAGACTCATCAACATAAGCAAGGCCCTTATCAATAAGCTTTAATGCACACTCATAAATAAAGTCAAAATAATCAGATGCAAAATAAACATTGTCCCAATTAAAGCCCAACCATTTAATGTCTTCTTTAATAGCGTCAACATACTCAACGTCTTCTTTTGTAGGGTTGGTATCATCAAGGCGCAAGTTACATTTGCCGTCGTATTTTTCAGCGGTAGCGAAGTCGATACAAATGGCTTTTGCGTGGCCTATATGAAGATAGCCGTTAGGTTCGGGCGGGAAACGAGTTTGTACCTTTTCATAAACGCCTTCGGCTAAATCCTTATCTATAAAATCATGTATAAAGTTCGAGGCTTTAACCTCTTCAGTTTTAACAATTTCTTCCATAATTAACCTCTTATTGCATTTTCAATACGCTTTATGCATTCATCTTTACCGAGTACGGACATAATACTGCATAAATCGGGAGTGTTTCTTCTGCCGGTAATGGCAATACGAAGTACTGTACTAAGATCGCCGGCATGTCCCTTATAAGCATCGGGATTTGATTTATATTCCTTGGTTTCGCTTGCAAAATTAAGCTCTGGTGCGATTGCTTTAATTTTATTAAACCACTCTTGACGATCGTCATCGGGTGAATAAACTTCCTTGTATTTTTCAAGGAATAAAGCAGCATCTTCTTTTGCAATGTTTTCGGGTAAAGTGAAATCGGGAGTAAAGTATTCACTAAACATATATGAGAAATAATCCTTTACCTCGTTCCATTTTGCAATATCTTTGCGTGGTTTTGGTACATCACGGTCAATAGCGAAAACGGCTTTTGAATATTCGGGATTGCGGGTTAATACTTGATAGAAATCTTTATCAAATTCGCGCGCCCATTCGGTTACATAGTCATAAACCTGTACACTTGAAAGGCGGCAAACAATGTTTTTGCTAACGTCTAAAAGCTTAACACCATCAAACAATGCGCCCGAAACACTCATTTTCTTTAAATTAAACTTAAAGTCTTTATAAGATTTATCGGGGTTGGCGCGGCGCCAATCTTCAAAGTCGCTGGCCGCTACTGTCATAAGATATTCTATAACACATTCGCTCATATAACCCTCTTCCGCAAAGAAGTGTACTGCAGCTTCGGGGTCCTTACGCTTTGAAATTTTACGTTTAGCACCGTTGTCTAACTTCATAATGGGGGAGATATGCCCAAATTTCGGCACCTTAAAGCCTAAAAGCTTGAAAAGCTGAATATGCTTTGGTACAGATGAAATCCATTCATCACCGCGAAGCACGTGGGTGGTGTGCATTAAATGGTCATCAACCGCGTGTGCGAAATGGTAGGTAGGGATACCATCCGATTTAAGAAGTACAAAGTCTTCATCATTTTCCGGCATTTCAATTTTGCCTTTAATAGTATCTTCAAAAATTACCTTATTTTCTTCGCTTCCCGGAGATTTAAGGCGTATTACAAACGGTCTGCCTTCTTCTACATAAGCTTTTATCTGCTCAAAAGTAAGATTGCGGCATTTTGCCCATTCACCATGGTAGCCGGTACGGATTTTACCTGCCTCTTGTTCATCGCGCAAAGATGCTAATTCACTGGCGGTGCAAAAACAAGGATAAGCAAGACCTTGTCTTATAAGCTCTTTAGCGTAGGTTTGGTAAATTTCAGCACGGTAGCTTTGTTGATAAGGGCCATAGTCGCCCTTTTGCTCGTTGCCACCAATAAAACCTTCGTCAATAGTAATACCAAAACGGTTAAGACCGCCTATAATATCTTCGATACCGCCTTCTACCTCGCGCTTTTTGTCGGTATCTTCAATACGTGTAAAGAAAATACCGCCTGAAGAGGTTGCAGTGATGCGGTTTACAAGAGCCGCAAATAAAACACCTAAATGTAAATATCCTGTAGGACTTGGTGCTATACGAACAACCCTTGCACCTTCAGGTAGGTTGCGATTGGGGTAAAGATTTTCATAATATTCGGGTGTTTTTTCGATGTTAGGCAGTAATAAATCTGCAAGTGAAATATTTTGTGACATAGTAACTCCTGTTTTAAAAAACAAAGGGTATACGAAATACCCTTTGTTAATATTAGTCTTTGGATAAAAGTTTATTAAGCTCGGACATAAAGGTATTTATATCCTTAAACTGACGGTAAACCGATGCAAAACGAACATAGGCTACTTCATCAATGTCCTTTAGTTTTTCCATAACAAGCTCACCAATTTTTTCACTTGTTACTTCGCGGTCTAACGAATTTTGAATAACTGTTTCAATATCGTCTATCATTCTGTCAAGCATATCAATAGATACCGGACGTTTTTCACAAGCACGCAAAAGACCGTTCATAATCTTATTGCGGTTAAAAGTTTCGCGTGATTTATCCTTCTTAATTACAATAATAGGAAGGCTTTCAATAATCTCGTAAGTAGTGAAACGCTTAGCACATTGTAAGCATTCGCGTCTGCGACGGATTCGTTGACCTTCATCAGTAGGGCGTGAGTCGATTACTTTGCTTTCTTCATAGGAACAAAAAGGACAATTCATAAAAATACTCCTTAATTTTTAAATTTTTGCCAATTATTACTTGTATTATACTACATATAGTGGTAAAATACAAGTAATAATTTTACATTTTGGAGGCAAGTTATGGCTTATTTACAGTTAAAAGCACCTGAAACGGGTGACACAGTTGCAATAATGCATACCACAATGGGTGACATTAAGATAAAATTGTTCCCCGATAAAACACCTAAAACCTTTGAAAACTTTACTACACACGCTAAAAACGGCTACTATAACGGTCTTATTTTCCACCGTGTAATTAAAGATTTTATGATTCAAGGCGGCGACCCAATGGGAACCGGTATCGGCGGTGAATCAATATGGGGCACAAAATTTGAAGATGAATTTTCACCCGAGCTTCATAATATCCGCGGTGCTCTTTCAATGGCAAATGCAGGCCCTAATACAAACGGCAGTCAATTCTTTATTGTACAGGCTAATACCGTACCGCAAAATATGTTAGACCAAATGGAAGATTTGCCCGACGCATTCCCAAGCGATTGTGCTAAGGCTTATGCCGAAATTGGCGGTACACCTTGGCTTGATTATCGCCATAGTGTTTTTGGTCAGGTTTATGAAGGAATGGACACAGTTGACGCTATTGCAAATGTTAAAACAGGAGCAGGGGATAAGCCAATTGTAGCGGTTGAAATTGAAAATATTGAAATAATTGAATTATAACTTTTTCCTTACATCACGTAAAAAGGGGGTATCGTTAATGGCTAAGTACCAATGCACATTTAATGGTGATGATAATGAATTTATTAGAATTTTATGTTTGATTGAAGAAGGAATTGTAGGCGGTAGTATATCTGCTTCTTTAGAGGATGCAAGCGACTTTAGAAGTCCGTCATCAAGGTGCAGTGTTAGGGTATTTGAACGCTACAGTTGGATGGGTAGTAATCGTGTGAGCCTTAATGTTACGCTTTTTCAGGGAAGTGATGGAGTAATACATTTGTCAGCTATTACTTCGGGCGGAAGTCAAGCACTGTTTTTCAAGATGAATACTTTTGGTGAAGAGGCTTTTCTCAACAAATTACGTAAACTTTTTGATTAAATAAATAATATAAGAATAAAACACTCCTTAGAAGACAAAATATCTTTTAAAGGAGTGTTTTTTATGCAACCCGATAATAAGCAATATTCCGAAATGGTAAAAAAACTTTCACCGCCGTCACCAAAGTTTAAGGACTCAATATGTGCTTTTTTGGTGGGCGGATTAATTTGTGTTTTAGGGCAACTGCTTTTAGAACTTTACACTAAAACCTGCGCTTTGGATGAAGAAAGAGCAAAGGCTTTAGTTACTGTAAGCCTTATATTTTTGTCGGCTTTTTTGACAGCACTCGGTCTGTTTAGCAAAATAGCTAAGTTTGCGGGAGCGGGAACCTTAGTGCCTATTACAGGCTTTGCAAATGCGGTAGTTTCTCCTGCAATAGAGTTTAAATCAGAGGGCTTTGTATTGGGACTTGGTGCTAATATGTTCAAAATCGCAGGACCTGTTATAGTCTATGGCACCATTGCGAGTGTGATTTATGGGGTAATTTATTGGATAGCGACATTATTATAATGAAAAAGGCTTGACTGTAGGGTCAAGCCTTTTTAGTTGTGTTTTTAATAAAGACAAATCTTATATAGACTATTGTCAAAACTGTAAATATCAGGGCAATTATTGAAACAAATTGTTGTGCGTATATCGGCAAGCCAAGTATTGAATTATTGTTTCTTTGTATATAAGAAACTAACGGACTGACACAAAGCGTAGTTAAGAAACCAATAAGACCTGCGGTTGCTTGAGTAATGGCTAATGAATCGGATCTTTTGTCGATTGGAACATAATCAAATATCAAATTTATAAGAGCGCTATTAATCCCACCTAATGCGATACCATTTAATATGTAATATAAGACAAACATTATTTTACCTGTTGCAGGAAAAGCAAAAATTATGGAAAGTTGTCCCAAAGCTAGAAAAATAAAACATTTTTCAATCATTACCGCAAAGGTTTTTTTGTCGGCATATTTTCCCCAAAATTTTGAAACAAGAATTCGGGATACACTTCCACACATTACTATGATTGATACAAATTTTAAATTAAGCCCTAATTCGCCTATTTGATATGTTCCGTAAAACGGAGTCGAAATATAGGTAGAAATATGATAAAGTATAAAAATAACAGTTACCTTTACCACATTTTTGTTTTTTATCAGTTCGTTAAGGGTTGATAAAAAATTCTTTTTAGGACTTTGCGGCATCTTTTTTTCTATAGCAAATATCATTGTAAGAGAATGTAACACCATAAGAACAAAAATTACAATTGCCGAAAATACAAATGCCAAACGAATTTTGCCGGTTTCAGAAAAATAATCAATTACGGTACCAGTAACAAATGAAAATACCATTCCCGAAATAAGTGATACGATTTCCTTATTCGCCGTAAAACTTCCGCGTTGTTTATCTTCAACCAAAGACATTAACCAGGTTATCTTTTTAGGATGAACAAAGTTATATATCAAATAAGCAGAGAATATTAAAATTACAAATAAAATAATTTTTGTAGTCTTTTGGAAATTTGTTAACGGTATTACATAAAGCAACATGAAAAGAAGCTGATTTATAATACTGAATACTAATACAAAAATTTTGACCTTTTGGCGTCTTACCAATAATGATAAAAGTTGAAATAAACAGCCTAAAGAAATAACAGAGGATAAAATACCTGTAAGACTATCGGAAAAGCCTAATTCTTTAGTTAGGGTTGCAAGATAAGAACCTGCAACTAAAATAGATATAAAGTATTCAAGAGCAGCCTCGAAAATATACATTAGCCTGCTGCGTTTTATGCTTTTTACATAAATTTCATTCATAAATTAACTCCGCAAAGTAATACATTAAACTACAAAATATTATAAAACTTTACATTTTAGATAAATTGTAGTATAGTATTCAGTATATTGAATAAATTTGCTGTTTTCAAGGTTAATATTGCTAAATAACTGAACGATATTGTGAATGTGGTGTGTTATGGAAAAAGAGATAATAAGTTTTGAAAAGTTTAATCTGCCAATTAAAATTCAACATCTTTATATGACAGAGCGCGATAAATACCGTGGAATGCATTCACATGTGGCGGTTGAGATTGTCAGGGTTAAAAGTGGCATATTAAATTGCTGTGTAAATGACGACATAATTATGGTTCATCCCAAGGAAATTATCTTCATAAACAGTAACATGGGTCATAAGCTGTATTCTGAAAACGCAGAGGTTTTTTATTATCAGATTGATATTAGTTTGTTGAAGGAAAATATAAACGATGATAAGCTTTCAAAATTATATTCGTTTATTTCGCGCACACAAGCTAAGCCGTATTTATTATTGAATGATAACAACGAAATAACAGATCTATTAAATAAAATAAGTATTAGATATTATGATGACACCCAAGAAAGCCGTTGGTATACAAAGGGATACCTCTATGAGCTTGTTGCTTTTATGTATTCTCGGTCTTTTATTCTTCCATTAACTATTTCCGCAGTGCAGTTCAAAAAAATCGAACAGATTGTTCATTATATAGATACTAATTTTAAATCACCTATTACCCTTGAAGAGCTTAGCTCGTTGACGAAATACAATAAGCATACGATTTGTCATACGTTTAAAGCGGTAACGGGTTCGACAATTTTCGAATATATTAATTTTTCAAGAGTACATTATGCGGTTGAAAAATTAAAAGAAACCGAAAACTCTATTTTAGAGATTGCAATAGATTGCGGTTTTTCCTCTACAACATATTTTAACAGGGTTTTTAAAAACTTTTTTGGATGCTCACCATCGGTTTACAGAAAACTTTTGTTTGAAAGCAATAGTAACTAATGTGTATTATATTGAGAGCAGAGGGATTTGTATTAGCTGTTGGTGTTAATATGTTCAAAATCGCAGGCACTGTAATTGCTTACGGCACGGTCGCGAGTGTAATTTATGGGGTTATTTATTGCATAACTACATTACTTTAAATCAAAAGGCTTGACCGAATTGGTCAAGCCTTTCACATATCGTTTTGCAACTTGTTTTACATATTCAATGAAAACTGTTTTTTGTTTCTTCGTTTTTCTAACTTGATATTTATCAAAAATTTCTCTTGTGGTTAGCAAGTTGGGGTTTAGTGTAATATATTCTATAAAATTTTTGACCAATCGGAAGCCTTTTGTGTAATATGTTTTTTATACTGCAAAGGTGTTACGCCATATTTATTTTTAAATAGAGCAGAAAACTGTGCAGATGTGCAAAAACCACAGCGGTATGCGATTTCGGTACAGTTATAGGCTTCTTCTTCAAGCATTTTTTTAGAATTCAGTAACCGGTGTTCCATTAAAAATTGCTTTGGAGAAAGGCCTGTGAGTGATTTGAACTTGTGTTGAAAATAATCATAGCTAATATTAAGTTGTTTTGCACAGTCGGATAAATTTATATGTTTGTGGAAATTTTCGCGTATGTAATTAATTACATATTCAAAGCTTTTTGTATCGCCAATAGTTTTTTCAATGCGGTTAATGTTGATTATTAATTCATTGAGCTTTACTTCAAGCATATCTTTATAGCCGGGAATTTGTTTTTGAATTTCATTTATAAGCTCATTGAGAATATTTATGATTGTATTGGAAGAATCCTTGAAAAAGCCTGGCTGCAAATCGTTTAAGCCTGAAAACACAAGGCAAATTACTTCGGCATTAGCATAGTGAAATTCATTGTGTTTAATACCGGCAGGAATTATTGAAAAGTTGTTATCAAGAAAACAAAAACTCTTACCGTCTATTTCGGTTTTACCATTACCCGATAAATAATAAACCAATTCGTGATATTTGTGAGAATGAAATTTAATGTGCGAATTTTCAGATCGTTTTACTTCTCGAATTGATACTAAGTTCAAATTATGCATATAGCACCCCATAAACATTACTAATATTAACATATCATATCGGTTAATATTTTTCAAGTTGCTATTTCGAAAAAACCAAGTTATACAAAAAATAAGCCATATTCTTATATTATTTGGTTGTGTCGTAATGTAGAATGGTAGAAAAAGGATGGGGTTATATGACACAAGAACAGTATTTTAAAAATTTAACCGTTCCAAGTGGAAAAGTGGATGTTGTAATAGATACCGATGCATATAACGAGATTGATGATCAATATGCTATTTGTTATGCGCTCAAATCAAAACATAAACTTTCTGTAAAAGGTATTACAGCAGCTCCGTTTTTAGATTCCAATGACAGCCCGCCGGCGGATGGAATGAACAAGAGTTATGATGAAATTATTAAACTTTTGGATTTAATGGGTGAGAGCGAGTTAAAGGATATAGTTTATAAAGGCTCACAAGAATTTTTACCAAATGAAGCAACAGCGGTGGAATCGGATGCGGCAGATTTTATAGCAAATCTTGCAGAAAATTATTCCCCCGAATCTCCTCTTTATATTGTCGCAATAGGTGCTATAACAAATGTTGCATCTGCTATACTTAAAAATCCAAAAATCAAAGAGAATTGCGTTGTAGTATGGTTGGGCGGTCATGGCACACACATACCGTTTGCAGCTTCGGAATTTAATATGGTTCAGGATATTGCGGCAGCAAGGATTGTTTTTGGCTCCGGAGTACCATTAGTATTGTTGCCTTGTAAGGGTGTGGTAGATCACTTTGCAACTTCAAAGTATGAGCTCGAACACTGGCTATCCGGTAAAAATCCACTATGTGATTATCTTTGCGAAAACACAATTAGGTATATGGAAGAAACCAAAAAAGGAAAACCATGGTCAAAGCCAATTTGGGATGTAACTGCAGTTGCTTGGCTATTAAACGACGGATCAAAATTTATGCGTGAAAGATTAATTTCATGCCCTATTCCGGAATATGATAAGTGCTATTCCCTTGATCAAGATAGGCATTTTATTAAGTATGTATATCAAATCAAAAGAGATTTATTGTTTGAAGATTTATTTAGGATGTTGAGTGAATAATATGAAAATATATAGCTTAGGTTCGCTAAATATTGACTATGTTTACGAGGTGGATCATTTTGTAACTGCAGGAGAAACCCTGGCATCAAAAAAAATGTCGGTTTTTCCTGGTGGAAAAGGTCTTAATCAATCGGTAGCACTATCAAAAGCGGGTGCTGAGGTTATTCACGGTGCTGTTGTCGGGGATAACGGCAAATTATTGATGGATACTTTGGCAGAAGCGAATGTTGATATAAGTAGAATTGATGAAGTGAAAGGTAATTGCGGTTCTGCAATTATACAAGTAGACAAGAATGGTCAAAACTGTATACTGCTTTTTGCGGGAACAAATCATTGTATCGATAAAGCATATATAGATAAGTTTCTTTTTGATGCGCAAGAAAACGATATTCTTTTGCTTCAAAATGAAATTAATAATCTTGATTTAATTTTTAAGGTTGCAAACGAAAAGCGCATGCAAATTGCATTTAATCCGTCTCCTTTTGATAATGAGATTCTAAATCTGCCTATTTCTTATGTTAAATGGTGGTTTTGCAATGAAATTGAAGGCGAGGCGCTTTTTGGAAGCAGTGACCCTAAAGAAATAGCCAAAAACTTTATAAAACAGTTTCCAAATAGTAATTTAATTCTTACATTGGGTAAAAACGGAAGTGTGTTTATAAACTCTGATTCTTTTATAGAACAGCCGATTTACGAGGTTCACGCGGTAGATACTACCGCGGCAGGAGATACATTTACAGGTTATTTTCTTGCAGCAATAACAAACGGCAAGGATATAAATGTAGCTTTGGACATTGCTTCAAAGGCATCTTCAATCACAGTGTCGCGACATGGTGCGTCCTCGTCTATTCCTTTGTTAGATGAATTATTTGCTGATTAACAATGATTTTTAACACAAAAGGCTTGACCTAATCGGTCAAGCCTTTGATATTATTTAATTTTTTTACTTAGATCAAAGATATTTGCTTTTCAGTTATTTTAATAGTATAATTTAAATGGTGATGCTATGTATAAAACGGCGAATGATTATTATAAAGAAAAATTCGGCTGTAAGGTTTATAAATTATCTATTGATGGCGGGTTTACTTGCCCTAACCGTGATGGCACTATATCTACGGGAGGTTGTATTTTTTGTTCGGCTCTCGGCAGTGGCGATTTTTCCGAACACGGAAACAATATATTAGAGCAATTAGAAAAGGCTAAATTAAAAGTGGAAGCTAAAATTAAAAGTGGAAAATATATTGCGTATTTTCAGTCATTCACTAATACTTATGCTAAAACCGAACGACTTAAAGAGTTGTTTTATGAAGCAATAAAGCCTGAATACATAGTAGGGCTTAATATTGCAACAAGACCTGATTGTTTATCTGACAGTACTATTGAATTACTTAAAGAACTTAATAAAATTAAGCCTGTAACGGTAGAATTGGGCTTGCAAACAAGTAATGATTCGGTGGCAGAGTATATAAACCGCGGATATAAAAGTGATATTTATAAGGATGCTGTCCATCGCCTAAAGAACGCAGGGTTAGAGGTTATAACCCATATTATAATAGGATTACCGAATGACAATCCGCTTTTAACCACTAAATTTGCTGTTGAATGTGGTACAAACGGAGTGAAATTTCATCTTTTGCATATTCTTAAAAATACCGGTCTTGAGGCGGAATATGAAAACGGCAGGGTAAAGGCTTTAGATTTAGAAGAATATGCTGAAATTTTAAAGGAATGTATTTCAGTTTTACCAAAGGAAACAGTTGTACATAGAATAACGGGCGACGGAGCAAAAAAAGATTTGATTGCACCGCTTTGGTCGGCTGATAAGAAGAAAACCTTAAACTACTTAAATAAATTTTTGCAAAACTAAAAGTCTTGACCGATTGGTCAAGACTTTTTTTAACGATGCTTTATGTTTTTAAAATTACCATAGGTTTCGTTTACAACTTCAAAATATGAGAAGGTATTGTCGTATTTTGCAACTATTTTTTGGAAGTCGTTTAACTGGTGTTTGTTTATTAAACAAATTAAAACCGATTTTTTAACACCTGTATATGTTCCAACAGCATCAATTTCGGTGCAACCGTGGTGAAGTTTTTTTGTAATTTCTTCAACAATTTTATCGCTATGTGGCGTAATAACAGTAAATTTATATGCGGTTTTGGTGGTTTTTAGTAATAAGTTTCCTACAAATGTGGATATAAAACAATATAAAATACATAGTGCCATCGGTTTATAATTTAAAATATCTTCCGAATAAACAAAAACAGAAGCAATAGCAACTATGGCGTTTAATGTGAAAGTCATAGCGAAAAAGTTGGTATCGGGTCTTACTTTATTAATATAGCGCGAAATAATATCGGTACCGCCGGTTGAAGCGTTATTTCTAAAGCAAACGCCGTAAACGACACCTGCAAGCACACCACTAAGAATAACGGGGTAGATTGTATCGTGACCAAGTGTATTGTACTGGATGAACGATAAGTTAGAATTTTGAAGTAACAAAAAGGAAATGGAATAAAAAAGCGAAAACACAAGTGTTTTAATGGCAAAATCTTTTTGTACTAAAAAATAAGCAAGTATCGATAATGGAACATTTATCAGCAACGACATATAACTTATACTAAATCCGGTTTTAAATTGTATCATAGTAGCAATACCGTTTAAACCGGCAGGTGCAAAACTATTTGTAACAATAAAGATATAGTAAACAAAAGCTAATAAAATTGCACTTAAAATTATTTGTAAGTAACCCCATGTTTTTTTCATAATTATTATCTCGTTTTTTGAATAGGAATTATAATTTTTGTAAAATTTCCTTAATTCTTATTGCAAGCGGTAATTTTGTAGGCGGATGAATATTGTCCCTTTCGCAAATATCAGAAGAGATTATTGTTTGTACATTTTCTATTTCGTTTTGGATTTCTTCCTGAGCTTTTTGAACCAAAGCCCAGCCTTCTTTATCTCCCGGTTCGTTAAAGTCGTGTATTTGAACTACAACAAAGGGGAGCTGTGGGTCCAATAAATCGTTTCGCCAACGGTTTATTAATATTTTAAGTAAATCTTTATAAAGCACTGAAATCTTTGCAGGGCCTCCGTTAGATTCGCCTTGGTACCAAACAACCGCTTTCAACGGGAATGGAACAATCTTTTTAAACTTGTTTTCATAAAGAAAACCGTCATGGTTAAAATCAATATAAATTTGAGTTCTATATTGACCAGATTTCTCTTCGGTGGCAAGTTCTAAATCTTTTCTTGTTAAAGCATCCTTTGGAAGCCAACTTTGGATACACGAAGCCCCGCGATAGCAAGAAATAATACCTACTGCATGTCCGCTTTCCTTTTGAAGTCGCTTCGCAGCAAGCCAACCTAAAGCTGACCAACTTGCTACACAACCCTTTGCTTTTATCCATTTTTCTTCTAAGGGATATTCTTCATAATCCTTTTCGATTTTGCTATAAAAGGCGCGTACTAGCGGATTGTTTTCATATTCTTCTTCAGGTGTATTTGTTTGCCAAAGCCTTAATTCAATATTAGATTGCCCGGCCAATAAGTAAACATCACCAAAATAAATGTCGTTAATTAACTGTTCGTTACCATTTAGAGTAACCTTCATAGTATACGGTCCACCGTAATCGTGTGAAGGCAATTCTAAAAGCCAGTCGCAGCCTTCGCTTTGGGCAGTTCCTGTAAATCCATCTATCTCAACACTGACAGTACCTTCACCTGTACCGAAAATTCTTATGGGTTTGTTGGCTTGTAAAACGGCCCCGTCACAAAAAAGTTTATTAATTTTCATAAAATCAATCCATCCTTGAATATGTCTACCTTTGATTTGGTGGTGTTTTTACCGTGAATAATTAGGGTTGTAAATCGAACTTTATGATTTTTTTAAGGTGTGTGTTGAAATTGTGTTGCCTAAATTATCATTAAAAACAACATCGATTTTATCATCGCCGAAAATATATCCACAACCTATAAATCGGTCCTCATATGGCTCGGAACCTACAACAACAGGACAGGGTCTTTTAATATAATTATCTTCGATATTTGGATAAAATACTGATAATTTATGGGTGTGACCGCATATCATAACATCAGGTTTTACATGCTCTTTTAAAAGAGTTGCCCAGTCTGTAAAAATATCCTTTTCAATGTTAAATGGGTAAGGATGGTTTTCAGTAAAGGGATTGTGTGATATTACAATGCGAGTCTTAACGCCTTGGGCATTATACTCTTTATCGGCGTTTGCTATAACCGATTTTAAATACTCTGTTTGTCTTAGTCTAAAGGGGTGGCAAGCAACTGTGAAACCATATTCGTCTTTGGAATCGTCTTTGTCTTCGCCGCAGTCTAAAACTAAGCCCCAAATACTGCCTATACGGAATGAATAATATGTATTTCTGTTTTGGCTGGGGGTATAATCGGCAAATCTTTCGGCATAATTACCGCGCAAATCGTGATTGCCGCGAGAAAATAC
This sequence comes from Acutalibacteraceae bacterium, assembly GCA_045605125.1. Taxonomy (GTDB): domain Bacteria; phylum Bacillota; class Clostridia; order Oscillospirales; family Acutalibacteraceae; genus UBA737. The sequence continues at coordinate 5,703 of JAZUPK010000011.1, read as the reverse complement.
TACAGGAATACTACCACCTGTAATTTCACTACAGATCATATAAATATTAGCGAATTTAGAAGGATCGCCGCTATGGTCTAAAATATCACCATTGAGGATAAGGAAATCAATATTAGAAAAGACTTTTGCAGCTCCTACCGGTTCGGCAATGCGGTTATGCGTATCGGAAAGGTGGTAAGCACGGATATTGCTTTCCGGTACAGGCTTGAAGTTATAATCAAATTCAACTATCTCTTCTGTTTCTGTAAAATAAGGCTTGCGTTCTATTAAAGGACGAATGCAAATAGTGTACTTTTTTTCTTTGTCAAGTAAAGCGGATGGAACGGTTACTCTGTGCATAGAAGATAGCGAGTTCATAATACCGTTAGACTCGTCAAAATAGGTTTCTTCACCTACTCTAATGCTTACTAAAGATTCTTTTTCCACTTCAAACATAATTTGATAATCATTTCCTACAGCGAATACTGTTGGTGCTGTTTTTAGCATAATACCACCCCTAAAACATTTTGTTGTAATTTTTCGGTTTTATATATATACTATATATAAGTAAATTATATAATGTGAGATGCCAAAAGTCAACTACGAACAGTTTGGCAACTACAGGTTGCGAAAAAATAAAAGTTTAGTTGGTTGAGGTTTTGATTATTCTTTGTTATTATGAATTTATTGATTAAAATGTAAATTTTAATTACCAAAAGAGTTAAGGAGTAGTTATAATGACTATAGGTGAAAAAATTTATAAGCTTCGTGTAAATTCTAACATTTCACAAGAACAGTTAGCAGAAAAGCTTTCGGTTTCGCGACAGTCGGTTTCAAAGTGGGAAATGGATCAAGCTTTACCGCAAATTGATAAGGTTATAATGCTTTGCAATTTATTCGGTGTTACTACTGATGAGCTTTTACAGGTTAATGTTCCTATTAAAATTGAAAATAAAGGTGAGAAGAAGAAAAACCGCTATTTTGGTACTGATGGTTTTCGCGGTGAGGCTAATGCTACTCTTACTTCTATGCAGGCTTATCAGGTTGGTAGATTTTTAGGTTGGTATTATTCATCTCCACTTTCGGGCTGCGATAAAGCAAATTACCGCCCCCGTATAGTAATAGGTAAGGATACTCGCCTTTCAAGTTATATGCTCGAATACTCTATTGTGGCAGGTATTACCGCTTCCGGCGCAGATGTTTATATGCTTCACGTTACCACTACACCCAGCGTTTCTTATGTTACTAAGCAGGATGAATTTGACTGCGGTATTATGATCACTGCTTCACACAATCCTTTTTATGATAACGGTATTAAGGTTATCAACCGCTTTGGTGAAAAGCTTGATGATGATACCACCGCATATATTGAAGACTATCTTGATGGAGATATGTCACAGTTTTGTAGTGGTGATGATTTACCGCTTGCAACCAAAGAACGCATTGGTAGAATTATTGATTACGCTGCAGGCAGAAATCGTTATATAGGTTATTTAATTTCATTGGCATCTCATTCTTACAAGGATTTGAAAATTGGTCTTGACTGCGCTAATGGTGCTTCTTGGATGATTGCAAAATCTGTATTTGCTGCCTTGGGTGCTAAGGTTAGGGTTATAGGTGATACTCCCGATGGTCTTAATGTAAATATGGGTTGCGGTTCTACACATATTGAAAACCTTTGCAAGCTTGTTAAGGAAGAGCATTTGGATTTAGGCTTTGCTTTTGATGGTGACTGCGACCGTTGTATTGCGGTAGATAGTGACGGCAATGTTGTAGACGGCGATAAAATGCTTTATATATTAGGTAAGCGTTTAATGTCGCGCGGTATGCTTAACGACAATACGGTTGTGGCTACTATAATGTCTAACACAGGTTTTATAGCAAGCCTTGAAAAAGAAGGTATGAAGTGTGCTACCACCGACGTAGGAGATCGCTTTGTTTTTGAATGTATGCAACAAAATGATTATTCACTTGGTGGTGAGCAGTCGGGTCATATTATCATTAAAAAGTATGCTACTACAGGTGACGGTCTTTTAACCGCTATTATGCTTACTGAAGAGGTTTGTGATACTAAGCTACCCCTTGCAAAGCTTTGTGAAAATGTTAAGCTCTACGCTCAGGAAACTGTAAACGTAAAGGTAAAAAGCAAGGAGGCAGTTTTTGCAGATAGCGAAGTTTTAGCCGAAAAAGCAAAGATTGAAGAGCTTATTGCAGGAAAAGGCAGAGTGCTTTTGCGCAAAAGTGGTACTGAGCCAGTTGTAAGAGTTATGGTAGAAAGTGAAAGCGGAGCTTTAGAGTACGCAAATCGACTTGCAAACTTTATTAAAGAGAGAGGTCACGGCGTTGAGTAATATAAGAATCACCGATTTATACACTGTTGAAACAGACTATTTAAAGCCACTTTTCGAAAGTGCTGAATATCCTTGGGAATTACTTCCCAAAATCAAGGATTATATAAAAGGACTTATAGAAAAGGGTATAGAAGGTTTTACTGAGATTGCAGAAGGCGTTTTAGTAGGCGAGAATGTAAAAATTCACCCGTCTGTTACTATTGAGCCTAATACCATAATTGGCGCAGGAACTGAAATTCGCCCGGGTGCATTTTTGCGCGGTAATATTATTACGGGTAGCGACTGTGTAATAGGTAACTCTACCGAGCTTAAAAACTGCATTTTGCTTAATAGAGTACAGGTTCCGCATTATAATTATGTTGGCGATTCGGTTTTAGGTAATAAAGCTCATATGGGAGCGGGTTCTATTTGTTCTAACCTTAAATCTGACGGTAAGGCGGTAGTAATTCACGCAAATCCCGATATTGTAACCGGTCTTAGAAAAATAGGCGGTATTTTAGCTGATGGAGCCGATATAGGTTGCGGTTGTGTAATAAATCCCGGTACCGTTATAGGTAGAGATACATCGGTTTATCCTTTAAATGCGCTTCGTGGTGTAATTGAGGGCGGATGTATTGTAAAATCTATGGACAACATTGTAAAAAGAAGATAATAGTGTAATAAATATAAATCCTCGCGAATAAACTTTACTAAAAAGTTATGAAGCGAGGATTTTTTTATGGACAATAAGGCTTTAAAAACAGGGGTTTACTATAACGAAAATATTTTTGGTGATGTTTGCGAGCAACCTGTGGATGTAGATTTCACTTTACCCGATTACTGCCCCGATATTTCTAAAATATTTAAGTGCAAGGCAGTAACACGCATCACTTCAAAGGGCATAAATGGTAATAATATTACGGTAGATGGTAATGTTTTAATAACTCTTTTATACTGTGATAATGCTAATAACCTATGCTCGTATGAGTATGCGTATCCATTTAGTAAAATAAAGGAATTGCCGAGCGAGTGCGACGGTGCAAATTTAAAGGTATCGGCTAAGTGTGAATACATAAACTGCCGTGCGGTGACAGGCAGAAAGGTAGATATACATGGTGCCGTTTCTCTAAAAATTTGCGTATTTAAGCGTTGTTCTAATCAAATTGTATCGGATTATGACGACAAAAATGTAGAACTTAAGCGTATGATAGCGCCTGCCACCGTACCTGTTGTTTACAGTGAAAAATACCTTGCTATTGAAGAAGAAATAAGCATTGGTAATACAGCGCCTGCCGTTATAAATATTTTAAGAACACAAGCAGCACCGATTATCAGCGAATGTAAGATTATGAACGATAAAGCGGTAGCGAAGGGTGAAATGGCCTTAACTATTCTTTATTGCGCCGATGGTTTAAAAGCACCGCAGGTTTTAAAGACCAGGTTGCCTTTTAGCCAAATTGTAGAAATGGCAGGTATAACCGAGCTTTGCGAGTGCGATATCAAGCCTGAAATTGCCACTTTAGAAGTAAAACCTTTTGCGGTTTTAGGCGGCGAATGCCGTAATTTTTCTGTTAATGCCAAGCTACTTTTAAAATGTGAAAGCTACTGTGTTAACGAAATTGCGGTTATTGAAGATGCTTTCTCTACAAAATATAAAACCTCTCTTACAAAAAAACCGCTTACCTTTAACCGTATTTGCGATACGGTTAGTGAAAACTGCCATATTAAGAAAAATGTAGAGCTTTCGGAGAATATTGCTTCTGTTGTGGATGTGTGGTGTGAACTACAGTCTAAAAAGGTGCGTTTTGAAAGCGATAAAATTTGCCTTAATGCTACAATACTAGCATCCCTACTTGCTTGCGACGGGGACGACAATGTCTTCTTTTACGAAAAACCGTTGGAATTTGAATGGAGTCATACTACAAGCTGCAACTGTGAAAACCTTTCGTTCGACCCCGTAATAGAGATTAGTTCGGTTAGCTTTACAATACTTAATGCAAACTGTATTGAGCTTCGAGCCGAGTTAAGCGTTTCGGGAGCGGTTTATGAACGAAATGAAGTTTCACTTATAACCGATATGGAAATTTTTCCTGATGAGCCTTGTAAATGCAATAAAAAAGGCGGTTTGGTGGTATGCTTTAATTTAGAGCAAGAATCGCTTTGGAGTATTGCCCGTAAATACAATGCAAGTATAGAGGAGATTAAATCAATAAACGAGCTTGAAAACGAAAATATTAGCGGTAGAACAATGCTGATGATACCAATAAATTAGAAGAATCCCGAAAGGGATTTTTCTTTTTGCTTTGGTGTCTTTAGACGTGAAAGACAACCCCCGGTTCTACCGGGGGATAATAAAAAGAGCGAAGCTACAATAAAAAGGGCGAGCTAGAAGCAAGCCCGAAAAAGACTGAAATAAAAGAAGAACCTCGAGTATAATAGTAGTGGTTTGGCAGCCGCATTACTAAAATACAGGAGGTTTTTCAAATGAAAGAAAATAATAATGAAATAAGAAGTAGTTCACATTCAAAGTATAGGTGTCAATACCATATAGTTTTTGCACCGAAATATAGAAGAAAAGAAATATATGGTCAAATAAAAAGAGATATAGGTGAAATACTGAGGAAATTATGTGAACAAAAAGATGTAGTAATTATAGAAGCAGAAGCGTGTCCCGACCACATACATATGTTGGTAAGTATCCCACCGCACATAAGTATAGCACAGTTTATGGGATTTCTCAAGGGAAAAAGTACGCTGATGATTTTCGACCGACATGCACATTTGAAATATAAATATGGATCAAGAAGTTTTTGGTGTAGAGGATATTATCTAGATACAGTCGGTCCAAATAAAAAACCAATAGCCCAATACATCAGGAAACAATTGGAAGATGATTATATGGCAGAGCAGATAAGTATAAAAGAGTATATAGACCCGTTTACGGGTAGCAAGAAGCAGTAGGCAAAAAAAGACAGCCGCACGTGAGCGGCTGCCAGAAAAAGTAATGCGCTGCTAAACATCACAGGCCCCTTTCAGGGGCTTAGCCAGTAATCACCCCTTCTAGGGGTGGAGAAAACCACTAGTTGAACTAGTGGTTTTTATTCAGTTCGAAGTGATGTTACGGGGTCTTTTTTAGCGGCAATTCTTGAGGGGATAAGACCTGCAATAAATGTCAGCAGAATACTTATAACAACAAGTGAAACACCGCCTGCAACGGGAAGTTTTGCTAGACCGCCGATATCTGTCAGCATTTTGATAATTGCGTTTATAGGAATCAGCATAAGCAATGTAACACCTATTCCAAGCGCTCCTGCCACAAATCCTACTATCATTGTTTCTGCATTGAATACGCGTGAAATATCGCGTTTTGAAGCACCCATAGCGCGAAGTATTC
>JAZUPK010000010.1:0-5752 GCA_045605125.1 Acutalibacteraceae bacterium | reverse complement strand
TGCAGTCGGCAAACCTTTCGGCGCCCCTTTAGGGGTTTCGTCTGTAAAATGCCCTTGAAGGGCTATTCAAGCCTCCGGCTTAGCCGGAGGTCCTGACTTTATTTTTCTATAAAGTTTTGTTTATAGTATTTTGAGCTTTTATTAAGCTCCGAGTTAAGTTTTTTAAGGGTTAGCTTTTCGGCTAAGGTTTCAGAGCTTCCAAATAGATTTGTGCCAAGCCCTAAACGGTCATTTTCTATTTCGCAACCTATGGCCGCAAGGGTGGTTGGGAAAATATCCATAGGGGTAAAGGAGCGGTTTTTCGCGTTTTTTGGAGTCACACGCGGGTTTATAAAGCAATTATAAACTCTTCTTGTATATCCATTTTCCATATTGCTTTCAAAAAATTGGTTATCCATACTATGGTGGTCGCCAATTACAACAATAGTTGTATTCTTATAAAACGGTTGTGACTTTATCCAATTCACAAATTCGCTTATCTGCTTTGAACTGCAGTGTAAAACATTTTTATATTGGCTGTCAAATTCATTTTTGCATAAAGAACACTGATAGCCTGAGATATGGTGTGTGTCGGCAGTAAGCATTGTAAAGTTAAAGGGCTTATCGACTTTGGAAAGTGCGGTTAATTCCCGTTTTGCATACTCTAAAAGCTTATTGTCTTCCATACCCCACCAAACGAAGTAGTCTTTATCAATAAAGCCGTCGGCTATGGCGGTATTATAATCTAAAACTTTGTCAACACCGTGTTGCTTAAAATAGTTTTCTTTGCCGCCGTAGGAAGCTTTTGAACCAAACATCACCGTTTGGGTATACCCGTTTTGATGTAAAATATCGTTTAAGGTTGTAATACCGGGCAGTAGGTTAGAGTTTTTTTTAGGCACGGTATTAAATAGCGGTAGAGTTAGCGGAACACCCGCTGTTTGAGCCACTATTGCGGCTGATGTCCAGCTTGTGTTCCTAACAAATTCCCATCCGCCAACACCATCTGAGTGCGAAAAGTTGGTATTGGTTTTAGCTAAATCATAAAGCTCTGGTATAACATTTTCTTTAAGCCCGCCACCATTTTCTTTATTAAAGTAGGTGGTTTCCATAGACTCTAAATAAATATATATAAGGTTTTGTTTTTCTTTAGGAAAGGTTATTTTTTGAGTTTTTGGAGAGCTGTAATTTTCATCGTAAATTTGGGTTTTTGTTACAAGACCACCTAAAAATTGGGGTATTTCGGTAACAACGATACCATGCGCCCATAGGCAAAGGCAAATAATAATAGAAACTGCTTTTTTAATGAAATCATTCAAGTTAAACTTTAAAAAATAAAAAAGACTTAAAAGTACGGTGCATATTCCTGCAGGCAAAAGCCCTTTTAAAAGCCAATCGTAAACAATACCGCTTGCAGTGCCTTCCATAGGTGAGAAGAGAGTGAAAATTATCGACCGAAAGCCTATATTTCCGAATATATTTACATACCATTGTGCAGAGAAAAAAGCCAAAAAGCTTAGGAAAAAAGCAAATATTATTGCAGTATTTTTTAAAGTTTTTTTAATCATTTAGTCGCCTTCATTTAATATATTACGAAGCTTTTCTACACTATTATAGGCTTTTTTAAGAAAGTCTAAAGGAGAAACGCCGTTATATATTTCGTTATTTGCAAAAACTTCAAGCATTAAGGGACCCTTAAAGCTTGTGTTTTTAAGGTTTTTAATGGATGACTTATAGTCTATTTTTCCATCAAAGGGGAGAATGTGTAAGTCACCGCCCCTTTCACAGTTGTTATCGTGAATGTGGGTGCAAAGTAGCTTATCACCGTATATTTTTAAATATTCTATACCTTCAGTAAAGCAGTTTTCGTGGCCAATATCCCAACAAAAACCTACATTACTATAATCCTTAAAGGTGTCCATAGCCCATTTAAGATATGGGAAAGACCTTAGGTTTTCGAACGCAATTTTTACATTTTTTTCTTTTGCATATTCTACTATATTTTTAAAGCGTGTTTTGCCAAGCCTTGTCATAGGGGGTGGGTTAAAGCCCGAAGAGATGTGAACAACCGCAATAGGAACATCCGCCTTTTCACATTTATCAATGCAAGACAAAATGCTTTCGTACATTTTGTCACCATCTGAGCCTTTTTGCCATAGATTGTTAGTGCCTATGAAAGGAGCGTGAATAAAGGAATATTCTAAATCGAACTCCTTGCAAAGTTTGGCTATTTCTTCCGGACAGTCGCAGGTTGTCATATCAGAAAATACTGCATCAAAGCCAAGCGCTTTGACGGCCTTGATATATTCACGATAGGAAAAACCTTCTACGCTATCAAGATTTATACCAATTTTTTGCATTTTTTCACCCTCCTTTAATCAGTATTTTTAGAAAATTATACAATTTTTATTAAAAAAAGTCAACAAAATGATTGACAAATGAAATTTTGAGTGATATAATGTTTCACATCTTAAAAAAGCTTTGACGAAGACGGTTTGGATAACAAACTTTTTAGAGAGTCGGCGGTTGGTGAAAGCCGATAGTGAGTGTCCTTATAGCCCATCCCTTCCGAGCTGAAAGGCTGAACAGTTTAAGTAGGTCTTTTCGTGATTGCTGCGTAAATGCATAGGAATTGTTAGATTCCAAGAGTGGCAGGTTTACTGCAATTTGAGTGGTACCGCGAGTGTAATTCACACCCGTCTCAAAGAAATTTGAGATGGGTGTTTTTGTTTTTAAATCATTATGTGAAAGGGAGTAAAAAATATGACTACCAACACCGCAAAAGAACAGTTAATGGAAATTGCGTCTCGAATAAAGGAGTTGCGCGAGATTATGGGTTGGACTACTGCCCAAATGGCAGAGAAGACCGAAGTTAGTGAAGAAAAATATATTATATTTGAAAGCGCAAATGCAGATATTCCCTTTTCGTTTATTCATAAGTGCGCCCTGGCATTCGATGTTGAAATGACCGAATTGTTGGAAGGTAGAACTGCAAAGCTTTCTACTTATACAGTAACCCGTAAGGGTAAGGGACAAAAAACCGCAAAGGAGGACGGAATTGATATTACCAACTTAGCGCCTAAGTTCCGTGATAAAATTGCCGAGCCTTATTTCGTGCGCTATGAATATTCGGCTTCACAGCAAAATAAACCCATACACCTTTCTACCCACTCGGGTCAGGAGTTTGACTTTATTCTAAGCGGTTCTTTAAAGGTGCAGGTAGGCGAGCATACCGAAATTTTACACGAAGGCGATAGCATTTACTATAATTCTTCAATACCTCACGGTATGATAGCTGTTGACGGGGAAGATTGCGTTTTCTGTGCGGTGGTTTTACCGGGAGAAGAGGTTAAGGAAGAAACCGTACGAAAGAGTATTGCTTCAGCTAAAAATTCCGAAAAGCTTGTTTGCGAAAAATTTGTAGACACAGTTGAAGATGAAAATGGTTGTCTTGAAAATATTAATTTTAAAAATACCGATGTATTTAACTTTGGTTTTGATATTGTTGACGGTATTGCAAAAAAATATCCAGAAAAGCTTGCAATGCTTCATATTGATAAAAATAAAACCGAGCGTCGCTTTACATTTAAGGATATTAAACGTGCATCCAATCAATGCGCCAACTACTTTACATCCTTAGGTATTAAGCGCGGCGACAAGGTAATGCTTGTGTTAAAGCGCCATTATCAGTTCTGGTTTGCTATGGTAGCGCTTCATAAAATCGGTGCAGTAGCAATCCCTGCTACAAATCAGCTTAAAGACCACGATTTTGAGTATAGATATAAAGCCGCAGGCGTTAGTGCTTTAATTTGTACTGCTGATGGCGATACTGCTGAAATTGCAGAACGCGCAGCAAAGAAATGCGACTGTGTTAAACAACTTATAATGGTTGGTGGCCAGCGTGACGGATGGCACGATTTTGATAATGAATATCCACTTTACAGTGCACACTACTACAGAAGTGAAGAAACTTCTTGCGGCGACGATACTGCCCTTATGTTCTTTACTTCGGGTACTACAGGTAATCCTAAAATGGCAGCTCATAAGCACACCTACGCTCTAGGTCATTTTGTAACTGCTAAATATTGGCACTGCTGCGAGCGTGACGGCTTGCACCTTACCATTTCCGATACAGGTTGGGGTAAATCACTTTGGGGTAAGCTTTACGGTCAGTGGCTATGCGAAGGTGCAGTGTTTGTTTACGACTTTGATAAGTTCGATGCAGATGATATTTTACCCATGTTTGCTAAGTATAACATAACTACCTTCTGTGCACCACCTACAATGCTTCGTATGCTTGTAAAGAGCGACCTTTCTAAGTACGATTTATCTTCAATTCACCATATGACTACCGCAGGTGAAGCGCTTAACCCTGAAGTTTTCCGCCAGTTTGAAGAAGCAACGGGACTTCAAATAATGGAAGGCTTCGGTCAGACCGAAACCACCCTTACAATCGCTAACCTTTACGGTACAACACCAAAAATCGGCGCGATGGGTAAGGCTTCTCCGCAGTATGATGTGGATATAGTTGACCCTGACGGTAACTCAGTAGCTGATGGTGAAGTTGGTGAAATTGTTGTAAGAACAAGTGAGAGTGTTCCTTGCGGACTGTTTAGAGAATATTATCTTGACGATGAAAAAACCAGCGAAGCTTGGTACGATGGTATGTATCACACAGGCGATACCGCTTGGCGCGATGAAGATGGTTACTTCTGGTATGTCGGACGTACTGACGATGTGATCAAATCTTCCGGTTACCGTATCGGACCGTTTGAAATCGAAAGCGTCATTATGGAGATGCCCTATGTTCTGGAATGTGCCGTCGTCGGCGCTCCGGATGAGATCCGCGGTCAGGTCGTCGAAGCCTTTATCGTCCTCACCAAAGGTACTGTCGGTACCGAGGAGATGAAAAAAGAGATCCAGAATTATGTAAAAACCCATACTGCGCCTTACAAATATCCGCGCCGTATTGAGTTCGTTACTGAACTTCCCAAGACTACCAGCGGCAAAATCAAACGCAGTGATCTGCGCAAACTCGCCGCCAACAAATAAGTTTCAATATCGGGAGAGGAGATGGTATCCTCTCTCTTTTTTTGTCTATGCCGAATAAATATCATCATCAAATCATTACCCGGCAGGCATTGAAAAGTGCCGGGATCACTGACGCTCCGCTGCTGGTTGAAGAATACAGCAGTTTCCCGGATAATTTTCACCGGGATTATGATAATATTGCTCCATATATGTTCATTATGGACAAGGTGGAATTTCATTATCCTCCGCACACTCCGGTTGATCAGTTTTACCGTTACTGGGAACATATTCCGCATAAGAGAACAGTCATGCTCGACCGGGAGGAAAATCATAACAGCACCTTCGCTGAAGCCGGTTTCCGGTTTTATTTTGAACATTGCATCGAAGCACTCCAAAATGGGAAACGGGAAGAAGCCTGGAAATTTCTCGGCTGTCTGCTGCACTTTCTTGAGGATTCCGCTTTCGGTATCCACACTCTTGAGGGGCCTGACGGCACAGATATTTATGTTCTTGACCGGATGTCCGGGAAACAATTTGCCAAATACATCTGTTCCATTCCGCTGGATGACGCTCTGACAGAGCTTGAAGTCGTTCCGCAAATTCTTGCTTCAAATATTGATGAAGCTGTTGCCAGACTTTATTTCCGTTATGTTGAGGCGACTGCCATTTCCCGGCAGGCGGCTTTTGATATTGCTCTGGAATATATCATCGGAAAAAGCCGGCACACATTGCCGGAAAATCA
>JAZUPK010000009.1:0-9474 GCA_045605125.1 Acutalibacteraceae bacterium | reverse complement strand
CAAAGAGATAATTATTGCCCTACCGGGCGTACTTACACAGCACTCGTTTTACGGGTGCTGTTTTTGATTTATTCACATTATTGTGATATAATGGTACTGAAAACGAAATTTAATTGCTGCCATTTACGAAAATGTGGGGTGGCTTGACTGTCCATTGACGGATAACATTGCTTTCCGTAGAATAAATGGCGGAGGTGGTCAGAGATGACTGATAAGAAAATGTTTGGTTCATTTATTAAAACGAAACGAACCGAGAAAAATTACTCACAAAAAGATTTAGCAGAAATGCTGTTTGTAACCGAGGGTGCTGTGAGCAAATGGGAACGAGGTGTGTCATATCCCGATATTACGTTGATTTCCGATATTTGCTGTGTCCTTGACATAAGCGAACACGAATTGATTACCGCATCAACGGACACAGATACACGAAAGATGAAGCACGAAGCACGGAAATTCCGTGTGATTCGTGGTACATGGTTTTGGGTTCCCACTATCTCCTATGCTGTTGCGTTGCTGACCTGCTTTATTTGCAATCTTGCAGTCAACCACACTTTGTCTTGGTTCTTCATCGTGCTAACTGCGCTCATTTGTGCCTACTCATTTATCCCGACCTTTACATCGTTTTTTAAGTCGAAAAAATTGCTTGTTTTTACTGTAACAAGTTTTTCTTCAATTTGTTTACTTTTATATACCTGTGCGGTGTATACGGACGGGCTATATTGGTTTCCTGTGGCCTGCATCGGCACACTAATGGGGTATACATTGGTTTTTGGAACAATTTTGCTATCCGGAACAAAGCTGTCACATTTAAAATTTGTCATAGCTTTCACATCAGTTTTGGCGCTGACAATACTGCTTCTTTTGTGTGTTTATAGTTGGAAGCCCTTTATGCTTGGGTCGGCAATTCTCATAACGATTTATGCGTACATTCCCGTGATTTTCAGCGCTGTGATTTGTTTGTTTCATTTTGACGGGTTTTTTAAGGCAGGCATTTGCATGGTTGTGGCGTCTTGTGTATATTACTGTATGGGGTATGCCACAAACGCACTGTTTGGACTTAATGGAACTCATTATGAAGTGGATTTTCACAACTGGACACAGTGTGTTACGGGAAATGTCCACTTGATTGTTATAACAGCAATGCTGTTTATCAGTGTCGTTTTATTTGCAATCGGTTTTTTAAGAATTCGAAAAGACAAGAAGTAAGCCAATTACAATATTTCGAATAGATGATGTTTGTCTTGAAAATTGTTTTAGGTTCTCCTAACAAGTGACATTTTGGACGCCTAAATGTCCTGCTTGTTACGGTATGAGACAAAATTAAAAGGAATCACGAAATTTTCGTGATTCCTTTTTTGCTATCCTTTAGAGTACAACTCATACGGATAAGCTCTTTTATTTTGGTGGAGAGGGGACTATTGTTTTTAACGGCTTGTTCGAATCCCCTTCTTTTTTACTATGAAAAAACAAAAGAACTCATCCTTGCGGACAAGTTCTTTTATTTTTGGCGGAGAGAAGGGGATTCGAACCCCTGAACGGGTATTAGCCGTTACACGATTTCCAATCGTGCGCCTTAGACCAGCTCAGCCATCTCTCCATAACTGTTTTAAGCAGCGAAAATTATTATACTACATACTTTTTGAAAAATCAAGATAATTTTCTAAAATTTAAAAATAAATTCTTAACAAGTTTAAAAAAAAGACACGACAAGATTTTGAAAACCTTGTCGTTTCTTTTTTGGTGACCCGTACGAGATTCGAACTCGTGTTACCGCCGTGAAAGGGCGGTGTCTTAGGCCTCTTGACCAACGGGCCGAATTGGTGGCTGTAATTGGATTTGAACCAATGACACTGCGGGTATGAACCGCATGCTCTAGCCAACTGAGCTATACAGCCATAATTTCAGCGACCTGTATATTATATCGAAAGTTGTCCGTTTTGTCAATAGTAAATTTTAAAAATCTTAAATTTTATTTTTTTTGTGAATTTATTGACGCCCCACACTCCTAAAATTATAAGTCCGCAGAAGCAAATATCCAAAACCTTTAGGTCTTCCTTTAGTATAAATAATCCCGCCAATACGGTAACTATAGGAATAATATTAGAAAATGAGGATGCCATTACCGCCGAAATATTGGAGGTTGCAAAATTATAAAGCAAAAATGCCAATACAGAAGAAATTATTGCAAGGTAGATAACTGATATTATAAATTCTATTTGGCAAAAGCTTTGTTTTAAAATGGGCAAGAAGTTTTGCTTTAATGAAAAAACCGCTGTTGCATTAAAACCTATAAACCCGATAAAAAACATAACATAAGTGCGCTCAAATGGAGAGAATTCGCTTGATTGCTTGCGGCTTAAAAGATTAAATGCCGCAGCACAGATTACAGCGCCTAAAAGCAGTAAAATGCCTAATGTGTAAGTCTTTTCGCCATTATTGGAGCTAATGCTTATTGCAGAAACACCAATAATTGAAATTAGCGTAAACACCCATTGCATTGGCGTTGCCTTTTCCTTTAAAATTAAATTCGAATAAAGCATTACCGCAACAGGTACTAGAGCTATTATAACCCCTGAAACTGCCGAAGATACAAGAGATAATCCGTAAAGCTCAAAAATAAAATACAAAAAGGGTTGAGCAAGCCCCATAAGCCACAGGGTAGGGCTTTTTAAAAAAGTTTTAAAATTAATTTTAAAAACGCCTAACACTAATAAAATATTTAAAAACAAGAAAGCAACGGTAAACCTTGCAGCTAAGATTACAAGCGGTGTAGAAACTGAAAGTGCAGTTTTTGAAAACAAAAAACTAAATCCGAAAATAACATTTGCAAACAACGCGCATAAAACACCTGTAGTGGTTTTATTTTTTGCCATAAAAACACCGCCTTTTCTGAAATCTGATACTAATTTTAGCATAAAATGGATATAACTTTACTAAAATTTTGGAAATTGTAATTTTTTTGTAACTTTTTGCAATATTTCCCTTGCAAAATCGGCTAAAAAAGTGTACAATATAATCAACTTATTATGTCTATAATTTGAATTTTTATAAAAGGGACGTGTTTTTATGGCAAACCGACTTTTTCAGGGAGTTATTCATCAAATGAAGGGTGCAATAGACCGCACCATTGGTGTTGTGGATGAAAATATGACCGTAATTGCATCAAGTGAGCTTGGCAAAATAGGTGAAACTGTTTTAGATTTCACCCCTACGCTTGAAGCACAGGCAAACGGTGGTTACACTTATAAATCGATACCTTCTAATCAAGGGGCTAAATATGCCGTATTTGTAGACGGTGACGACCTTTTGGCTTCTAAATATGCCAATGTTTTGGCTGTGGCTTTTTCTAATATTAAATTTTATTATGATGAAAAGTATGACCGTGCAAACTTCATTAAAAATATAATCCTTGATAATATTCTTCCGGGTGATATTTATATCAAAGCGCGTGAGCTTTATTTTAATAGTGATGTTTCACGTACAGTTATTATTATTCGCGCCCTTGATTCAAGTGATGTTTCTATTTACGATATCGTTCAAAATCTTTTCCCCGATAAGACTAAGGACTTTATCATAAACATTAACGAAACCGATATTGCGCTTGTTAAGGAAACAGCGCAAGGTATAGAAACCAAGGTTATAGAAAAAATGGCTTCTACCATTGCTGATACCATTTCAGGCGAGTTTTATGCACACGTTGTTATTGGTATTGGTACAACTGTTAATAGCCTTAAAGATTTGGCACGTTCATTTAAGGAAGCACAGGCAGCACTTGAAGTGGGCAAGGTGTTCGATACGGAAAAGACTATTGTTTCTTATGACAATTTAGGTATTGCAAGACTTATTTATCAGTTACCTACAACCCTTTGCGAATCTTTCTTAAAGGAAGTTTTCAAGCGCGGTTCTATTGAAAATCTTGACCAAGAAACTCTATTTACCATTCAGCGTTTCTTTGAAAATAATCTTAACGTTTCGGAAACATCACGTAAGTTGTTTGTTCACCGCAACACCTTGGTTTACAGGCTTGAAAAAATCAAGAAGATTACAGGATTAGACCTTCGTGAGTTTGACCACGCAATTATATTTAAAATTGCTTTGATGGTTAACAAATATTTGAAGAGCAACCCGATTAAATATTAAGAAAAGGATTTTTTGAATGGGACAGTTTAAAGAAGGCTTTACAATACGCGAAGAGAAACCGATTATTGAGTTTCACGGCGTATCTAAAACCTATAATACGGGAACACATGCCCTTGAGGATGTTAATATTAAAATAAATAGCGGCGAGTTTGTGTTTGTAGTAGGTTCTTCCGGTGCGGGTAAGAGTACTTTTATGAAACTTATTATGCGCGAAGAAAAAGCCAATACAGGTAAGATTGTAGTAAACGGCTTTAACCTTACTAAAATGAAGCGCAGAACAGTTCCGCTTTTGCGTCGTACAATGGGTATTGTGTTTCAGGATTTCCGCTTAATACCCAATATGAATGTTTTTGAAAATGTAGCTTTTGCTATGCATGTTGTAGGTGCTGACACTCGTAATATCCGCCGCGAGGTTACAAAGGCTCTTTCACTTGTAGGCCTTGGTCATAAGGCACGTTCAATGCCTAACCAGCTTTCGGGCGGTGAGCAACAACGCGTAGGTCTTGCACGCGCGCTTGTAAATTCTCCGGATTTAATAATCGCGGACGAGCCTACAGGTAACGTTGACCCTACAATGTCTTATGAAATTGTATCATTACTTACCGAAATCAATAGACGCGGTACTACTGTGTTAATGGTAACTCATGACCATAACCTTGTGCGCGATTTCCAGCACCGTGTTATTATGCTTGATGGCGGTAAAATTGTGGCAGATAATGCAGGAGGTGACCTATAATGAAACTTGGAAGCTTTAGGTACCTCTTAAAAGAGGGTGTTAAAAACACCTGGACTAACCGCCTTATGACTATAGCATCAGTTGGTGTTTTAGTTGCTTGTATGGTAATTATAGGTTTGGCGGTAATGATTTCCGAAAATGTTAATATGGCTATGGGCAACCTTGAAAAGCAAAATGTTGTAATGGCTTATATGAAGGATTACAGCTGGGCACGCTATGGCGATGCAAAGCTTGAAGGGGATAAAAGTGAAAAAGCCGATAAATACGGTATCCGCCCTTCTGATTATGTTATACATAACGAGGCGGAAGCAAAGGCACTTTGTGACCAAATCGCTAAAATACCTAATGTTGCTTCGGTAACCTTTGTTTCCAGCGAAGAGGGTCTTAAAACCGCTACAGAAACTATGCTTGACAGCCAAAAGAAGTATTTTACCTTCCTTGAAGATGACGGTGAAAATCCACTTCCCGGGGCTGCTAAGATTGCTATGACCGATATGGCATTATTTAACGAAACAATAAAGGAAATCGAAAAGCTTAATGGTATAGATACTATTCAGTCCAATAGCGGTTTGGCAGAAAAGCTTTCAGCTATTGAAAATGGTATTGCGGTTGCGGGCATTTGGATTATTGCTATACTTATGATTATTTCGCTTGTTATAGTTTCTAATACCATTCGTGTAACAATGTATACCCGTAAGCTTGAAATTAGCATTATGAAAGCAGTTGGTGCTACCGATACCTTTATAAGACTTCCATTTGTAGTGGAGGGTATGGTTATAGGTGTTGTGTCAGCGCTTATTGCGGAAGGAATACTATACTGCTGTTACCGTATTGCTACCGAAACCATTATTAAAACCTTTGGTAGTGTAATACCATTTGGAGATATGGCTTGGTTCTTAGTATTTATGTTCTTAGGTATAGGTATACTTTCGGGTGTAATAGGCAGTTTTATTATGATTAGTAAGTACCTTCGTAAAGAGGGAAGCGAATTTGCGGCAATCTAGATTTAAATGTAGGAGTTTTTATGTACAAAAAATATATTAAAATTATTTCTGCAGTTTTGATGGTTGTGCTTACGATTACTGCGTTTTTTGTGACCGATGCCGGTGCGGCTACTAAATCGGAAATACAGCAGGAAATAAGTAAGCTTGAGGCTGAATCAAAAAAATTAGAGGCCGAGATTAGGGAATATCAAGGCAAAATAAATAAGCAAAAAGATTTAAAGAGCGCTATTGAACGCAAAATGACAAATGTTCAAAGCCAAATTGATGCGTGTAACAGACAAATTAATTCTATTAACAGTAAAATTTCGGCAAATAAGGCTGAAATTAAGAAAAATAATAAGCAAATTGAAGCCGATAAATTGGCGTTTAAAAAGCGTTTACGCGCAATTTATATGAGCAATAACGGCGGTAGCGTTCAAATACTTTTAGGCGCCGAAGATTTTTCTGATTTTTTACAGTTGTCTCAGCTGACTGCTTCTGTTTCGGCTAGAGATAAAAAAATGATAGAAGACCTCGTTGCCGAAATCAAAAAACTTGAAGAAAAGCAGGAAGAAAATAAAAAGCTTTTAGAAGAACAGGTTGAAGTTAAAGCGAAAATCAACGAGAAAAAAGCTGAACTTGCTAAGGAAGAAAGCAATATTCAAACGGTAATAAATTCTATTAGTAAAGACCAGAGTGATGCTAAGAACGAAAACGCTCAAGTTGAAAAAGAACTTAAGCAAATGCAAAACGCTCTTAATGCTATACTTAGTGCTTCAAGCGGTTCTAATGTTAATGTTAAATACGACGGTAAGGACTTTTTATGGCCTACACCTACTGTAAGCCGTATTTCTTCTTATTATGGTCCGCGTTGGGGAAGATATCATAACGGTTTAGATATTGCAAACGGCAACTGCTGGGGTGATAAGATCGTTGCAATAGCTGACGGTGTTGTTACAACATATTCAAATAGCTGTAGACATAACTACGGCAAAAAGCCTGTAAGAAACTGCTGTGGCAACGGTTATGGTAACTATATCACTATTAACCATGGTTCTAAAAATGGTAAAACCTATGTTGCTTATTATGCTCATATGGCATCTATCGTAGTGGGCAAGGGGCAAAAGGTAAAAAAAGGCCAGATTATAGGTTATATTGGTTCCACAGGACGTTCTACCGGTGCGCATTTGCACTTTGGTATTGCAGTAAACGGCGCGTGGGTTAATCCGATGAACTTTTATAAAAGAGTTGGATAAATAAACACTAAGGAGAATATTATGCGTTCTTTTTTCAGAGCATTTAGTATAATATTGCTTGTTTTGTGGATGGGCTTTATATTTTATATGTCGGCACAGCCTGCTGAAGTTTCTAGTCAAATTAGTGGCAGCGTTATTGAAATTGTAGCTGAAAAAGTTTATCCAAATTTTGAAGAATTATCTGAGGCAGAGCAAGTAGAGGTTGTTGAATCTTTTCAGTTTGTTGCAAGAAAAACTGCCCATATAGCTATCTTTGCGGTTCTTGGATTTTTAAGTCTTTTAAGCTTTTTAAGTTATACTAGATTACGCTTTTGTGTCCGTATGCTTTTAAGCTTTTTGATTAGCGTATCGTATGCTGCAAGTGATGAATATCATCAGCGTTTTGTAAGTGGTAGAAGCTGTGAACTTAGGGACCTTTTGCTTGACATTATTGGTATAGTTGCTGCTATATTACTAACAGCCTTGTTTATAAAAATCATACCACCTTTACGCAGGAAGACAGCTTTTGTAAAAAAGGTTAAGCTCAAAGAAACAGAGATAACCGAGCACGAGCAGTTATTAAAGCCTGTAGGTGAGAGACCCGATATCCATGAGGTTCAGGTGGCACGATTGGAGTGCGCTATACTTGAAAAGGATAAAACTATAGAACACCTTACTTATTCGTTGGCTGAAAAGAACGAAGAAATTATTAAATTAAGCGCTCAAAATAAGGAGTTTGACATGAATTTGCAAAAGGGTATAGAGCTTTCGGATGAAATGCAGTATGCCGCATCTGTTATTGGCAAATCGGTTGTAGAGGTTACTAGGGTTTGTAATAAAATTTTAACACTTGATAAAAGCGAAAATAGTAAGGAGCTTGTAAATTTAGCGCTTGGTAGAAATGAAGTACTAAAAGCTAATATTTTAAAAATACTAGATGAGCAAATTGAGTTTTCAAAAAAACAAGAGCTAATCGAAAAAGAAAAATGCGAAGCAATTGATTATTTTAACAGTATAATCGCTCAAATTTGTTAATATTTTGTCACTTGAGCTATTGAGTTTCTAATAACATTTTGGTATAATGTTGTTATATTACCGAAAGGAGTACATATATGAATTATTCAAAAGAAGTTGAAAACATGTGTCCCTTAGCAAAGGGTACATATCACGGTCCTGCTCCCATTCCGGAAGAAGGAAAGTGGGTACAGGTAAAGGAAGTAAAGGATGTATCGGGTCTTACACACGGTGTGGGCTGGTGCGCTCCTCAGCAGGGTGCTTGCAAGCTTACTCTTAATGTTAAAGACGGTATCATCGAAGAAGCTTTGGTTGAAACCTTAGGCTGTTCGGGTATGACACACTCGGCTGCTATGGCTTCCGAAATTTTGGTTGGCAAAACCATTCTTGAAGCTTTAAATACTGACCTTGTTTGCGATGCTATTAACACTGCAATGCGTGAATTATTTTTACAAATTGTTTACGGTCGTACACAAACCGCTTTCTCTGAGGACGGTTTACCGATTGGTGCAGGTCTTGAAGACTTGGGTAAGGGCCTCCGCTCACAAACTGGTACTACTTATGCTACAAAGCTTAAGGGACCCCGTTATTTAGAGCTTGCTGAAGGTTACATCACCAAGATTGCTATTGATGAAAATGATGCTATTATCGGCTATAAGTTTGTACACTTAGGCAAGATGATGGATATGATTAAAAAAGGTATGGACGCGAACGAAGCTTTAGAAAAAGCAAGCGGACAGTACGGCCGTGTTGATGATGCTGCAAAGCTTATCGACCCCCGTCACGAATAATATAGGAGGTATATAGGAATGGCTCTATTTGAAAGTTATGAAAGAAGAATTGCTCAAATAAATGCTGAACTTGAAAAGCACGGCATTTCTTCTATAGAAGAAGCTAAGGAAATCTGCGATAAAGCAGGTATCGACCCTTATAAAATTGTTAAAGATATTCAGCCTATCTGCTTCGAAAATGCTTGCTGGGCTTATGTAGTAGGTTGCGCTATCGCAATTAAGGATGAAGTTAAGAGTGCTGCTGAAGCTGCTGAAAAAATCGGTCTTGGTCTTCAGTCTTTCTGCATCCCCGGTTCTGTTGCTGATGACCGCAAGGTTGGTATCGGCCACGGTAACTTAGGCGCTATGCTTTTACGTGATGAAACAAAGTGTTTTGCTTTCCTTGCAGGTCACGAATCTTTTGCAGCTGCTGAAGGTGCTATCGGTCTTGCAAAGAGCGCTAACAAGGCTCGTAAAGAACCTTTACGCGTAATCCTTAACGGTCTTGGTAAGGATGCTGCTAAGATTATTTCAAGAATCAACGGCTTTACCTATGTTCAAACTAAGTTTGACTACTTTACAGGTAAGCTTGAAAT
>JAZUPK010000008.1:0-83338 GCA_045605125.1 Acutalibacteraceae bacterium | reverse complement strand
TGCAGGAGAATTTGCCTTTGCATGGACGTTGAAAGTACCATCGGTACTACCGTCAGTGTAGACCACGGTAATGGTGTGTTCGCCAACTGCGAGGGTATCCAAATAGGATGCCTTCAGAGTGATGATGGTGCTGCCGGCCTTAACCTCATAGTTAGCCTTGTCAACATCCTTACCATCAACCTTGATATCAACGAACTTGCTAAACAAACCGTTGACAACGAAGGTGATGTTATGGTTGCTGTCCTCCGTCCAGGAGTTGCCGTCGCCCTCTACGATGTCGTAAGCCACAAGAGCGGCCACCAGCTTATCCAGATTTGCCTTGGTAGCTTCATCCACAAGGGACTTCTCATAGTCGGACAAAGCGTTGTAGGCAGTCTGTGCATCGGCAATCGCCTTGATCGCTTCTTCATCATCAGGCTTCACGGTATCGACCGCAGGCAGCTTGACGATGCTTTCCTCGACTGCTTCTACATTGCCGATCACTTCAAGAGCATCGTCGATATCGTCAATGGCATCTTGGATGTTCTTCTTATCTTCATCGGTGTAGGAGTCATCCTTCAGCATATCTTCAAGCTGCTTCTTGGTATCCTCAAGGTCGGTCTTATTCTCCGGTTTCACTTCATTGGGCTTTACAACAGGAATTTCCATGTAAACCACCGTAATTGTTGTATCACCGGTGATGTTCTTGCCGTCGCTGTCCCACTTGCCAACGTATCCGTTCTTTGCAGGAACAGCGGGAAGGTTTGCATCCTTGCCGTGTCCAACGGTTTCGGTAGAAATCGACTCACCGTCAGCCTTGTAGGTTACGGTATAGTTCTTCATAACCGTCACAGTGTAGGTGGTCTTGTTGCCTGCGTGATCTTCAACGACAACAATATGCTCTGCATTGTCGGCAGGAATAAGACCGTAAGTGCCTTCGGCAAAGCCCATTGGTTCTCCGTCAAGTGTTACCATCTTGATGTCGTAGAACTGCTCGTCAGATTTAATGACGGTAAGGTCGCCGTAATAGGTCTTGCCATCCTCAATACCTTCAAGCGTAGGTGCAATGTTGTCTAAAACAATACCGTCAGAGTTTATATACAAGATGTTGCCTGCATGGTCGGTAATCTTAGCGTAAACAACATAGTAGTTGTTGGAATCGATCTTAAACGTGCCGTTATAGTCTACCCAATCTGAAATCGCCTTTACCTCGTCGAGCTCCAATTCTCCATTGGAAAGATAATACTGAATGCTCTTTACCCCGCTTCCTTTATCGGCGGCGGTAATGGTAACATCCTGCGTTTCCTTGAAGAACAGACCAAAGGTAAGGTTATTCCAGAAGGAAGTCCACTTGTTTTCTTTAACTTTGATTTCTGCGGTAGGAGGAGTGATGTCTGCAACGCCTTCCACAGTGATTTCAATATTTGCCTGTGCGTTCGTGATCACATACTGGTCATTGGCATCCAGTGCAACCGGCGTTCCGTTAACTTTCACCGCAAAGGCATCTGTCTTGGAATAGCCGTCATTCAATACAAAGGTAAGCGTTGTAAAACCGTTCCATACAAGCTTGGTATCTGCTGTTACGATCGTATATCCCGTCTGTGTTTGAGGGGTACTCACACTTAACAATCCGCCTTCTTTAATAACAACCTCCTTAAAAGGAGAAGCGTTATAATAACCGGCTGCCTGATAACGTACATAGTAAGTACCAGGCGCAAAGGTCATATTCGCATCTGTTACTTTTGTATACTTATCATCGTCAGCAGTGTATTCGGTTGCGTACTCCATTTCGGTAGTAAGTCCGTTAATCTTACCATCTGCTTTGCCTTTGACTGTTTCATCAATGCCCGAAACAACAGGGGCAGCGGTATATCCTTTTACAATTCCGTATTCTACCTCAACCAAATTTCCGGACGCCGGCAGACAGTAGTTGTCATTGGAAAGCGATGTGACTTTAGCGTGCCATCTGCCCGGAATGATTCCTGCGCCCTCGGTTGTATCAACCACAGAAGTCGTCAATGTGCAAACATCACCGTTTGCAAGACCGGTTGCTGTCGCCTGCGGCACAATAAGTTCTCCTGTGTAAGGTATAAATTCAGTTGCACTCCAGTAAATTCCTATTTCTTTTTGCTTAATTTTGTAATCTACTTGAGCAGTGCCGCTGTAATTCCCCTTAAAGGTAACGGTTATTATTTTCGTGTCTGCGTTTTTGCAATCGGAAGGCCAAGTTACTGTATAATCGCTGTTTTCAGTTAATGTTTTGCTACCGACTTTCACGGTAACAGTAGGTATTTGTTCTTTACCGTCATAGGTAAATGTATCTTGGTTTAAAGTAATATTTGAAGCATCCAGTTCTTTCGGATTTACTTTGACTAAAAGATTACGGTTTGTATACCAAGTAATTTCTCCGTTATCGGTACGCTTGGCGCCTACTGCCAAATAATAGTCATATACGCCTGCCGCAAGGTCATCGGGTATCTCAAGTGTATCTGTATTGCTGATTACCGTATTGCCGTCGATCCACTGATATTTATAGGTGTAACCGTCTTTTTTCTCTACGGTTGCCGTGAATTTCTGACCGGTATATTCGCCGTAGGTGAGGGTCAGATTTTCGCTGACCACAACTGTTGGCATCTCGGCGGGAATCTTTTCCCAAATCGCATATAAAGTGATATTCTCGCTCACAGTAATCTTTTCGTCTTGAAGAACATTCCCGTTTTGGGAAGTTGCCCAGCCTTTGAACTGATAACCACTAGGAGCCGTAAAGGGGTTAGCAGGAAGCGTATATTCTTCGCCATCCGCTATCGTTTCAGAACCCTTTGCTCCCGATCCGCCGTTAGCGTTAAAAGACACGGAGTATGCATTTTTAATTTGGAAATTCTTCGTCAGCGTTTGGCCTTCCACGGTAATGGTTGCGGTAGCCGTGCCGACATCTACATTATTGACATAGGAAATATCAGTTGGCTTATCTCCTTGCCAGTTGTCTGAATAAGTAATGGTTGCAGGGGTAATGGCTGAGCCGGTATAGATGCACGCCTCATCTGCTTCCAATGTAGCCGTTGCGGTGTGATTACTGCAGTTAGCGCAGCTTTCGGTAACGGTGTTTCCCAAAGAAGAATAGGTATAGCTGTGGGGGCCAACAGCTCCGTCCGCGGTCTTTGTATCGGTATATGTTTGACCGTTGGCGGTGGCGGTGGCAGTATAGGTAACCTTACCTTTTTCTAAGCAGCTTGCAGCAATTTGCGTAGAGCTTGTAACCGTGGCATTCACTGTCTTTTGTGCATTACCGTCTGTCGAAGTAAATGTTGCTGTGGCAGAGGCTGTACCATTCCAATTCCAAACAGGATCACCCACCGCCATACAGGTAATGGTAACAACTTTCACATAATTACTACCAGTAGAAGTGGAAAATTTTTGATTAGAACTATAGCCTTCCAAGGCACTATTTTGATCCTTGGGCAGTTTCTCCGGTTTAATAAAAGTACCGCTTCCATTACTCAAATTATTATGAGCACTCGGGAATTCCGGAGACCTAAGGACCAAATACGAACCAGCCTGAGTTATTCCAATTTCACTTACATTTATGTTTGTGTAGACGACTTTATAAAGATAGTTCTTATAGAAAAAATATTGTGCGGCGCCGCTTGAATAAGTGATATATTGGAGTTCTTTAGCAAAATCCATTGCCTCTGTGGCAGCATACGCCGTCATTGGCAGTATGCCAAGCGCCATCACAAGTGCAAGAACAAGGCTGAGTATGCGGTTTGTAAATTGTTTTTTCGTTTTCATATCGTTACCTCCGTATTAGGATTATAGGAATCGGCTTTTGCCGTATATTTCAATCATTATGTTATTGTGCAATTTGTTTTCGTTTCAGCAAATCGTAGAGGGCTTTTTCTGTGGTTTGATCTACGTACTCTCGGAACTTCGTTAAGGTATCAAGGCCCAGCTTTTGATAATTCATCGAAAGCACTTTCTTGATTTTTTCGTCCCGAATTTCCTTGGGTACATTATAGATGGATAGGATTGTTCTGAGTGCTCCTGCTACTCGAACGTCTAACGGTGCGGAGTCGGAGGTGGTGAAAAACACGGCATACTCAATGCCTGACACCAAGGTTTCCGCTTCCGAGAAATACTCATCTGACCAGTCGGGACAGTATTCCTTAAACACCTCTTTGGCGCGATCCGTATCGTTCTTCCGAATATGCTCCATACACATCTCGCTTCGATAGGAGGAAAGGAAGAAATCCTTTGCCACCTCATCCTGCTCGCAAGCAGAAGCGATGGTCAGTAGTTCCAGACATATCGCCATGATGAAACTGTATCCGTCCTTGGCTTCGTCCTCCATCATCTTCCACTGATACTTGCAAAGCATTTCAACCAGCTCTGCCAACATATGCTCTTTGGTCGGAAAGTGAAAAGTCATATTACCGGGACTCATATTTAATTTCTTGCACATAGAGTTTACTGTCGTTTTGGTATAACCGTCATTCAAAAAACAGTTAGCCGCAACCCGAACAATCTCACTGCGGGTAAGTTCTTTTCTATCTACTCGTATCACGCTTATATTACCTCCTGTCGTCTTTTGTACGCCAAAAGTTCATTACTCTAAAAATCATCATCACTATTATAGTACACATACTATGAAATTGCAATAGGTTTTAGAAACTTTTTTATATTTATATAGAAAAACCGGACGAGGCATAAAACTCATCCGGCTTTGTGACAGTTTGAATATTTAATTTTGGCTGCAACAGAGTATGGATTTCTGACGCATATTTAGAATGTTGCTCTGCTCCTTTCTAAAATCGCCGAAAAACCGATTTTGACCGGATTTTATGCAAATTGAGTTGGACAAAAATCAGCGAAAACCCTAGTGTTTATGCGGTTTTTTCGATGTTTGTCCTATTATACCATATTCCTCTATTCTTCTCACCTTTCCTCTTGCGGTACCCAAAAGTTGTGGTCGGCTTGGAGCGCCTACAACTTTTGACCGCGGCGCTTCGTTTTGCTCGCTTCTTCACCCGCAGGGTGCGCTCGCAACCTCACCTGTTGCTTTCATATATAAATTCTCCTTTAATTTCAAATCGTGATACTATTATTTGTGATTTGTGGAAATTTATACTGTGAAATTTAATATCTTAACATTCTAAGACAATTCAAATAGATATAGTAATGTATTTCATCAATTTACCGCTGTATTTTTAATGATGAAATAAAAAAATTAACGAGAAACATTAAAAAATAGTTGACAAACATTGTTTGATGTGTTATTATACATTCACTAAATAGCCTAGGAGGGTGCTAAAATGAACAAATCAAATTTAATCGCCAGAAAATTAGACACTTTTATTAAATGGTGCTTCCGTGTTATGTTAGGTGCCACAATGTTGTGTGTTCCCATTCTTATTGTAACAGTAATAATACTAAAGATTGACCCTAACTATACAAACGAAATTATGAACACATTAACTTTCGGTAATTTAGAGTTTTTTGTAAAAGAAGGCATGATTCCGTCAACCAATTTCGCAATTACCTATATATTAACTATGGGCGGGATTTTATTGTTGTGTGCAATCACAAGTTGTGTATGCTTTAAAATAATAAGAAATATTTTTAAGCCTATTATTGCAGGAGAGCCTTTTCATACTACGATTTTTCTTAATCTTAAAAAATTAGGATGGATTAGTATTATATTCGGTCTTGTGTCTGGTGTTTTTTCAGTAGTTGAATCTTTGGTTTTATACTATGGATATGATCTTGGAACTATTCTTGTAAACGAAAATATCACCAAAGTTGTGCCACAGTTCACATTTGAATTAGATTTTATTCTTGTTTCAGCTGTAATATTTTTGCTTTCCTATATTTTCAAATATGGAGCGGAATTGCAACAGCAAGTTGATGAAACATTATAAGGAGAATATTATGCCGATTATATTAAGATTGGATAGAGTTATGGCAGACCGAAAAATATCACTAAATGAATTATCTGAAAAAGTCGGAATTGCCAATGTTAATTTATCAAAAATAAAAACAGGAAAAATAAGTGCAATTCGTTTTTCTACTTTAGAAGCGATTTGTGATACTTTGAATTGTCAACCTGGTGATATATTAGAATATGAAAAAGAGTAACCACAAAAGCGGGGTGAAATTCACCTCGCTTGTTCTTTATATCGTTTTAAGATACTATGTACTGCAATCGCAAACTTTTCTTCTCACAACTATAAGTTGTATTAATTACCATTGTCAGTTTGTTGAATATAAGTTTATTTTGCTGTAGAATAAACTTATATAAGGAGGTATCATTATGACGATAGGTAAAGCGATAAATAAACTTCGAATTGAAGCAAAGCTTTCGCAAGAACAGTTTGCCATGCTTTTCGGTGTTTCACAGCAATCTGTTCAAAAGTGGGAAAACGGTGATTCTGTTCCCGAACTAAGCAAAATAATAAAAATCTCTAAACATTTTGGTGTTTCACTCGATGCTTTGATTTTAGGAAATGACAATCGCATTGTGGAAGAAATGAAGGGCACGAATCAGATAAAACCGCAATATGCCAATATTCTCGACTGGGAATTCTATTCTTCCAATTTAATGATGGAGTACACACAGTCTATAGAAGAGGGCTTAGATATTGACGCTTATAAAGATGTTTTTTTAGCCGTTTCAAGATTGCCCAAAGACGAAAAGAAGAAAAAATTCGGCGACATTCTTTTTGAAATCATAACAAGTGCAAACCAAAAAGAAGGCTATCCTTATCTTGAACCATCGGAACTTGAGGCAATAAAAGATTTAAGAAAATCATATGCTTATAAGAAAAATGCCACCACAAATATAGAAAACAAAATTCATGGCGCATGGATGGGCAGAATTTGCGGATGTATGCTGGGCAAAACAGTAGAAGGTATCCGCACAAATGAATTGATTCCTTTTCTAAAGGAAACCGGAAACTATCCTATGCACAGATATATTCTGCGCAGCGACTTGAATGAAGAAATCCTAAACAAATACAAATTCGGTTTTCGTGTCAGATGCTATGCCGATGAGGTTGATGGTATGCCGGTTGATGATGATACCAATTACACAGTTCTTTATCAAGAAATTATCCAAAAATATGGCAGGGATTTCACGCCTTTTGACGTTTCACGTGCTTGGCTGCATTATCAATCAAAGGATAGCTATTATTCTGCAGAAAGAATAGCTTTTTGCAATTTTATAAAGGGATATGCTCCACCCGAATCGGCAATCTATAAAAACCCATATCGTGAGTGGATCGGCGCACAGATACGTGCCGACTATTTTGGATATATTAATCCGGGCAATCCTGAGCTTGCCGCCGAAATGGCGTGGCGCGATGCCTCGATCTCTCACACGAAGAACGGAATCTATGGCGAAATGTTTGTGGCCGCAATGCTGGCAGTTGCCGCCGAAACAAATAATATAAAAGATATTATTCTTGGCGGTCTTGCCGAAATTCCTAATACGTCACGATTGTATGAGGAAATCAAGTTTATATTAGACGAATTTGAAAACGGCGTTTCCAAGGAAGAATGTTTCAAGGCAATACACGAAAAATACGACGAATACACCTCTCACGGTTGGTGTCACACCATTTCAAATGCAATGATAGTAGCAGCCGCGTTGCTTTATGGAAACGGAGATTACGGAAAATCCGTTTGCATGGCGGTGGAAACAGGATTTGATACAGATTGTAATGGTGCTACTGTTGGCTCAATTCTTGGTATGGCAAACGGAATTGAGAGCGTTCCGGAATATTGGGTAAAACCAATAAATGACACGTTGCACACCTCAATTTTCGGTATTAACACAGTTAAAATAAGCGATAGAGTAAAACTTACAATGGAGCATATAAATGACAAATAAAATAACCGTAATAGGAAGCGCAAATGTCGATCTTGTTATTCATTCCGACAAAATGCCCAAACTCGGCGAACATTGGTTGGCAGCAATTTTCAAATAAACGCCGGTGGTAAAGGGCTTAACCAAGCGACAGCCATTGCAAAGCTTGGTGGTAATGTTTTGTTTTTAGGGGCGGTCGGAAAAGACAACAACGGCACAAAAGTAGTGCTTAATCCCGCCCCCTTTAAAAAAATGCCCGATGAGGTGTATAGACTGGTGGATTATCTGGTTCCTAACGAACACGAAGCCGAATCTCTTACAGGAATTTGTATAGATAGTAAAGCTTCGGCAATAAAAGCAATAGAAAAAATCAAGTTGCTCGGCGTAAAAGATGTTGTTATAACTTTAGGTGACAGAGGTTGCGTTTATACCGATGGCGACCAGGTTGTTTTCTTCCCTGCAGAAAATGTAACAGCGGTAGATACCACTTCCGCCGGAGATTGCTTTATTGGTGCGCTTGTAACAGTGCTTTCTCAAAATAAGCCTATTTCTGAGGCGATAACTTTTGCTACCAAAGCGGCGGCAATCACTATAACGCGCGAGGGCGCATCAAAATCCATTCCCACTGCCGACGAAATAGAATAAACAAAAGCGAGGTGAAATTCACCTCGCTTTTGCTATGTAACGGTCAAAATATGCTGTTTTTCGTCAAAAATTTTTCTTCGAAAATCGCCCTAAACACAGTGTTTATATGGCTTTATAGCTCTTGGTGTTATTATACCTCATTCATCGATTCTTCTCACAATACCTGTTGCTTTCATATATACATTTCTTCTTAAATTACATTTTGTAGGGAAGGCATTTATGCCTTCCGCCATAACGGAACGGATAAATCCGTTCCCTACATTTTTAAATTGTGATGTTAGTATTTGTGATTAAAGGGAATTTATACTGCGCAACTTTACTTTTGGGATTGGTTATGATAGAATAAATTAAAAGATAGTCTTTAGGAGGAAAAATATGGTCTCAACAAGCGAAACACTTTTTTTTGAAAAAAAAGAGTTTGCATCTTTTATATTAAGTGTTTTAGTTTTTTTTATTCACATTTCTTCATTTGCACAATATGGCAATACTGATGGTTTTATTTCCACCTTTAACGAAAGAATATCATTTTTATTCAAAGAATCAATCACACGTTTTGCAGTGCCTATGTTTTTCATTTTATCAGGAATCTCGTTTTTTAGAGGTTATGATAATACTAAGTATTTTAAAAAGATAAAGTCAAGAGTATTAACTCTTATAGTTCCATATTTGCTATGGAATACTATTTGGATGATTTTTGAAATTATATGTTCTTATACATTCATTTCAAAATACTTTGTGGGTAGGCAACTGTTTGTCCTAAGTGTTACAAATGTTTTAAAAGGCATATTCTTCTATGAGTACAACATTCCGTTTTGGTTTGTGTTTGACCTTATTATATTTTCACTTGCGGCACCTTTGCTTCATTTGATAGTTCGCAATAAATACATAGGCATTGCTTCGATAAGTTTACTTACTATTCTCGCAACCTTTGGGATAGGAATACCTTCATCCATCTTTTTTTCTTCAACTACAATAATATTTTATTTAATTGGTGCGATAATTGGTGAACATTATTTTGATTTTGCTTCAAGAAAAACAAATAAAGGTATACGATATTTTTCTATAATATTCTTATCGGCATATATAACTTTGAAAAACTTTTTTCCATCGCAACAGTATCCATTTGAAGTTCTTTCACAAATGGTGATATTTACTCTATCCGCTTTTGCTTTGTGGAGCACCATAGATATGTTTATCGACAAGGTTAAACCAAAAAAGTTTTATTCTCGTTCTTTTGCAATTTATGCTATGCACATCAACGTTTCCGCCATAATTGCAAAGTTAACCTTTCTCTGTTTGCCCAAAAGCGGATGGATGGCTATACCAAATTTTATTATTACCACTATTTTGACCTTGTTTTTAATAAATTTTATATGCAGTTTCTTAGAAAAAAATTTGCCAAAGGTATACTCTATACTTATGGGCAACAGGTTAAAATATCATAAAAAACATAAGCAAGTAGGAGATTGTTTTATAATTTACACATAATCAATAACAGCGACAAGGAGATTGGCTTCTCATTGTCGCTGTTATTTGTATTAATTAATATTATTCTCTACCGCTATCACAATAAGTCTGTCACTTTTACTGTTACCGTAACAGGTTGATAGGGTTAGAAGCTGTTGGCCGTATTGCGGTATAATATCGGTGGTGTATCGTGCAGCCTTGCTGATCTGTGATATTTTATTTTCATAATCCGTTTTATCGGCAGAAACAGTAAACCGATACCAATCGTCATTACTCTTTATTTGCACAACCGCAAACACATTATAAAGTTTCAATCCTTGTTCGGTTTCAAATTCTATTGTTGGATGCTCGGTGCAAAATCCCTTATCACGATATTTCTTAATAGCAGAAAACATTGTTCCATTTTTCATATTATGACCATAAATGATTAAGTTATCGCTATTGAGTGTGTTATCCCCTTGTAGAAACGGAACGCCCGACGAGCTGTATTTACAGTCAAAATTCTTTCGCAGATACTTCTGCGGGTCTTTCGGCGTGTGCATAACAGGATAATCAACTGCTGTATCGGGAATACATATCCAACCAATACAATCACTATTCTTCTCAAAAAGTAGGGTTAGATTTCGTGTGAATATTGGCTTCGGCTGAGTTTCGTCTGGTACGCTATCGTTGTTCTGAGTTTCATCAGTGGGCTTTTCGAATTGTGAGTGTATTAACGCCGCAAGGCCTTCAAAATCCTCAATTTCGGCATTGCTTTGTATTATTGTTTTTGCTATCATAACGCAAGAAATAACTACAATAGCAAACAGCACTACTGTTATAATTGGCAATACCTTTTTAAGCATTTTTACACTCCTTTCTCGACTTTTCCGATTTTAAAACAGTTTATACAAGAATTTTTCTACTTTTTTCACGAATAGATTTTGCATTATAAAATGTGCTAATAATAAGTTGGGGCGATGGCGGATTATGCTCCGTCACCGCCCTTTAAACCTTTAATTGACAATAAAATAATATTCTGCTTGAGTTTTTTCTTAAGACTGAATATCTTTTTTCAAACGCTCAATTTCTTCAATAATTTTTTGTTTTTCCTCGTCATCCTTCTTTTTCTCGTTTTTGCGAGGAATTTCAATCAGCGCTATGGCTGCTGCAATAATACAAACGGTACTGACAGGAGTTTTAATCGCATCTACAATACCGCCAACATAGGGTATCCAAAACAATACTTTACCTTTAACAGCTGAAAAGGTGATAGGTTTATCTGCTGATTGGTTTGCATCTCCCTTAGTGGTTATTGTTTCACCATCAATGTTTATGATCCTGTGAACAACAAGGGAGTTTCCGTCCTGAAACACGACTATGTCATTTACTTTATAGGTATCTGTTTCTCTTACTACGATTAAATCTCCCTTGGAAAATTCCGGCTCCATACTGCCGGAGAGCACCACCGCTACACCGTATCCAAAGGGCGTGGGGAGCTGATTGCCCACCAAGCTGTTTGCGTTGGCAAGATACACATTAACGCCGATTATTAATCCGCAGAGAATAAGGAGCAGTAAACGAAAAATACTTTTCAGTTTAAATTTCGGTTTGCTGAATTGTTTCAATTTTTATCTGCCTCCGCTTTGTTACGTCGTTTTTCCTTGTTTTGATAGAAAATAAGGAAAAGCATCATTACAAACGAGAAGACCGCAATCACAATCCACAAAGCGAGATTGCTGTTGTCGCCCGTCTGCGGCGGGGTAATACCGCTATCATCATAAGGATTGGAACTATCGGTTGCGGTTGTTTTAATCACGATGGTGAATGTTAAATCCTGCTCTACGGCAAGATTGCCGAGCATAGTGTCAAGTTCATCATCTCCGCTTTCGAAAAGCCATCGCCAATCAAGAGTATAGTAGGTGTACTTTTGGGCGCCGAGTGTTCCTTTGTCCTCTGCGACATTTAAAGCAGGCACCTTTGCATATTCATCCTTGCTGCCGACAATCCATTTCCCGTCATAGCGA
This sequence comes from Acutalibacteraceae bacterium, assembly GCA_045605125.1. Taxonomy (GTDB): domain Bacteria; phylum Bacillota; class Clostridia; order Oscillospirales; family Acutalibacteraceae; genus UBA737. The sequence goes on along the minus strand of JAZUPK010000008.1, from coordinate 71,380 downwards.
TTTAATCTGCCTGTGATAGGGATAGTAATATCAGCCGGAGTGAAGTAAGCATCCATCTCTACGGTGTAATCCAACGCAACATTTCCTGTATTCTTCAGTTTGAAGGTATAGGATTTTTCGGTGCCGGGAGCAATTACTTTATCCCCGTCATCGCTCTTTACGGTGACTTTCTGTTCACCGTTCACATAAGAAACGCTGAATATTTCTACCTGTGTGTTGGTACTCCACACCGTCTGCTTATCGCTTGCTTCGAAGCCGGGATTTCTCGACGGTTTAGTATCCTGCGATGTCGTGTTAGAGCTAGAAGAATCAGATTCTCCCGTTCCGGTTACATCACTAGTGCTTGTAGAGTCCGAGCTTTGGGGATCACCGCTTATCAGCGAGATCGCGCCCTCATCATCTAAGAGAAAACCGTTAAGTCTGATTATAACCGCAGTTGTAGTTGCTACAACGCATATAAGAAGAAAAAGAACAGACAACCATATAGCTGTAGTTCTTCTGCTGTTGGGCTTTGGCATATGATGTCTGTACCTCCATTCTAATGGATAGTCCTTCCGGACTTATCAATAGACAAAACTTTTTCGCCCATTGATAAATTCAGAAAGTAATCCGCCCAAGCCCGCCACGAGAGGCTTGGGCGAATCTGTTTATTTAGTCATTGTTAGTTTTAAACTTAAATGCTAAAAATTAGTCGAGCTGAGTTACAGTGATAGCGAAATCGAATGTTTCGTTAAGAACGGTACCAGCGATTGTATCTACACCAGCAGCAACCTGACCAAGTGAAGTATCTTCTGCATCTTTGCCGTTTTCATAAGCCCATGCCCATGAAAGTGTCCAAGTACCGTTGAGAGCATCAAATGTATCATCTTCAACTTCGTATATCTTTGAAAATGTATTTGTAAGATATGTCTGGATAGCTTGGAGGTTACCGGAAGCTTTTTCTGTGCCGTCCTGTTTGAGTGACCAAACTACAGGATAGTAGTTATCATCTACATCGTATGTGTCAGCAGGATCTGCTGTTGTCCAATCTTTGTAGCCTGTGCCTGCAGGAAGAGTAACCATGCTGATAGGATCTACCTGAGCAAGAGTAGCTTCAACCTTAACGTCAACTTCGGGAGCACCAGCGATGGTGAAAGAAGTCATTTCGCCAGCTGTACCAGGAGCAACAACGTCTGCAGTATCGTCAGCCAAAACAGATAAGCCTGTGTTATCGCCAGAACCATCTTTAGCATATGAAGGAGCAAAGATGTTTGATTCAGCAGTAAGAACTACGCCAAATTTAGCAACACGAGCAGTGTCGTTGCCTTCAGCGGTTGTGATGTACTTTGCGAAAGTGCCGGAGATAGCGCATGTGGTTAAGAGAACTGCTACTAAAAGACAGGAAGCGATTCTCATCATTGTATTCTTTTTCATAGTAGGAAAACTCCTTTCATAATTGGCTTTTAAGCCGTTCTATATTTCCTCCCCTTCCGGGAAAGATAGTGTAACGGGTATTCAAAATGAATTACCCGACCGCAGACAATGCCGCGGTAATATATATCATCCCCGGACGTGGCTTCCGAAGGAAGAATATACATAATTAGTTTTCGGTGCTTTCATTGTTTTCTGCACCAATGGTTGCGTCTTCTTTTTCTGCTTTTTCAGCTTTCAATGCTTCAAGCTCTGCAAGGAGCGCATCAGTATCTTGCTTGTTATTCTTTTCGTAGATACGGCGGCGAATAATGTCGTAACCGACAAAAAGAATAATAGGAAGTACGACACAGATAATAAGTCCGGTAGGAGATTGCATAAACATTGCAATATGTCCGGCACCTGCAATACGAACCTTATATATACCAACTAGGTTTTTAGCCGGAACAAGTTCTTTATCTTCGGTATTATTGTTATCACCACGGGTACGGAAAAGAATCTTTCCATCTTCCTTAACTATTTCAATAACACGGTGAGTAACAATACTTGTACCATTGCCTGCAGGATCAAAGAATGAAATAACATCGTTCACTTTGATATCCTCAGCTTCGGCTGTTTTGCAGACAATCAAATCGCCGCTTTCAATTTCGGGAAGCATTGAATCGGTAAGTACGATTAGTGGTAGCGTACCTGCGATGCTCGGCACCTCGTCTTTGTTGATATAGCTCTTAGCGATAAGCGTGATATTGATTAGTAGCATCGGTATTAAAATAACACATAGTACCGTTCCCGCTATGGTAAGCACTCTATGCGCAACAGATTTTTTTTCCTTAGTCATTGGTTTTTACCTCGCTTATTTTGATTTTCACCCTAGAAAGCAATTATCTTTAGTGTTCAGGTGATACTTTTCTAGTAATCTCATTATACCAAAACAAAATTAAATAGTCAATAATTTTTATGCAAAAAAACGAAACAATTTTAAACCGCCGGTTCAAACCTGTGTTTGACCGGCGGTTTTCTCTTCAATTTGCGAACGGGACGACCATAATTAATGTAATAAATGGCATCTTCGACCGCTTTGTGTATGATAAAATATCCTTATTGAGTCCACACAATAGTAAAGTTGATTTGTTTCATCAGATACAAATTTTAAATTTACGCCTGAAACCTTTTGGTTAGAAAAAACAACGCCATTCTTGTTCAAATATCCTTCAAGCACGTGCTTGCTGTCATAATTCAAGCCATATCCCTAATATTGTCCATAAACATATTGTACTTTATAAATTACACTAAAATTTTATTGAAATAGTGTTAGATTTGTGTTAATATTTTTTATAAGAATATAAAAAATTTATACATTAATAGGAAATCCCGTATGGTTGATATTCATTCGCGCGTATTACCGTCTTTTGATAATAACTTCTTATTTGATGAGAACATTCGTTATGCAGAAGATTATGAGGCAGCTCTTCGGGTTTATAAACTTGCAAACAGCTTAGGTTATTTAGTTGAACCACTATATTTCTACCATCAAAATGATGAGTCGATTATGCACGTTGTTAATTATTGCTGCTAGTTCAATGTATAACATGCGAACAAAATAATTTTATTATGAAAAATGCAGTTATTTCACAATAAAATACTATCAAAATGAGGAAGTTTATATGAACAAAAAAGGCCAAAAATACGTTTATTTTGAATATTTAAACTTTAATAGTGCGGACTTATTTACCATAATTTGTTTACCACAAAAAAGCGGCATATTCCCAACCGTAATAATGCGCACACCTTATGTTGATGATGATGAGAATTTAAACGAAGAGGAAATTTGCAAAAGAATATTAACCGATAATGCCGCTTGGATAAATAGCGGATATGCCCTTGTATTCCAGCATTGTAGAGGTCGCGGTAAAAGCAGCGGTGACTGCATACCCTACTTAAACGAGCGCGCCGACGGCCTGTTTTTGCAGCACTGGGTAAGGCATCAACCTTTTTATAACGGTGAAATATACCTATTTGGTAGTAGCTATACCGCTTCAGTACATTTTGTGACTGCGCCATTTGCCGACGACATAAAGGGTGCTGTATTACGCGTTATGGAAACCGGAAAATATAACGGCAACTACCGTAATGGTCTTTATAAAATGGGGCTTCACGGCGGTTGGTATGTTGATATGTATAAAAAGAAAAGCATCAAAAATAAAAATTACACCACCGAAAGCTTTAATATATTACCTTTAAAAGATTTTTCTAAAACTGTTTTCGGCGAAATTGATGATAATTTTAACGAAATATTAAAACACCCTAATAAAAACGATGCTTTTTGGGATCACGACTACCAAAACGGTAAAAAGCTGGGAGTCGTGAACAATGCCAATATTCCTATTTTGTTTGTTACTGCCTTTTACGATATCTTCACAGGCGGTATTTTCGATATGTGGAACGAGCTTGATGATGAAACCAAGGCAAAATCGGCATTAGCGATACACCCATTTAACCACGGCTGCCATGGTGAGCTTGAGCCCATAAACTTTGAAGATGGCAATATGGACCGGGAGTATTTAGATTACCCTGTTAAATGGATGGACTATGTTCGTGGAAAAGGTGAGCCGCCATTTACACCCGGTAAGATTACATATTATAAGCTTTTTGATAGTAAATGGTGTTGCGATGATTTCGCTGAGCCCGAAAGACAACAAAAAATCATTTTAGGTAACAATACTATCTCTTATAAATATGACCCCTTAAACCCTGCAAGCTTTAAGGGCGGTTTATCGACAAACTTTGGCGGAAACGAATGGCAAGATGCGCCCAATTTGCGAGAGGATATTATCACTGTTTATACCGATAATTTTGAAAAAGACACCTTTGTAAAGGGTAAAATGAAGGCTAGATTAAAGGTTCAATCAAGTTGTGAGGACACCTGTTTTTATATGCGATTAAGCCTTTGCAAAAAAGAGGGTGACTATGGTCTTCGCGACGACATAAACCAAATTTCTAATTTTTGTGAAAACTATCTGCCTAATAGCGAAATCACTATGGACTTTTCCTTTGATGAGCATGCCTTTGTCGTTAAAAAGGGTGAAAAACTGCGTATAGATATTTCTTCATCCGCATTCCCACTTTTTGTGCGACACACCAATAACAAGGGACTTTTTTCCGAACAAACAACTTCTAAAATTGCAATCAATACCGTATTTTTAGAAGACTCTTACATTGAAATACCAATCGAAGAATAACATAAAAGCGGAGTGAAAACACTCCGCTTTTTACTTTACCTAAATATTCTATTTTTCACCATTTTCGAAAAATTCTATTTGTTTTACATGGCGTTTTGCGCTATTTTCGATTCGGCAAAATCATAATATTTAATTAATATAATAATCTATATTTAATATTATATTATAATACATATAAATAATCAATCTGAGCCCGCACGTAAATTCCAAAATCAAATTACTAATTTATAAAAAATTTTATTCGCATTTACATATTCGCATTTTTACACTTTCTTAAAGTGAAAACAAATTTTTAGGAAGTGAATAAAAATGTATTTTTGTATTGATTGCGGATACACCTTTTCGCACGCTTTAAAGGTGTACGAAAAACATAGTCTGGAAACAGTGCCTTATGAAGTTATAAACGTTTGTCCTGCTTGTAAAGGGCAAAACTTTCGGCAAAAGAAGCTTCAATACTGCCATTATTGCGGCACAAGGCTAAAAAAAGGCCAAGCGTACTATTGCTCGGAAGAATGTAAACAAAAAGGTCAAAAAGTCTGGCAGAAAGAACGAGTACGCAAAAAAATGTTAGTTGACAGCCCCCTTTACAAAAGAGTTCGCGAAACAGAGGAATACAACCGAAAACACAAAACCAGATATAGCTACGGCCAGTATACCGCCATCGTAAAGAAAGGGAAATAAGATGAACGCGAAAAAAGAATACCTAAACTCTTATCTTTTGCAGGGCGACGAAATCAGAATACTTAACGAAATGATTTTTAGAAATCCTTCTATGAAAAATCAGTACCTTAAAAAAATAAAGCAATGCGAACTGAAAAGACGCGCCATTGAAAAAAGCATTGAAAAAATGAGCGACCAGCGCTTTAAGCTTGTTTTATATGAGAAATATATATGCGGTCGTACACTGGAAGAGATCAGCCTAATTCTTAATTACAGTAAAAGACATATCGAAAGGCTACATATAGCAGCCCTAAAGATTTTCGAAGTTTAAAAACATCGAGGTTTTTTTACTTTTTATAATATTAAATAAAAAAAGCAAGAAATTTATGTTATTTTCACTATAAAATGTAACACAAAAAAGTTGACTTTTTTAAATTTATTTAGTATAATGATTGTAACAATGTAAAATATGCGTTATTTGTGCTTATTTTCAAAATGTTATTTTTAGGAGGAATTATAATGAAAAAACTATTAGCCGTTCTTTTGGCAGTTGTTATGCTCTTTAGCGTAGCTACTATCTGCTCTTCGGCAGAAGGAACCGCAAAGGTTACAATCGTAACTAACAAAGGTAGTGCTGTAGATGCAGGTATTATCACATATTTCACCGTAAAGTTTGCAAACTTTGGTGAAATTAAGGGCGCTGATGTTATCATCACAGCTAACAATGATATCGTATTAGATGACATTAATGTTACAGGTTTCCCACAAGCAAGTGAGGGCAAAAACTACACCAAAAAAACCGAAGCTGGTGTAACTACTGTTCGCTTTATAGATTTAACCAATGGCGCAAACGGTAAAATCACATTCAAAGTTACCGTTCCAGAACCTGCAGATAAAACTGTTGTCCTTGAGGACCCTGTTATCAACGTTGTAGGTAAATATGCTCAAAATGGCACAACTTTATTTAATGTTGATGCTCCCGCTGATGGCATATTCGAGCTCACCAAGGTTATCGCTGCTACTGTCAATATAGACGAAACCGCTGCAGGTCAAGAAGTAGCTGTAGACTTCGACGAAACTAAGAAATTCGTTCCCCAAGGCGCAGTTTACGTTAACAACGGAAATGATACATATTCCTTTGCTGAAAAGCAAACTGATGGTACATTCAAAGCTACCGCCACAGGTACATACGAATATAAGGCTTATGATCTCCCTGCAAACGACATAGCTACCTTCGGTGTTTCTGATGACCCTGAAGATAATACGAAATTAAGATTTGGTAACTATTCTGCACTTAACGCCAATGCAACTGAACACGGCACTTTGATATTTGAAGGTAATTGGTTAGCATTAAAGAACTTATATATTCAAAATGGTTATACTGTTCAAGAGTTTGTTAGAGCTATTTATGATGCTGTAACTACAAAACTTGCAAACAATCCGAACGCTACCCACGTTACCTATAAAATTGGTGAAGACAAAATCAATGTATATAGATTCAAGCAAACAAAGTATATGTGGAAAGATGATGCAAATGGCATTTTAGAATATGCTATTCGCTTAAGAAATGTTCAAGCAGGAAAAACATACACCGGTGTTGCGTTCTCCGTAGCAAACGATGCTAACAAAACTGTTACCATCGCTAACGATGTTAAATATGTTACTACACCTAAAGCTAACTAAATAATTAAGAGGTATATATAAATGAAAAAGTTATTTACAGAACCAGAGATTGAAATTCTCGCTTTTCTTTGTGAAGTGCCCGGTGCCGATAGTGCCGACGTTGGTCTTGGTGACGACACCGGTGTTAACGACGATCTACCACTTATCCCAAATAGCTAATAAGTAGGTACACTAATGAAGAAAAGAACAATTATAATTGTTTCAATAAGCTTAGTTTTGGCAATTCTTGCGATATCAATTATTGCAACCTTCCCTTCTTATTTATTTGAAGAAAAAATAAATGTCCCCGCTGCAAACCCCAACCCCAACGTTCAAAATGATGATATAACACCCACTCCGGGCGAGGATGTTGGAACTGTAGGCGATGAAGAAAATGGGATAGAGGGTATTCTTCCGGATCTTAGTATTACCGATGAAGATACCTCGGAAGCACCTAGTGCTACCTTTAAAACTCTTGCTACAGCTAACGGCGTTAAGTTTATCGCAGCTAATAATGCTTTTGAAAAAGGCACAGAGTTTGGTGCAAAGAAATTAGGTATATTTAGTAAGAAATATTACCGTGCGCGCCACTATGTAAGAGATTTTGCCAAATACTATTCTATGTACGAAATTACTGCCCAAAACGGTGGTAGAGACGTACAACCAATAGATTCAGCAAGGCTAGTTATAGATATTCCTAAAAAATACGATATAAATAATGTAGAAGCTTACTATATGTTAGACAAAGGTGTCGAAAAGCTTTCTGTAGCTATTGATAAGGAAGCTCGTACTGCTACTGTTGGCTTTACGCAATCTGGTGTTTATATTTTGATTGAAAAAGATAAAACTCCTGATGAAGATACCTCAAGTAACGATGTATCGAGTGAAGATACATCAAGCGAAGATGCTTCTAGCAATGATTCTTCAAGTAATACTTCTTCAACCGAAAGTGAAGATGCTTCCTCAAATACATCTTCCGACAATGGTTCAAGCGATATTACCGACAGCAGTGAAGAAAACAACAGCAGTGAAGATACCGATAGTGATACTAGCTCTGACAGTTCTTCTACTGAATCGGATCCCAACAAAGACACTATGAGTGGTTGGACTCCGTGGTATTAATTAAGGTTCTTTGCCAACATTAAGGCAAGGAGTTATAATTAAAAACTTTATGCAAGCAGTCGCTGATTCAAGCGGCTGCTTGTTTTATTTTAATACGAACTATCTAATTAAACTTCTTGCAATTTGACAATACTTTTTATATAATAGTAATATATTAAGGATGGTGAGTAAATGGTTTGCAAAATTGCAGATTTTGTTGTTGATTTTAAGAATCCATCTTCAGCTGCACAAGTTTTTTTGAAGGATTATAGCTCAACTGAAAAACCACAGTTTGAAATAGAATTAACCGAGGATGAACTAGCGAGAGCGCGCACCATTACTGCCGCCTCAAACAGTATAGTTCAAGCTGAACTTACCGCATTTCATACAAAGTTGTTATCATTTTTACCTCTTCACAATGCTATGTTTCTGCATGCTTCGTTGATAGAAGTAAACGGTGTAGGAGTTGCCTTTACCGCTCTCAGCGGAACCGGAAAATCCACCCATACTCTTTTATGGCAAAAGCTTTTGGGCGATAAAGTACAAATCATTAATGGCGATAAGCCTATTGTCTGTTTTGAAGATAAAATCCCTTATGGCTATGGAACACCTTGGTGTGGCAAAGAACATTGGGGCAAAAATGCCCGTACCCCCATAAAGCATATTTGCTTTATAGAAAGAAGCGAATATAACGCTTGCGAAAGAATTTCCTCAAAGGATTCTTTAAATAAAATTTTCAGTCAAATTTTTATACCTGAAAATCCTGCTGCCGCTTTAAAAACGCTTGAACTTTTAGATACGCTTTTAAAATCGGTTAATATCTGGGTAATAAAATGTAATACCGATATTTCTGCAGCAAAAACTGCTTACAATACAATTTTTAAAGGAGAAGCCTATGAAACTTAAATGCACCTTTGCTATAAGCGAAGTCGCAGGACAAACTGTTGCCGTTCCTGTTGATAACGGCTATGGTGAACAAAGTATTATTAAAACCAATGAAACCGGTGCCTTTATTTTAAATCTTTTAAAGGACGATATAACCATTCCACAAATCATTGCTAAAATTAAGGAAGAATTTGAAGTTGAGTCGCAGGAAGCTTTGGAGAACACCGTAAACAAATTTATTGACAGCCTTAAATCGGCAGATTTAATTATATGAGCAACAATTTTGAAGTCGCAAAGGGTGTTTTAAAGGAAAACGGCGAGCTTATAGGGATGACTTCCGGCAAAAGTATGTTCCCCCTTTTTCGCGATAACAAAGACCGCGCCGTAATTGTTCCCATATCGCAAAAGTTAATGGTTAATGATGTACTTTTATACCGCAAAGTAACCACTAACGAACTTATACTTCATCGTATTGTTAAAATAAAAAATGGTAATCCCATTCTTCGTGGGGACAATCTTTACTTTAATGAAACCAGAATACCCGCCGATGATATTTTAGGCGTTATGAAAGGCTTTTACCGAAATGGTAAATACTATGACTGTAAAAAGAGCCTTATCTACAAGCTTTACGTTTTCTTCCTTCGTGCAAGCTATCCTATAAGGTATTTATTCAAAAGAGCTTTCTCTCTTTTAAAAAGAATTATAAATTTTATTAAATAAAAGACTATCGCAAATTTTAATTGCGATAGTCTTTTCTCTTACTCTTCTGCGTTTTCTAAAATAAACTTTTCCATTTCCTTACTGGCAAGATCTAAATCGTAAACATACTGCCACGAGCCATTAATGGTTTGTCCTTTAGAAGGAATCTCTTTGTTGGGTACACTCATATTTTCAATGCTCGGTTTTGAACCTACTGCCCAAAGACCCATGCTCATAATATCCTGTGTGGAAAGCGATGTTTGGCACTGCGAAAGCACCATTTCAGCAACTGATGGGAGCTTGGTAATGCTTGTATCCTTAACCTGCTGGAACATAGCTTCAAGCACTTCTTTTTGTCGGTTGCCGCGCTCTATATCGCCATCAATTTTTCTAATTCTAGAATAACAGAGGGCTTGTGCACCTGTAAGGCGTTGCTTACCTGTTTTGGAAATATTGTCACATTTAATATCTGTTTGTTTTTTTAGCTTTGGTATAATGTAGCTATTAAGGTGGTCCTTTTCCTTTTGGTTTACATCGATTTCAACCCCACCTATATAGTCGATTATGCGGGAAAACTCATAAAAGTTTATGGTTACATAATCGGTAATTTCGAGCCCGAAGTTTTTATTAAGGGTTTTAACCGCTAAGGTTGATTTACCGAAAGCGTAAGCATGGGTAAGCTTGTCCCTTCCTTTGCCGTCAATCTGAACACAAGTATCTCGCGCGATGGATGTAAGCTTAATTTTATTATTCTTTTTATCTATTGTTAAAACAAGAACCGCATCCGAACGACCTGAATCGTTATCTTTGCGCGAGTCAATACCTAAAAGAGCGATATTTTTAACCGAAGCGTAGGTGCTGGTTTCAATATTAAGCTCAGTTAGATCTTCAGTTTCAAGTGGGATACGCTCTACATTATCCAGTACAGAAAAAGCGTAAAAATAACCGCTTCCTACAAGCAGAATTAAAGCCGACAATATAATACAAACCGTTGCAATAATAACCGTAAATTTCTTTTTGGTTTTACGCTTGTGCTTGCGGCGCTTTTTACTAGAAGATGAAATATCTTCAAACGTACTTTTGCTATATAAATCTATAGTATCATTATTATCAAAATCATTAGTATAACGCATAATATTCTCCTAAAAAGTGCTTTGATTTTAAGCTTATACATAGTATACGACATTTTTATTAAAAAGTCTACAGTATTCTTCCCCTTTTTATAGAACCCGAGCCAAATTTTTGCCTTACCTTATATATAGAATCTTCAACCATATCGTTATAAGCTTCATTTTCACATTCGCCAAAGAGGTCTTGCTGGACTGCATCCGCGCTTTCTTTAAGCCCTATTGCCCTTAATCCTACCGAGCGTAAAGGCTCTTGAAAGCTATAATTTTTACAAAACAAATCAAACCCACGCCGTGCCAATACCAAAGCGGAGTTTGTAGCGGTTTTATCAGTAAAGCTAAATTCTTTTACCGCAAGAGAAGAAGTACGGATATGCACCTGCACACCACTTGCGTATAAATTATGCTCTCTTAGAGTGGTGCTTATAGTTTCGGCAAAGCTTAAGAAAGCTTGCCAAACCTCATCATTATTAGTAAAATCTTTACCGCAGGTTATCGATTTTCCAACGCTTTTGGGCTTGCTGTCCTTAGTTATAGGTACTACAGGCGAGGTGTCTCCTCCCAACGCATAATTCTTTATATCAACACCGTTTTTGCCCAAAAGTCTTTTAAGGGTAATATCATCACAAAGGGTAATATCACCTATACTTTTAATTCCTATTGAATTAAGTCTTGAAGCAGTGTTTTTGCCAACGAACAAAAGTGTATCAATAGGAAGGTCCCAAAGCTTTTCTTTAAAGTTACCCCTATCGATAACAGTTACGGCATCAGGTTTTTTAAGGTCGGACCCAAGCTTTGCAAACACTTTATTAAAGCTTACCCCAACCGAAATTGTAAGTCCCAGTTCTCGCTTAATGTCCTTTCGTATTTTGTGAGCAATCTCTTCCCCTGTTCCAAAAAGAAGCGTGCTACCCGTAACAACAAGCCAACATTCGTCTATACCAAAGGGTTCCACCAAATCGGTATAGCGTGAGTATATTTCCTGCGCTTTTTTGGAATACTTTTCATATTCATTATATATAGGCGGTAAAATAACAAGGTCTTTGCATTTACGCTTGGCTTCAAAAATAGGCTCGGCCGTTTTTACATTAAACCTTTTAGCAAGCTCATTTTTAGCAAGCACTATACCGTGACGGTTCTCCTTGTCGCCACAAACCGCAACAGGCATATCACAAAGAGTAGGATTAAATAATAGTGATACAGACGCAAAAAAATTATTAAGGTCACAATGTAATATAATCCTGTCTGCCAATAATCCCGCCTCTTTCCAAACATTTGTTCACGTAGTATTATACCATCCGCTAATATAAAAGTAAATAAGAAATTTTTACCGTTATGCGACAAGCCCTTTTACACATATAATATTTTGTACAACATTTTGGAGGGCTTATTTTGTTAAATCTTATTTTACAATTGATCACTAATATCTACTATTTTGCGCTTCATGTAACAGGCGCCGGATCGTTTCCCGCCCCCTTGTCAAGTAAACGCGAAAGCGAACTTCTATTGAAAGCTCAAAAAGGCGACCTTACTGCACGTAATACACTAATAGAGCATAATTTACGACTTGTAGCGCATATCGTTAAAAAATACTATGCAGCAAGCTCTAATCAAGATGATTTAATATCCATTGGCACAATAGGTCTTATAAAAGCCGTTTCAACCTTCAAATCAGATAAAAATATTCGACTTGCAACCTATGCATCACGCTGTATTGAAAACGAGATTTTAATGTATTTCAGAAATCAGAAAAAATCCGCACAGGACGTATACATAAATGACCCTATAGATAGCGATAAGGATGGCAACACCTTAACCTTAATTGATGCCATTGCCGATAAAACCGATATCGTAGAAGAACTTGACACTAAAATGAAGCTGGAAAAATTAAAAAGCATAATAAACAATACCCTAGACCCACGAGAGCTCGAAATTATAACCTTACGATATGGCCTAGGCGGTATTCCAGAACTTACCCAACGCGAAATAGCTGTAAAGCTTAATATTTCGCGAAGCTATGTATCAAGAATAGAAAAATCTGCCCTGAAAAAGCTCAGAAGCAGATTTTAAAATAACCTATTAAATTATTCTTCAACTACAAAGACTACATGCTCAATTTCGCACAAGCAGTTTATATCAAATTTAATTTGATTGGAAATTGTAATTATTAGTCCTAAATCACCCTGTGTTCCGCTTTTTGGTGGGATAACCGAAAAGGTAATTTCGCTATTTATCTTTTTTGAGATTTTATCCATAGTCTGGTTGGTTTTGTATAGATTGTCAAGCTCAACATAAACAATTTCCGTAGATCTTTTTTGTTTTTCAAATCTTGTAAATATTATAATCGAAATAAGAAAAAGTACGGTAGTAACAATTGCACCTAAATAAAATCCGTAACCGATTGCAATACCTATAATACCTGTAGTCCAAACGCCCGCCGCAGTGGTAAGACCGGTTATAATATCATTATTTTTTATAATAATCATACCCGCGCCTAAAAAACCTATGCCCGATATTACCTGCGCCGAAATACGCATAACATCGCCGCCAGTACCTAAAATATCGCTTACATAAATACTCATAAGCGAAGTAAGGCAGGCACCGAGCGCCACCAAAGCGTGAGTTCTCATACCGGCTGCACGGCCATGCTTTGCTCGTTCACTACCAATAAGCACACCCACTACAACAGATAATGTAAGTCTTATAATCGACTTAATAAAAAAGTTTGCAAAAAGACCGGAAAATAATTCGCCCAAAAAAGCCACTATTTTTACCTCCATATTATATATTATTTTAAAAGATTTTCAAGTAAGTTTAATTGACATTTAAAGTATTTCGTACTATGATATTATATATAAGTTTTGGGAGCGCAATTTATGAATATAAAAGACTACAAATATAAAATAGAAACCCACGCTCATACAAGCCCTATGAGTCCGTGTGCAAGATTAAAACCCGAAGATGTTATAAGAAAATATGCCGAAATTGGATTTTCAGCGATCGCCATTACCAATCACTTTTCTAATGGCGTTTTTGCGGGCGACAGTAAGGAAACTGTAAAAAAACGTTTTTTATCTGATTTTTTTGCTTCTTGTGAAGCAGGAAAAAAGCACGGGTTAAAGGTTATTTTGGGTATGGAAATACGCTTCCCCCAAAACGCTAACGACTATTTAGTGTACGGCTTTGGTGAAGATGATATAGACCTTATGTTTGACCTTAGCTTCACCGATTGCGCAACCTTTTATAAGGAGTTTAAAAACGATAAAAATGTAATTTTACAAGCACATCCCTTTAGAGATGGTATGGTGCGCTATGACCCCAAGTATCTTGACGGCATTGAAACCTTTAATATGCACCTGGGGCACAACCCAAGAATTGGCGATGCTCTAATATACGCAAAAGAGCATCCTCACTTCATTACAACCTGCGGTACGGATTTTCACTACGACACCCATCAGGGCCTTGGGGGTATTATTACTAAAACCATACCAACCAATAGTTTTGAGTTGGCTGATATCTTAAAATCACGCGATTATTTGTTTAATGTCGCAGGAAGTATTGTTATTCCTTAATTAAGCTTTTTTCGTAAATTTCCACTGTACATTCATTATCGTACGGTGGAATTTTTACTTTTATAAACTCATTTTTAGATGTAGGCACATTTTTGCCTACAAAGTCACCGCGTATAGGAAGCTCCCTGTGTCCCCTATCAACAAGCACCGCAAACTGAATTGAAGCTGCTCTTCCAAACTTCATTATAGCTTCCATAGCAGCCCTTGCGGTTCTACCAGTATACAAAACATCATCTACCAATATAATATTTTTGCCCACTACAGAGAAAGGTATATCACACGGTTGTATAACAGGGTCTAAATAACCTTTATCTACATCATCACGGTAAAAGGTTATATCCAAAACAGCGGTAGGTATTTTTTTACCTTCTATATTATATATGTTGTCGGCTATGATTTCTGCAAGCGATACACCACGGCGCTTAACACCTATGATACATATATTGTCACAACCATTGTTTTTTTCAAGTATTTCGTGAGAAATTCTTTTTAAAGCGCGGTTTATAGCCGCCTCATCCATAAGTACTGCCTTAAACTTATCCATAAAAACTCCAAAACATATTTTTAAAATATATACATATAATATATATTATCATAATAAAAAAAAATTGTAAAGAGTGGTTATATACAATATTTTGTGCATAAAAATCTTTAGTCAAAAAATACCGCAATTTATAGTGTTTAAAAGCTCCTATTGCCTTTTTTTAACTTATATATGCACATTTTTGTATAAATGCACAACTTTAGTGACAAAAACTGTCAAAAATACAGCTTTAAAAGGTTACAAACTTGTAACAATTTTCTGCACTAAAGTGATTTTTTGGGCAAAATAACCAAAAATCGACTACTTTTTTAGATTGACACTTACAAAAAAAAGCTGTATAATACCACTTGCTTTGAAAATAAGGGCTAAAAATCCATTTCAATTTGGCCTAAATTAAAGGAGTTATTGGATGATAGAAAGAATAAAGGGTAAGCTGTCGGCTTTAATTAAAAGCAGACGTGTGCGTTTAGGCATTGTGGCTGTTTTAACCGCCTCTGCTATCGCAAGTGCTACTTTACTAAACTGCTCAATCCACACAATTAAAATATTTGATGGTAAAAAAACATACACAGTTCGTTCGCTTGATAACAACATAGCATTAGCTATGGAAACTGCTCAACTTACTTCCCGTGATTTTGAAGTTACCGAAACCGAAACTAATGATAAAATGACTTCGGTAAAAATTTCTTACGGTTACCCCGTTTATATTACCTGCGGTGATATAACACACGAAATCACATTTTTTGGCGGTACTGTTAAATCAGCTTTAAAAGAAGCAGGCTTCACCCCCGATAAATACGATTTTGTTGAGCCAAAACTTGATACAGTTATCAACGAAACCACTTATATTGATTACACAAATATTGATTATGTTAAATCTACCAAAACAGAATCTATTCCCCACGCTACCAAAAAAGTTTTCACCACCAAACTAAAGGATGGCGAAAAGAAGGTTACTCGCGAGGGAAAAGATGGCGTTAAAAAGGTTACTTTAGTAGAAAAATTTGTAAACGGCGTTTCTGTAGAAACCGAAGAAAGCTATAAAGTTGTTTCAAAGCCGGTATCAGAAAAGGTTTCTGTAGGCAAAAAGGCAACTACCGTTTCTACTAAGGGTCATGTTTCTACACTTTCTCCCAAAAAAGAGATTGAACTCGACAAAAACGGTGTTCCGGTTAGCTATAAATCTAAAATGAAGGTTCGTGCAACCGCATACACCCACACAGGCAACCGTTGTTCTACAGGCGTTAAGCCTCAACCCGGTTACATTGCAGTAAACCCAAAGGTTATACCTTACGGTACTAAAATGTTTATTAAAACAAGCGACGGCAAGTACATTTACGGTTATGCTGTTGCAGCAGACACAGGCGGATTCATAAAAAGACATCCTACAGGTATAGATTTATTCTTCGATACCGAAAGCGAATGTCGTAAATTTGGTGTTAGAACAGCCGAAATTTATATTTTAGACTAAAATTAAAACTGAGTAGCAATTGCTACTCAGTTTTTTTGTTCGGGTACCATTTTGGCGTATGATATCCCGATATAATAACAAAATCATTACAAATATTATCATCGTAATGTTTTTTTACACTATGCTTTTTACACATTCCCCAAGCTAACTCAAATATGTTACTCACCTCAAAGTTTTCGTTGCTTATAAAATTAGCACAGTATTCGCAGGTCACTACACCATACTCAAAATCACACACAACAGCCACCTCTCAAAAATATTTTAATCTATTTTAGATTAAAAGTCAATAATCTAAAATAGATTAGCATAAAATTATTATATCCTTATTGGGAGGTAATTTTATGTATGAAAGAATCCGCAATTTGAGAGAAGATAAGGATTTAAATCAAACCCAAATTGCAAAGATGCTCGGTATGTCACAAACAGGTTATTCAAAATACGAAACCGGCGAAAACGATATCCCAACTATTACTCTTATAAAACTTGCTAAGTTTTATAATACAAGTATAGATTATTTATTAGGTCAAACCGACAGTAAAGAAAGATACCCTCAAAAATAGTTTGTAAACTTTAACGGAGTAGCAATTGCTACTCCGTTTTTTTGTTCTTTGTTTTAGGAACTCTTCCATAGGTTTCGGTATATTTGGCAATAATTTTTGCAAGCCAATCATTAATATTGCTGCCTTCAATTCGCCACTTCCAGTTTTTACCTACTGTAGAAGGGGTATTAATTCTGCCTTCGCTGCCCTTACCTATTAAATCTGCCATCATTAAAATACAAGTATCCGCCACCGAAGATAACGCAGACTTCATCATAGCCCAGTTAAATCCCTCGGTTCCCTTACAACCCAAATACCTTTCGGCGAACTCAACTTCTTCCCTTTCGCTATTTTGCGCCCAACCAATAATGGTATCGTTATCATGGGTGCCGGTATAAACAACGCAGTTTTTAACAAAGTTGTGAGGCAAATATTCACTTTCAGCATCCGCGCCAAAAGCAAACTGTAAAACCTTCATACCGGGGTATCCCGATTTTTTAAGCATTTTTAAAACCGCAGGTGTTAAAAAGCCCAAATCTTCAGCTATAATGGGTAAATCTTTGCCAAGCTCATCTTCAAGTGCTTTAAAAAGCGCGATATTCGGTCCCTTAAGCCATTTTCCCTTTTTCGCGTCTTTAGCCCCATAGGGTATAGAATAATACGATTCAAAGCCTCTAAAATGGTCGATGCGAACGCAGTCGTAAAGAGATAAAACATATTTAATACGTTTTTTCCACCAAGCGAAGTTTTCATCCTTCATAAGCGACCAGTTATAAAGTGGGTTGCCCCATAACTGACCATCTTGTGAAAAAACATCGGGCGGGCAACCTGCAACAGCCGTAGGCTTTAGATCTTCATCTAACTGAAACTGTGAAGGCTCGCTCCACACATCAACCGAATCACAAGCAACATAAATCGGTATGTCACCGATTATTTTTATACCCTTTTCGTTAGCGTATTTTTTTAGCGCCTTCCACTGCAAAGAAAACATATACTGCACAAAGCAATAAAATTCAATTGCATCCGCGTACTTTGTTTTAGCTTTTGCAAGTGCTTTCGGGTCACGCTTTCTAAGCGGTTCGTCCCAATTTTCCCAAGCCGCATCACCGTTCGCATTTTTAAGTGCCATAAAAAGCGCATATTCAGGTAGCCAAAAGCTATTTTCTTCTAAAAACGCCTCATATCTATCATCCACTTTAAACCGAGCAAACGCAAGCTTTAGCATATCTATTCGGTTTTCATAAAGTTTTCCGTAATCTATGCTATCATATTCATCGCCAAAGTCAAAGCTATCAAACTCTTCCTTAGTTAAAAAACCACCTACTATTAAAAGCTCGGGGTCTATAAAATACGGATTGCCTGCATAAGACGAAAACGACTGATAGGGCGAATCGCCGTAATTTGTGGGGTTAAGGGGCAATATTTGCCACCAGGTTTGCTTCGCGTTTTCTAAAAAATCAACAAAACGGTATGCCTCTTTGCCAAGTGTTCCTATACCGCCTTTTGACGGCAATGAAAATATTGGCATTAAAATTCCACTACTTCTCAAAAAATTCACCTTTTCCTAACTAAAACTTACTAATAATTTTCCGCACAATAAAATATTTATACCGAAAATGCCGTTTTAAGCTTATTTAAAAGCAATTTAAAATCGGGCTTTTTAATAAACCTTATAAACGCTTTAATATTCTTTCTTGTTACAAATATAAAAAGTATATCGGCAATAAGAACTGCTAAATAAACACCCTCGGTCTTCAAAATAGCACGCAAAATAAAGGTTAAAACAGCGCAAGCTATACCGTACAAAATTTTCTTTATGCGTGAAGATGGGATAAAGCTGTAATCCATTGTTAAAAAGAAAGCCGCAAAGAAAATACCGCCTCCTAAAATGGATATTGCTAAATTTTGACCGAATATAATCGATAAAACTGAAGAAGAAAGTATAAAGCTTACAGGTATTATAGGATTTATAAACCCGCGCAGAAGCAAAAATATTCCGCCCAAAAGCACTAAAAGTATAGATGTATCACCTATATTACCACTATGTATTCCAAAAAACAAATATTTAGCAGGTTCTACATACGAATAAGTAAAAAAGAATGAAGCTATAGGCAATCTTCCTGCACCGCCAATGAACGGCATAGCATAGCTTGTAAAAGCTTTATAAAAAACAACTTCTAATATAAAGCGTGAAAGCAACAAGCAGGTGGTAAATCTTATACCGTTATTTTTAAATAGCGTTTTTCTTAAAAGGGTTAATATAACATTAAGTGCTATCACTAGCAAAATATTAAGACTGCTGCTAAGGGTTAAGCCAACCAAAAGACCAATAACAACGGTAAAGTAATCTATCGTTTTTTCTTTTTTTACAATAAGGTTCCATAGAAAGTCAAAGCCTATAGATGATATTACTGATATCAAGAGTATAAGCACCGCTTTAAACCCAAAAATAAGTGAACCAAAAATAGCTAAAGGTAAAATAGAAATTAATATTTCTGCCAAATTTAATTTTGTAAATATAGTTTTTGTGGGTGCTTCTTGTATATTAAAAAAATTAACAACGGGGGAAATAAAAGGTTTCAAAGTTTTAAAAGCCTTTTTTGCAATTTCTTTAATTTTCATTTGCTTTCTCCTTGAAAAATATATTTATATTTTACTATATCAATAGCATTTTTTCAAGTATATGCGTTGCTAAATTAAAGAAAAATGGTATAGTGTATACGAAATATTTAAATCCCCTTAGAGCAACGCCCTAAGGGGATCTAAGTTTATTACTGGTTGTTTTCAATATATTTAGCTAAATCGCCGATAGTTTTTATGTTTTCAATTTCTTCATCAGGAATTTCTACACTGAATTCATCTTCAAGTGACATTAAAATTTCAACAACGTCTAAGCTATCAGCATTTAAATCTTTAGCAATATCGGTTTCAAGAGTTAATTCTTCTACATCAACATCAAGTTGCTCTGCTAAAATTGATTTAATTTTATCTACTATCATAAATAACCTCCTAAATAATCTGTCGAAAAACGACAGGTTCTATATAAAATAATATGTTGATTTTCTTCATTTGTCAATACTTTTTTTATATTATATAAAAAAGGTTGCAAAATTATGTTAATTAATTTATAATATAAAGAGTTATTATTATAAGCATAAAAAAGAAAGGCAGGTAGGTGCTTTTTGCACCGTTGCTATGGCTAAGGAAAAATTAGTAAAATCCATAACTTCTATGAATGAAGACTTTGCAAAATGGTATACCGATGTATGCATCAAAGCAGAGCTTATCGACTACGCTTCCGTTAAGGGTTGTATGATTATTCGCCCGTATGGATATGCCATTTGGGAAAATATTCAAAAGAATATGGATGCTCTTTTCAAAGAAAAGGGTCACGAAAATGTATATATGCCGATGTTCATTCCCGAAAGCCTTTTACAAAAGGAAAAGGACCACGTTGAAGGTTTTGCGCCTGAGGTTGCTTGGGTTACCCACGGTGGTGAAGAAGCATTAGAAGAGCGCCTTTGCGTTCGTCCTACATCTGAAACCTTATTTTGTGACCATTTCAAAAATATAGTTCATTCTTATCGTGATTTACCAAAACTTTATAATCAGTGGTGCAGCGTTGTTCGTTGGGAGAAAACCACCCGCCCGTTCTTGCGCTCGCGTGAGTTTTTATGGCAAGAAGGTCATACCCTTCACGCAACAAAGGAAGAGGCCCAGCAAGAAACAATCCAACAACTTAATGTTTATGCTAAATTTGCTGAAGAATACCTTGCTATGCCGGTTATAAAGGGTGTTAAAACTGCTAAAGAGCGCTTTGCAGGTGCTGAGGATACATACACTATTGAAGCATTAATGCACGATGGCAAGGCTTTACAAAGCGGTACTTCCCACTTCTTTGGCGACGGCTTTGCAAGAGCTTTTGATATTACCTTTACCGATAAAAACAATCAACCACAGTATCCGTTCCAAACCTCTTGGGGTACTACTACACGCCTTATTGGTGCGGTTATTATGACCCACGGTGACGATAACGGTTTAGTTCTTCCTCCTATGATTGCTCCTATTCAAGCTGTGCTTGTTCCTATTGCAACTCATAAGGAAGGCGTGCTCGAAAAAGCTAACGAAGTTTACGAGCACATAAACAAGGTATGCCGTGCTAAGATTGATGCCAGTGAGCAGTCACCCGGTTGGAAGTTTGCTGAGTACGAAATGAAGGGTGTTCCGCTTAGAATTGAGCTTGGTCCTAAGGATATTGAGAACAATGTTTGCGTTGCTGTAAGACGTGATAACGGCGAAAAGGTTGTAGTAAGCCTTGATGAGTTAGAAACCAAGATCCCTGAGCTTTTAAAGGCAGTTCAGGACGGTCTTTACAATAAGGCATTAGCGCGCCGCAACAGTATGACCTACGATGCACACACTCTTGAAGAGATGACCGATATTGCCGAAAATAAACCCGGCTTTATCCGTGCTATGTGGTGTGGGGACCGCGAATGTGAAGACAAGCTAAAAGAAACAGCAGGCGTAACCTCGCGCTGTATTCCGCTTGAGGGCGAAGAACAGTTGAGCGATACCTGTGTTTGCTGTGGCAAAAAAGCAAAACACATGCTCTATTGGGGTAAAGCATATTAATTTAAATATAGAAGTTGTCGCAGGCTAATAGCCTGCGGCATTTTTTATTTTAACGGCTGTAAATTTTTTTCATAAATCATTGTGCGAATAACCGAATAATCTAAAGGTTCTATTTTCTCACTTTCAAAAAATGTAGAAAGCACTAAATTAGGGTTGAGGTTATTTTCGTTACCTGCAGTTAAAATAAGGGTTAGCTCGTGCCCTTCTAGCCCCCACTTTTTAATGAGTGGTGCTATATCTATATCCTTTGTACCGCCCTTTTTAGTAGTCTTTTGAGTAATTATTTGCTCCTTTGTAAAAAAGGCGCTTATTTTTTCTTTGAGCGAAGCATTTAGTTCATCAAAGATTAGTTTAAACTCTGCAAAGACGATTTCTTTCATCTTTAATAAAGGCTCTTTTGCAGCTAAAAACTCAATATCGGGAATACTTGCTTTATTAAGGTCAGCCACTAACTGTTCATTAGAATAATCGGGGTTTATAATCCTTAAGTCCAAAATTTCGTATTGTCCTTCAAAGCCAAGGCTTAAGGGTACGGCAAAATTAAAATAAGCGTGCTGATTAAAGCCTTCAGTAAACCAAATCGGAATTTTAGCCTTGTTTATAAGTCGGGTCATAAATCGGTTCATATCAAGGTGGGACACAAACTTCATTGCACCCTTTTTGCGATAAAAAACTCTAACGTCTCTCAAAACAAACACCCTTTCCATAGCAGTTAGCACCGCAATTAGAACACTTTTCACGACAGTTAGGTGTTGTAGCATCCTTATGCGCAAGCTTGTTTTCTCTGATTAAAAATTCTTTCGAAACCGCATAATCAAGGTGGTCCCAAGGATTAATTTCATCATAATCGCGTGTGCGAAGCGAATAAAAATCAGGGTCTATACCACATTCACTAAAAGCTTCATTCCATTTTTCTATTTGGAAGCATTCGGTCCAGCTATCAAACTTACAACCTTTTTTGTAAGCGCTTTCCAAAACTGCGCCTAAACGCCTGTCACCCTTAGCAAATACCGCTTCAAGAAAACTTGTAGAGCTATCGTGCATACTAAGGTCGATTTTACGGGTAGTTATGCAGGATTTAAGGTAATTTTGCTTACGTTCCATTTCTTTCTTAGTAATTTGTGGTTCAAACTGGAACGGAGTAAACGGCTTTGGTACAAAAACGGCAACACTCATAGAAACCGAAACCGATTTGCCCTTAGGTTTATTAGGCATTGAATAATACATATCAACAATTTTTTGTCCAAGCTCTGCAATACCCTTTAAATCTTCATCTGTTTCAGTAGGTAAACCCATCATAAAGTAAAGCTTAACAGCAGTATATCCGCCCGCGAATGCAGTTTTACAGGTTTCTAAAATCTCTTCTTCAGTGACATTTTTATTTATAACATCACGAAGGCGCTGTGTACCCGCTTCAGGTGCAAAGGTAAGACCACTCTTGCGAACATGCGCAATTTTTTCCAAAAGTTCCTCTGAAAAATTATCTATTCTAAGTGATGGCAACGCAAGACTTATATGATTTTCTTGTGTCCACTCAAGCATATTGTTAAGTAGCGGCTCTAACTCGCGGTAATCACTTGTGCTAAGTGAGGAAAGTGAAATTTCATCATAGCCGGTATTTTCACAAAGACATTTTGCTTGGTAATTTACCACTTCACAGCTCTTTTCACGAACAGGGCGGTAAATAAAGCCTGCCTGACAGAAACGGCAACCACGAATACAACCGCGAAAAACTTCTTGTACGGCGCGGTCGTGAACAATTTGTATAAACGGCACCACAAAATTATCGGGATAAAATGCGGTATCCATATCCTTTATAATACGTTTTTTAATAGTTTTAGGCTCATCACCCTTAGGTGTTACGGCTTTAATTTTTCCGTCTTCTAAATACTCTACTTCATAGAGCGAAGGTACATAAACGCCTTCAATTTTAGCGGCTTCTTTCAAAAACTCCGCCTTATTAAAGCCTTTTTTCTTGTGTTCTTTATAAAGGTCAATAACCTCTAAATCGACCTCTTCCCCTTCGCCTAAAAAGAAAATATCAATAAAATCGGCAAGCGGTTCAGCATTACATACACAAGGTCCTCCCGCTACTACTAAGGGGTATTTCTCATCGCGGTCACACGCTTTAAGCGGTAAGCCTGCCAGGTCAAGCATATTAAGTACGTTAGTATAGCTCATTTCATACTGAAGCGTAAAGCCTATAAAATCAAAATCCTTTATAGCATCACGGCTTTCAAGTGCAAAAAGCGGGATATTATGTTCACGCATTTTTTCTTCAAAATCAGTCCAGGGTGCAAAAACACGCTCGCACCAAATATCCTCGCGCGAGTTAAACTGTGAATAAAGTATTTTCATACCTAGGTGCGACATACCTATCTCATAAGTATCAGGAAAGCAGAACGCAAAGCGTACATCTACTTTTTCTTTATCCTTTATAACACTATTTATCTCTCCACCCGAATATCTACCCGGTTTTTGAACATATAAGAGCAATCTTTCAAATTCTTTTTCAGTCATAAATATACTCCAAAGTAATATAAATAATATATTTAATAATACTATAATTCTAAAAAGGTTGCAACTTTTATTTTAAAATTATAGGAATCCTACGCCTTATATTTCACTCTATATACGCGCGAAACTTTCACATTATTTTGTTGTAAAATAAAAATCTCCCTACTTTCTTTTTATATAAAAATTGACACTTTCGGTCTGAAAGTGTCATAGTGGGTTACACACTTTAAAATCAACCTATCTCAAAGATAAGAATAATAAGTGATATTGTGAGACAAGTCTCACAGTGATATTTTGCCTTTTTGCAAAGTGATATGAAAACCTATCTGTTTTCGTGATATTATATTCGCCTTCAAAACTCGCGAAGCGAATATAACTTGGGCATAGCCCAAATATAACTGCGAAGCAATATCACTCGCCTTTAGCGAATATAACTGTGGCACCTTCCTTACGGAGGGTGCCACAAAAGCGGAGATTTAATTTACTTACTTTCAATAATTTCCTTGCCGCCCATATACGGTCTTAAAGCTTCAGGAATTTTTATCGAATACTTTTCACCGTCGAACCTAAGATTGTTTTCAAGGAATGCAATAAGCATTCTTGGTGGAGCAACAACAGTATTATTAAGGGTATGAGCCAAATATTTTTTTCCATCTTCACCCTTTACGCGAATACCTAAACGGCGAGCCTGCGCATCACCCAAATTAGAGCAAGAGCAAACTTCAAAATACTTTTGTTGCTTGGGACTCCAAGCTTCAACATCGTAAGACTTAACCTTTAAGTCAGCCAAGTCACCTGTACAGCATTCAAGTGTACGAACGGGAATATCTAAACTTTGGAACAACTCAACAGAATAGCTCCACATTTTGTTAAACCAATCCATACTTTCTTCCGGTTTACAGATAACTATCATTTCCTGCTTCTCAAACTGGTGAATACGGTAGATACCGCGTTCTTCGATACCGTGAGCGCCCTTTTCTTTACGGAAACAGGGTGAATAGCTTGTAAGGGTTAACGGAAGCTTTTCTTCAGGGGTAATAGTATCAATAAATTTACCTATCATAGAATGCTCGGATGTACCGATTAAATAAAGGTCTTCACCCTCTATTTTATACATCATAGCGTCCATTTCTTCAAAGCTCATAACGCCGGTCACAACATTACTTCTAATCATAAAGGGCGGTATGCAATAGGTAAAGCCCTTATCGATCATAAAGTCGCGTGCATAAGAAAGAACCGCAGAATGAAGTCTTGCAATATCGCCCATAAGGTAGTAAGAGCCTTCGCCTGCAACCTTACCTGCCGCTTCCTTATCAATACCGTTGAAAGCCGCCATAATATCGGTGTGGTAAGGAATTTCAAAATCAGGATTTGTTTTTTCGCCGTACTGATTCACTTCAACATTTTCGCTGTCATCACGACCAACAGGCACACTATCATCAACAATGTTCGGAATCTTCATTTGAATTTCCAAAACTTTTTTGCTAAGTGTATTTTCTAATTCTTCTAAAGCCTTAAGTTCATCTGCCTGAGCGCTTACAAGCTTTTTCATTTCTTCAGCTTCTTCGCGCTTGCCTTGACCCATCAGCATACCTATTTGCTTGCTTATTTTATTACGGTTAGCACGTAATTCACTTGCCTTATTAATAGCATCACGCTTTTGGCCATAAAGCTCAATAACCTCATCAACCAAGGGAAGCTTTGATTCTTTGAATTTTTTTACAATGTTATCCTTAACTAATTGAGGATTATCACAAATAAATTTAATATCAAGCATTTTTTCTCCTCCAAAGGGCAAAATAATACCCATAAAGTATACCACAAATAAAAAGTTATGTCAATTTTAAGGAGAAAATTTATATGAAAAAAGACCCAAAATTCCCCGAAACACCTGACCGCACCCCAAATTCGCCCTTAAAGCCTACCGAAGAGGGTAAAAACGTGTTTGATTTAGTCAATGAATACGGCACTTATGAAATTCAGCCAACCTGCGATACTGAAAACCAATACCCCGCTATCGCACAAGGTTATAACAGCAAAATCATTGAGACCGACCGTCAAAATAAGCACTCGAAAAACGCGCAGTGGGAAAGTGTAAAAAGCAAAAAGGCTGATAAAGACATGGCTTGACAAGTATAGCATTTTAAGATATAATCATTAGGTGATTTATTAGGGCTTTATGCCCTTACATATCACATATTTATTAGGTGAAGTAAATTAAAATGCACCTATGGCGGAACTGGCAGACGCGTATGGTTCAGGTCCATATTTTCGCAAGAAAGTGCAGGTTCGATTCCTGTTAGGTGCACCAATCGAGAGCCTCGACACGCAATTCGCGTGGTTGAGGTTCTTCTTTTTTATAATCTCTACCTCGCGCCGCAGGTAAGTTATGAATACTTACACCAAAAAAAGTCACACCGGCGTGTGACTTTTCTTGGTTTCTTTTCTATTTGCTTTTCCCTTTTATCTAAATAATATGTAAAATTTCTTAAATCTTTCCTGCAACAATATCGCGTATTATTGCATCCATTTGGTCGCGTTTTTTCTCCATATCGGCAAAAAGTGCGAACTGATTTCTTGCGCGGTCAAGATTATGACCTTCACGGTGGATTTTAAAATACACATCCCCTTCAAGATGGTCAGCCAAAAATCTCATTCCGCATTCAAGCGTCATCATCATAGCGCCAACCGGTAAAAGCTCTATTTCGGTATCGGTGAGCTTTCCTTCGCAGCCTTCTATAAAGCCTTTTGCGAATGCAGTAAATAGTTCAAGGTCTAATGAAATTTTTGAAAGGTCAGTTTCATCTTCAGCCGCTGTATTTGCGCCAAAGCGTATGGAATCGCCAAAATCGTTAACCGAATAGCCGGGCATTACGGTATCAAGATCAATTACTGCAACAGCGTGACCATCATTAGCATCAAACAAAATGTTATTAAGTTTGGTGTCATTATGGGTTACTCTTGTAGGAAGACTGCCGTTCATTCTTGCATTTTCTAATATATTGCAAAATTCGCGGCGCGATGTTACAAACTCTATTTCATCCTTTACAAGCGCTGCCCTGCCCACAATATCCTTTTCAACCGCCAAAGCAAAATTTTCAAATCTTTTTGGGGTATTATGGAAGTCCTTAATAACTTCATGAAGTTCTTTAGCCGGAAAATCAGAAAGGCTATTTTGAAATTGGCCGAAAGCCTTTGCGCAAATGTAAAAATCGTTTGCGCTCTCAACCCTATCGCGCGCAACCGTATCATTAAGAAAATCGTACATTCTCCAATACGCATTTTTGGAGTCCCTAAACAAAAGCTCATCGTTATTTGTTTTTATAACGTTAAGGGTTGCTCTTTCAGGGTCTTTAACTGCCTTTTTGCGTATATGCGTTGTTACCTTATCAATGTTTTCCATCATTTTATAAGGCTCACGGAAAATACTGTCATTAACTTTTTGTAATATGTACTTTTTGTTGGCAGTAGAAATTAAAAACGTATCGTTGATATGTCCATTTCCCCAAGGCTTGATATCTTCAATCTCGCCTATTCGCGAAAATGCTTCAATCGCCTCTTTTGCTATATAATAAAGTTCATTATTTATCATCTGTTAAAAGCCTCTTCAAATTCTCTTAGGTTTATTACTTTACCTGTAAGTCTTGATTCTTCCGCTGCAAAAGATATCATATGATTATCGCAAGATTCACCGATTCCGCATATAGAGTTGCTTACTTTTCCGTTCATAAGGTCGCGAAGCGCGTGAATAATTCCTGTATCACCGCCACCGTGGCCGCCTGTAATGGCTTCGCTCGCTGCTGCAGAATCAAAATCAAAGGTTCGAGTTTCACGAGTTAAGAAACTATAAATTGAAATTTGGTCGCCATTCATTTTGGCGTCTATTTCACCCTTTGTTCCCATAATTCGCAGCATTCTACCACCTTCGTTAAATGCACTCATTGCAAAATCAACATAAACATCATCGCCGAATTTCAAATTGACAGTTTGGTGGTCTACAACGTTGTTATCGCATTTAAAGACACATTTTCCGTAAGGAGCTTTTTTGATAGCTTCCATACAATCTTCTTTTGTGGGGAATACCTTTTCGGTGGCAACAAAATCAAGCCAACCCTCTCCGCCGTATTTCATATCAACATATACTTTTTCTGCGTTGTAAGGACAAGTATCACCCACCGGGCAACCCTCATAACAATATTCAGGTGAGCCTTCCGGTGCATTTTCTTTTGTAAAGTATGAAAGTGAGCCAAAGCTATGTACTTCGGTACATTTTTTGCCAATGAGCCAAGCTAAAATATCCATATCATGACAGGTTTTTTGAAGTATCATACAAGAACTTTTTTCGCTATTACCCCAATTTCCCCTAACAAAGCTATGGGTTTGGTGAACATCACCAACACATTCAATTGCTTGGATGTTCATAACCTTTCCTATTTCACCGCTATCAATAATACTCTTAAGTGCCATAAAGAAGCGTGTATAACGAAGTACATGACAAACAAGAACAAAAACGCCCTTTTCCTCTGCCGCTTTTTGTATTATACGACATTCTTCGGGAGTTGCTGCAATAGGCTTTTCGAGTAAAAGATTATATCCCTTTTCAATTGCAGCCATAGCAGGTGCAAAATGGTCACGGTCCATAGTTGCAATTATAACAAGGTCAGCAAACTTTTCACGTTCAAAAATCGGCTCCCAGCTTTTGAAGCACAAATCCGATGGAATATCGTGTTCTTTTTGTATATAGTTGCGTCTATCATCTATCGGCTCTGCACAAGCAGCTACTTCAAAATCATCATTAAAATCTGATTTCATAATATCGGTATAGGTTTTTCCTCTTGAACCGCATCCTATGACAATTATTTTTTTCTTCATTTTTGTATTTTTCCTCCGTAAGATAAAGTATTGTTGACTAGACTTTTTCTTTATGATACAATAATAAAAAGGAAAAAACAAGTGATTATTTAATTGCGTAGTTGTATTATTTAACTGTTTTGGTGAATTAAAATGAATAAACAAGATTTATTTGCGAAAGCATCAGAAAAGGTGATTTCTCGCACAGATATGACCGGGATTTTTAGTTTTTATGCATCGTTGGATCCAACGAAACAAGGGATCGATCAAAGCAACATTGCATCTAACGAGCGGCCGTTAATTGTAAACTGTGCAGGATTTTATGCGTCCGACTATCTATTCACAACCGATAATAAAGTCGGTAGGCTTGATTATCAGCTAATTTATGTAAATTCAGGACAATTGACTATGTTTTACATGGACCAAAAAATTATAATAAAATCCGGCAGTATGGTTTTATTGCCCCCCGGAACACCTTATAAATATACAAATATTGGTTCCGAAGAAATCAGCTATTTTTGGGTTCATTTCACCGGAAACGAAGCAACTTCTCGCTTAGAAGAATATTCTATAAATCCATTTCCAACCGTTTATGATACAAGGTTAAATAACCATATAAATAAACGCTTCTATACTATATTTGATGCGTTTTCAAGGCGAGACATACACCTTGAGAGAGAATTATCATCGCTTTTGGAAGGTTTGCTAATAACGGTTGCCAGAAGTATTATAAAAGATGGCGAAAAGCAAGGAACTCTTTCCCGTTCTATAAAGTATATAGGTGCAAATTATAGCGATAATATCCGCATAGCCACTCTTGCCGAGATGGAACACCTTAGTGTTTCAAGATACAATTTTCTTTTCAAAGAACAGTTTGGTATGCCGCCTACAAAATATATCCTGAGTTTGCGAATGTCCTCCGCTAAAGAGCTTATAAGCTCTACAGACCTTTCTATAAAACAAATAGGCATTATGTGCGGTTACGATGATTCACCTTTTTTCACTAAAACCTTTAAAAGATTTTTTGGAACATCGCCTATCAAATATAGAAATTCATATATGACAAATGCAAAAAGTGTTGACTAAATAACAAACGGAAACCATACCTTACGATACAATTTCCGTTTGTTTGGCGGAGACGGAGGGATTCGAACCCTCGTCCCTCAGGGGGCATCATGATTTCGAGTCATGTCCGTTATGACCACTTCGATACGTCTCCATATATGTCAAACTCCATTTGGAGTATAACGCAAATATTCAATTTTCTTATCGAACGGGGCGCACCGTTATATCTTGCCTAGGCTCCCGAAACAATACAATTATTATAAATAATTGGCGCTAAATTGTCAAGGATTAAATAAGATATAGTTAAAGTATTTACACACAAAAAAGAAGAGCTGCCAAGCAACATACAAAGATAATTGCTTGACATGCTCTTTATTTTTTATAATTTACATATAAATACTATTTTGTACCGAATAAACGGTCACCCGCATCGCCAAGACCCGGTAGGATATATCCGTTTTCGTTAAGTTGTCTATCCAAAGTAGAAACATATATATGAACATCAGGATGAGTTTCGGCAACACGGCTTACACCTTCGGGTGCACCGATTACTGCCATAAACTTAATATTTTTGCAACCGCGTTTTTTAAGCTGGGTAATAGCATCGCAAGCGCTACCACCTGTGGCCAGCATTGGATCTATTACAAGAACCAGTTTATCTTCAATGCCGTCAGGCAATTTGCAATAATATTCCATAGGCTCTAAGGTTTCTTCGTTACGGCAAAGGCCTATATGACCAACCCTTGCGGATGGGAAGAGCACATGAACGCCGTTTACCATACCAAGACCTGCACGAAGAATCGGAACAATAACAATAGAATTATCCTTAACCATATGCTGTGTACAGGTTTCGAGCGGAGTCTTAACCTGACACTCAACGGTGGGAACACCCTCACGCAAGCTTTCAAAGGTCATAAGAGTGGTTATTTCTTCAACCAATTCTCTGAATTCCTTCATGCTTGTTTTTTCGTTACGTAAAATTGCAACCTTGTGATTTATAAGCGGGTGATTAAAAATTGTTACGTTATCGTAAGTTTTCATTAAAATTACTCCTGATTTTTCTTCTTAGCGTGAAGAACAATATTTGCGATGATGCCTAAAATGAGTGAGCCTGCAATAGCAGTAATCGTAACCTTACCGATAGCCATAGCCATACCGCCGATACCGGGGATAAGGATAGAAGATACGGTAAAGAGATTAGCATTATCTTCAAGGTCAACCTTTTGAATCATCTTAAGACCTGAAACAGCGATAAAGCCATAAAGGGTAATACAAACGCCACCCATTACGCAACCTGGAATAGAATCAAGGAATGCAACGAAGGGTGAAACGAATGAAATAAGAACTGCCATAATAGCGGTAGTAGTAATAGTAGCAACAGAAGCGTTGCGAGTAATAGCTACACAACCAACTGATTCACCGTAAGTGGTATTTGGGCAACCGCCGAAGATAGCACCTACTGCCGAACCTACACCGTCACCAAGAAGTGTGCGATGCAGCCCCGGATCTTCAAGAAGATCTGTGTCAATAATAGAAGAAAGATTCTTGTGGTCTGCGATATGCTCAGCAAATACAACCAAAGCAACAGGAACGTAAGCTACAGCGATAGTAGCAAGGTATGAAGGATTAAATTCTTTAACACCCTTAATAGCTTCAAGGAAAGTGAATTGTGGAACAGCAACAAAGGTCTTTACGCCAACGCCATCAGCAACAAGCGCTTGGAATGGAGCAAAGTCTACAATCTTAAGAGCATCGTTGCCGGTAGCATAACCAATGCCTGTGAAAATAATACCTACAGCATAACCTGCAAGGATACCGATAATAAAGGGGATGAGCTTGGTCATCTTCTTACCGTATGTAGAGCAAAGAGTAACTACAAACAAGGTAACCATAGCACAGATAAAGGATACCCAAGCGGTAGTGCTCATTACGAAAGAGCCGTTGCCGTCCTGAGGACCGTATGAAAATACGTCCTTAATAGCAGCGCCTGCGAGAGAAAGACCGATAAGAGCAACTGTAGGTCCTATAACAACTGCTGGCATAAGCTTGTTTATCCATTTAACGCCTACAAGCTTAACAATAATAGCTATTACTACATAAACAAGACCTGCAAAAACAGCACCAAGGATTATACCAAGGAAACCTAGCGAAGCCGATGTAGCGCCCGCAAAAGCAGCAACCATAGAGCCGATAAATGCGAATGAAGAACCCAAGAATACGGGGCTGCGGAATTTAGTGAAGAGTTGATAAACTATTGTACCAACACCCGCACCGAAAAGGGCAGCAGAAGCACTCATGCCATTACCAACGATTGCGGGAACTGCAATCGTTGCAGCAAGGATTGCAAGTAATTGCTGAATAGCAAAAACTACCATTGCGCCGAATTTGGGTTTATCGTGTATGCCGTAAACCAATTTGTTTTCCATAAGAAAACGCCTCCAAATATTTTTTAAGCCGAATTTTATTTTCGCCCTTATGTGACATTGTACCACAATATATTGTGTATTGCAAATAATAAATTCCTTTTTTCGACACAAATTGCCATTTTTATGCAAATCGCATAAAAAGGAGGATTGTTTTTTTATGTTTAGATTACACCGACTTGATAATTATCTCTTTTAAAGAACGCTTCGGTACATTTAATGTGTCGCCTTGCAAGAAGTACTTTACATCTCCGTTTTGCATCTCAATTTCTGTGGGGTTTTCCTTAGGATATCCAAGTGCTATAACGCAAGAAATTTCAAAATTATCGGGCAAATTTAACATTCTTTTAAGCTTGGGGCGTTCGACTGATGCCAACCAGCAAGCACCAACGCCGTCTTCCAAAGCGGATAGAATAATGTTTTCTACCGCGGCGCCTGTATCCATATCATAATTTGCTTTACTGATATTATTGTCAACACAAACCACTATGTAGGCGGTGGGCTTTTCATCTTCTTTCGGGGTGTATTCGCCCTTTAAATAGCCCGCCCATTTAAGCATAGAAAAAACTTTATCTGTATTTTCTTTATCAGATACTATAGCATACTTAAGCGGTTGCAAATTTGCAGCACTGGGGCATAGCCTTGCCGCTTCTATATATGTAGTAAGCTGAGCGTTAGAAATTGGTTTGTTTTCAAATTTTCTAATAGTTCGCCTTTTTTTAATAAGTTCTTTCACTGTCATAGTTATCACACACCTTTGCTTATATTATATAACCTAACATATTTACTTTCAAGTGCTTAAAAGTGTTGAATTTACGTCAAGTTTATTGTATAATTAATAATATAAATCAAATACTGGGGGAATTGATATGAAATGTAATAATTGTGGTTTCGAATATGAAGACAGTTTAAAAGTTTGTCCCAACTGTGAACCCAACCCGCTACCCGTAGCAATTAGCCTTAACCCTGCGGCTGATAAGGTAAGTGCTGCAATTACAGATAGCTTGTTTGTAGTAATGTGTATTTTAATGTCGGCTTCTTGCCTATTTAGTCTATTTGTAGGTGGCCTTCCTGTTTTAAACATATTGTTCACTATTTTTATGTGGCTCTCGTACGCGCAAGCGCGCAAAGGAATACTTGATTCAACACATCTTCGTTCACTCAGCGGTACCACCTTTGCAGTTTATGTTATAAACTTTGTAGCCGCAGGATGTATCGCCTTTGTAGGAATCATTTGCTCCTTTGTTTTAGGCACTATTTCTCAAACGCCGGATTTACTCGAAGAAATTAA
The DNA here is from genome assembly GCA_045605125.1 of Acutalibacteraceae bacterium. Lineage (GTDB taxonomy): Bacteria > Bacillota > Clostridia > Oscillospirales > Acutalibacteraceae > UBA737. Next base: position 37,692 of record JAZUPK010000008.1, on the reverse strand, counting down.
AAATGCGATTGAACTTGAAAACCCTGTGATTGTAAACCAAGCAATTAGCATTATTGCAAATTACGGTGTAATTATCGGTGTGATTATCGTTATAATCGCCGTTTTAATGATTGTACTTAATATTTTCAGCTACAACAAGATACATAAATTTGCAAAATCGGTTTACCAAAGTGTTGATATGAACAACATTGGCTTCCAAAATGCTAAAGCTGCAAAGGTTTGGCTTTATATTATAGCTGTTTTTACTGTTGTTTCGGCTGTTATTGATATGCAAAGCAGTGATTTTAAGACCCTTTCTTACTTGATTTCCGAAATTTGCACCGCACTAACAGCAATATTTGCAGGCGTACTAATTGGCAAATATTTACAAGAAGAAAACTAATAATTTCAATTTTTAAAGAGCGAATTTTGGCGGATAAAACACCGCTTTTATGCTAAAACAATTAGGAGTGTCTTTGTAATGATTAAAGCTACAAAAGATTTTTTAGAACAAAATGATGCGTTGTTTGAAAAGCGCAAAAAAGAAATTTTAAATACTAATGATAACCTAAAAATAACAGGTACCGCTTACTATGTTTCTAATAATGGTGACGATAATAACGACGGCAAAAGTGAAGAAACCGCTTGGAAAACACTTAAAAAGGTACACGAAGCTGATTTAGCTTACGGCGACGGTGTATTCTTTAAGCGCGGAGATTTGTTCCGCGGCAATTTTCTTGCAAAGCCGGGTGTAACCTATGGTGCTTATGGACAGGGTGACAAACCAAAGCTGTATTCCGGCGAAAAAAATATGGCCGATGAAAACCTTTGGGAACTTTACGACAGCCAGCACAATATTTGGAAATATAAAGAAAAGATTCTTGATGTAGGCACTCTTGTTTTTAATGATGGTGAAGCTCATTCAAGAAAACTTATTCCTAATTTTAAAAACGGAAAGTTTGTACTTCGAAACGATACAACAAAAGAATTTGTTATGTCCCAAGAGATGACCAAAAATCTTGATGTTTTTTGTGCTTATAGCGAATGTAAGGAAAACGAAAGTGTACCACGAATAAACAACGAAAGCTTTGGCGAACTTTATCTTCGTTGCGACGAGGGTAACCCTGGTAAACTTTATAATTCTATTGAAGCATTAATTCGCATTAACCTTATTTCTCTTGCAAGCAATCGTGATATTACAATAGACAATCTTTGCATTAAATATGTAGGCGCACACGGTATAGGCGGTGGCGGATTTATTAGAGGTCTAACCGTTACAAATTGTGAATTTGGTTGGATTGGCGGCGGAATACAGTTTTATGATGCAAAAGGCAGTATAGTTCGTTTTGGCAACGCTATTGAAATCTATGGCGGCTGTGAAAACTATAAAGCCAACAACAACTATATTTATGAAGTGTACGACGCCGGCATTACACATCAATACCGAGTAAAAACCAAAACCGCGATGGAAAACATTGAATATAAGGGTAATCTTATTGAAAAATGCGTTTACGGTATTGAGTATTTCTTAGACCAGTTAGAAGGCGAATCCGAAAGTCGTATAAAAAACTGCGTTATGGAGGATAATTTTATTCGCCTTTCGGGCTACGGTTGGGGTCAACAACGCCCTGATATTGATACACCCGCCGCCATTAAGAGCTGGGAACATACCAATATGTCGGAAAATTTTGTAATAAAGAATAATATTTTCGACCGTGGTGATTACCACTTCTTGCATTTATGCGCTATATCTGATGAGCATTGTCCTACAGTGGACAACAATACATATATTCAAAATTTAGGCGGTCCTCTAGGTAAATTTGGCGGTTACGGCAAAACCGTTCCGCCTATACAAAAATTCGATATGGATGCTCAACAGAAAATTAATAATATTTTCGGCGATAAAAACGCTAAAGTATATTATATTGAGGAATAAGCAATAAAAGGAGTATTTCAATGATTAAAGCCACAAAAGAATTTTTACAACGAACTGACGCCTTATTCGAAAAGCGTAAAGCCGAAATTTTAAACACTAAGGACAACCTTAAAATAAGCGGTACCGCTTATTATGTTGCTAATGATGGTGACGATAATAATGACGGTAAAAGTGTAGACTCACCTTGGAAAACCTTAGTCAAAGTTACAAATGCCGATTTAAAGGCTGGCGATGGCGTATTCTTTAAGCGCGGCGATTTATTCAGAGGCTCATTTGAAGCACATGCAGGTGTAAGCTACGGTGCCTACGGTGAAGGCGAAAAGCCTAAATTCTATTCGGCTGATAAACCGCTTAACCAAAAAGAGCTTTGGGAGTTATACGATAGCCAGCACAATATTTGGAAGCTAAAAGAAAAAATTCTTGATGTGGGTACTATTGTTTTTAACGATGGCGAGGCTCATTCAAGAAAGCTTATTCCCACATTTAGAGATATGAAATATGTTTGCCGCGACAATGAGCAAAAGGATTTTGATATCAGAAATGAAATGACTGAAAACCTTGATATCTTTTGGTTTTTTGATGGTAATTTATCAACCGAACCCAGCAAGGGCGAAAACTTCCCCATACCTAGTTTTGATAATGCAGACTGTTTAGGTGATCTTTATCTTCGTTGTGATAAAGGCAATCCGGCTGAAGTTTTTAATGAAATTGAGCCTTTAGTACGCCGCCATACAATAATGTGCTGCGATTATAGAGATATTACTATAGATAACCTTTGCATTAAATATGTAGGTATGCACGGTGTTTCGGCGGGCGGTATTGTAAAAGGATTAACTGTTACTAACTGCGAATTTGGTTGGATTGGCGGTTGTATTCAAACCTTTGAAGGCACTGACCCTAATTACCCCGAAGGCAAACGAGGCAGTGTAACTCGTTTTGGTAACGCTATTGAAATTTATGGCGGTTGTAATGGCTACAAAGTTGAAAACAACTATATTTATGAGGTATACGATGCAGGTATTACCCACCAGATAACCACAAGTACCAAAATAATGCTTGAAAATATCGAGTACATAGGCAACCTTTTAGAAAAATGTGTTTACGGTATTGAGTATTTTCTTGACCAAATTGAAGGCGAAAAAGAAAGCTGCATGAAGAACGTCCTTATGCGTGACAACTTTATACGCCTTTCAGGCTATGGTTGGGGACAACAACGCCACAACACTCATACTCCCGCACTTATTAAGGGCTGGAGCTATGTGAACACAGGCGAAAATCAAGTGATAGAAAACAATATTTTTGACCGCTCGGCTTATAGAATGCTTCATTTAGTGGCTTTAAAGGATAGCTTCTGCCCTGAAATGAAAAATAACACCTATATTCAACATATAGGCGCCACTTTAGGTCAGTATGGTGGAAACGAAATTGCAGAACCCGAAATATTAAAATTTGATGAAAACGCAGATCAAAGCATCAAAAACATTTTCGGAGATAAAACCGCAAAGATATATTATATTGAAGACTAAATTTAAAAGCAGTCACTAAAAAAGTGAATCGCCCCAAATTGTGCGGACAGCACAAAAAACACCTAATGGTAGCAAGAAATAAATTTAAGCAACGTACTGACTTCGTTTTTCAAGCGGAGTCAGTTTTGTTTTGCTTGGTTCCGATTTTGCCCCTATCCAACATTGGATTGCATATCTACTTCTGCCATATTTTCTGCCCAATTCACACTGCGGCACTCCTTCTTGATATTCCAAGAGTATCCTTTCTCTTATTTCTTATGGATACTTTTTTATCCCGTTTATTCCCGACATAACAAAACCTCCTATGGTAGTTCTTTAATTCTACCATAGGAGGTGCTTTTTTACTATTGTCCGTTTTTACTGGACTTGTTCATTTTGTCTATCGACTTTTTTCTATATGATTTTTAAAACAACAACGCTGCGGCGCCGTAGCTTATAAATGACATTACAATACCCGCAGTAACAACACCTACGGCGATTGCAGGGAACGCCTTCTTAAGCGAAATACCCATCATTGCAGCGATTAATGCTCCTGTCCAAGCGCCTGTACCGGGCAATGGTATTGCCACAAACAACCACAAACCCCCAGGTCCGTATTTTTCGATTGTATCCTTTTTGGAATAGGCTTTTTGCTCCATTTTTACTACAACGCGCGCTAAAAAGCCTTCGCGTTTGCTCATCCAAGCAAAAATCTTTTTAATAAAGATTATAATAAAAGGTGCAGGAATTATATTACCTATTATTGCAACAGGCAATGCTATATACCATTCTACACCCATACCCGTAGCGATAGGTACACCGCCACGAAGCTCGATAATAGGTACCATTGAAACCAAAAAGGTTATAATCAACTTATATACTAAACTCATTTTTTAAGTTTTCCTTTCACAAAAGAGAGCATTTTATCCACAAAAACCTTAATAAACTTAAAGTTTACAATAGCCAAAGCCAAAACGCCAAGCACCTGTACAATAGCGTTAAATGGTAGAGCACATATCATAAATACCGACTGTACAAGAATAATAACAGTATTTAAAATAACATTACCCCAGCATAAATTAAAGGGAATATATCTTGATGAATCGATTGCTCTTACAACAAACACTAGTAAGTAGCTTACAAAGGTGGCTATTGCGGCACCCTGCACCCCAAGCGGAGTTCTTATAAGCCACAAATTAAGCACCACATTAACAACAGCACCTAACATCGTGGTTAAAAACGAGTTTTTGCTGCGTTTTTCTACCACATAAACCGAGCCCATAAAGTTAGCAAAAGCGCTAAAAACCATAGCGGCGGTAAGCATAGGAATATAAATAGCCGCCGAATAATACGCCTTGGCGGTAAGTATTTTAATAAGCAGTATGCTAAGCGCTGTAACCACACCGCCCACAAGGAACATTATACTTTGGAAGGAGCCCCAAACCTTAGAGAAGAAATCAATATGCTCTTGTTTATCGTTTTCAGATTCTGTAACAGCTGAAAACTGCCACGCTTGCATAAATACAGTAGAAATCAAGGTTAAAAGGGTGGGTAATTTATAAGCCGCAGCATAGATACCGTTTGCTTCTGCTCCAAAAAATCCGCTTACAAAATAACGGTTTGAAACGCTTGTTACCCACCAAAAAATAGTGGCAGGAATCATTGGTATGCTATATCTTAGCATATCCTTCAAAATAGTTTTATCTACTTTAAAGGTAACATCACGCCAAAGCTTATCATGTACTACTATAAGCAGAGTTGAAAATGCATCAGCTATAGCAACCGATAAAACATACCCCGTAATACCAAAACTGAATACCGCTAAAAACAGTATATTAAGCACAATTACAAGTGAGGTATTAACAATACCCTGAACAGCAAAAAATGCAGTACTACCGCGGGCGCGGATATACTTAGAGCAAAGCGAATGATAGCAAGAAGCCATTGTATAAAGTATAATAAGCCAGATATACCCATCGAACTGATGAGTAAGCATTAAAACAGGTGCAATAACCAAAAACGCAAGTCCGCCAAGGGTTATGGTATAAAAACCACCTGAAAAAACGCTTTTTCTATCTATTTTACTGTCAATAGCAAAACGGAAAACACCATCTGTTATACCAACCGATATAATAGGCAACAAAAGGTTTGCGGTTTGCTGTATAAGGTCGGCTGTGCCATACTGGGCGGTGGTAAGATATCCGGTATAAAAGCGCACCATTAAAAACACCAACAGTTTTGAACCGAAGGTGCCAAGACTTATAAGCGCAGTATTCGAAGCCAAGGTTTTATACTTATTCATAATATTATACTTCCCAGAATAATAAACATTCTTACTATTTATGTTACTATATTTAAATTAAACTGTCAATTGAAATTTATAAAACTGTCCCTTGCATACCCTACAATTCCGTTATACTCAACAAGTGCCCAATCAGTAACACGCGCATATACTGCAATCTCACTTCCATTAGGAATACGTCCTATAATAGGCGCTCCTATAGATGGGTTGCTTCTAATATTAAGATTACCGCCGTTTGTAGCAACATTTGCTACAGTTATAGGCTGTGGTGTATTAAAGGGTATGCCAAAATATTCGGTTAAAGACAATACTATATTAGCGGCAATAAGCTCGGTATTATTTCTTATCCATTCCGCATCTTCCGGGTTATCGTGGTAAGCAAGTTCAATTAACACACCCGGTGCTTTAGTACGGGCAACTTCACCTAAAGAAGTTGTAGGTACTGTTCTTACCCTGTCGGGCAAAGGGTATATAAGCCTTAAATTTTTAGCAATAATATCGGCAAATCGCTTACCGCTTACACTAGAAGGGTAATAGTAAACTTCACTCCCCCTAACCGCACCGTTCCCCGTGGCGGTAGCATTAGAATGTAGCGCTAAATGCAAATCAAAGTTCCCACTATTTGATGCCGCTATAGAAGAAGCCGCTGTCATCCCGGGAGTATTTCTTACAAACTGTATGCCGCTTGCCGCCAAATAAGGCTCCATTTCATCGGCAATAATATTCATATATAGTTCTTCATTACCACCGCCGTTGTAGGGGTTAAATTCCTGTGTAGAGGGGCTTAAATATATTGTTGGCATAAATAAAAACCGTCCTTTCAATTCAAAATATGAAGTGAAAGGACGGTTTATGTTAAGTATATTTAATTTTGCGCCGCCTGTTTTACTACCGATAAAAACCAACAGTAAAGCGATTCGCCTAATTCCTGGTAAATGGGGTCGCCGTCGTGTGAACAAAGCATTGCAAAGGTTTGTCCTATTCTTCTAACGGTATCACCGCCACGGCGGAAAGCCAAATAGTAAAAGGAAAAAGCCCCTGTATCCTGTGCGGTTTCATAAAGACTTATGTCTTCCGCTCTTAACGTATCTAAAAAACTTTTTTGAGCGGCGCCGTCAAGGTCGTCATTCTCAGCATACTCTGCAAAGCCGATAGTAGCCGTAAAGGAGAGTAAAAGTCTTCTTTGTACCGTCATTTCATAATCGTTTTCTTCGTTTAAGGGGTTTTTGTTGGCATCGTTTATAAACTCGCGCGCAACCCGAACTCCCCATTCGCTTGCCTTTTTATAACCCTCACTTTGTGTGAACGCATCTTCTGTTTTGACATTATTATTCTTTATATCAAGCGAAGGCTTGTCAGATGCGATTTTAATATCGTTATCATTAAAAACCAATTTACTCACCCACCTTTTACCAAAATATTTGTTTTCCCTTAAAGTGTTTTAAGGGCTTCTGCTAACTGTGCAGGACAAGAAGTATTCTTAAAGCCACATTTAATGCCTTCAAGTCTTTGTATAACATCTTCTACCTTCATACCCTTTACAAGAAGGGAAATGCCTTGGGTATTGCCACTGCAACCGCCATTAAATTTAACGTTTGTTACAATGCCGTCTTCTACTTCTAAATCAATACTTCTTGAGCATACACCATTAGTTTTATATGTGAATTTCATTATAAATATTCCTATCTATCCTTAAATTTGTTACTGCGAACAGGATGACGAAGCTTGCGAAGTGCCTTTGCTTCAATCTGTCTTATACGCTCTCTTGTAACATCAAATTCCATACCAACTTCTTCTAAAGTGTGGCATCTGCCATCCTTCAAGCCAAAGCGAAGACGTATAACTGCTTCTTCACGCGGAGAAAGGGTTTTTAAAACGCCGTCAATATCTTCATTGGTAATGGTTTTTAGTGCAGCTTCATCCGGAGCTAATGCATCTTCATCACGAATAAAGTCCATTAAGCGAGAATCTTCTTCGGGGCCTATAGGAGTTTCCATAGAAACAGGTTCTTGAGCAACACGCATAATTTCTCTTACTCGCTCAACAGGTAATTCCATTTTTTCTGCAATAAGCTCTTCTGAAGGCTCAAAGCCATTTTCGTGCAAAAGCTGACTTTGAATTTTCTTTAAACGGTTAATGGTTTCAACCATATGAACAGGGATACGTATAGTACGAGCTTGGTCAGCAATAGCACGGGTTATAGCCTGTCTTATCCACCAAGTAGCGTAGGTTGAAAACTTAAAGCCCTTAGTGTGGTCAAACTTATCAACCGCCTTAATAAGACCAACGTTTCCTTCTTGAATAAGGTCTAAGAAGTACATACCTCTGCCAACATATTTTTTAGCAATACTTACTACAAGACGAAGGTTTGCTTCGGTAAGGCGCTGTTTTGCATACTCATTTCCTTCGGCAATTTTAATAGCAAGTTCAACTTCCTCATTACTTGACAAAAGCGGAACACGGCCGATTTCACGAAGATATACTTTAACAGGGTCATCAAGCGACATATTTTCAAGTGCCGCATCGTCAATCTGCTCAACATCAACCTCTTTTAAATCTTCTTCGGTAGGCTCTTCATCATAGTCAATATCAAATGTAGGCGGTTCGGAAGCAAGCTCTTCCAAATCTTCAGGTGCGTTTTCGATATCGTCAATGCTGGAAACTAACTCGGAATCCTGATTTTCGAATTCTTTTTCTTTTTTGTCGTTGATTTTTTTATCAGCCATTTTTACCATTCCCTTTGTTCTTATTTTTTATTATTTCTTGTAACTGACTTGCCCAATCTTCAACAGTTTGGTCCTTAGGCTTAGAAGAATTCAATCGACTATTCTCTTCTAATATTACCTTTATACAGTCATTTAATACAGTTTTTGCATTATTTCCCACTTTATCGCTATTTTGAAGTGTTACAAGATACCCCACTTCACCCACAGAAAAGCTTTGTGCGAAAAGTGATATATCTGCCGCTTCTCTTTTTTCGTAAGCGTCAAGCAAGCAACTATATGCACGGCGGTTTAAATCAGTAATCATTTTATCACGCGGTAAAGCTTCCCGTACATTCGCTATAAAATCGGGATGCTGAAGCAGTACCGATAAAACCATTTCCTCGGCGGCAACGCCTTTAACTGACAGTCGCCTTTCGGGGTTTATATCATCCTTAGTGTATTTAGGTCGGATAATATCATCAATTTCCTTTTTTGCTTCCTTTTTCTTGGTTTGACTACGGTATTCGTTTACCTTTTCGGTAAGCGCTGTACGGGATACATTATACTTTTCACAAAGGCGTCCTATGTATATATCCCTTGTCATAGAATCATTTGCAGAAGATAGTATCTGCGCCGCTTTATTAAGGTATTTAAGTCTGCCATCGTCAGTATCAAGTAAAAGCCCTTCAGCCGCCATAAGCAATTTATATTCAATATCACTCACAGCCCCTGTAAGTAATGCTCTAAAGCGATCAGGACCGTTATTTTTAATAAACTCGTCAGGATCCTTGCCGTTAGGTATTACTACAACCCTTATATTAAGCCCCGTTTTCTCTAAAAGCTGAGAAGCGCGGGCTATAGCCTTTTGACCTGCGGCATCCGAGTCGAGCATTAAAACTATTTCCTTTGTGTAGCGCGCTATAAGGTTTACCTGTTCGGAAGTAAAGGCGGTTCCCAAAGGGGCTACCGCATTGGTAAAGCCTGCTTGGTGAAGAGATATAACATCCATGTTACCTTCTACCAAAATTATCTGTTCGCTACAGTTGTTTTTAGCATAGTTAATACCGAATAGATTTTCACTCTTTTTGTAAACAGGGGTATCCGATGTATTAACATACTTACCACCTGCCTTATCGTCACCCGGCATAGCTCGTCCGCTAAAGCCAACCACATTACCGCGTATATTTATTATAGGAAACATTACGCGTTTTCTAAAGCGGTCGTAATAAGTCCCCTTTTGGCTTTTGCCTATAACATTTGCGGTAATCATTTCGTTTATAGTAAAGCCTTTTTCTTTCAAATACTTTATAAGCGCGTCCCAACTATCAGGAGCGGCACCCAAACCAAACTGCTTAATAGTTTTAAGGGTAAGACCACGGCCCGTAAGATACTGCAAAGCCCATTTTCCGTCTTCACTCATTAAGTGATTGTGGAAAAACTTTGCGGTTTCGCGGTTTATATCATAAATACGGTTTCTAAGCTTTTGCATAGAATCATCATATCCGTCTTGCGGGAGTGTAATACCGCTTTTTTCGGCCAAAAGCTTAACCGATTCAACATAATCCAAATTTTCAATAAGACCCGTAAAGGTGATAACATCTCCCCCAACACCGCAACCAAAGCAATAAAACGAGCCGTTTTCGGGGTAGATTGTAAAAGAAGGTGTTTTTTCGCTATGGAACGGGCACAAACCCACAAGGTTTTTACCTCTGCGCTTTAAATTTACATACTGTGAAATGGTAGTTTCAATATCATTTTTATATTTAATCTCTTCAATAACCTCATGCGGTATTGCCATAGTTCCACCTCCTTAAATTTTACATTTATTTTAAATTTGCCAAGCTTTTGGGATATAAATATCAGAATAAACGGTTATAGCATAATGGTCGGTCATACCGGCAATATAATCGGCTATAACCCTTTCCTTTGAGTCGTTTTCAAGGTATCTTAAAAATTCTTTACCCATTTTTTCGGGATTTTTATAAAGTGCTTTAAAAATACCTTCTATAATACCGAAAACCTTTACTTCTTCAGATTTTGCTACAGGGTTTCTATAAACCGCATCGAATAAAAATTCGTGTAGCATATCGTAATACTTTTCGGTATCACTATCCATTTTTATATCATCTTTACTGTTCTCTACAATAGAATTTACAAGACTACTTATTCTGGCGCTCTTATTATTACCTAATTTTCGAGTGATTTCTTCAGGTATTTGTGTTGGTGAAATAACACCTGCACGAATAGCATCGTCAATATCGTGGTTTATGTAAGCAATTCTGTCTGCATAACGGACAATTTTGCCTTCAAGCGTATCGGCAAAAGCACCTTTAGTGTGACGCTGGATACCGTTAAGCACTTCGTATGTAAGATTAAGTCCCTTACCGTCCTTTTCTAATTTTTCACACACGCGCACACTTTGGTCGTAATGGGTAAACTCAAAAGGTAAAAGTTCATTTAAAGCTCGCTCGCCTGCATGACCAAATGGAGTGTGACCCAAATCATGGCCTAAAGCAATAGCTTCGGTTAAATCTTCATTAAGCCTTAACGCGCGGGAAAGGGTTCTCGCTATTTGGGAAACCTCTAAAGTATGAGTAAGGCGAGTTCTATAATGGTCAAGCTCGGGAGAGAGAAAAACCTGTGTTTTATGCTTTAAGCGCCTAAACGCCTTGCAATGTATTATACGATCGCGGTCACGCTGAAAATCCGTACGAATACTACATTTTTCTTCACTCTTGCCTCTACCTTTAGAATTTATACAAAGGGTAGCATTCGGTGACAAAATAAGCTTTTCGTTTTGCTCGGTTATTTGTCTTATATTTTCCATAAAATCTACCCCTTTCATATTATATATTAGCAAAAAAACTGCAAATCCCTTTATTTTTCTTTAAAAGGCATCAATTTTTTTGTCTTTATTTCAAAATTTAGTCTTGCGCTAAAGGTTTCGGTTAATTTAGCGCCAAACGCTTCTACTGCGGATTCAGGCAAAGAAAACTCTACCGTAACATTTTCTGTGAAAACAGTATCGCTTATTTCGCAACCGCAACCGGTAAGTAAATTAACTAATTTTTGGTGGTTAGGGTAATCACATACTATTTCTAAAACGGCGCTTGGCACCATTTTGTAAACTTCTGCTTTAGCTAATACATCCTGCACCGATTTAGAATACGCGCGCACAAGACCGCCCGTACCCAAAAGCACACCGCCAAAGTAACGGGTTACCACAACGGCAATATTCTTAATAGCAGAGCCTTCTATAACATCAAGCATAGGCTTGCCTGCAGTACCGTGCGGTTCACCATCGTCCGAAAAGCGAGACATTTTACCCTCCGCCACCGTATAAGCATAGCAGTTATGTGTAGCATCCCAGTATCTAGAACGCATTTCTTCTAAAAAAGCTGTAGCTTCCGCTTCGGTTTCGCAATGACGAAGAGTAGCAATAAAGCGCGAACGCTTTTCAACATATTCGGTTGTTGTTTCGGCTAATATAGTTAAATATGTATCCAAAAAACCACCCTTTTACTGTAAAATTATGAAAAAACAGCCCAACTTCACATTGAAGCTGGGCAGATTTTTTGAGGCATTATTTTGAAATATTGAAACGCTTGTTGAATCTATCAACGCGTCCGCCGGTATCAACCAACTTTTGCTTACCTGTAAAGAACGGATGACATTTAGAGCAAATATCCAAACGGATATCCTTTTTAGTGGAACGAGTTTCGAACTCAGCACCACAAGCGCACTTAATTGTTACCTTTTCATACTCAGGATGAAGTCCTTGTTTCATCGTTGTCACTCCTTTCTATCACATTAGCCAAATAATAATATCACACATTTAATCAAAATGCAAGCATATTTTTATTTAATATTTTTTTATCTTTTAAAAGTTTTTATTGACATACGGGTAGGTTTTGGGGTATAATCTACAATTGAAAGGTTATGGGTGGAAGTTTCCCCCTATTTAGAATAACCGTAAGTCAATATATTAAGGAGGGTACAAAGTTGAAAAGAACATATCAACCGAAAAAGCTTCACCGCAAGAAAGAGCACGGTTTCTTAAAGAGAATGGCTACTGCTAACGGTCGCAAGGTACTTGCACGCCGCAGAGCAAAAGGAAGAAAGAAATTATCATATTAAAAGCCACTTACATGTGGCTTTTCCTTTTATTATGGAATTATGAAAATAATTAAACTAAAGGAAAACTATGATTTCCGCCGAGTATATAATAAAGGCAAATCCTATGTTTGCCCTTATTTTGTGGTTTATTTAAATCCTAACCGCAAAAAATATTCAAGACTTGGCATTACTGTAAGCAAAAAAATTGGTAACGCCGTTAAGCGCAATCGTGCAAAGCGTCTTATAACGGCGGCGTTTAGTGCCGTTTATCCAAAAATAAATTCAGGCTATGATTTTGTTATTGTGGCTAGAACGCGCACTTTAGATGTTAAAAGCACCGTTATTTCTTCTAATCTTTCAAAAATTCTACATTCCATCGGTGTAATAGATTGTTTAGAGAATGAAAAAACTACTGATTAAATTTATCGAATTTTACAGACGCGCGCTTTCTCCATTAAAAATAACCCCTACCTGCCGTTTTATTCCCTCTTGCTCGGAATATGCGATTGAGGCAATTACAGTACACGGCGCATTCAAAGGCTCGATACTTAGTATTTGGAGGATTTTGCGTTGCAACCCCTTTTGTAAGGGCGGATACGACCCCGTACCCGAAAAGAAACGTTAATTTGAAAATTACCATTTAATGATGAATGGATGGGTGTATAAATGAATAAACTTTTTAGTATTATTAACATACCACTCGGTTGGGTGTTAAACTTCATTTCAGGTATATTCGGCGGTAATTTTGCAGCAGCGGTATTTGTTTTCACCCTGCTTATAAACATCGCCTTTATTCCGCTTACCATTAAAAGCCAAAAATCTGCTGTAGGTCAGCTTCGTATTAAACCCAAGCTTGACGAATTAAAGAAAAAATACGGCGACGACAGACAAAAGTACTCACAAGCTATGAGTCAGCTTTATCAAGAAGAAAATATTTCTATGTCAGGCGGTTGTCTTCCTATGATATTCCGCCTTGTAATTATGATGAGCATTTACTATCTTATTATGAGCCCTATCACCTACTTAATGAATATTGATGCGGGCGTTATTGACACCGCTTCAAAAGCATTGGAAGCTACAGGTGTAAAGCTTGTTGCAGGCAGAAGCGAATTACAGATTATAGGCGCAGTTTTAACAGGTAAAATCTTATCTCCCGAAATTTTAGAAGCCGCAAAAGATATAAGCTTCAGTTTCTTTGGCATAGGTCTTACCGAAACTCCAAAATTCTCACTTGATATTTTTAACAGCTGGGACAAAACTTGGATTATGCCGCTTTTAGCCTTTGCTTGCCAAATGGTTTCAAGCCTTTTCTCTATGAAGCTTCAAAAGAAGACCAACCCCGACGCACCTAATATGACAGGTATGCTTGTTACTATGCCTTTAATGTCTTTATTTATAGGTTTCAGCTTGCCCTGCGGTGTAACATTCTATTGGGCTTGTTCTTCGCTTATAGGCGGATTTTTACAAATCGCAGTACAACAGTTCTACGGTCCACAAAAGATGCTTGCTAAAGAGCGCGCTAAGGAACTCTCGAAGCAGTGCGATTTTGAATTAGGACAGATTGAAAACTCTGGTAACAACTAATAAATAAGGAGGATATTCCCTTGATTAAGGAAGCTATCGGCTATGGCGAAACTATTGAACAAGCCAAAGAAGATGCCGTTTTAAAATTAAACGCAAAACCGGATGACGATATACAGTTTGATGTTTTAGCAACCCCTAAGAAAAAGGTTTTAGGTCTTTTCGGCGGTAGCAAGGCTGAGGTTAAAGCATTTATCGAATTGCCAGACCCCGTAAAAAAGAAGCCCCGCCAAAACGATAAAAAAGAAACCCAAAAGCCTAAGAAGGCAAACAAAAAAGAAGAAACCGTTTCTCAAAAGCCAGTAGAAAACACTGACAATAACTTTGTTAACGAAGAGGATTTACCCGAAGGTTCTAAAGCATTAAATGCTGTTAGATACTTAAAGCCTATTTTAGAAAACTTAGGTTGTACCGATTTAAAGGTTAAGGTTGCCGAAAAAGACAACCACGCGTTAATTGAGTTTAGCGGTAACGGTCTTGGTGCTATTATCGGTCATCGTGGTGAAACCCTTGATGCATTACAGTATTTAGCAGGTCTTGCCGCTAATAACTGTGGCGGATATTATAAGGTTTCTCTTAATATTGGCGACTACCGTCAAAGAAGAGAAAAAACCCTTGTAAGCCTTGCAAACCGTATTTGTGAGCAGGTTAAAGCTACAGGCAAATGCCGTACACTTGAACCTATGAACCCCTATGAACGCAGAATCATTCACACAGCAGTTCAAGTAATAGATGGTGTCACATCGGCTTCCTTCGGTGAAGGTAGCGACAGACGCGTTGTAATTGGTCCTGAAGGCAGCGAGCTTAAGCCCCTTCGCCAAAGACGTGGCAATAATAACCGCCGTTCACGCGGTCACCGCCCAAGCAATAGTAACGCTGTTACATCCGCTCCCGCAAGAGAGCCTAAAAAAGATACCGATATACCACTTTACGGAAAAATCAATTAATAAATTAAATCACTGTAGATTTAAATTTTCTACAGTGATTTTTTTGCGTAATTACAATTGACAATATACTACCTGATGGTATATAATAATTATAATATATACACAGTTTATTTTTAACCATATAGATATATTCAAACAGGGTATACTAACATTAATCATTTACGACTGGAGGGACTATTTTGGAGAAGTTTGTCATTTCCGGCGGAGCACCTTTAAAAGGAACGGTCCGTATAAGTGGCGCTAAAAATGCCGCTGTTGCAATTCTTCCGGCAGTTATGCTAGCAGACAGTCCTTGCGTTATTGAAAATATTCCTAATATTTCGGATGTAAAGAGTATTCTTTTTGCTATGGAAAAATTGGGTGCCAATATAAAAAACATTGATAAATCTACCGTAGAAATTGACCCTAAGAACATTAACTCCTTTGTAGTTACAAAGGAAATGGCTGAGGGTATGCGTGCTTCAAGCTATTTTTTAGGTGCGTTACTTGGTAGAATGAACAAAGCTCGTGTAGCACCTCCCGGTGGCTGCGATTTTGGCGTTCGCCCTATTGATCAGCATATTAAAGGCTTTGAGGCATTAGGCGCTAAAATCACTCTTGAAAACGGTCTTGTAGAAGCTAACGCTAAGGAGCTTAACGGTGCATCTATTTACCTTGATGTTGTTTCTGTTGGTGCTACAATTAACATTATGCTTGCTGCAGTAAAGGCTAAAGGTCTTACAGTAATTGAAAATGCCGCAAGGGAACCGCATATTGTTGACCTTGCAAACTTTTTAAACACTATGGGCGCTAATATTATGGGTGCAGGTACCAATATTATTAAAATCCGTGGCGTTGATACATTGAACGGCACAAGCTATAGCATTATACCCGACCAAATAGAGGCCGGCACATATATGGCGGCTGCTGTAGCTACTAAAGGCGATGTGCTTATTGATAATGTAACCCCTAAGCACCTTGAATCTATTATTGCAAAGCTTCGCGAATGCGGTGCCGAGATTACTGAATACGATGAAGCTGTACGTGTTGTTTGTAATTCTCGCCCTAAAAAATGTAATGTTAAAACTATGCCACACCCAGGCTTTCCTACCGATATGCAACCCCAAATTGCAACAGTTTTGAGTTTAGCAGATGGCGAAAGTGTTGTTACCGAAGGCGTTTGGGATAACCGCTTTAAGTATATAGAACAGTTGGCTCTTATGGGGGCTAATATTTTAGTAGACGGTAAAAGAGCTTTTATAACCGGTGTAGATGCTTTAAAGCCTGCTTTAGTAAAAGCAGTTGATTTGCGAGCAGGTGCGGCTATGCTTATTGCAGGTCTTGCCACAATTGGTGAAACCGAGGTTATTGAGATTGAGCGTATTGACCGCGGCTATGAAGAGGTTGTAGAAAAATTTACAGCTTTGGGCGCTAATATTAAGCGCATAAAGTAACAAAGATAAAAACTTAAAAGCATTAATAAACAGGCCAACTAAGTTGACCTGTTTTTTATAGAAAAGGAAAATATAAATGTCAAAAATTTCTCCCCTTTATAGTAGTTCAAGCGGAAACAGTACATATATAGGCACCAAAAACGGCGGTATACTAATAGATGCAGGCGCTTCCTTTAAAGGCATAAACGAAAAGCTTTCAGCACTTGATACCACCGCTAAAGAGATTTTAGCTATTGCTGTAACCCACGAACATATAGACCACATAAGAGGCCTTAAAACCTTTTTAAAAAATTCAGGTGCCAGCCTTATTGCATCTAACGAAACCTTAAACGCACTCGCAGAAAAAGACAGTATCCCCAAAAACACTAAAATCATCATTGCCGAAGAAAAAGCGATTGATATTTGCGGTATTGAAATAAATCGCTTCGCGACAAGTCACGACTGCGTAGGCTCTAGCGGATATACCTTAACTCTTCCTGATAATAAAAAAGTTGCCGTTTGTACCGACTTAGGTCTAATGACCGATACCGTACGACAAGCCATTATTGGGTCCGACCTTGTATTACTCGAATCCAACCACGATATTGAAATGCTTAAAAAAGGCCCCTATCCACCACAACTAAAGGTGCGTATTTTATCTGATAAGGGTCACCTTTCAAACAATATTTGCGCAGCCGAATTAAAAACACTTTTACAAAACGGCACAAAACGGTTCATTTTGGGGCATTTGAGTCAGCACAACAATACACCCTTGCTTGCAAAAAGCTGTGCTACCGCATCGCTTATGGATTTAGGTGCTAAAATAGACAAGGATTATTTGCTCTCGGTTGCAACACCTAACAATAACGGGGTGAGCATAATATGATTAAAGTAACACTAATTTGCCTTGCAAAATTAAAGGAAAAATATTTAAAGGATGCTGTACAAGAGTACCAAAAACGGCTTTCACGCTACTGCAGTTTGGATATTATAGAATTGGAGCCTGTACGCTTGCCTGAAAAGCCGTCACAGACTGAAATTGACCAAGCGCTTTTAAAAGAAGCCGATATGATAATTAAAAAAATACCACAATCAAGCGAGCTTTACACCCTTTGCATTGAAGGTAAAGAGCTTTCAAGCGAGCAGTTTGCAAAGAATATAGACAACCTACAAAACGAGGGCAAAAGCCTTACCTTTGTGATTGGCAGTTCCTACGGAATATCACCAAAAATAAAGGCTTTAGCTAACTTCAAGCTTTCGTTTTCTAAAATGACCTTTCCGCATCAGTTATTCCGCGTAATGCTTTTAGAACAAATTTACCGTTCCTTTAAAATAAACGAAGGCTCGGCTTATCATAAATAAAAAACTCGGTGATATCACCGAGTTTTTTATTATCCCTTAACTGCACCTGCTGCGACGCCCTTTATAATATACTTTTGTCCTAAAAGGTAAAATACCACAACCGGAATAATAGAAAGCACAAGCATTGCCATCATAGCGCCCATATCAATAGAACCATATCCACCCTTCAAATACTGAATAGCAATAGGAATAGTTTTATAATCGTTTCCTATTACAAGATAAGGCAAAAGGTAGTCGTTCCAAATCCACATAGCATTTAAAATAGCAACTGTAATTGTTGTAGGCTTGAGTATTGGCAAAACAATTAGAAAAAAAGTTTGAAGCGGATTACAGCCATCTATTGTAGCGGCTTCTTCAACCCCAAAAGGCACTGATTTTATAAACCCGACAAACATAAATGTTGCAAGCCCTGCACCAAAGCCTAAATATATTAAAATTATGCCTATTGGGTTATCAAGTCCTAAAACATTTGCGGTTTTCGACATTGTAAACATAACCATTTGAAAGGGCACAATCATAGAAAAAACCAACGCATAATATAAAATACTTGTAAAAATAGATTTTACTCTTACTATATACCACGCCGTCATTGAAGTAAAAATTACGATTGCCAAAACAGAAAAAACCGTTATAAAAAGCGACCAGAAAAAGGCGGTTATAAATGAGGTTGTGCTAATACCGTTTAAATAGTTTTCAAGACCTACAAAGGTATCTTTAGTAGGCAGTACAAACGGCTCGGTAGCGATTGAAAAACGCGCTTTAAAGGAATTTATAACCACTATAACTACAGGCGCTATAAAAAGCGCTGCAACACCTAAAAGAAGCAAAAAGGCTAAAAGGTTTTTATAACTTTTTTGCACTAGCTTTCAACCTCTTTTCTACGGGTGAGTATAAGTTGAGAAAGCGACACCACCGCCACTATCAAAAAGAAAATTACCGATTTTGCTTGTCCTAATCCCTCATTACCCACCCTTCCGTAAAAGGTTTCGTAAATATCCAAAGCTAACATTCGCGTTTTTCCTGCGGGTGCGCCTGCTGTCAATGCTAGGTTTTGGTCAAAAAGCTTAAAGGCATTTGTAATAGTTAAAAATAAACAAATAGTAATTGAAGGCATTACCGACGGAATTGTAACCTTAAAAAGCGTAGTAAAATATCCTGCACCGTCAACACGGGCCGCTTCCAAAATATCGGTAGAAATATTACTAAGCCCCGCTATATAGATTATCATCATATATCCTATCATTTGCCAGTTCATAAGCACTACAAGACCCCAAAAGCCGTAGCGCGCATCGGTAGTTATAGCGGCACCGTACCTATATAAAATACCGTTAATAATAAGCTGCCAAATATAACCAAGCACAATGCCGCCAATAAGGTTAGGCATAAAAAATACAGTTCTGAAAAACTTTGTGCCAAAAATATTTCCGCTAAGCAGTAATGCCAATAAAAAAGCCAATACATTTATTGTTATTACCGAAACTGTCGCGTATTTTACAGTAAACCACAAGGAATTAAGAAAAGTATTATCCTCTGTGAAAATTCTAATATAATTACTAAAACCTGTAAACTCGGCATTGCTGACAGTTCTAAAATCGCAAAAAGACAGAAAAAGCCCTAACACAAACGGTACTACAAAAGCAATCAGAAAAGCGATGAGCGTCGGCATAACAAATATAGGAAAATACCGTTTAACCGCTCTCATTTATTTTCGTTCACTCTTCCATTTGTTTTTAACCGTATCGCGCACTTCTTCATAAGTTTTAGCACCCTGAGCATATTCAAGTAGCGCGTTACCGGTTTCCTTTTTAAAGTTTTCACTGGGAAACGCTGTAAAAATCCAAGGCACTACTTCTTTTTCGCTGTCTTCCAAATAACGTGAAATCTCACGTGCTAAGGGGTCATTAGGCTTTTCGTTATCCTTGAAAGTATTAAAAGGTGTTATAAAGCCTAGCTTTTCGGTAACATATTTTTTACCTGTGTCGCTAGAAAATAGCCAATCAAGAAAATCAAGGGAAGCCTTACGCTTTTCTTCGCTTACATTTTTGTTTATAGCAAAATAATTTTCGGTGCCAATTGCAATACCGCTGTTTTCTTCACCATTTATACCCGTATAAATAGGTAACATTTTAATATCTTCTGCTTTTACGGTATTGCCCTTAACATCCGAAATTTGCGACCAAGCCCAGTTACCATTTTGCACCATTGCTGCCTTACCTAAAGCAAATTCTGCCATAGAATCCGCAACCGATTTAGAGCCTAAAAGCTTTTTGTCGGTTAGCGAGTTGTTTATATAAAGGTCGAATATATTTTTAAAGTTATTGCTGTGTTTAAATTCAATTTCCTTTGCAGCTAAAAGCTCTAACGTGGCATCCTTTTCCCTGTCACGATATTCATAATAAAGCGGAACATTTAAAAGGTGTGTCTGCCAACGCCAATCTTCACCGCTTGAAAGCGAGGTTGAAGCAAAAACGCCCTCTATTCCCAATTCTTTCTTATGCTTACTCATATCTTCGACTACAGTTTTAAGTGTTAGGTAATTTTTAATTTCGCTTATTTTATTAACACTCTTTTGACGGTTTTTCAGCGCAAAATATTTATCCATAATAGCGTTATTGTATATTATACCATAGCCTTCTACAACATACGGCACTGCATAAACACCGTCGCCATCCTTTATAGCTAAGGACTTATCACTCAAATATGAATAAAGCTTACTGTCCTTAATATCTAGGCAGTAATCCTTCCACGCATCATACCCTATAGGACCGTTCACTTGAAAAATTGTAGGTGCTTCGGTTTTTGCAATCTCGCTTTTTAAAGTTTGCTCGTAGGTATTAGCAGCCGCAGTTACAACCTTAACTGCCACACCCTTTTCTTCTTCATATTTTTTTGCAAGTTCTTCATAAACCTTTGCTGATTCGGGCTTAAAGTTTAAAAAATAAATAAGGTTTTTATTGGCATTTGCATTATTTTTGCAACCCACAAGCGAAAGAGAACTAATAATACAAATTAGTGCCAAAAAACCACTCAGTACTTTTCTTTTCATAAAAAACCTCCATAATTTATTAGTAATACTTTTCCACATTATTTAAAAATTATGATTTTATTTTATCAATAGCGCCTTTTTCAAGTCGAGATACCTGCGCTTGCGAGATTCCAATTTCTTCAGAAACCTCCATTTGAGTCATACCACGCATAAACCTAAGCGACAAAATATGCTTTTCGCGTTCGCTTAAATTTTCAATCGCATCACGAAACGCGATTTCCTGTAACCAGTTTTTATCGTCGTTATTATCACCTAATTGATCAAGGACATATATTGTATCTCCGCCGTCGGAATAAACAGGGTCGTATATAGACATTGGCGAAACTATGCTCTCTAGTGCTATTACTACATCCTCTATCGGCAGTTCAAGCTCCTTTGCAATATCCGAAACAGTGGGCTCGGTTAGACCATTTTGTGTTAGCTTTTCCTTTACCTGCATTGCGCGATATGCAGTATCCTTTATAGAACGGCTAACTCTTATTAAATTGTTATCTCTAAGATATCGCCTAATCTCACCTATAATCATGGGTACCGCATAAGTGGAAAATCTAACATTTTGGCTAATGTCAAAATTATCAATCGATTTTATAAGCCCAATACACCCTACTTGGAACAAATCGTCAAGATTCTCTCCCCTGCCTGTAAACCGCTTTATAACGCTTAATACCAACCTTAAATTGCCGTTTATAAGGCTTTCGCGGGCGTATTTATTGCCTTCACGGCTCTTTTTTAAAAGCTCCATTTTTTCACTTTCTTTTAAAATCGGCAGTTTAGAAGTATCCACACCGCAAATTGAAACTTTATTATACATATCGGCACCTCGCAATACATAAACATTATTGCCTTTATATGTACTGAAGATACTTTTAAAATTTTTTTCTTGTCGACAAATTTCACTTGCATTTTTAAAAATATAAAACACCCGCTATCCTGAAAAGGACAACGGGTGTCATTTTTATTAATTTATTTTAAAATATTTAACAAATCCGGGAACGGCTCTAACGAGCGCTTTAAAATACCATGCATTTGTGCGATTGCAATACCGTAATTGGTAACCGGTATACCTTGTTCGTTACAAAGAGTTAAGCGAGATTTCATTTCTGTTTCGTTAAGCATACAACCACCGCAGTGAACGACCAAAGCGTACTGCGATAAATCTTCGGGGAACTGACCGCCCGAAGTAAACGAATAAGAAAGCTTTTTATCGGTGTAGTTATCAATCCAACCGGGAAGCTTTACTGTTCCAATATCGTTACATTGTCTGTGGTGTGTACAACCTTCCGAAATTAAAACCTTATCGCCATCTTGCAAACGGTCAAGCTTTGCTGCTCCGTTTACGACTGTAGCAAGGTCACCCTTGTAACGAGCAAAAAGAATAGAAAATGATGTAAGCGGTACTGTTTTAGGTACTTGCTTATCAACTAGTCCGAATACCTGCGAATCGGTAATAACAAGTTGCGGTGGGGTTTTAAGGGCTATAAGCGCGTTTTTAAGCTCGGTTTCGCGTACCACTAATGAAACCGCGCCAATATCCAAAAGCTCACGAAGGGTTTGTTGCTGCGGTAAAATAAGTCTTCCCTTAGGTGCTGCAGCATCAATCGGGGTAACAAGTATTACTGTATCACCCTTCTCTACCAAATCTGAAACAATTTTTCGGTCACTTTTTGAAGCCTTTGCCATAGCAGCGATTTTTTCTTTTAGCGCATTTATACCTATCATGGTGTTTGCACTAACATAAGTTTCGTCATTAGTGTTATTTGGTATATTGGATAGCAAATCCGCCTTATTATAAACCGTAATATAGGGTAGATTTCGCTTTTTAAAAAGGCTTAGTAGCTCATTATCCGCTTTACTTAATCCCTTTTGTGCGTCAACAACCAGTATAGCAATATCCGTTTGGCGAAGAATTTCTAAAGCTTTTTTAACGCGTTGTTCACCAAGTTGACCTTCATCATCAATTCCGGGGGTATCTATAATAACAACGGGACCCATAGGAAGTAACTCCATTGCTTTTTTAACAGGGTCGGTTGTGGTGCCCTTTACATCCGATACAACTGATAACTGCTGTCCTGTTACGGCGTTAACCAAGCTTGATTTACCCGCATTACGCAGTCCGAAAAAGCCAATATGCACCCTTTCGGCAGAAGCAGTAGTGTTAAGGCTCATAATAATCCCTCCTTAATAGCTTTTGCTTGAAATTTTTATTAGAAACGGAAGTCGCGGCGATTAGAGTTTTTAATTTGCTCAATATTTTCAGTAGCAATTTTGCACACCTTTTCGGCAGGAATCTTTTGAAGCTCGCGTTCAATAAGCTCGAAGCCTATCTTTTTGGTGTCTTCGCTTGCATAATCTACAAGGTATTCGCTAAGTGTCATAAGCGCGTTTGGATGACAGCAGTTTAAAATCTGACCATTTTTGCAAAGACTCATAAAACGGTCACCCGTTCTACCCTCACGGTAGCACGCGGTACAGAAGGACGGAATAAAGCCCAGCTTCATAAGCCAGTTCACAACTTCATCAAGTGTTCTTTGGTCCGAAACATCAAACTGTTCAGAATCATGGTTACGTTCTTCTTCGGTATAACCTCCAACAGAAGTACGCGAAGCACCGCTTATTTGCGAAATGCCAAGTCTTAACGCTCTGCCGCGTACCGCTTCACTTTCTCTTGTGGAAATAATCATACCTGTATATGGAACAGCAATACGGATACAAGCGATAATTTTTTCAAAAATATCATCAGGAATACCGTTATCAAAAACATCGGGGTCTATATCATCAGCGCGCTTTATACGCGGAACGCTAATGGTATGCGGACCAACGCCGTGTACTGCTTCTAAGTGTTCAGCGTGCATAAGAAGGCCGGCAAATTCGTATTGATATCTTTCAAGACCGAATAAAACGCCTAAGCCTACATCATCAATTCCGCCTTCCATAGCGCGGTCCATTGCTTCGGTATGATAGTCATAGTCGTGCTTGGGTCCTGTTGGGTGAAGTTCTAAATAGCTTTCTTTATGATAGGTTTCTTGGAAGAGTATGTATGTACCGATACCCGCTTCCTTTAGCTTACGGTAATTTTCTACAGTAGTAGCGGCAATATTTACGTTTACACGGCGGATTGCACCATTTTTATGCTGAATACTGTAAATAGTTTTAATGCTTTCCAATATGTATTCAATTGGGCTATTAACGGGGTCTTCACCAGATTCAATTGCCAAACGCTTATGCCCCATATCCTGTAAAGCAATTACTTCGTTACGAATTTCTTCTTGAGTAAGCTTTTTACGGGCGATATGCTTATTTTTATAATGATAAGGACAGTAAACACAACCGTTTACGCAGTAATTTGAAAGGTACAAGGGAGCAAACATAACGATGCGGTTACCGTAAAATGCTAATTTAATTTCTTCTGCAAGGCGGTACATTTCCTCCACCTTTTCAGGAATATCACAAGCAAGCAAAACCGAAGCTTCGCGGTGGGTAAGACCTTCACAATGTACACCGCTTGCAGTTATTTTGGGTCTTGCTTTATCGAGTAAGCTATCGATTAAAGGAATATTGTGTTTGTTTTCTTCTGCATAGCGGATAGTTTCAAGAATTTCTTCATTATTTATAAATTCTTCCGCTTTTAAGGATTTTGGATTATAAATTGCCATTAACTTTTCCTTCTTTCTTATATTTAAAAATCAAAAATCAGTGTGTTTTGCGGTCGCCACGGTCGGTAACGATTTTATAACCTATAGCTTCCATTCGGTGACTAAGCGATTCTTTGGCTTGAGCCGATTCTTCGCCCGAAAATATTTTATTATTGTATAACTCATACTTTTTGCGAACATCCATAGGCGATAAATTAGGCATTACAACATTTGCTCCCGCTAAAATGCCCTTTTCTCTACCATTTTCATCAATAGTACCTAAAGCGGTGGTTGCGGGCAGTAAAAGTGTTGGGTCAATAAGTCTTAAAAGGGAGAGTAAAAATAGTGTTAACTCTAGTGTGCCTGACGGGAACTCACAAAACGGTGTTGCTGCGTGCGGAATAAAGGGACCTATTCCACACATAGCCGGGTGAAACTGCTCAACAAATTTTAAATCCATTGCTAAAGAACGGTTGGTTTGGTAAGGTGCGCCTACCATAAAGCCACAACCCGTTTGAAAACCGATTTTCTTTAGGTTTTCAAGGCACTCTAACCTGTTTTCAAGCAGCATTGTTTCAGGGTGCAGTTTTTTATATAAATCACAGTCTGCCGTTTCGTGACGCAGTAAATAACGGTCAGCCCCCGCTTTAAAAAGCGCCTTATAGCTTTCAAAGCTTCTTTCCCCAAGCGACAAGGTTACCGCGCAATCGGGGAATTTACTTTTAATTTCACTAATTAAACCGCAAAGAAATTCATCAGTAAAGAATGGGTCTTCACCACCTTGCAAAACAAAGGTGCGAAAGCCTAGTAAATAGCCTTCTTCACAACAGGACATAATTTCTTCTTCAGTTAAGCGGTAGCGTGAGCAATTTTTATTGCTATGGCGTATTCCACAATAAAGACAATCGTTTTTGCATATATTACTAACTTCAATAAGTCCGCGTATATATACCTTATTTCCATAAACTGCCTTACGCGCTTGCACCGCCTTTTTTGCCGCATATTCCGCAAGTTCTTGTGTGTAGCCATTTAGCAACAGCTCGTATTCATCACACGAAAGACTATGCTCTTTTGATAGCTTATCAATAAGTAAAAAAAGTTTATTTTTCATTGGTAATCACATTCGAATAGGCGGTTTTTACACTAACGCCTGCTATTTTTCCTATTTTCCCCGAAAGGGCTGATATTGTATCCTGTGGAGCATCTATGGCAATTGAAACGATATTTATATTTTTTTCTCTGTAAGGAAGCCCCATTCTGCCAATAATATAGCGACCATATTCGTGTAATAGTGCATTAAGCGCTTCTACCGAGCCCAACTCCTCTACAATAATGCCCATAACTGCAACTCGTGTTTCCATATTTTTTCTCCTTATAATAACAAAAAACCGCATCAGGCTATGATGCGGTCAGATATACCATAAAACATATTTTTATCTGTGCATCTTTCACCCAGAAAACCGTAAATATTTACGGAAATCTTCATGTCAGATTTCAAGTTTAATATAACATATTTTATTTACTGTGTCAATAGAGTAAAAAAACAACAGCCGTAAAACGACTGTTATTTTATCTTTTCAATATCGTATGGTGTTGTTTGATATACAAAATAGTTAAGCCAGTTTGAATAAAGCAGATTAGCATGTGAGCGCCAAGTTACATTAGGCTTATTATCAGGGTTATTATTTGGAAAATAATTTTTTGGAATATCAATCGGTTTGCCCTGACTCAAATCCCTAAAATACTCATTAGCCAAGGTTTCGGCATCGTATTCAGAATGGCCTGTTATAAAAATTTGCTTGCCGTTTTTGGTAGCCAACGCATATATGCCCGCTTCTTCAGAAGTTGACAAAATCTTAAGCTTTTTGCACTTTTTAACCTTTTCTTCATCAATTGTTGTATGCCTTGAATGTGGCACCATAAACACATCGTCAAATCCACGGAATAAAATCGAATTTTTATAATCAACCTTATGTGGGAAAATACCGAACATTTTAGCAGGTAGTACCTTTTTATCAATACCAAAATGGTAATAAAGGCCTGCCTGCGCGCCCCAACAAATATGGAAGGTGCTATGAACGTGGGTTTTGGTCCACTCCATAATTTCACATAGTTCTTGCCAATATTCAACCTCTTCAAACGGCATAAGCTCAACAGGGGCACCTGTAATAATCATACCGTCAAAGGTAAGGTGCTTTACATCATCAAAGGTTTTATAAAAAGCCAACATATGCTCTTGCGGAGTGTTTTTAGACAAATGGCTTTTTGTGTGTATAAGCTCAAGCTCTACCTGCAAAGGCGAGTTACCTAAAAGGCGTGACAACTGAGTTTCGGTTTCAATCTTTTTAGGCATAAGATTTAAAAGCAATATTTTTAAAGGGCGAATGTCTTGTGTAATAGCTCTGGTTTCGGTCATAACAAAGATATTTTCGTCATTTAAGGTTTTTACTGCTGGTAAATCATTTGGTATTCTAATAGGCATTTATATTTTTCCTTTTAATTAAATTTTATCAAGTGCCTGCTTAATATCTGCAATAATGTCTTCGCTTTCTTCTATACCACAAGAAAAACGAATTAAATCTGGGGTGATGCCTGCTGCCATTAGTTCATCATCGTTCATCTGGTGGTGGGTAGCATTAGCAGGGTGCAAACAGCAAGTACGAGCATCTGCAACGTGGGTAGCAATGCTAGCCATTTTAAGTTGTTTCATAAAGGCTTCAGCAGCGGGTCTTCCACCCTTAACGCCAAAGCTTACAACACCGCAGCCGCCGTTCGGCATATATTTTTGTGCCAATTCATAGTTCTTGTCGCCCTTTAAATGAGGGAATCTTACCCAAGAAATACGATCATCATTTTGTAAAAATTCAGCAACAGCCAAACCATTTTCATAATGCTTTTTAATGCGCAAGTGTAAACTTTCAAGACCTAAATTTAAAACGTAAGCGGTTTGTGCTTGCTGACAACAGCCAAAGTCACGCATTAACTGTGCGGTAGCCTTTGTGATGTAAGCGCCTTCTATACCAAAACGCTCGGTATAAGTGACACCGTGATAACTATCATCAGGGGTGCATAAACCAGGGTACTTTTCAGGGTACTTAGTCCAGTCGAACTTGCCTGAATCTACAATGCAACCGCCTACGGCACTTCCGTGACCATCCATATACTTAGTAGTAGAATGGATTACAATATCTGCACCCCATTCAATAGGACGGCAATGTACGGGTGTTGCAAAGGTGTTATCTACAATAAGAGGCACACCATGCTTATGAGCCATAGTGCTAAAGCGTTCAATATCCAAAACATTCAAAGCAGGGTTAGCAATAGTTTCGCCAAAAACTGCCTTGGTATTAGGCTTAAATGCAGCTTCAAACTCTTCGTCGGTACAGTCGGGAGTGATAAAGGTAAAATCTATACCCATACGCTTCATAGTTACGGCGAAAAGGTTGTAAGTACCGCCATAAATAGCAGAAGAAGCAACAATATGGTCACCTACGCCTGCAATATTAAAGATTGAGAAGAAGGATGCTGCCTGACCTGAAGAGGTAAGCATTGCGGCAGTGCCGCCCTCCATCTCACAAATTTTAGCAGCTACAAGGTCACAGGTAGGATTTTGAAGACGAGCATAAAAATAACCCGAAGCCTCTAAATCAAAAAGCTTACCCATATCCTCACTTGTATCATATTTATATGTTGTGCTTTGGTAAATCGGGATTTGGCGTGGCTCGCCGTTTTTGGGCTGATAGCCACCCTGCACACATTTTGTACCAAGTTTTGTGTTTTTCATAATCAATTACTCCAAACCAAATATTTTTTTAGCGTTTATATTAAGTATACTATTTATTTCGTTTGTGTCAAGAGAAAGGCTTAAAAAATATTCAATTTCCTGTCTTTGTGACCACATAGGATAATCGGTGCCAAACAGTACTTTTTCGGCACCATATTCTCTTATAATCTGCTTTGCGGTTTCGGGTTTTAGGTAGTAAAAGGAAGAAGAACAGTCAACATAAAAGTTTGGCATATCCTTATATTCCTTTACGGCATCCTGCCAGATTGACCAACCGCCCAAATGCGCACCTATAACCGTTAGTCCCTTATAAATTTCCAAAATAGGCAACATTCGGTTAGGGTTAGAATAATCGTAACGGTTATCTCCCGTGTGAATAAGCATTGGCAAATTATTTTCTTCGCATAATTCGTAAATTTTAAGGCAACGGTAATCATCCAACTTAAAAGCTTGAATATCTGGGTGTAATTTAACACCCTTAAGCCCTAATTTTAGTATATTTTGAACATCACCTTTAATATCAGCACTATCGGGGTGTAAAGTACCAAGCCCTGTCATAAGACCGTTCGATTTTTCTACTTCACTTGCAATAAAACGGTTTATACTTTCAACCTGTTTAGGAGTAGTTGCTACAGACTGCACAATAAAATGGTCAATACCTGCTTGCGTACCACTCTTTACAAGGTCTTCTACCGTACCTTTACCTACCGATTTTGTACTGTAAAAATTATCAGTACCGCCTACTGCCTTTTCGGCAATTTTTTCAGGGTAAATGTGACAATGTGAATCTATTGTAAAAATATTGTTTATCATAATCCCAACTTCTTAGCGGCATCTTCGCGCATTTTGTATTTAAGTATTTTACCTGCCGCATTCATTGGGAATGAAGCTACAAACTCAATATAGCGAGGCACCTTGTGGCGGGCCATATTTGCGGCGATATACTGGCGCATTTCATCTTCGGTCATGGTTTCACCCTTTTTAAGAATAATGCAAGCCATAATTTCTTCACCGTAGGTTTTATCGGGAACACCTATTACTTGAACATCGCTTACCTTATCGCAGGTGTATATAAATTCTTCAATTTCCTTAGGATAAATATTTTCACCGCCGCGAATAATCATATCCTTTAAGCGACCTGTAATACGGTAGTTACCATTTTCATCCTTGCAAGCCAAGTCGCCTGTATGAAGCCAACCGTCAGCATCAATAGCTTCGGCTGTAGCCTTAGGCATTTTATAATAGCCCTTCATTATGTTATATCCGCGCGCTACAAACTCACCATTAACACCCACAGGACAATCTAAGCCTGTTTCAGGGTCAACAATTTTACATTCAACGTTAGCAAATGCGCTACCTACAGTTTCGGTACGAACCTCCAAAGAGTCAAAATAACTACTCATAGTACAACCGGGAGATGCTTCAGTTTGACCATAAACCGAAACAATTTCTTTCATATTCATAACTTCGGTAGCCTTTTTCATAAGGTCAGCAGGACAGTTTGCACCCGCCATAATACCTACACGCATATATGAAAAATCGGTTTTAGAGAAATCCGGGTGGTTCATCATAGCGATAAACATTGTAGGAACACCGTTGAATGCGGTAATATGCTCATTATTAACACAAGAAAGTGAAGATTTAGCCGAGAAATACGGCATTGGGCACATTGTAGCACCGTGTGTCATAGAGGATGTCATAGAAAGTACCATACCAAAGCAATGGAACATAGGTACTTGAATCATCATTCTATCAGCGGTAGAAAGCTCCATTTGGTCGCCTATATATTTACCGTTATTAACAACGTTATAATGTGTAAGCATTACGCCCTTAGGGAAGCCTGTAGTACCTGATGTATACTGCATATTACATACATCGTCCTTATCTACAGCCGCTGCCATGCGGTAAACCTCGCTTACTGGTACTTGACTCGATAATTCGATTGCTTGGTTCCAAGTAAGGCAACCTTTTTGCTTAAAGCCAACGGTAATTGCATTTCTAAGGAACGGAAGGCGATTACTATGAAGCGGAGTGCCCGACTTAGTGTTTTCAAGTTCGGGGCAAAGTTCGGCAATAATATCACCGTAGCGACAATCCTTTGCACCCTCGGTCATAATTAATGTATGAGTATCAGATTGGCGGAGCAAATACTCGATTTCATGAATTTTATAAGCAGTATTTACAGTAACAAGTACAGCGCCCAATTTCACAGTTGCCCAAAAGGCAATATACCACTGCGGAACATTAGAAGCCCATACAGCAACATGAGTACCCGCCTTAACACCTAAGGCAATCAAGGTACGAGCAAAGGTATCTACATCATCGCGGAATTCACTGTAAGTTCTTGTATAGTCAAGAGTTGTATATTTAAAGGCATATTGGACGGGAAATTCTTCTACCATACGGTCAAGAACATCCCCGAAAGTACAATCGATTAGTCGGTTCTTTTCCCAAACATATCTACCTGTATGAGCGCGGTTATAGTAAAGCGAATTATCACTACGTGATACATCACCCCACTGCTTCATATAGTTTACAAAATGTGAGAAAATAATCTCCATATCGTCTAATTCTTTGCACCAATCGGGTGTCCATTCAAGTGATACAAAGCCATCAAAATTGATTGAGCGAAGGCCCAGCATCATATCTTCTATAGGCATCTCGCCTTCACCGATTAAGCAAAATTCATTGCCGTTTTCAGTTTTGATTGCATCCTTAATATGAACATGCCTTACATAAGCGCCCAAGTTTTTAATGGTAACTTCAGGGGTTTCATCCGCATCAAAATATGTAGCATACATATCCCAAAGGGCTGCCAAATTATCATGTGCAAAGCTATCAAGCAATTCGCAAAGCTTAGCAGTATTTGCAAAAATACCCGAGGTTTCAACCAAAATAACAATATTTTTTTGCTCGGCTGTGGGGAGTACTTTTTCTATAATTTCTCTTACAAAATCATAATTTTCTTCTCCGTAAGCCTTTACCCTTACGTAATTTATATGCAAATTAGAAGAAATTTCAATACATTTTTCAATTTCGCTTATAATTTCCTGTTCGCTACCACTATCTGCAAGGTTGCAAATAGTATCAATACAAGGAATAGATAACTTCTTTTCATAAAGCTTTCTAACGGTTTTAGCGGCGGCATAATCGTGAAAAGCGCCATCCTTATCAGTAAAAAGCTTATTATGAATATTGTGAAGTTCAATACCTTGAAACTTTAAATCGTTTGCAATGTCACAAAAATCATCAAAAGTACTGTTATGCCAGCCTTTTGTTGAAAAAGATAACTTCATTATTAAGCCTCCTCAAAAACAATTTTGTTTACTGCATTGATGTAAGCCTTTATACTTGCGGCAATAATATCGGTAGAAATACCATTGCCTGAATAAAGCTTACCGTCTTTGCGAAGCTTTACTATAGCACTACCCATAGCACCTTTACCCTCTGTTACAGAGTGGATTTGGAAATCGTCCAATTCGTAGTTGCTGCCTAAAATTTGCTCTAAAGCGTGGAATGCAGCATCAATAGTACCGTCACCGGCTCCTATACCCTGTAAAGACTGACCATCCTTTTCTAATGTAACCTGAGCAGTAGAAGTAATAATATTACCGCTATTTACAACATAGTTTATAACCTTATATGTAGGCTCAACCTGTAAAGCTACGCTTGCTACAATCGCATCAAGCTCTTTAGCGGTTATGCGCTTTTTAGCGGCAACACGCAAAAATTCATCGTAAACCTTTGTGCCATCCGCTTCGGATAAATCGTAACCTAGGCCTAAAACTGCTTTAAGTACGGTTTCCTTATCATCGTTAGCATCAAGCTCTAATTCATTTTCACCAAATTCGACAATATTCGACAAAGAGTTTTCACCTTTAACATTATCGGTAATCCAGGTGATTTGGTTAATAATGCGGTTAAGTTCAGTAAATTTAACTAATGACTCGAAGCCGTAGCTGTTACCGCAGTTTTTAACTATTCCTGCAAAAGTAGAAAGGTTTGTAATACTACCTATTACTCCTGTTTTAACAGTATTAACACCATTGCGAACGGCAATAATTGTATTAGCTGCAGCAAGACCGTTTTTATCTTCACACATAACACCGCTGTCAACGCCCTCAAGCATATATTCAGTAACAAACTCACTAAATTCATCAGGCATCATCTCAGATGTGGAATCGCAAAATGTTATAAGCTTAGCGCCCGATTCTTTCGCGGCAGCTACTACATCCTTTAAAAAGTCTTCTTCGGCTCTTGTGGCGTCAATAGCACAAAATTCAACATCGCTGATTTTCTCTTTTGCGTAAGCTACAGTTTCCTTTATAACTTCAAGCATCTTATTCGCCTTAATATGAAGCGAATATTCCATACCTACACAGGAAAGTGGAAGTTCTACACGAATGCGTGGATTTTTAGCGGTATTAAGCGCCGCAACCGCCTTATCTACATCGGCTTTATTCTGTACCTCAACCGAAATTATACCGTTCTTTACAAAAGAAGCAATAGTTCTTATAAGTAAGGTATCAGCCTTTTCGTTTTCTATTTTAGGTAGTTCTATTGCATCTACACCTAGTCGTTCAAGCTGACGTGCTATTTCAACCTTTTCCTTAAAGCCTAAGGATGTGTTGCCAAAAACTAGTGTTCTGTCTGCAATTTTAACTTTCATGATAATAAAACCTACTTTCTTAAATAAAAAATCCCTGAGAATGCAATACGCACTCTCAGGGACGAATATACTATTCGCGGTACCACCCTGTTTACCGTACAAAACGGTCACTCATTAAAGCTCCAACAAGCCTTTTGCCATGGTAACGGGGCACACCGTAGCAGCTTACTTTTACTTCAGCCGCTCTGCTCAGGAATGAGACTTATCTTAATAAAAGTGTACCGCACTTGCACCAACCGGCGGCTCTCTTCACACCGAAATTAAGCAATAATTCCATCAACGCATTTAACAACATTTTTTGTAATTATATCACTTGAAAAGTTGTTTGTCAAGCATTATTTTATTTCATCCAAGACTGCTGCAAGCTTCTTAATACAGTCTTTACAAACGTTATATCCTGCATAATCGGCACTTGGTCCTAAGCGTTGGCAGAAAACACATGTGGGTTGAAATTTACGAAGCACAATAGCGTCATTTTCTAAGAAAATTTCAAAGCTGTCCTTTTCATTTTCTACCTTTAACTGGTCCCTAAATTCTTTGGGAATTACTACTCTTCCCATTTTATCAACCTGTCTTATTACACCGTTGCTCATAAGTATATCCCCCTTAAGTTTTACAATGCAATTTTAACATATTTGACATATTTTGTAAATGATTTATTTTTTAACCATTCGCGACCAAATAATAATAGCTATTTGAAGCGGAACGCCAAAGGTTAAAATATCCCATATATTAAACTTTAATAGCTGTACCGCAAGGCATAAAAGCAAGCTCCATACAAGGAAGGATAAAAGCCAAAAGAGAGCCCTACATTTATTCCATATTGCATCAAAAACAATACCAACTATTAATGATACAGGAATTGCCCACGCAAAGCACATTGGAAAAAGCGACTTAGTAAATATCCGCAAAAATACAAATATTACTAATGCAATAAGCCAAACCGCCAAAATGCTTAAAAGGGTTATATGAAGGTACCTTTTTCTCATGTCCCCCATTGGAAGCTCGCGCGGTTTAATCTTTTCTTCACCTACAATATTATCAAGGCTTACTTCATAAAGCTTTGAAATTTTATAAAAAACCTCAATAGGCGGCAGTGAATCGCCCTTTTCCCATTTAGAAATTGCCTTATCCGAATAATTTAATTTTTCGGCCAATTCTATTTGGGTAAGCTTATTCTTTTTTCTTAAAATCTGCAAATTTTTACCGATTATAAAGTTTAAATTCTCCATAATTTTTTCCTTTTAATAATAACGCTTAAAACGCTTATAATGATTATAGTTAGTCGAAACGCTTTTAGAGCGTTTAGACAAGCCACTTATTAAGTGGCTTTGGCAAAATTAAATTATCATATTTAATTTTGCACGACACTCATTGCAATGAAAAAGGACAAATTTTTAGTGAAAATTTGTCGCAAAATCAAAGATTTTGCGGCGAAACAGGATTGTTTCGCCAAACCTATTTCATTATACTGATTATAGTTATTAAAAATCCACTACGGGAGAGATTTTTTTGAATTTAATACAATGCGCCGAAAACTGTAAATATCAAATTGACGGTTACTGTAATTTAGAGATATGCAGTAACATAAATTCGCCTGATAACGACTGTCCGTACTATTTATCAAACTCACTTGATAAGCGAGAGCGCCTGCGAAAGAGTAGCAACACCAATAAGCTCGATTGAATCCGGACAATGTGTCACCTGCTTTAAAGCAGATTTTGGAACAATACATTTTGTAAACCCAAGTCGTGCTGCCTCGATAATTCTGGCATTCACACGCGGTACTGTTCTTATTTCGCCCGAAAGACCAATTTCGCCAAAGGCTATCGTTTTTTCATCAATCGGAATATCCCTAAGTCCCGATACCAACGCCATAGCTACCGCTAAATCGGCAGCAGGCTCATCCAAACGCATACCGCCAACAATGTTAACATAGGTATCTAAATTAGAAAAGTAAATACCCATTCGTTTTTCAAGTACCGCCAACAACAAATTAAGGCGGTTATAATCGTAGCCTGTTGCGGTTCTTCTTGGATTACCAAATCCCGTAGCAGTAACAAGGCCCTGCACCTCTGCCAAAATAGAGCGTGTACCCTCTAAAACACAGGTTATACAATCCCCCGAAACATTAGTGAGTCTGCCTGACAAAAGCATTGCCGAAGGGTTTTCAACCTCATTGAGTCCATTTTCGTTCATTTCGAAAACACCAATTTCGTTAGTAGAACCAAAACGATTTTTAATAGCGCGCAAAATCCTATATGACTGGTTACGCTCGCCTTCAAAATATAAAACAGTATCGACAATATGCTCTAGCACCTTAGGGCCTGCAATATCTCCGCCCTTGTTTACGTGACCCACAATAAAAACGGGAATATCGAGGCTTTTACAGGTTCTAAGCAGCAAATTGGTAGTTTCTCTAACCTGAACAATGCTGCCCGCAGTAGAAGAAAGCTCGGAAATTTGCATTGTTTGAATAGAATCTATCATAACAATTTGCGGTTTAGAATTGAGTATATAGTTATTTACAATTTGTGAATCGGTTTCGGTCATAACCGTAACATTATCACTTTCAACGCCCAAACGATTAGCGCGCATTTTAATTTGTATTGCCGATTCTTCACCCGAAACATATAAAATATTAAGGTGGTTTTGAAGCGCGTTGCATATTTGTAAAAGAATAGTAGATTTACCTATACCGGGGTCACCACTTAGCAGCACTCCCGAACCTTTTACAATACCGCCGCCAAGTACGCGGTCAAGCTCCTTTATACCCGTAACAAAGCGTTGCTCCTTTGTGGCATCTATTTGAGATAGCGGTTTTACCGATAAAGTAGATGGCATAGCACTAACCGTTTTAGTCGTAGAAACTGGCATACGAACATCTTCTTCTAATGTACTCCAGTTATTACAGGTTGGGCATTTACCCATCCATTTAGGCGATTCGTATCCGCATTCGCGACATACATATACTGTTTTAGATTTAGACGCCATTACTCTTCTCCTTAAAGTTTTTAAATTCCTTTTTCCGAGTGATAATACTCTAAAATTCCGCAATATACACTAAACGCCATTTGGTTTTGGTATTTTATATCTTTAAGCTTCTCTAGTTCTTCTTTGTTGCTCAAAAAACCACATTCCACCAAAACAGCGGGGATAGTTGCATTATGTAAAAGATAGGTACTGCTTGTAGCCTTTTTATTTACGCGCATATTATCATGCTGAATAAGGCCTACAATTGAGTGCTGAATATAATCCCCCAGTGCCTTTGCTTTATCGTTATCGCTGTAAAAAACCTGCGAACCGTAAGCAGAGGAAGTAGTAAATTTATTAAGATGTATACTAACAAAAACCGCATCAGGATAATCCTTCATAAGCTGTAGCCTGTTTTTAAGGTCATTTCGCTTATCAAAAGCGTTCTCCGGGGCTTCATTATCATCGGTAGAAACATCAGCCTGTCTTGTCATTATAACACAAAAACCGCTTTGTTTCAATAGTTTGGAAATTGTTAACGAAATATTTAAATTTATATTCTTTTCAATTGTGCCGTCTTCCGCCACTGCTCCCCCATCAAACCCGCCGTGACCTGCATCAATAATAACGGTGGGATGTGTGCCGTAAGTGATACCTGTTTGTATATATTCTCTGTCTAGTCTTGCGCCTATGCATAAGCTAACCACCAAAATCAATGCCAATAAAAACACCGCAGATTTTCTTTTTAGCACAATTACCACCCTTAGATTATATATACTAAAAATTTATGCGATTGCACCACTTATTAGAACATTCGGAATGCTAGCAAAAACGATAAAAAACCCAAAGCAAACGAAAAGTCTGCTCTGGGATAAAGTTTTAATCTGCGTAAAATTTAAATTTCAGGTTCGAAGCAAGGCATAAGTTCAAGCTTAAAACGACTATTTTTGTACATTCTATCAATTTTTTCTTTAGTTGCCGCATCCTCACAAACGCCGGTACGGATATATTTATCAAGCATTTCATAAGTAAAGCCAAGGTTTTCTTCATCGGTTTTTCCGCAAAGACCGTCAATAGGCGTTTTTTCGATAAGATTTATTGGAAGATTCAAAGCTTTACCAAGCTCCTTAATTTCGGCGACGGTAAGCTTTGAAAGCGGGCTAAAGTCACCTGCAGCATCGCCATACCTTGTTGAATAACCAACATAATCCTCCGAAAGATTACAGGTATTTGCCACCCTGCCATTATGGGATTGGCTTATGGCATAAAGGGTTGCCATACGGATTCTTGGCGGAAGATTTATTCTGGTTTGCGTGCTGATTTCCAAATCCTTTGGCATTGCTTTGTATATTGCATCCATTGTTTCTTTAATGTTTATAGTATAATTTTTTATACCAAGATGCTCTACAAGTTGTATTGCACAATCTATATCATGTTGCGCGCCACAAGGCATAAGCACACCAATAACTCTGTCTTTGCCGAGCGCCGCCACACAAAGCGCCGCCACAACAGAGCTATCCTTACCGCCTGAAATACCAACTATTGCGTTACAGTCTTTTCCGTTATTCTCGAAAAAATCGCGTATCCAATTAATACAGTCATTTTTAATTTTTTCAATGTCAAACATTTTAACACCTACATTATATTATTTTGTTTTAACATTTACATTATATCACATATTAAAGCTTTTTTCCACGAATTTTTTGAATTATAAGATTTTATATAAACAAATCCCCAAAAGTG
>JAZUPK010000007.1:0-23737 GCA_045605125.1 Acutalibacteraceae bacterium | reverse complement strand
CGCCTGCGCCGGGGTTCTTTAACGACATCGCGGCGGTGAGGTTTGCGCCGACCACCCAATCGGCGATAGAGCGCATTCTTCCTGCCTGCTCGGTCAGCTTCATTTCGGAGCCGAGCTTGATGTTTTTTGTAAAGCCCTCGATGATGCCCTCTTTTGTTTGCGAGGTAAAGCAGGCGCGCTTTACGGGCACGTTGCATTTTGCAAGCTCATAGATATAGGCGAAAATGACCTCACCCTCGCGGTCAAAGTCGGTCGCGTTTATGATAAGGTCGCTCTTTTCAAAAAGGCCCTTGACGACGTTGAACTGACGCTCGACCTTGGAATCCCACGACGAGCTTGAGCTTGTGCGGAGCTTTATTTCGTAATTTTGGGGAACGAAGGGCATCGGAAGCTTCGACCATAATTTATAGCTCGGGTCGTAATCGTATGCCTGCTTAAGCGTGCAAAGATGTCCGTAGCCCCAGGTTACGAAGCATTCGTGTCCTTTATAGTTAATTTTTAGGTATCCGTCGCGGTTTTGTTGGGATTTTACCGCCTTTTCGTTGGCTTTAAGCTTGGAAAATTCGACGGTTTCGCCGTTAGAAAGGTAAATTTTATCCAACGCGGCGGCAATCTTGTTGCCGACGTCGGGCTTTTCCGCCAATATCGTTACCATTTTTTGCCGCCTCCCTTTTTATTAAGTAATAAGTAAAAAGTAAGAGGTAATAAGTATTGTGGCTTTGCCACGAATTATATACAATGCTCCACATTGATTTTATTGATAATTTTATGCTAAACAAAAAGCCGTGAATTTCACGGCTTTTTATCTTCTAAATCTTTTATATGTTGTTTTAAAACGAGATTTATATATTGAGAAAGGGAACGGTCATCATATTCAGCTTTTTCTTTTAATTTTACTAAAATGTCATTATCAATTGTTATGCTTATTTTTTCTTTTAAGGGCTTCATAATTATCACCTCAAAGGTATTATATGATAAAATGTGAAAAAATATTGACAAGTAGGATAAAGTAGTATAAAATAATATTGTCGGGATTCGACAATATTAATAGGAGGTTATCAATTATGGCAAAATTTTCTTATCAAATGTCTGATTCTGAAGCAATACTTGCTTTCAAGAAGGGCTTTATGGGTCGAGGAGTAGGAAACATAGCAATTCTGAAAGACAAAGGCAATGAATTTGTTTTGGGCTCACCGATGATGACTGTAAATGTTATCTTGAAAGATGGTGTTTGCACCACTAAAGCATCCTTGTTTGGAAAAGTTTTAGAAAGTACAGTAAACACAAAAATAGAGCTTATCGATGGTTTTGTAAAGGTTTAATGTTGAAATTACATTCGTGCTACTAAGTTCAAAACACCCAAAAATCCCGTTCACGTAAGTGGGCGGGATTTTTACTTATTACTTCTTACCTCTTCACTCTTACTTCAAATAAAGCTTGATACGGGATTTTTGGGAAGTAATAAGTAAGAAGTAAGAGGTAATAAGTATTGCTCCTCAACCGCTTTTATGCTATAATACACCTAAAAGGTCGGTGATGTAATAATGGGATGCTTATTTTTTCCGTTAGAATTATTGGTTGACGGTATTATTGGGGGCTGGTTTTATTTAATGGAATGGATTATTCCTGACCGATATCTTACACGAACGGTCCGAATTGTTTTAAAGGTTTTTGTTTGGATTCTTTCTAGTTTGCTCTTTGTGATAATGTTCCTAGGTGTTTTTGCTATTATTTCACCAGATCCTGATACACATTTATTGGGTAAATATATGATTTTTATACCTCTTGGAATAAGTGTCATTCAAATTCTTTTAGGTATTATTGTGCGTATAATTTCAAAAAAGAAAAAATAAAGAAAATCCTCGGTTTTTACCCTGTTCTTTTTCGGACACGAATGACAAAAAATCCTGAATGCGTAAGCGTTCGGGATTTTTACTTATTACCTCTTACTTCTTCACTCTTACCTAAATGGCATTTAGGATTTTTTGGAAAGTAAGAAGTAATAGGTAAGAAGTAATAAGTATTTTTGCAAGGCTTCGCCTTGCTCTTTTTATTTTGTAGTGGTATAATGATAATAAGAAAGGCGGTAATATTATGGCTGATAGTCCGTTAATTATAAAATCAAAAGAATTTGCTTTGCAGATAATTAAAGTTTGCAACTATGTAAAACAAACTAAAAAGGAATCCGTTCTTACAAATCAACTTATCCGTAGTGGCACCAGTGTTGGGGCTAATATTCGCGAAGCGTGTTATGGACACGGAACTGCCGATTTTATTGCCAGACTTCAAATAGCACTTAAAGAATGTTCTGAAAGTGAATATTGGTTAGAACTTTTAATTGAAAGCGGGTATTACGATAATAACGATATTTTGGAAAAATGTATAGAGGTTAAGAAATTACTAATTACTTCAATAAATACCGCAAAAAGTAAATTGAAATAATCACCTTCCAAATCTGAACCATTCGCGTTCGATTAGAAGGTGATTTTTCTTTATAAAACCCTTTATTTAAGCGACTTTACGGTCGCTTTTTTGTTTTTTCTTTTATCGAACACTTTTTATAAAACAGGTCAAATCACGACGGCAATTATTTTATTTTCCCAAATTCGAACCATCGGTGTTCGATTCACTTCCCTTATAAACACCTATACTACGGTAATATTTTGATTCAAAGTATTCAGGTGTTTGATAAAAAAGGAAACTATAATGGTTAGTTTTATAAAGATGTAAATTCGTTTTTGGAATTGCACAAAAATGCTAATAACGATTATCTGCATCCACCGATTGTAAATTCACGATATTCGTGTTATAATTAATTATATAAACTTAAATTTTACGGAGGATATCTTGTGGTAGAATTTATTGTTACTTTTCTTGTAGGCATTGCATGTATTATTCTTGGAATTTCAAATATGAGAGGAAACATATCATCACTTCATTCCTATCACAGGCACCGCGTTTGCGAAGAAGATAGGATACCGTTTGGAAAACAAGTGGGTTTGGGAATTATTATTGTTGGTATCGGTATAATTGTCTTTAGTGTTCTGTCTGCTGTTACCTTGTATACCGAAAACAACATCTTTACATTAATTGGTACCGCTGTTTTGATCGTTGGTATCGTTGTAGGGCTTATTATGAGTTTTAAAGCTATGATTAAATATAACAAAGGTATCTTTTAATTCGTAAATAAGAATTTGAAGGTGAGATAATGATTATTTTAATTACAGGAGCATCGCATGCGGGCAAAACTGCACTTGCTCAAAAACTGCTTGAAAAATATAAATACCCCTATCTTTCAATAGACCATCTAAAAATGGGTTTAATTCGTAGCGGTAACACAGAACTTACCCCTATGGATGATAATGAATTAACCGAATACTTGTGGCCGATTGTTCGTGAAATGATAAAAACTGCTATCGAGAACAATCAGAACTTAATTGTCGAAGGGTGCTATATTCCATTCGATTGGCAGGAGGGCTTTAACTCCAACTATCTTGAGAGCATCAAATATTACTGTCTGGTAATGAGTGAGGAGTATATCAGAAACCACTTTGCTGACATAAAGAAATATGCAAATGTTATTGAAAACCGTTTGGGTGATGAATGGTGCACAATGGAGAGTGTATTATCAGAAAATGCACAGATGTTAGAATTTGCAAAAAAGTATAATGTGAACTATATACTCATTAACGATAAGTACGAAATCAATATTGAGTTATAACGATAAATTCTAATTTTTAGAAGTGTTCATATTATTCATGATTTTACTTTTTCACTATTCACTAAAAAATGTATTTTGTATTTTCTTAATGTAATAAGTTTTGAAAGTCTCTGTCTTGATTTTTATATCGCATAATGTTATAATCGAAAAAAAGGGGTTATAAAAATGTTTGATTTTAAAAATGCAAATTACTTTAAATTAAAAGCAGTAGATAATTCTGTATATTCTTCTTTGATATCTGCCACTTTTGCGGAGGGCGAAACCATTATATCAACATTTAAAGGCATTCGTGACGGTGTTGTTTTCACAAATAAGAGAATCATCGCAATAAATGTTCAGGGCCTAACTGGGAAAAAAAAGGACTTCACTTCTTTGCCTTATAGTAAAATTCAAGCATTCTCTGTAGAAACAGCCGGCGTTATTGATTTGGATAGTGAATTAGAACTTTGGTTTTCCGGACTGGGAAAGGTTAAA
This sequence comes from Acutalibacteraceae bacterium, assembly GCA_045605125.1. Classification (GTDB taxonomy): domain Bacteria; phylum Bacillota; class Clostridia; order Oscillospirales; family Acutalibacteraceae; genus UBA737. The sequence continues at coordinate 19,542 of JAZUPK010000007.1, read as the reverse complement.
TTCGAATTTGTTAAAAATGCTAATGTTTCTGCAATTTGTAAGATGATATCTGATAGAGTACTGTAATTAAAATATAAAAAAGGAGTTAATTATATGAACGAAAAAGTAAGAGAGTTATTGAACCAACAAATCAATAAGGAGTTTTACTCCGCGTATCTTTATCTTGATTTTTCAAATTATTTTGAAGAAGTTGGTCTTGATGGGTTTGCTAACTGGTATATGGTACAAGCTCAAGAAGAGCGCGATCACGCTATGCTATTCTATCAATACCTACAAAACGAAAACCAAAAGGTAACACTTGAAGCTATTGCAAAACCTGATAAGGTATTTGATTGCCACATGGATGTTCTCAAGGCAGGTCTTGAGCATGAAGAATACGTTACATCACTTATTAATGATATCTATGCTGCAGCATACGATGTTAAGGATTTCCGTACAATGCAGTTCCTTGATTGGTTTGTTAAGGAACAAGGCGAAGAAGAAACCAACGCTAACGATTTGATTACAAAGATGGAATTGTTCGGCAGTGACCCCAAGAGCCTTTATATGCTCAACCAAGAGCTTGCTGCAAGAGTGTATACTGCGCCTTCGTTGGTTTTATAATTTTATAACAAACAAAAACACAAGGGATCTTCCTTGTGTTTTTTGTATCTGATTTTATTCATTAAAGTCGGCAAATGATATGAAACATATATTAATAGTAGTTGATATTCAAAAAGATTTTGTCAATGGCGCGCTAGGTACTGCTGAAGCGGTTGCTATGGTGGATAATGCGGCAAAGAAAATCAAAGAGTTTTTTTAGTTATATTCGCTTTGCGAATTTAAAAGGCGAATATAATATCACTGAAACCGCAGGTTTAAATATCACTTTCACGAATTGAAAATATCACTGTGTGCGTAGCACAGAATAACACTAAAACCTTGCTTATCCACCGCTTTTGTGTTATAATACGGAATACAAATAGCAATTTTATTTCTACATAAGGGGTTTACGATGTTAGAACTATTTTGTTTTGTTATGGATATTGGTGAGCAGATGCTTATTTCAGGCGCCGAAGTACATAGAGTTGAGGATAGCATAAACCGTATGTGCCTTGCGTTAGGGGCAGTAAGGGTTGATGTTTTTATTATAACCAGCAGTATTGTTGTTACCGTTCACACAGCTGACGGGCAAACACACACGCAAACAAGAAGAGTTGTATCTGTCGGAACAAACTATGAAAAATTGCATTTACTGAACGAGTTATCAAGAGAAATTTGTGAAAAGGGTATTACCAAAAAGGAGATTGAGCAAAAATTTAATGCAGCTGTTAACTGTAAAAGATTTCCGCTTTGGTTTGAATTTATTTGCTATGCGGTAATCGCGGGTGCGTTCACGCTCTTCTTCGGAGGAAACATTATTGAAGCGTTGGTTTCTTTTTCGATTGGCGGCGCTGTGAGACTTGGTATATTCTTCTGTGATAAATTAATCTCCAATAAAATTTTCGGAAAATTTTTCTCGGCGGTGGTAGCAACACTTTTGGCTTTTTTGGCGGTAAAATTGGGCTGGATAGCGGATGTAGACAAGGTTATTATAGGAAATATAATGACCTTGATTCCCGGTATCGGTCTTACAAATGCGTTGCGTGATTTATTTACGGGCGACAGCATAGCAGGACTTTTGCGCTCTATCGAAGCGGTTTTAACCGCACTTGCTATCGCGGCGGGCTATTTTTTGGTCGCCGTTTTAGGAGGGTTTGCGTTATGACACAAACTGAAATAATTCAAATTTTAACAGGGTTTATAGGTACGGTAGGATTCGCAGTACTCTTCAATATTCGTGGGAAAAGACTTGTTGCAACATCTATAGGCGGATTGCTTTCGTGGTTTTTGTTTGTTATACTGAGCGCATTTGTTTCAAGCGAGGCAATTTGTTATTTTATTGTAGCTTGGGCTATTTCCAATTACTCGGAAATCATGGCACGGGTTCTTAAAACACCAACCACCACATTTATTACCGCGGCATTGATTCCGTTAATACCGGGTGGTTCGCTTTATTATACAATGGCAAACGCATTTCATGGTAATATGGAAGAGTTCTTGCAAAAAGCAATATATACTTTACAGTTATCTTCCGCATTGGCATTGGGCATTATAGTTTCAACAACATTATTCAATATATTGCAACGAATCATTAAAGGCAAATTTCCCCGAAAAAGATATATATGTGGATGCATCTTGCTGTGCAGGCGTAACAAATGAAACACACAACGCAGCATTAACTACAATGAAAATGTGTCAAATTAATATAATATAATATCAGGTTCTTCATAAAAACTGTTATTAGTGTATTATATAAATAAAGAAATTAACCCTTCAATTTTTTATATTGATTGTTTTTGGCTTATATGAATCGCAACGAGCATTAGCGAATTTTGGAATACATTTAGCTCGATTTTTCGCAAAACAACATACCTTCCAAGCAAAAATGTATACTATTATTTACAATTTTTGCAAACCTAAGTTCATTGACATACTCTAATATAAGTGGTATAATCTTTTTGTTAGTAAGAAAAAAGTTTTAATTGCCTTTATATGTCATATAATAAATTGTATAAAAGGTTAATTAAATAAGGAGTTAGTAAGTATGAAATTAATTATTAAAGACAATTACGAAGCAATGAGTGAATGGGCTGCACAGCATATTGCAAACGCTATAAATTCTCATAAAGAAAATCGTCCGTTTGTATTGGGCTTACCTACGGGTTCTACTCCGCTTGGTGTTTATAAAAACCTTATTGAAATGAATAAGGCAGGTAAGGTAAGCTTTAAAAATGTAGTTACCTTTAATATGGATGAATATGTTGGCTTGCCCCGCGAGCACGACCAAAGCTATTGGTATTTTATGCACGATAACTTTTTTAACCATATCGACATACCGGCAGAAAACATTAATATTTTAGACGGTATGGTAGAAGATTTAGAAGCTGAATGTAAGCGTTATGAAGATAAAATTGCTTCTTATGGTGGAATTGATTTATTCTTAGGCGGTTGCGGTGTTGACGGACATATTGCATTTAATGAACCATTTACTTCCCTAACTTCAAGAACCGGCATTCGCGCTTTGACAGAAGACACTCTTATCGTAAATTCTCGTTTCTTTGGTAACGATGTTAACAAGGTTCCAAAAACTGCTCTTTCAGTTGGTGTAGGTACTGTATGCGATTCTAAGCAGGTATTGTTGGTTATTAACGGTCACAATAAAGCACGCGCTTTGCGTCATTGCGTTGAAGGCGGTGTTGACCATGCTTGGACAATCAGCGCTTTGCAAATGCATCCCGATGGAATTATTGCTTGCGATGAAGCTGCTTGCGGTGAATTAAAGCTTGACACCTATAAATACTTTAAGGAAATTTATAAAAACGAAAAATAGTTTAGAAAAATTAATATAGTTGAACTGCTACCGAGTAGTAGAATGTTAAAAGCGTTCGTTTGCACATCGTTAGGTCTTAGAAGATGTGCGTGCGAATGCTTATTTTTTAGGTGGTTGTTTGCTTTATGGCATTTTTAGTAAACGATATTTATGGTTATGTTAATTGTCAAAAAATGAAAAAACGGCAGGAGAAGGGATGTTTATAAATCGCTTTTTCTTGCAGTAACAGTTTCAATATGGTATACTTTTAGCAAGGTGGTATATATGAATTTTATAGCCAAAAATTTCGATGAGCTTTTACCATTAGAGCTTTATGAAATTTTGAAAGTGCGCTCGCAAATTTTTATAGTAGAACAGAATATGCAATGTCAGGATATGGATGGTATTGATATAAATGCCAGACACATTTATTTAGAAGAAAACGGCAAGGTTTTGGCGTATTTGCGCGCTTTTTATGATGAAAATACAGTGAGAATTGGTAGGGTTTTGTCTATTACCCATGGTATAGGATTAGGCAAAAAGATTATTATGGAAGCCATTAAGGACATAAAGCAAAATATGGCGTGCCAAAAAATATGCCTTGATTCACAAAAGTATGCAATTGGTTTTTATGAAAAGTTGGGCTTTAAGGTGGTTTCGGGCGATTTTTTAGAAGAAGGCGTCATACATGTTAAAATGGAGTTAGAGTTTTAAATTAGGAAATAAGACGCCCTAACAAGATGATTTTTCACGAATGATTTTATTATAGAAAAAACGGCTATCGTAAGTGTTGACTTGCGATAGCCGTTTTTAATTATACTTTCATTATCCTTTTAATTGCGGGAAGTTTAAATAAAATTGCGGCACCAATGGTTGTTATAACAATTTCAGGTAGCATATATCCGCCATTGTAGCAAAGGGAATAAAGCCAAACGTTGCTCCATTCTTCAGGAAGCCAAATGTCAAAGATAAATACGCCGGTGGTATAGTGGCATAAAAATCTTAAAACAAGTGCCATAACAGTACCTAATACCATACCGATTACACCCTTTTTTGCAAATGCACCCGCAAATCCCAAAACGAAATAAGCGAGTATATAATCGATTACAAAGGTAAGCACAAGGGTTAAAGCGGTAAGTCCCCAAGAACAAACTTCACCAAAACTTAATAGCATTTGACCTAAACCGTAAACAAACGAACATACAAGCCCCCATTTTACACCGTACATACATGATAGCATAACTATTGGAATCATACTAAAAAGTGTAACCGAGCCACCAAGCGGTGGGTCATAGACCTTAATAGTGCTAAGCACGGTTGCAAGCGCTATAAATACAGCGCTCAAAGTTAGGCGGTAGATTTGTTTTTTTGAGTTTTCTTTCATTTTTTGTATCTCCTTTTTCTTTTTTTGCAATTACCTTGAGTTTTAAGATTAATACTCTTTAAGAAATACAAAAAGCCGCAGGCAATTATACCTGCGGCAATACGAATACTGTATTTCCCTACGGCGGCATTATCCGCATCAGGTTATCGGTCGAAGTCATAGTTTAAAACGGACTTCCTCTCAGCCTAAGTTTCATTAAGCTCCCTAATTGCAAGGAAATTATACACCTAAAATTAGTATTTGTCAATAATAAAAAAATATTTAAAAATACATTGCATAATTGGTAAAATAATTTATTCAATAACCTTGTAACCGTTTGGATTTTTTTGAAATCTACTTATTATAATTATAAAATGAATAGATAGCGGAATAATTATTTATTATGAATGATATAAATCAAAAATCCGCCCTTTTATGAGAGCGGATTTTCCTATTTAATTATTATGATTTTGTACTACCCATTACAGCAGCTGCATCTGCAAACTCACAAGATACGTTTTCCTTTTTCTTGGAAGATGCAACACGCTTCATAAGTTCGTTATAATATAGTTCATCATCCAAGGGAAGAAGTATTTCTTTGTCCAAGAAAGATGATAAATGCATTGCGTTGGATAAGGTAAGACCATTGATACCTTCTTTACCGTGGGCAACAAGATCACCATTATGTAAAATAGCATCCGCCCAAGCGTTTAATATGCCAACATGCGCAGGATTTTGGTCTTCAATTTCAACTTCAATTTTTTTGTTGCCTACACAGCCAAATGGGTTAGTGTTTGTTTTTGAAAATTCTTGCTCAGTCATTTCATAGTCCCACATTGTAAGTTTATCGTTTTCTACAACAAATTTAGCCTTATCCATTTGGATTTCAAAACGGTTGGTGCCTAGAGAATCACCCGTAGAGGTTATAAACACACCTGTTGCACCGTTTTCATATTCTACGTAAGCGGTAACATCATCTTCAACCTCAATGTCGTGCCATTTTCCGTAATGCAAATGTGCATCTACCTTTATAGGCATACCGCAAATCCATTGCCACAAGTCAAGCTGATGTGGGCATTGATTAAGTAATACACCGCCGCCTTCACCGGCCCAGGTTGCACGCCATCCGCCAGAGTTATAATAAGCTTGTGGGCGATACCAACTTGTTATAAGCCAGTTGGTTCTGCGAATTTCACCGTATTTACCTGATTTAACTAACTCTCTGAGCTTTTTGTAAACGGGATTTGTACGTTGGTTAAACATCATTCCAAATACAACTTCGGGATGTTTTTCAGCTTCTGCATTCATTTCTATAACCTGTTTTGTGTAAACACCGGCAGGTTTTTCTAGCATTGTATGGATTGAGCGTTTCATACATTCAATTGCAAGGGAAGTATGGTCATAGTGCGGTACGGCAATCAAGCAAGCCTCAACAAGACCACTGTCTAACATTGATATTCCATCATCAAAGTATGCTACGTTCTCGCCATAGCCTTGTTTCTTTGCCCATTCTAATCGTTTTGGGTCGATATCCGCAATGGCACAAAGCTCAATTTCAGGACATTTTCCATCAATTATATTTTTTGCATGAGCCGAACCCATATTACCTATTCCAATAATTCCAAGTTTTATTTTTTCCATTATTCAAACCCTCTTGATTTAAAAAAATTGTTGCTTCTTTTAAGGCAGTCAAACAGATTTTCACCGTTATAGTCATACTGCTCTACAAGTGTATATTTTGTGACTGTTTTTATTTATATTTTTAGCCCAAAAGTGCTTTAAAGCTTTCACAAGCAGTATCAAAAGCTACATCGTTGCTTGGGAATTTATATAGTGTTTTAAGCTCCTCACCGTTTTCGAGCGCTTCAAATCCGCTAAATACGGTAAGATGCGGCTCAATTGTAAAGTTTTCTCCACCGCGGGCTATAAATTCTTTTGCAATTTTTTCTACATTGCCGATTCCTTTGCCTGCCGGCACTACAAAACCATCTGCAAAAGCATCTTTAACGTGTAAATAGTGTACATAATCTTTTAAAAGATCCCACGCTTTTAAAGTGTCAACACCGCACTGAACAAAGTTAGCAGGGTCGAATATCGCTTTAATTGTAGGGAATTGTTTATGAATTTCCAAGCAGCGCTCAGCAATATCGCCGTAAATGCCTTTTTCATTTTCGTGGCAAAGAGTAATATCATAATCCTTTGCTATTTCTGTAAATTTTCCAATTCTTTCTAAAACTTCATCTTTGTAAAGGCTGGCTGATTTGTCTTTAGGGATAAAGAAAGAAAATACTCTAAGGTTTTTAGCATCTAAAATTTCAGCTATTTCAAGAGTGTGCTTAAATTTTTCTAAATGATTTTGGAAGTTATCGGTGATATTGATTTTTCCGAGAGGAGAGCCAATAGACCAAACCTTAAGACCGTTAGCGTCAAGCTTTGTTTTAACTTCCTTTGCCTTTTCTTTTGTAATATCAGAAATATTAGTACCGTCCACATTGCGTATTTCCATACCTTGTAAGCGGTTTCTGATAAGTGCTGTAATTTGGTTATCAATAGTTGAGCTTGCTTCATCTGAAAAAGCGTAAATTTTAATATTTTCCATAGTTATACATTCCTCCTAAATTATAGTATAAATAAGTTTATATTTTAAGTAAATTACAAAAAAAATCAAAAACTATTGCAAATATGAACATTTTTTGTTATATTAGAAAAAGAGGTGGAAAATATGGAGCCTATTATAAACGCGCACAAAGATTATACCGAAAAACCCGACGTAAATTTATTCAAAACTCACACCCACGATAACTACGAAATTTTTTGCTTTTTATCGGGGGATGCGAAGTATTTTGTTGAAGGAAACATATACGATTTAAAGCCAAATGATATTTTAATTATCAAAAAATCTGAGACTCACACGTTACTTATAAATAAGGGTATTCCGTATTCGCGTTATGTAATTGGATTTAACGCTGCGGCAGTACTTTCTCCCCAAAGGGAAGCATTGATTTCTATAATCGATGAAAAACCTCTTGGTAAGTCTAGCAGGATATCTTCAAACGAGTTTGAAAAGAATTCTTGGCTATATTATTTAGAAAAAATTGTTAACGAAGAATCGTTTGACAACAAGCGTTTATATCTTACTGTATTATTAAATGAGCTTTGTAAAAATATCAACAAAACAGGCGAAAGTGCTATTGCCACTAAGGAAGAAAAACTAATTGAATACATAAACCGTAATTTAATGAGCATTACTTCGCTTGATGAGATTTGTGAACATTTTTACATAAGCAAGACCCACTTGAACCGCAAATTTAAGGCAATCACAGGCTCTACCGTATGGGATTATATTATTGAAAAAAGGCTTATTGCCGCAAAGGATATGCTTTTTAATGGATGGCGGCCAAATATAGTTAGTGAAAAATGCGGTTATTTGGAGTATAGTTCCTTTTATAGAGCTTACAAAGCACATTTTGGGGTATCGCCAAAGGATGATTTTCACGATTGAGAAAAACCTCAACACGAAATTTTCGTGTTGAGGTTTTTAAAATTCAAAAAGCTCTTAATCCTTTTGGGTAATGATTTTTTGCAACGCCGTTTACAACCTTTGCACCGCCTAAAGCAGCACCTTCAACCATAACAACCGCCCAACCATTTTTGATATCACAGGGGATTTCTTCACCGTGGAGATATTTTTGCAATAACTCGCTATTGCTTTTTAGTTCAATTTTTCTTTTGAAAAACTTGCCTAACGCCATAAAAAATTGGTGGTGGGGTTGAATGTAATTTTTTCTTAGTTCGCCTATTGTAATTCCGCAAGAAAAAGCAGCACCGTCTTTAATTTTAAAGTCATTCGTAAAATAGACAGGATTTCCGTTATATATTGTTACATATTCTTTTTCGTAAGACTCTAAAACATCATCTAAAAAGTGGAAAATAGTTTCATCGATTTTAGTGCTAAGTTTAGTTTCTTTTGATTTGTTATAAATAGATGTGTTAGTGTTATGTAAAACCGCCATAAACTGACCTTCACCTTTGGCTTTGTGGGGGTAAAAGCGCCTTGCGAAGTTAATATTGTCGCATTTGCAACCATCAAAAGAAATTCCATCACAGGTGTAGTTTTGTACTGCTTCTTTTACGGGTGAAATTTCAAATTCGGGGTGGTTTTGTAAAAATGTATCAATCACCTTTTCGTTTTCTTCTAAAGAAAAGGTGCATGTGGCATAGATGATATAACCGTCGTTTTTTAATGCCTTTACGGCATTTTCTAAAATTTCAGTTTGTCTTTCAGCGCATTTTATTACGTTTTGGGGACTCCATTCACTAATTGCGATTTCTTCTTTTCTAAACATACCTTCGCCGGAACAGGGGGCATCTACCATTATTAAATCGAAAGTATGCGGGAAGTTTTTTGCGATTTTGCCAGAGTCCATACAGGTTGTTACTGTGTTAGAAAGGCCTAATCTTTCAATATTGCCCGTAAGTATTTTACAACGTGAAGGGATAATTTCATTAGAAACAAGTACGCCGGTGTCACCCAACTTATTTTTTATTTGGGTGCTTTTGCCACCTGGTGCTGCACACATATCAAGTACTTTCCAGTCGGGGTTTATGTCTATACACTCTGCAGGTGCCATAGCTGCAGGCTCTTGTACATAAATCATTCCTGCGTGGTGGAAGGGATGGTTACCTACCTTTTCATAATCAAGGTAAAAGCCGTTTTCTACATAAGGTATATTCTCATTTGAAAAAATATTAAGCTTTAGGAAATCTTTTATTGAAATTTTATCGGTATTAACCCTGAAAGCTTTTACAGGCGGCATATTAACCGCTTTTTCATATTCGGTATATTCATCCCCTAAAAGCGCTTTCATTCTCTTTACGTATTCGGGTGGTAGTTGTCTCATCGGTTTATTCCTTAAAATTCATTTCGGTATTAAGCATACACATTGCAACGCTTGTAATAGCGGCAGTTTCGGTACGTAAAATGCGTTTTCCGAGGGAAATCACTTTGCCGTCTATTTCTTTAGCAAGTTCTATTTCATTATCGTCAAAACCGCCTTCAGAACCTATTAAAATTCCTACAGATTTGCAGTTTTTTAAATCTTCGAGTACACTTTTTGTCGCGAGCATGCCCTCTTCATTTTCGTAGGGAACAATAAGTAAATCAAGCGTTTTCGCCATTTCGAGTGCTTGTTTATACGATAAAACATCAAAAACTTTGGGTATATAATTTCGCTTGCTTTGCTTTGCGGCACTTTCGGAAATGGCTTGCCAACGTGTAACCTTTGATTTCTTTTTCTTTTCATCAAGCTTTACAACGCATCTGTTCATCTCGGTAGGAATAACAGCAAAAACCCCCAGTTCTACGGATTTTTGAATTATGAACTCCATTTTATCGCCCTTAGGAAGCCCTTGAAATAAATAAATGTTTAGAGGAAGCTCGGTGTTTTGATAATTCTCTTCAACAATTAAAGCTGTGACGGTTCCGTCTGCGAAACTTTCAATTTCACATAAATCGCTTTTTTTATCACTGCTTACAAGAAATGTATCGCCTATATCCATTCGTAAAACATTGATTATATGGTTGTAGTCACTACCTGTAATTAGATAACGGTTATTTTGTTTTTGAGAATCGCTAACGAAAAAATTATGCATAAGCTCACTTCCTTTTTTATATTATAGCAGAAATTTATAAGCAAATCAATCTGAAGCATTGATTTAGCAATAGATAAAAAAATCGACTTGCTTTAACAAGTCGATTTTTGGTTGTTGCGAAGTATTTAGATGCCACGATGTAAATTCACAAATTTAATCAGTTTATTCCAATCCTCGCGACTGAAATAATGCCGTCCCTTGCGCAAATGATAACCAATATCACCATCAAAAAATTCCTCGCCAATCTCTGCTTTACGATTAGGAGAAACGAATCCTTTTTCAAAGGCCGATGATGCTGCAAAACAACAAAGTTGTTCTGAAACCGGATCCGCCCAAAGATCCTCTGAAGCACTGCCAATCAAAACCTTTCTGGGCGCAATACAGGCAAGCAAAAAATGCTGATCAAAGGGCATATCCATTTCTTTCCCTGCGTATTCCTGATATTTTTCGCAAAACCAATAAGGGAATTGCCCGCAAATTTTGCTTACAGTTTCTCCTTGTTTTTTTCTTGTGATTGCAGCGCCGGAACAACCGGAATCGTTAGAATAAGCAAACTTGAAGCGCTTATCTGTCGCAGCGGCAAGCAATGCCGTTTTACCTAAACGTGAGTGTCCGCAAACAATAGCGCACCCGAGGTCGAGTACGTCGGAGAGCGTTTCAGCGTAATCCATCACCCGATGTGCAGCCCAAGCCCACATCGCGATTTTTCCCGTATCGGTACTCTTTTTGCGAATGCCATCGGGATAGAAAATACCGGCAAGACCATCTGTGAAATCATTGTTATCTTTTGTAATATCGTTATAACAAAAGGAAAGAACCGCAAAGCCATTATCAATCAATTCCTCTGTGGGTTGATATCGATCCGGCACATCAGGTCTGAAATTAATATGTATAAAAAAAGGATGTTTTTTCTGATCGGTTGGTAATGTTACGTAAAAAGGAAATGAAAATGTTTGGCTATCAAGCTTACAGATTGCTGTCACTTTGTTACAGATTGCTTTTCCTGCACAAAAATTAGGTATAACATCTCTTTTTACCTCAAAAGAAATATCTTTTGGTGTCGGAGGAATATTGCCGTAAACATTCTCAAGCATTGTCGAAATCATCTGATCATGTGTCAATAAATCCGGCACTTTACGTTCAATTAGCATATTTAACAATCAAACCACCTCTTTTGTATTATAACATACTAAATATTATTTTACAAGGAGAACTTATGTAGTCATACGAATGGGGCGAACCTCTTCACTACTACTTATTTCTTGAATCAATATTCTAATATCGTCATCTAAAATCTCACGCATATTCTTTATTCCTTGCTCTGATTGTTTTCTTTTAATGTTTTACAACTTGATATTAACATTCGTCTAATTCTGCCACATAGATTTCTGTATTTTTTATATGTATCTTCATCAATAGCGTTGGTATTAAATAATAATTGTAGCCATCCTTCTGTTTTGCACATTCTTTTAATGCAATTTCAAATTTAGAAAGCATATCTGCCTTACTTTGCCCGTAGTTTGCTTCTCGAATATTTGCATAAACACTACTTGAACTCTTGCGGATTTGGAAAATAGTATTGGCTGGTGCTTTTATATTTTGGCATAGCAACTCAATATCTGTTGCAAGTTGCTCTGAATACGCAAGCAAATAATTCTTCGCCATAATTTCACTTCCTTTTAAACTGAATTATACAATATAATTTAGTTTAAATCAATGCGAAGCATTGTATATCATCAATTTCGAAGAAATTGCATATCATCAACGGTGCTAACCGTTGTATATCATCATTGTGAAAGCATTTATTGATACACGCTACGCGTGATGATATACAGTCCTTACGGACTGATGAGATACAACAATGGTTTTACCATTGTTGATGATATGCCATTGCTTTCGCAATGGATAAAAAAATCGACTTGTTTTCACAAGTCGATTTTTTGGTGGGAGCGGGTGGATTCGAACCACCGAAGTCGAAGACAACAGATTTACAGTCTGCCCCCTTTGGCCACTCGGGAACACTCCCATATTAAATTAAGCGCTGGAGCTGGTGGACGGACGCAATCTTTTAAAAAAGCTTGCCGTGCTTGCGGCATAGCCGCTTCACACTTCGCACCTAAAAACATCACACTGTGATATTTTTTTTAACGGTGCTCACCCTCTCAGGCTTCGAGTCCGGTTAAAGACTCATAAGCGCTGGAGCTGGTGGACGGACTCGAACCCCCGACCTGCTGATTACAAATCAGCTGCTCTACCAACTGAGCTACACCAGCATTTTTCAAGCACCTAGATAATATACCACAGTTGTGGACAGTTGTCAAGAAATATTTTATATTTTTTTAAAGTTTTTTACTAATATTTATTTTAACTACTTTATTTCCATAAAAATATATGGTAGAATTATGAAAAGAAAGGTGAGATAGGGAATATGGAATATTTTGACCTTATAAATGAGCGCTATTCTGTAAGAAAATTTGACGGCAGAAAAGTTACTGACAGTGACCTTGAAAAAATTTTAAACGCGGGCAATTTAGCACCTACAGGGTGTAACAATCAGCCGCAAAAAATTTATGTTTTAAAATCGGACGAAGCAATAGATAAATTAAAGGGTTGCACAAAATGTCATTTTGATGCGCCTAATGCTATGATTGTTTGTTACGATAAATCTATGGTATGGTGCCGCAAGTACGACGGTAAAAGCTGCGGTGTTGCCGATGCGTCAATAGTTACTACTCACTTAATGCTTGCAGCGCACAATATTGGTGTAGGTACCACTTGGGTTATGCATTTTGACCCACAAACATTAGTAGACACCTTCGAGATTCCAAAAAATGTTGAGCCTGTTGCAATTTTAGTGATGGGATATGCGCATAGCGAAGCAACACCTACGGATATGCATTATGCTTGCAAACCGCTTAGCGAAACGGTTATATATAAATAAGGTATTTATAAATTTTGGAGGATGCTAATTATAGATACATCATTACAATCACGAGGTTACTCGTGGTGAATATTATAATACAGCCTTGCAATTGGGGTAAGGGATTTTTATAATTTAATTAAAAAAAAGGATGTGCAATTTTGCACATCCTCTTACTATTTTATGCACCAATAAAATCGCGGTCAAAGGTTATAACGCAACAGTAACTTGGGTTTATAAGCTTTGCAATTTCGCATATTTTTACATTTAAATCCTTTTCACTGATTTTACAGCTTGATGGTATAACCACATCGAAAATAAGATTGGTACGGGTATCACACTCGGGGGTCATACGAAAATCGTGAAGAGTGAGATTTTCATCAATAATCTTAATAGCACGGCTAATTTCTGCTTTTGCTTGATTTACGATTTCGTTATTAACATCTATTGGGTCCATATGTATTACAAGCTGAACATCCAATTTTTCGTTAATAACCTTTTCACAAAGGTCTATTTGTTCGTGGCATTTTACAATATCCACATTTTGTGGAACTTCAACGTGAACAGATGCAAACTGCCTGCCGGGGCCATAGTTGTGTACAATAAGGTCGTGTATACCCACAAACGGCTCATAAGACATTATTATATTTTTAATGCTTTCTATAAGCTCTCTTTCGGGAGGCGTGCCTAAAATACGGTTTATGGTATCCTTGGCGGAATTAATACCCGAAATCAAGATAAAAACTGCTACACCAATACCCATAACTGCGTCAAGGTTAAAGGGAAGGGTAACATAATAAGAAACACCTGCAGCAATTAAAATAGCGGTTGTGGCAACAGTGTCGTTTAAAGAATCCTGTGCGGTTGCGACAAGCGAATCGGAATCAATTTTTTTGCCAAGCTTACGGTTGAATAAGAACATCCAAAGCTTTACAAGAATGGATACCGCTAAAATTATTATTGATATAAGCGAGTATTTGGGCGCGGCTGTGTTATTTATAAAAGCCGAGAAAGAGGATTTAAAAAGTTCAAAGCCTACGAGCATAATCAGTATCGCTACAATAAATGCCGACATATACTCCATTCTGCCGTGGCCAAATGGGTGGTCGCTGTCGGCAGGTTTATTTGAAAGTTTAAAGCCTAACATTGTAACAATCGAAGAACCCATGTCCGAAAGGTTGTTTAAACCGTCGGCTGTAATAGAAATACTTCCTGTAACGGAACCTACAGTAATTTTAAAAATGCAAAGCAATAAATTACACAAAATGCCGACAATACTGCCTAAATTACCGTAACATTCTCGCACGCGGTTATCCTTAGTATTTTCGTAATTCTTAACAAAAAGCCTTACTAAAAGTTCGGTCATTAGAGTTTTGCTCCTTTAGCACCTTTTGTACCGAAAGAAACACCGGCTAAAATATTGGTATCAATAGTGTAGGTAATATTATCGCGTGTACGCGAACGCTTAAACGCTAGGTCAATAAGTTTATCTATTAAAGCGGTGTAGTTAACTCCGGTGGCTTCCCATAAATAGAAAGCAAGAGAACCGGGAATAGTGTTAATTTCGTTAGCGTAAACGGTATTGGTTTTAGTGACAATCATAAAGTCAATTCTTACAACACCATTAGCTCCAATAGCCTTGAATACCTTGCAAGCAAGCTCACGTATTTCTTTTTCGGTATCGGTGTCAAGCTCGGCAGGGATTTTTCTGCCAAGCGAAGCCATACCCTTACTGCCGCCCGAATTTTTAGAACCGCCTAAATATTTATCTTCATAGGATAAAATTTCATCATTACCAATAGGTTCTTCACATACGCTTGGCTCACAATCGTCGCAGTCACCTACAACAGAACAGTTAATTTCACGAAGATTTTCAATAGCGTGTTCAACCAAAACTCTATCAGTGAAAGATAGTGCAAGCATAATAGCGGTATCAAGCTCGGCTTCGGTATTAACTTTAGTAATACCAACGCTTGAACCTAAGTTTACAGGTTTTACAATAAGTGGAAAACCGATTTTAGCTTTTATGTTTTCTATAACAGCTTCTTTACTTGCAATATACTCCTTTGCTCTAAAGCAAACGCAGTCGAGTACAGGAAGACCTGCATTTTTAAGTACATCCTTAAAAACTGCTTTATCCATACCAACGGCTGAAGAAATAATATCACAACCCACATAGGGGAGATTTAAAAATTCAAACAAGCCTTCTATTGTGCCGTCTTCACAGTTTGTGCCGTGAACTATCGGGAAAGCGACATCAATTTGAACGTCCTTTTGCTTTGAGAAAATCTTATTACTAGTACTCTTCATTAAAACTTTGCCATTTTCTCTTGCAAAATAAATTTTACGGCACTCTTTTAAAAGAGTGGGTAAATTACGGTAGTTTTCAATTTCAAATAGGCTCTCACCTGTGTACATTTCACCCTGTTTATCAACATATACGGGTGTAACATCGTATTTTTTGCGGTCAATAGCGCGCATAGCCTGAACGGCAGAGATTATAGAAACCTCGTGTTCAACTGAACGGCAGCCATAAAATACAGCAACATTAACTTTCATTATTTTCTCTCCTTAGTAAAGGTAATTATCTGGCAAATCGTTTTCAAATAAAACCACAGTATTGCTATCGGCAAAGCGAGAATAAATGCTCATCGCTTCCTTGAAGCTTGCTGCGACAAATAAATTTTTCTTATCAAAATCTGTATCCATAACAGCATCTTGTAAAGGTTCGGAACGGTTAATACCTACAAGAATTATAATATCGCAGTTTTTGGCGGCCTCTTTACCTAAGGCGTAGTTACATTCGTACTCGCGTTCGCCAAGCTCTACAAGACCGGGGGTTACAATAACCTTTTTCATATCGGTGAAAGAACCTAAAACTCTAACAGCTTCTAAGCAACCCTCAGGGTTTGAGTTGAAAGCATCGTCAATAAGAAGTGAACCGTTTGTAAAGGGCTTCATTTCCAAGCGGTGTTCGGTAGGTTTTAGTGAGGCAACCGCATACTGTAAATCGGCAATAGGTACGCCTAAAGTATACGCTAATGATACCGCACCGATAATATCAATAATACTGTGAAGTCCTAAAAGCTTTGTGGTGAATGGCACCTTTTTACCGTCTAGGGTTACTGTAAACTGCGAGCCGTTTCTACCGTAAGAAAGTTCTTCGCCGCAAAAATCGAAACTTTTATCGGTTCCGTAAACCTTAAATTCGTTATCAATGCGGCTTATAATTTCCTTACTGTCACCGTTGACAAAGGTTAAGCCGTCATTTTGTTTAACGGCATCGGCTAACTCAAATTTAGTAGAAAATACATTGTCAACCGTTTTAAAGCTTTCAAGGTGTTGGGGACCAACTGAGGTAATAAGTCCGTAATGGGGGTTTGCTATATCGCAAATTTCTTTAATATCACCGCTTTGCTTAGCACCCATTTCGCAAACAAAAATTTCGGTTTGTGGCTTTAGCATGGTGCGTACTGTTCTTACAACACCCATAGGGGTATTAAAGCTTTGCGGTGTACAAACTACATTAAATTTTTCACTTAAAATGCGGGTTAAAATAAACTTTGTGGTGGTTTTACCGTAGCTACCTGTAATACCTATAACCTTAAGGTTAGGCATAGATGCGAGTGTTTTTTTTGCATCGGCTATATAATATTTTGCAATTCGCTTTTCAACAGGCACCATAATACCCCAAAGTGCGAAGGTTAAAATTGGGGTTACATAGCTTAAAAGCAAAACTGCACTTATGAAAAGGCGGCCCATAAAACCGGCTTTGGTTAAAACCGCTAATAATATAAGTGCCGCGAAAAGTAAAATACCGGTAATATAAAGGCGTTTTACTCGGCTTGTGAAAACAAGCCTTTTAATGGAACGTTTTTGTAGCTCTATTGAGGTTTTAATATTATAACAAACTATAAACAACGAAATTACACATCCTACTATGTATAGTTTTAAAAAGTAGGTTAACGAAACTATTAAATAAAGGCAGGCACATAGCAAAAATCCGTTATTGAAGCTTGATCTTAGCCACTTAAAATAGCGTGACGGATAATAAGAGTTTAACTGTAGCATTTGAAAATGCCTTGTAACAGCCAAAAGACCGCTTATGGCGGAAAGGCAAAGTATTAAAATTAAATTAATATTCATTAAAACACCTTCGTTTATTTTATAAAGCTATTTATTATGGCGTTTGCTTCAAACGGCTTTTCGCAAAAAGCAAAGTGACCACAGTCTTTAAGTACACAAAGTCCGCAATCGGGGATAAGGCTTTCAATAATTTTAGCATCGGCAAGCGGGGTGGCGGTATCGTCTTCGCCCCAAATAAGTAAAGTGGGGCAAGAAATTTTATGCAAAATATCCCTGATGTCAGTATTTACAAGAGATACTAATGTTTGCCTAAGTACTAATGGAGCAGCGTTATAATCAGCCGAACCATAATGGTTACGTGCCTTTTCTAAAAGGCTGCCCGAAAATGATTTTATAACGGGCAAGGTTAAAACCGTTTTAATAGTTTTAAAGCTTTTGGCACGCCATTTTTGTTTCAAGCTTTTTTTAGGAATAAGGCCTGCGGCATCTAAAAGAACTATTTTAGGCGGGTTTACAAGGCCATCTGCCACCAGTTTCATAGTAACCCTGCCACCGTGAGAATGGCCGAATAAAATAGGGTCTTCAAGCTCTACTGCTTTCATAAATTTTAGCACAAAATCACAGTAGTCTTCGAGCGTCCAAGGGGATTTCATAGTATCCGATTTACCGCACCCGGGAAAGTTTACCGCAACCACACGACAGCGGTTTTTAAGGGTGTTTATAATACCGCGGTAGGTATCAAAAGAAGCACCCCAACCGTGAAGTAAAAGTACGGGTGTACCTGCGCCTTGTTCGCAATATTCTATATTTAAGCCGTCTATGTTTACAAACATAAAATATACCTCTTACACATAGTTAAACTTATTATACCAAAAAGATAAGCAAAATAGAAGAGTTTTTTTAAATATTTTATAAATATTTAATTATAGTTGTTTTTGTGTTTAGTTTAATAAAAATAACTGCGCAGAATTATCTACACAGTTATTCTATTATATTATGGTAAAAAAGTCACAAGTTCTTCTAAATCTTTGCGTTTTTTGGGGCGCAAGGTTTCTTCGTTTGGGTAACCCAATGCTATTACAAGGCGAACAGCTCCATCAATACCGCATATATTACATATTTTATCGCTGTCAAGCCAACCCAGTATACAAGAACCTAGTCCTTCACAGGTTGCTTGCGCAGTAATATAAGCCGATACTATACCAATATCTATAGAACGGTAGTCGTTGCCCTTGACTTTGGCACCAAATGCCGCAGTTTTGACATAAGGCTTTTCAGAAATAACTATCATAACAGGTGCATCCTTGGTGAATTTATTCATACCCATTGCGGTAGTTTCTTTTGCAACCTTTTTAGCAATTTCTTCATTGCAAACGGTTATATGGTAAGGCTGACCATTGCAAGCCGACGGGCTAAGCCTTGCAGCTTCCAATATTCTTTCAATTTTTTCTTTTTCTATTGTTCTACTGTTATCAAAATTACGGCAAGATTGCCTTTTTGATGCTATTTCTAAAAAGTCCATATTGCTTGCTCCTTAATAAACGGTCTTTAAAATAATTTTATCATATTTTTCCATAAAAAGTCAATGTAATAGAAGTTTTGATATTATTTAGGGTTATTACATATTTTTAAAAAATCACTCCAAACTAAACATAAAGGAGTGATATTATGAAAAGTGAAATTATTAAAAATACGCTTGACCAAATACCTGAATCTAAACCTGATGCAAAGCGCATTACCGCACTTGTTAAAAATGGTTCTCGCGTTACGGGTTATAAGCTTTCAGACCAAAGCATTGTATCAAAATCTCAAGCTATTTCTATGGCGAAGCAGGGTGATATTGCGGGTGTTGGTATAGCACACCGTAAGGATAGTGAATATTTAAAATCTATACCGGACAGTAACCAAAATAATAATTTAGGAAATTTACCATCCTTAACACTTGATAATTAAAAAAGAAGACAAGATTTTTTCTTGTCTTCTTTTACTTTGTCTGTGACAAAGTTAACCCCCTGTTCTACAGGGGGTATTAAAATAGCTTTTAGCGAGGAGTAGAGTAGACAATAAAAAAGCTCCTTGGTATAGTAGAAGTGGTTTGCCGACCACACAACTAAAATACCAAGGAGGTCT
>JAZUPK010000006.1:0-7563 GCA_045605125.1 Acutalibacteraceae bacterium | reverse complement strand
CATCAAAACGGGTGGCACCGCGGGTAAAATTGTTTTTTCTCGCCCCGAAAATTCGTAAGAATTTTCGGGGTGTTTTTGTTTTTGTATTAGGGTATACTTTTTATAGGAGGAACGGATATGTACAGAACACATCATTGTAATGACATTAGCGAGGCTTTTGTCGGAAAGGAAGTAGAGCTTGCAGGCTGGATTCAGTCTAAACGTGACCACGGCGGAGTTTTGTTTGTAGACCTTCGTGACAGCACAGGCGTGGCACAGTTGGTTGTAAACGACCCCAAAACAATTGAGAAGCTTGATTCCAATAAAATAGAAACCGTAATTTCAGCTAAGGGTATAGTATCACTTCGTGATGCTGAAACCGTAAATGAAAATATTGCAACCGGTAAGGTTGAGCTTATTGTTGATGAGTTTGAAGTTTTAGGTAAGTGTACCAAGAATTTGCCTTTTGAAATTTTAACTTCTAAAGCATCTAATGAAAACTTAAGACTTAAAAACCGCTTCTTAGACCTTAGAAATCCTAAGGTTTCTTCAAGCATTTATAAGCGTTCTCAAATTATAAAATATATGCGAGAGCTTATGGAAAACGAAGGCTTTTTGGAAATTCAAACCCCAATTTTAACAGCATCCTCTCCCGAAGGTGCGCGTGACTTTTTGGTGCCTTCAAGAAAGCATATTGGTGAATTTTACGCCCTTCCTCAAGCACCGCAGCAGTTTAAGCAATTGCTTATGGTTTCGGGCTTTGACAGATACTTCCAAATAGCACCCTGCTTTAGAGATGAAGATGCCCGTGCCGACCGTTCGCCCGGTGAATTTTATCAGTTAGACTTTGAAATGGCTTTTGCTACCCAAGAAGAAGTTTTGGCCGTTTGTGAGCGTGTTATCCGCGCTATATTTACAAAATTCCAAGGTGACCACAAGCCCGTAAACCAAGAGCCTTTCAGACGCATTACCTTTAAAGAAGCTATGCTTAAATATGGTAGTGATAAGCCTGATTTACGCAACCCTATTGAAATTTGTGATTTAACTGATTTCTTTAAAAATGTTAATTTCCCCGTTTTCAAAAACAAGGTTGTAAGAGCAATGGTAGCACCTTGTAAAAATGAGCGTTGGTTCTTTGATAAATCGTTGGCTTTTGCTACAAAAGAGGTTGGTATGCAGGGTCTTGCACACATTACACTTTTGGATGAAAGCAAGTGCGAATTTAAGGACGACCCGATTGTTAAAAAGCTAAGTGATGAGCAGAAAAAGGAAATTATTGCTCTTACAGGCGTTAAAGAAAACGAAACAATATTCTTCGTATCTGATATGGTTGAAGAAATTGCCGCTAAGAATGCAGGTATTGTTCGTAATTGGCTTGGTAAAGAATGTGGTCTTATTGATAATAAGAGCTTCGAATTTTGCTTTATTGTTGATTTCCCAATGTATGAGCATGACGAAAGCACCGATAAAATTATCTTTACCCATAACCCATTCTCTATGCCGCAAGGCGGTTTAGATGTGCTCCTTAATAAAGAGCCTACCGAAATTTTAGCTTATCAGTATGACCTTGTGTGTAACGGTATTGAATTAGCATCGGGTGCTGTTAGAAACCACGATATTGAAATAATGCGTAAAGCATTTGAAATTGCAGGCTATACCGAAGAAGAGTTAGCTTCTCGCTTTAGCGCTTTGTATGAAGCATTCCAATATGGTGCTCCGCCACACGCAGGTATGGCTCCCGGTGTAGACCGTATGATAATGCTTTTAGAAGATACCGAAACTATCCGTGATGTAATTGTATTCCCGCTTGACGGTAACGCTCGCGACCAGATGTTAGGCGCACCAAGCCCCGTTAGTGAAATGCAACTCTTTGAAGCAAACATTGCAGTTAGAGGAACCGAAGGTGCTAGAGTTTCCTTGGGTGGCGGTACTGTTACAGTCGCCGCAGGTGGTGCGAAAGCCGTTACTGAGATGTCTACAGATGATAAGCTTAAGGTTTTACAAGATGTAAACGAAATTAAGCTTACTGATAGCGAAAAAGCTACCGTTAAGGGTGTTTTTGGCAGTATGAAATCAGCCGAAGAAGCATTGGCTAAGGTTGATACGCAAGAAGTTGAGCCTATGGTTTATGTGGCTCCCAAATTTAATGTTTTCCGTGATGATGTTCGCGTACAAAACTTCGACAGAAGCGACCTATTAAAGGGTGCGCCTGACAAAAACGAAGACAGTTGGATTGTTCCAAAGGTTGTGAAATAGAGGTGTTTAAGTTGAAATATATAAGTGTTATTGATAAAAAAGGCAATATAGCCGTTGACGATAATATTCTTGTAAAGGATGTATTATCAACCGCCGGCTCACATATTTTGGATGGCTTTACCCCTCTTTTTGGTGCTGAAGCAGTTACAAGACTTGAAGACAAGGGCTATAAGCTTTCAGGCAAAGCAAATGTTGGGGAGTTTGGAATTGATTTATTAGGTGAAACTTCATATTACGGTGCTTTAGTAGAAGATGGTAAAATTAAAAACGCTGCAGCAAGCTTAGTAGCATCTAGCGAAGTAGAAGCCGCATTATGTATTGATATTAATGGTTCTCCAAGACGCGCTGCCGCTGTAGAAAATGTAACATTTTTAAAGCCTACTTACAGTACGGTTTCACGCTACGGTGTTATTGCTTGCGCTTGTTCGGGTGAGCAAATAGGCGTTATGGCAAAGACTTCAAAAAAGGTTGCCGAAGTAATGGCAGTAATAGCAGGTCACGACAGTAAAGACGGTACAAGCGACAATGCTGATAGCTACGATTACTCAGTTACTGAAACTGTTAAGGGCAAAAAAGCTTGCATTATAAAAGAGCTTTTAGATAGTGCTGACGACATTGTTAAAGCAAAGGTTTTAGCTTACAAGCAAAAGCTTGAAGCGATAGGTGTTAGTGTGGAAGAAATTTCGTTAGAACTAATCCCTGCAGCACAATCGGCTTGGCAAATTCTTTTATCGGCTGAAACCTGTAACAACCTTTCTAAGTTTGACGGTGTTAAGTACGGTTACCGTACTTCTAATTTCAAAAATATTGACGATATTTATGTTAATACAAGAACCGAAGGCTTTGGTCTTCTTGCAAAAACTACTATACTTTACGGATCGGATGTTTTGTCTAAGGGCAGATATGAAGTTTGCTACGATAAGGCTATGCGCGTTCGCAGAGTTGTAACCGGGGAACTCAAGAAAATTTTTGAAAATTATGATTTAGTTCTTTGCCCTGCAACAAGTACTGATTCGTACGCAGAATATGATTTAAACGATGCTTTCGATAAGGTGTTCTTAGAGAGTAAATACACTGTTTTAGCATCACTTGCAGGTACACCTGCACTCGTGACAAACGGTATACAGCTTTTGGCTGATTCATTTAAAGAAAGCACTCTTTTGAGTGTAGCTAACGCTATAGAGGAGGTATAACAATGGCTTACGAAATAGTAATTGGTCTTGAAACACACGTTGAGCTTTCAACTAATTCAAAGCTTTTCTGCTCTTGCGGCGGTCACTCCGAAGCTAATGAGCCTAACGATTGCGTTTGCCCTGCTTGCTGTGGTATGCCGGGTATGCTTCCTGTAGTTAATAAGCAGGCTATTGAGCTTGCAGTAAAAGCAGGCTTAATGCTTAACTGTAAAATAAATCAGTACACTACCTTTGATAAAAAGAGCTATTATTACCCCGACCTTCCTGCTGCTTACCAAACAACACAATGGTTTAATCCAATTTGTGTTGAAGGTTTAGTAGATGTTGAAACATCTATGGGTACTACTAAAATCGGAATTAAGCAAATCCACGTTGAAGAAGATGCAGGTAAATTAGTGCATACAAACGATTCTTCACTTGTAGACTACAACCGCACAAGCGTACCGCTTATTGAAATTGTTACAAAGCCTGATTTTAGAAGTGCTGAAGAGGTTATAAGCTATCTTAAAACTTTAAAAAGCAAGCTGCAGTTTGCAGAAATTTCGGAATGTGAAGAAGGCGCAATGCGTTGCGATATTAACATTTCTGTTCGCCCTGAAGGCAGCGATATTTTAGGTGTTAGAACCGAAATTAAGAATATGAGCTCGCTTACATCTATTGAAGAAGCTATCAATAAGGAAGCTATCCGCCATATAGATGCGCTTGAAAGAAGAACTGAGGTTTTAGTTCAGGAAACACGCCGTTGGGATGATGTTAAAAAGCGTACTTTCCCAATGAGAAATAAGGAAACCGCCGCTGACTATCGCTATTTCCCCGACCCTAATGTAATGCCGGTAGTTATTGACGATAAATGGCTACAAGAAATTAAGGACAGTATGCCAAAAACTATGGATGAACAGGTAGAGAAGTATATCGCTCTTGGTCTTTCACAAAGGGAAGCAGCTGCTATTGTTTCAGAGTCTGTTTTAACAAAGCTTTTGGATGATATGATTTCAAAGGGTATTGATATTAAAGCCGCTGCAGGTTGGATTTTGACCGACTATCTTGGTATTCTTAAAAAGAATAATATTCAAGCTAAGGATATAACAATCGATGCCGATAAGTTTGCTTGGATTATTAAGACTGCTCAAAGCGGAGAAATTACAAGAAATACAGGTAAAACCGTACTATCTGCTGTGATTTTAGAGAACGTTGAGCCAAAGGCTTACTGTGAAGAAAACAACCTTATGGTTAAAACCGATTTAGATTTAATTAAAAAGGTTGTAGCAAAAGCTATTGCCGAAAATCCAAAGGCAGTAGAAGATTATAAAGCAGGTAAGGAAAAGGCATTACTCGCTATTTTCGGCTTTGCAATGCGAGAACTTCGCGGCGCAGGCTCACCTGATTTAATTAGACAAATATTACTTGAAAGCTTGGCTGAGTAAAAACAAAACATCCCCAAAACGCAAGTTTAGGGGATGTTTTTTTAGTTAAATTCGTTATTAATTTCGAGTTTCATATATTCGTTTATTTGTTCGTCTGTTAAGCCACACGAAAGCGCTATAATAAGCTTTGCATAAGCGGCTTCCAGCGTCATATTTAAAAGATAGGCGTGGGTGTTTTCACTGACTGCATTCATAGTTTCGTATTGGTCACGCCCTAAAGAAGACGGAGCTATGAATATTGGAACATTCTTTTCACTGCACCTATCGGCTAAATACTTTATAGAATACTTTGATAACGCTTCTTGCTCGCTTAAAGTTTCGAGTTCTTTTGCTTGCTCAAATTTGTTTTGCTTTCGAAGCTCCTCAGCTTCGTTTTTAAGCACTAATCCTGGGTAGGAAACAGTGCCCGAATGGTAGGTGCCGTGTACTATGGCTTTAAAAGATTCAACAGCATCTAAATAGTGCTCATAAACCGAATAATCAAGCCCTGTATATGGTCTTATGAGTAAAACTTTTTCTGAAAGTTCGGTTATATTCTTTGGGTTCACTGGTGTAAAATCTACCCGTTTTTGTGATAATTCCAAGCATTTTTTAAGTGTTTCACTTATTTGCTTTTTATTTTGTAACGTAAATGTTTTATTGGGCAAACCGCGAAAATCGTCCGAATAATTTTCGCTTTGCATAATACTGCTTGCCAAATAAAGCCGTGTGATATTATCGTCATTTTGGTAGGTGATATAAACGTTTGGCGCTATACCGCCCCAAATAAGCTCTACAGCGGTGGCAAAGTTTGCATTCGCGTTTGATAATTTATCATGCGGGGGGCGGTCACCTGATACTAAAAAGATAGGAATTGGGGCTTTCGCAAAAGCAAATGCAAGTAGCGATGCGGTATAAGCCAAGGTGTCGGTGCCATGTAAAATTATCAATCCGTCATATAAAGAAAGGTCAAGAGAGTTTATATATTTTATAAGCAAGCTTAATTTTTTTAAGGTCATACTCTCGCTTAAAGTAGTGTTTTGCCAAGGGTAATCGGCAGGCAAGAGCATATTGTCAAACCTTGCAAATTTAGATTTACTGTTTTTGAAATTTTCTATTAAGAGCCGCCTTGTTTTAACCGCGGTTTCTTTATTCATCTCTCGGGCGTTTTCTTGCGGAAACGAGCCTATAGTACCGCCTGTATGGATTATCAAAATATCTTTCATAGCATATCACCTTAGTTTAAAGTCTAACATTTTTGTATCTTTTAGTCAAGGTGTGGTTTTGAATTTCAAAAGTATAAAAACGCCAAACTTCTCTTTAAGAGGTTTGACGTTTTTTAGATTTTTATTTAAAATATTTCTTGTTCAAGATTATCAAAATCAGGTGTATTAAAAAATTCACCTAAAGTAATCTCTAATCCGTCACAAAACTTTTTAATTGTAGAAATTGAAATGTCACGTCTTGTTTCATCCATCATACTATAGGCGGTTGACGGTGTTACTCCCGATAAATTAGCTAGTTCATTGATTTTTATTTTGCGTTCGTCGCATAGTTGTTTAAATCTTTTGGCTACCATATCTTTAACTTTCAAAATATTCACCTCAAACATATTTTAGGTTAATTTACATTTCCGCGTATACGCACTTGCGTAAAAGTTGAAAATATGTTAAACTAATATTTGCTTGGGGGGTTATTATATGGATAAAAGAAATAAAGCATTAGAAGTAGAGAAAAATGATATTAGCAATGCTATATCTACAGATTATTTTATATATTCACATTTTTTAGAAAACGGCTCTTGTCCGATAAACAGTCGGCAAATTCGTTATGCTGAAAATATATCGGAAGCGGCTTTATATATACATCATATTCTATTATACGATATTCTTAATGATTTGTTAGATGATATAAAGTACGATTTTAAAATACCTTTTTCAAAGAAACAAACTGATGCTATAGCGGTTATGAGTTTTTGGTTTAAATTTAGGAAAGCATACGACAAAAGCGAAAAAGAAATATTGCAATTGTGTAATGATTTTAATAATCAATTTGCCTGTAATGAGAATTTAAGATATGAAATTGATATTTTGAATGGTGCAGAAGAATTAAATAACTTTTTTAATGTAAAATATGAAAAAAGTAGAGAATTTGATAAATTTAAACTTGAAGCTATTTGCAGTAAAGACAGTTTTAACGCCAAAGAACTAAAATCTTTTATAGAAAAACTTTTAAACACATAATTTATAAAGTTTTTTCATACAATTAAGTAGTCCTTTTAGGAGTTGATTGTATGAGTAGGGGAGTTCAGCAAAGATCGGTAGTTTTGGGGGAGCATATTTTAGATACAGGGGATACCGTACGCGCTACCGCAAAAGTTTTTAAAATTTCAAAATCTACGGTACATAAGGATGTAACCGAAAGGCTATCGCACGATAATCCGCAGTTATATAAGCTTGTTAAAGAGGTGCTTCAAAAAAACAAGCAAGAACGGCATATTCGTGGAGGTCTTGCAACCCGCAAAAAATATAAGGGAGAATAAACTTACATAATAAAAAAGCATTCAATCGTTTTGATTGAATGCTTTTTGCATTGTCTGTGACAAAGTTAACCCCCTGTTCTACAGGGGGTATTAAAATAGCTTTTAGCGAGGAGTAGAGTAGACAATAAAAAAGCTCCTTGGTATAGTAGAAGTGGTTTGCCGACCACACAACTAAAATACCAAGGAGGTC
>JAZUPK010000005.1:0-70050 GCA_045605125.1 Acutalibacteraceae bacterium | reverse complement strand
ATTACTTCTAACAACAGCGAGCAGGTTATTACTTACACCACCGCCGAAAATGAGTCACAGCTTGTTAAAACTACGGTGGGTGAGCATAGCTTTGTAAGTACCTCTAAAAACGACTCATTCGGCAGAAAAGAGTTTGATGAGCTACAGCTAGGCTCGGGCTTTGTATCCCGTCAGTTTGACTACCTAAACGGCGCTGTTACCGATGAGCACAAGGACAACAAGCTATTAAAATCTACCCCAACAACTCAGCTTGTAAGTGAGATTACATTCTCGGACGGCAGAACCATTGATTACGAATACGATGCAGAAGAACGCATTACAAAGGTTACCGACAGTGTAGACGGTATTACCCGATATACCTACGATGCATTAGGTCAGTTATTAACTGAAACCAAAAACGGTCAGTTAATTAACTCTATGATATACGATAGATACGGTAATATACTCCACAAAAATGGCATAGATTATGGGTACAACGGTATTTGGAAAGACCGTCTTTCACACTATAACGGTATGGAAATTACCTATGATGCACAGGGTAATCCGGTTAAGTATTTAGACCATATTTTATTCTGGGAAAAGGGTAGACAGTTAAAATCCTTTGACAATAGCGTTTACACCTATAACGCTAATGGTATTAGAACTTCTAAAACTGTTGACGGAATCCGACACGATTTTTACCTTGACGGTGGTAAAATATTAAAGGAAGCTTGGCTGGATAACACCCTTGAAACCGTTTTCGATAACGAAGACTCAGTTTGCGGTATTGTCTATAACGGCGAGCCTTTCTACTTCCAAAAGAACCTGCAAGGCGATATTATTGGTATTACCGACCAAAATGCAAACGTTGTAGTGCGCTACAGCTATGACGCATGGGGTAAATGCACTATAACCCGCGCAATAAACGGAGTTATTGCAAAAATTAACCCATTCCGTTACCGCGGTTACTACTACGACTCTGAGACAGGGCTTTACTATCTCCAGTCCCGTTACTACGACCCAGTGGTTGGTAGGTTTGTGAATGGGGATATGGTGGAAGCGATTACTACTGAAAATTTAGGTAGTCTGGGATATAATATTTTTACATACTGTCATAACACACCTGTTAACGGCTCGGATGTTGATGGTAAGATTTTTGTTAAAATCTTTGCAAAAATTATTTTAGGTATTATCTTAGGGGTGTATATTCAGTTTGTTCTTGATGTTATAAATTATTTAGTTGGATTAATTTTGAATCCTAATAAGAAATTTTCAGCAGATCCGGGAGAATATGTTCTTTCAATATTATCAAGTATTCTTTCATTTTTTGATATTAGAAAACGTTATGTGAGAATTTTGATATCTGGATTGCAAATTGCACTATCATATGTTGGATGCAAATTTAATAAAAAAACATGGTGCAATCTTTTAGTAGATCTTATGTTTCTAATTGTAAGCGAAATTATTGGTGGTATATTGGATAGTAAAAAAACAAAACAGATAAAAAATGCCACTGTAAAGATTAGTAAAAATAAAAAGACAATATCGAAGAGATTGAAAAAAGCAAGTTCAAAAAATAAGGATGTTGAAATAAAGGATAATTTTTATGCATTAGGAGTAGGAATTAATTTTGCACTTAATATATCTAATAAACTGATTAATAGTATTGCAAATATTTTTATTAAATAAGTGAGGTTGGAAATGGATTTATCGACATACTATGAAGAATTTAGAACAACATATATTATTGCAAGCATTGTTATATGCATTGCAATTGCAACAGTTTTATTCATAGGTATCAGATCAATTCTTGATAAAAAAGAAAGTATTTTGCAAAAAGTAATAAATTGGATATTATTGCTTGGGATTTTATTGGTTGTTGGATTATATTATTTTAAGGGACCGTTTTTAGCAAAAAAAGATATTGATGAAGGCACAATACATTATTATAGTGGTAATTTTGAAATTACTGAAATATCTAACGGGATATATAATAAAGCTGTTTTTTTGATTAATGGCGAAAAATTTCAATTAAAATTTTTTGAAAATGATGGTTATGATTATGATAAGATAAATATAGGCAAATATGATGGTGAAATTGTTTATGCAAAACATACATCCCAGATTTTGCATATTAGAACACAAGGGGACGGTTCTCATGTGTTGACAAATTAAGTCGTTGAACACAAGGAACGAACACAAGGGGACGGTTTTGTGTCTTGACCTTCACATACTAAAAATTGTTTTTCACAAAGGGCGGTTGGCGCAAGCTGACCGCTTTTTTCTCATGGCATAAAAACCCTCCTTTGGTAGTTGATTTAATTCTACCAAAGGAGGGTCTTTTTCTATTGCCGGTTTTACTGAACGTGTTCAAATAGCAAATTGATAATGCTTGTTAAGGTTAAACTCGCATTAAAAGAAAATTATTTTTCAAACTTAATATCAGAGTTATCATATATTTGACAAATAATATTT
Organism: Acutalibacteraceae bacterium; assembly: GCA_045605125.1. Lineage (GTDB taxonomy): Bacteria > Bacillota > Clostridia > Oscillospirales > Acutalibacteraceae > UBA737. The sequence goes on along the minus strand of JAZUPK010000005.1, from coordinate 67,596 downwards.
TGTATTTTTAATGCTTCTTTACCTGAAATTTGAAGTTCTTCTTTACCTAATAAAGCATCATAAAACTGCCTTATTTGTACTGCATGCTGGTGTCCCCAATAATCTTTTCCACCAGAATATTTAAACATATCTTGTGGGTTGTTTTGTGCTGTTTCAATCGTGCCGTCTTTATACTCTACAACAGCTTTGTCGTAAGAGAATGTGGCTTTTCCGTTTTCACAAAGAAGTCTTATTTCAATGGGTTCGTCGATGAGATAATTGTTCATTGCATAAAATGAAAGCAAAGCACCGTTTTCGTACTTTATAAGTCCTTCAGCGGTATCCTCAACTACCATTATTTTATGATTTCTGTTGTGCAGGGTGGCCTGTACTTCTACAGGATTGCTATCAATCATCCAGTTAGCAAGATCCAAGGAATGAATTGCCTGGTCTATAACAACTCCTCCGCCCTCTTTTTCCCAAGTACCCTTCCAATCGGAAGAATTATAGTAATTATCAGGTCTGTACCAAGTAAGAGTGGTTCTTCCGCACTTAACTTGACCGAGTTTGCCATCTACAATTCTTTTTTTCACAAGCATAGAAGGAGCATTATATCTGCACTGAAAAATAACCCCATACTGCACACCGAATTTTTCGGCTGTTTCTACCGCAAGCAAAGCATCCTCATACTTTATACTCATAGGCTTTTCACTAATTACGTTTATGCCCTTTTTAAATGCATCAATAGACACCGGAACATGAAGATAATGAGGCAAACAGATGTGCACAGCATCAAGTTTCTCTTTGTCAAACATTTCGTTATAATCGGTATAAACTTTACCGCTATATTTTTGTGATGCCGCAACAGCGCGATTTTCTTTTACATCACAAACGGCTACAAGCTCTACATCTTCAAATGCCGCAATAGAGTCTAAATGCATAACCGAAATATTACCGCAGCCAATAACTGCAACCTTTAATTTTTTCATTTTTTACCTCACAGGCTATTAAGAATATCTATAACTGTTTCGAGTTCATGAGGTTTAACTTTATCAGGAGTAAGGTTGTTTTTAACGCAATCTACAAAATAAACTATTTCGTTTGCATAAGCATTGCTTTTTGGTAGGTTGATTTCACCGGTATCACCAGTTTGAGCCTCATCAAGACTGATTACACCGCCACCGCGTTCGTAAATTTTAATACCATTACCTTCATTAGCAATAATAGCTTTTTCAAACTGGAAGCGGAATTTAGCTGCAAACGGATAGGGAGAAGCATACCAAGAAGCCTCAGTGCCCACAAAGAAATCTCCGAAATCGTATACAACATTTATAAAGTCTTGGTCAGGCTTTTTAGCTCTGAAAGAGGTGGATTTTTTAGGCGCACCAAAGGCATAAACCATAAAGTCCAAATCGTGAATATGAAGGTCATAAGGTACAAGACCGCTACGCTTTTCATCCATCATCCAGCCATCCCAACTCCAAGCAGGATAACTGCCGAGGCGAGTCATAGTACCAGAAAGTAATTTGCCATACTTTCCGCTATCATAAATGCTTTTTACAAACTCATACTCTTTCCAGAAACGGAGTACCTGAGCTACCATAAACTTAACATTATTCTTCTCTGCGGTTTCATATACACGCTTAACATCCTCAAGCTTTAAGGAAATAGGCTTTTCGCAGATAACATTTATGCCGTGTTCCATTGCTTTAATTGCATAATCGGCATGTAGATATGTAGGAAGACAAATATCAAGAATATCGAGATTTTCGTTTGCAAGCATCTCATCAAAGTCGGTATATTTTCTAATATCTGTGTACTTTTCCATTTGTTTGGGACGAATATCGCAAAGAGCTACTAACTCTACATCCTCTAATCCCAGCCAAGCAGGAATATGCGCACCGCTTATTCCACCAACACCAACTAAACCAACCTTAAGCATAATCTTAACCTCCGTAAACCTCGTTAATTATATTTTGTAAATACTCTTTGGATTCCATAATATCTTTAATCTGCTGGTCGCCACTGATTTCACGCTCGATTGTGATATAACCACCATAATTTACATCGTGAAGACCTTTAATAACGCCGTAGAAATCAACCTTGCCCTCGCCAATCTTGGTTTCAACACCCAAATACTTACCGTTTGTGGGATATTTACCATCCTTGGCGTGAAGATTGCGCACATACTTGCCGAAAACATCCAACGCATCAACGGGGTTTGCCTTACCGTAAAGAATAAGGTTAGCGGTATCAAGGTTAACTCCGAGATTATCGGTTCCAACTTTTTCAAAGCAACGCATCATAGTAACAGGGGTTTCTTGACCTGTTTCAAACAATAGATACTGACCGTTTCTCTTTAAATGCTGTGCCACGGTTCTTATAGCAACGCATAAGGTGTTGAAATTTTCGTCCAACGGGTTTTCAGGTATGTAGCCCATATGGGTTGCAACGTCAACAACGCCTAATTTTTTAGCAAAATCTGCGCCATCGCAAAGGTTTTTAATACGTCTTTGTCTAAATTCCTGAGGTACAAGGCCTATGGTAATTTGTCCTTCATAAAAATCCCAAACGCAGGGGCCTTCCCAACCGCACCAGAAAGCTGAAATTGTAATACCGTACTTTTCGCAAAGACCGTTAACAAAATCAGCATTTTCGTCAGTAAACAAAGCGGGATTCCAACAAGTGAGCTGACAGTTGTCAAAATCGCAATCTACCAGCTTTTGAAATTTTGCCTCTAATGTGTTAACATTATCGAAAACAACCAATGTACCAATTTTCATAAAATAACCTCCAAAATAGTTGATTTTTCACTATAATTATGATATCATATATTAAAAATACAAAATTGTATTTTTTTGATTTTCAATTGTAATTTTTTGACTTTCGTTAGGTGACGTATATAATGAAACTAAATTTCAAAAAAGAATTAATACCTGTCGTTTATGGCGAAACCGCCGTGAAGATACTATCTTTTAATTTTGAAGAAAACAAAGAAATCTTTACACCGCATTGGCATGACCGAATGGAATTACATCTTGTAAAATCAGGAACGCTTATACTAAATTGTAACGGAGAAGAAGTAGTAGTAAATCCCGGGGAGGTTTCTATTGTATCACCGACATTTACCCATAGTGGTGCTTCTGGTATGGGTGGCGTAGAATACGATGTTATAATGTTCCAGATTGAGGATTTATACAACGATTCTTTACCATATAAACGATATATGGAATACGTATCAAACGGAGATATTTATTTTCAATTTAAAACAGATATTCCTCAGATTGTAGCACTTGTAAATGAAATAGTTGAAATGAATATCAAACGAGATGAACATCACACTCTTGAAATTGTAGGAAGTCTTTACCGTCTTCTGGGTTTACTTTGCCAACACTGTATAGACAGTAAGCGTTCTTTGCAACCGTCCATTGATACATTCGACAATGTTATAAACTACATAAATACTAATTTTTATAAGAAAATTTCGGTTGATACTGTAAGTCGGAAATTTAATTATGAAAAATCTTATTTTTGTCGAAAATTTAAAAGTACAACCGGAATAAATGCAGCCAAATATATCCGTATATTACGTCTTGAACATGCTCTTAATTTACTTAAAAATACAGATAAATCTATAACGGATATTTCTATGTCCTGCGGTTTTAGTGATAGTGCATATTTTATTAACTGCTTCAAAAATATGTATAATATTACACCATTAAAATACAGAAACACAAAAAACTTGACAAGTGACTAAAAATACACAAAGGGTTAGTTCTGTATGTTGGCTTTCACAATCTAAAATTATTTTTTCAAAATCATAAAACAATACAAAATAGGGGACTGCTATCAAAGCAGTCCCCTACAAGTTTATTATAAAGAATTATATAGTTTTTCAATAAGTTCTTTTTCGGCTATCCACTCTGAAAATGCGGTAGCACTTCCGCAAGCAGTTGCAAATTTCAAAGAGTCTGCATAATCGAGCGTTTCTATATAGCGGTGAATGAATCCTGCTATCATAGAATCGCCTGCAGCTACAGTGTTAACGGCATTTCCTTTTGGTGCCTTTTGGGTATGCACATTGCCGTTTTCATCAACTAGTATGGCGCCATTTTCACCTAAAGAGATAAGCACATTTTTAGCGCCCATACTCTGCAATTCTTTACCGTAAGCTATAATTTCGTTATCGGTTTTTATATCGGTTCCAAAAATATCGCAAAGCTCGTCAATGTTCGGCTTTATAAGAAACGGTTTAGCTTCTATTGCCTTTAAAAGTGCATCGCCTACAGCATCAATAACAACCTTAACACCCAAAGGCGCGCACAGTGCTAAATCCTTATAGATGCTACTTTCAGCGCCTTTTGGAATGCTTCCCGAAAGACAAAGCCAGTCACCGCTTTGGAGGGCGGAAAGCTTTACTTTTAAAGCGGCTATTTTATCATTGTCGAGCGAAATTCCGCTTGCATTAAATTCGGTAATTCCATTAGAACTTAGTTTTACATTTATTCGTGTATTATCGCATACTTCTGTAAAATCGCAATTAGTGCCTTCATTTTCCAGTAAACGCTCAAGTTCTTTTCCTGTAAATCCGCCAGAAAACCCAAGAGCTTTGGTATCATTACCCAGTCGGGAAAGCAAAATTGAAACATTTAGTCCTTTACCACCCGGGACAATGTATTCTTCTTTTGTGCGGTTGGTTTTGCCAATATTTAAGCTGTCGCAAAAAGCGATATAATCAAGCGACGGGTTAAGTGTCACGGTGTAAATCATTTATTTCTCCTTTTTATAAAAAACGGGAGTACGAAGATTACTACAATAAGAGCGGCAAGGAATATGTTTGCATTTGGAACAAAAGATGTTGTACCATCACTATTTGTAATAAGCTCGGCATTTTCAAGTACCTTTTTACCTATCATAGGGCCAACAATACCGGGAATTAACACCTGAGAGAAAATTCTAATACCTTGAAGTCTTCCCGAATAGCCATCAGGTGTGTTGTCGCGAATAATTGCACCAAATACAGCCATACCCGAAAGATAACCGCACATCATTAAAAGAGAGCCAATGAAAACGGGTAGGGTAGTTCTTGTAAAGTAAAGGATAACATATCCTAAAACAAGTGATAACACAGCAATAAGTCCCGAGAAAGAAAATCCTTTTTTATCGTAAACCTTGCCCCATAAAGCAGTAACTATTGAAGCGATTATTATAGCGGGTGCCATAATAAGTACATAGTTGGTCATGCCAAGGCTAATCTCGTAATATATAATGAGATACGGCATAAAAATTTGAATTGAAATATTGAATATTATAAAGGTTAAAAGGGATATGAAAAGCTTTGGGTTTTGGCGAATAGTTTTAGGTCTAAAGCCGTAAATAATACCGCCTATATAGGAATCTTTTACAGGAGTAACAGCCGGCTCTTTAATAATGAAGAAGCCGAGTATACCGATTATTGTAACAAGGGTGCCGATTATTGCGAAAATAATCGACCAACTTTTCGGTTTTTCTAAATCGAAAAACATAAAACCGCCAAAAACAACAAGGATACTAACAAGTGGCATCATAGCGTTGATACCTTCAGCGGCACCGCGGTTTGATGAATCTGTCGAATCGGTAAGCCAAGCATTGAATGCAGCATCGTTAGCGCTTGAGCCAAAGAATGTCATAACACAGTCTAGAATGATTGTAAGACTAACACCAACTGATGCTGCCGAAACAGTAATAGGGAAGATATGGCTTATGTAATCTTGGCGCAAGAAAATAAAACTGAAAATAGATACACCCCAAAGAATATATCCTGTACAAATAAACAACTTGCGTTTACCGATTTTATCAGATAAAGCGCCTATAAATATAGTTGTAAGAGTGGCAGTTATTGCTGATGCGGCAACCATAGCCGAAATATCAGCAGCGGAAGCTCTAAACATTTTGTAGATAAATACGTTGAAATACATATTTTCTACAACCCAAGCAACCTGACCCATAAGACTGAATATTGTGAGCGCTAACCAAAAACGTGCAGGTAATCTTGTTTTCATAAATATACCTCCAAAGAGATTTATGTTTTAACTATGACCATTATAACATAAATCTTTTTTTGTACAATAGTTTATTGTATGTACAGTTTCATAAGCAAAGGTTCATGTTTACATATTTTTAAAGGAATAATAGTATATGCACGGTGCAAACAGGGTAGAGTTCCATTCTTTGAATTAGCTACTAACACTAAACCTACGTTTGACTGTTTGGAATCAATAGGTGATACGGGTGTACTTGCTACAGAAAGTAGGCTACCGCATATTTCGTTATATAAAAAATAATATCCACCTGCGGGTGGATATTATTTTACGGATTTTGTGTTAAGTATATAATTAGTTATAATCTTCTTTAATCCTCTATTGCTGCCTTTTTCTTAAAGAAGCGACTTATTATATCAGGGTCAAATTTAGGCTTGCGGTCATATGTGTAAAGTCCATTTTGCTCTTGCTCAACATTTGTTAGCTGTGTATAGCAAAGACCCATAATGCGCGGGTTTTCCAAAATAGCATCTGTCAAACCTTCAAGACGAGTTAAAAACTCTTCTTTACTTTTTGGAGAGTTACCATAACCCCAACCGATTTCATCCATACTCCAAGCAATGCCACCGTATTCACTAATGAAAACGGGGAGACCGGGTGTGTATTTTTGGCGATCTTTATATCTTGCTAATCTAATTGGTGATGAACAAGCTACGTCCACTAAAGTATCGTCAATAGGTAGATTACTATAATTACTGCGGAATATAGCGGGGTCCTGTTCGTAGTCGTGAACGTCGTAAATATCAGTCATTTCGTGATAGTTGCCGCTAGTATCAATGCAAGGGCGAGATGGGTCGATAGCTTTTGTTACGAGATAAACATTTTTTATAACACCATCAAACTGTTTACGGCCATAACGGTCCCAAGTTTCGTTAAAGGGACACCAACCAATAATGGATGGGTGGTTATAATCTCGTTCGATTTCTTCAAGCCATTCCGGTAGTATGGATAAGATGCTATCAGGTCTTGTATGGTCTAAGCCCCAGTTTGGATATTCACCCCAAACTATGTAGCCTAATTTATCACAATGGTAAAGGAAACGCTCTTCAAATATTTTTTCGTGAAGTCGCGCACCATTAAAGCCCATAGCCAAAGATAGTTCAATATCATTTTCAAGTGCATCATCAGAAGGTGCAGTATAAATGCCATCAGGATAAAAACCTTGATCTAAAACCAAGCGTTGGAAGATTGATTTTTCGTTAAGTAGGAATTTATATCCGTCTATACGAACGGAGCGTAGACCAAAATAACTTTCTACACGGTCCTCGTTAAAGCTTAAAACAAGGTCGTAAAGTCTACCTTTACCTATTTCCCAAATATGTGTTTCTGCAAGGTCAAGATGTAGGCGATTTAGTCCGCCACTTGTAGCAATTTCAGCTTCACCCATAGGCTTGCCTTCATAGAAGGCTTCTGCCTTTAATATGCCATCACCTAAAACCGTTGCTTCAATATCTAGGCTACCGTTTTTGATGTCAGGAAAATATTTTGCCTTTTGAATGTATTTATTTGGTACAAACTCTAACCATACTGTCTGCCAAATACCTGTGGTACGGGTATAATAACATCCGTGGGAGCCGTATTGCATACTCTGTTTACCTGTTGGAATGAGAGTGTCGCGGGCATCATCTTTTGCGTAAACGCAAATAGTGTTGTTACCAACTTTTAACTTGTCAGTAATATCAAAACAGAAAGAAACATAACCACCTTTATGGCTGCCCACTTCTTGCTCGTTGATGTATATGGTAGCTTCATAATCAACCGCACCAAAATGAAGAATTATTCTGCCTTTTAGTTGTTCTTCAGTGATTGAGATTTCTCTACGATACCATACCGCATTGAGAAAATCAACATTTCCTATTCCTGACAACTTACTTTCGGGACAGAAAGGCACATTGATTTTCATAGAGTATTCAAAATCGTTTTTATAAAAGCCGCGTTCAAGACCGCTTACACTTTTATCAAACTCAAACTGCCATTCGCCGTTTAAATTCTGCCAATTTTTGCGCATAAATTGCGGTTTCGGATGTTCTTGTCTATAAATCATGGTTTTATACCTCCTTGCTTTATGTTTTAAGAATATATCTAAATAACCAAAAACTGAAGAACAAAATCTATTAAAAAAATTGACATTTCCTATTTTTGTGATATTATTAAAGGGAGGTGATGTTTTTGGTTAATATAACTCAGCTTAGACACGCTTATCCTGAAAAAGCAGGCTTTTACATCAGTCGCCCTAACGGATATGGCGAATACACCCTTTTGCATTTTTTTAATAGTGTAGAAATACTTGTAGGGGATAGGATTATAAAAACCGAGCCCCACGCGGTAATACTTTATGATATTGATACCGTTCAATATTTTAAAAGTAAAGGACCTTTGGTACACGACTGGATGCATTTTAGCGGCGAGCTTCCTGAATTTATAGGAAATTCCGACTTTAAATTAGATACAGTTTATTATCCATGTCCGCATACATTTATTACCCAATTAATACGCGAACTTGAAAGTGAGTTTTATGGTGATTCACCTGAAAAAGAACGCCTTTTACAGCTTAAAACAGAAGAGTTATTTATAAAATTAAAAAGAGCGGTTAATAGTTTGCCTACCCCTGAGATATCAAAGGAAACGGAAAAGGCTTTGCGCTATTTACGGGGCGAGATGTTTTCAACACTTAAAACTAATTGGACCGTTGAAGAGATGGCTAAGCGTGTAGCAATAAGCCCATCACGTATTTATCCCTTATATAAAAAGGTTTATGGTATTTCGCCTATGGCAGACCTTATCAACGCAAGAATTAATTCCGCCAAAAATATGCTTGCTGTGGGGGAAGAAAAGGTTGAAGATATTGCTTGGAATTTAGGCTACCAAAACACAACGCATTTTATTCGCCAATTCAAGCAAAAGGTTGGTTGCACCCCTGCGCGCTATCGTAAGGAACAAAGGGCGGAACGCAGGTAAGTGGTTTTGATATAAGTTTTAAAATAGTATTTTGCAAATACAAATCAATTTTATTAGAATAATTAAAAAGCGGCAATTTATATTGCCGCTTTTACTATTTATTAGTGTAGTTTTTAAAATTATTGGAATAAAGCTTTTTGCCGTCGTTTGTCACCCAAAGAGCATGAACCCCATCGAAGCTTTCAATTAGTTTTTTGCCTTTTTCATAGGGCATACAAAAAAGTGTTGTCGAGAGTCCATCCGCTAAAGCAGAGTCATCACAAAGTACCGAAACTGAAGAGTAATATTCAGCGGGGTAGAGAGTATCAGAATCAATTATATGGTGATAGTTTTTGCCATTTACTACATAAAAACGTTGATAAGAGCCGCTAGTAACTAAAGACATACTATCGAGTGCTAACTCTTCAATATAAGCTTTATCGCTTGTTTTATCGGGGTTTTCAATACCTACTGACCATTTTTTATTGTCTGCACGATTGCCAACGATTTTAATGTTACCGCCTATATTAAGAAGATAGCCTGTCATTCCTGCGGCTTCCATTAGCTTTGCAGTTTCCTGTGCAGCATAACCCTTTGCTATAGCACCAACATCAATTGTAAGCTTACTGTCTTTAATAAGTACAGTTTGTGCGGTAGTATCAATTACAACATCATTGAAGTTTATATGAAGGGCTGCATCCCTTAAAGCGCTAATTTCCGGTAGGGAAGCGGTTTCGGGACTATCTAGTCCCTTGTCACGGTAATCGTGCCATATTGATAACACACTACCCATAGCTACATTAAGCTTACCATCAGTTTTTTTATAAAGGTCTTTGGAATACAAAAGTAAATCTATAATCCTATTATCTACTTTTATAGCTTCACCTTGTGAGCGGTTTAGAGTATAAAGGTTGGTTACACCTTCATAGGATTTATAAATATCGTAAAGCTTATGGTATTCTAAAAGCCATTCTTTAATTTGTGCTGCATTTTTATCAAACGTTTCTTTATCATTTTCAAAGCCGATTATTGTTGTGACAGTATCAAAACTATCAAAAGAATAGTCGGTGAATTTTTGAGCATCTGCTTTGCAAGAAGTTAAGGGAATACAAAGCAATATTATTAAAAATAAAGATAGAATTTTTTTCATATTGTTAAAAAGAAAAGGGGCTATGTAGCCCCTTTTTATTTTGTTTTATTTAGAAGCTTTTACTGCAGCTTTAACCATATCGCTTACAGCAATTGTGCAACCTGCGGTTACAAGAGTATCAACAGGTTTGCCATCACTGGTAGCTAAAGCAGCAATCTCATCAGCATTTTTGCCAATTAATGCAGCATCAAAAGCAGCAGCTTGTTCAAACCATTCTTTTTTAGCGCCGCCATAAGCTACCATTCCGTAATCATTGCCTTTTTCAAGCTTGGTAGCAATGTCAGCTGCTTTAGTATCGGTTACACCCTTTGCATCAAATGCTACAGAAGCTTGGTAAGCATCTGTTGTAGCGGCGGTAACTTTGCCGTCTGCAACAGCAGCAGCGGTGATAGTGGTTTCAACTTCGTTAGAACCTGCAGTCTTATCGTTTGCATTTTTACCTGTTTGTGAAGAAACAATACCAAGCTTTAGGGTATCTTCAGCAGTAGCAGCAGATTCCTTAGCGTTTGCAACAGCCTTTTCTAAAGCGGAAACAAAATCAGCAATAGCAATGGTGCAGCCTGCATTTATAACTTCGTCTGTACCTTTACCTTCATTTGCTACAAGAGCTTTAACTTCATCAATAGTTTTGCCGGCAACAAGACCTTCGAAAATATCAGCCTGCTCAAACCATTCTTTTTTAGCACCTGCATAAGCTACCATACCATAGTCTGCGCCTTTTTCAAGCTTAGTTTTGAATTCAGCAATTTTTACATATTCGCCCTTTTCATTGAAATTAAGGGCAGTGTCAGCACAGTCAATTTCGCATTTAGCGATTTTGCCGTCTTCAGAAACTAAAACAGCAGCGATTGTGCTTACAACTTCTAAAGCACCATTCTTGGAACCCTGTGCGGAAGCAGCGTTTTCTGTATAGGCGTAAGTGCCTAGGCCGAATTTTAGGGTTTCCGGCTTGCTGCAACCTGCAAAAGAAAATAGAGTTGCAACTAAAATTGCCATTAGGAGAATACTAAGTAGTTTTTTCATAATTTCCATCCTTTAAAGTTTTTTGTATATTTTATTACCAGCGCACCTACAATTCCAATAAGAGCACCCGATAAAATACCACTAATGCAAAGAAAAATCATATAATAGCCGATTTCGGCAGTTGAGGTTATAAGTATTGCTACAAGAATTTGCCCCAAATTGTGACAAACCCCACCTGCTATACTAACACCTACAGTTGAAAACAGTTTTGTTTTTTTAAGTAATGCCATTACGGCAATGCTTAAAACTGCGCCTGTTATACTATAAACCAAGGTCATAAAATTGCCAAAAATCAGGGCAACTGTAAGCACACGCACAATGGTAACGAGAGCAGTTTCTTTAACTGAAAGGGTATACAAAAGTATAACGCTTACAACATTCGCAAGACCTAATTTTATACCCGGTATTGCCGCATAGATAGGGGGGAGTAGCATTTCAACATAGGAAAGGACAATAGCGAGTGCCGCCAAAAGACCTATTAATGTAAGCTTTTTTGGTTTTAGCATACTATTCACTCTTCCGTAATTTCAACTACTAGCCTATGGGGTAGGCAAACAATAGTTTCGCCAGTTTTAGAGATTGGTCTATGGGCTACACATATCTTGTCGGGACAGTTTGCGTGGCTTATGTAAGCCATGCCATCCTTAATAACAAGAGTATTTGTGTTTTTGCCATCATCAATAACAACCTCATCATTATTGTTAATATTATAACAATCTCTAATCTTATTGTCAATAGTTACTTTAACAATGTTACCTTCCTTAAGATTAGACCTAAAGATAATGAAAATTATTAGTGCAATTATCAAAAAGCCAATAACCAAAAGGATATCATTTACAACCTTATTTTTACGCATTTTAGCTTAATTTATGAATGCACTTTGTGGGGCACACATCGGCACAAATGCCGCAAGAAGTACATTTTGAATAATCAATTTGTGCTAAATTATCCTGAACCTTTATGGCGCCGCTGGGGCAGTTAAGTTCGCACTTTTTACAGCCAATACAAGCGTTTTGGCACTTTTTGCGTGCAGGACCGCCTTTTTCCTTACTGTTACACATAACAGCAACCTTAGCAACTTGGGGAATAAGCTTGATAATTCCCTTAGGACATTTGCTGGCACATAGTCCGCAACCGATACAAATGCTTGGATTAACACGAGCAATACCGTCTTCTAAACAAATTGCAGATACGGGACAGTCTACAGCGCAGTCGCCACAACCTAAGCAACCGTATTTACAAGCGTTAGGTCCGCCGTAAATCATAGAAGCGGCAGAGCAGGTATTAATACCGTTATAGTCATTGGTTTTAGTGGTGGCTTTATCATTGCCGTTACAACCTACGAATGCCACCATTTCTATAACGTCTTGAGCTTCAACACCCATTACATTAGCAATATTTGCAGCAACCGAGTCAGCACCCGGGATACAAAGATTAGTTTTAGCACCATCTTCAGCTACAGCTTTAGCGTATTCGTCACAACCATTATATCCGCAAGCACCACAGTTAATACTAGGCAAGCAAGCGCGAACTTCTTTAACCTTTTCGTTTTCGGGCACGCTTAAAAAATGTGATGCCAATGCCAACAGTACGCCTGCAATTAAGCCTATAACTGTTACTGTGAGAAAAGCAGTTAAAATACTTGTCATATATTTTCACCTATTTAAAAAGATTTTCAATAATACCGCCAAATCCGAAGAAAGCAAGGGAAACAAAGGATGCAGCAATCAGTGTTGCAGGCAGACCTTTAAAGCTTTCGGGAATTTCACTTTCCTGAATTTTTGAGCGAAGCCCTGAAAAAATTACCATAGCAAGTAAAAATCCAAGACCAACGCCAATGGAATTTATTATTGACTGTAAGAAGTTAAAATTGCTTTCGTTGATATTGTTAATAGCAACACCTAATACTGCACAGTTTGTGGTAATAAGAGGTAAATACACACCAAGTGACTTGTGTAAAGAAGGGATAAATTTCTTTAATACCATTTCGGTAAACTGTACAAGTGAAGCAATAATAAGAATAAATATTATGGTTTGTAAATAGGCGAGTTTTTCGCCTAAAATATAGGTTTGTATAGGCCAGGTAACCGCAGTTGCCATTACCATTACAAATGTTACGGCAACACCCATACCAACCGCAGAGTCTAACTTTTTGGAAACACCTAAGAACGGGCAAATACCTAAGAAACGGGTTAATACATAGTTGTCAACAAAGACGGCGGATAACATAATAATTATTAAACTTTTAAAATTGTCCATTTATATTTCCTCCTTTGCTTCTTGACAGTGGGCTTTATTACAAAAAGCTGCTGAAGGACAACCATCGCATGAAAATTCCTTTTTATAAGGAGCTTTACCGTGAGTGATTTTATAAACTAAAGCAATTAAAACACCATATACCAAGAAACCGCCGGGTGCTTCTTGCATAAACTTAATGGTGTAGTTTTCTAAGAATGGAATAGAGATACCTGCAAAGCTTCCAACACCTAAAACTTCGCGAACGGTAGCCATTAATACAAGGGCTACACAGAAACCAAGTCCCATACCTAAGCCATCTAAAGCGGATTTTGCAACATTGTTTTTGTTTGCAAACATTTCCGCACGACCAAGTATTATACAGTTGACCGTGATAAGTGGCAGATAAACACCTAATAAGTCGTAAATAACGGGAACGTAAGCGTGTATTATCATTTCAACAATTGTTACAAAGCTTGCAATAACTACAATATAGCAAGGGATTCGCACGCTGTCAGGTATAACGCTACGAAGCAGCGAGATAACAATGTTCGAGCAAATTAAAACTGCAGTAGCAGCAATACCCATACCGATAGCACCTATAACGGTTTTGGTAGTAGCAAGGGTAGGGCAAGTACCCAAAATTAAAACGAATACAGGGTTTTCTAAAAGGATACCTTTAAGAATAATAGAAAGATTACTGTTATTTTTCATTTAAGATACTCCTTTCAAAATTTTAATAGCTGTGAATACATCGCCAATAGCACTTTTATAACCATCTGTAGTAATTGTAGCACCGCTTATGGCATCAATTTGTGTGTAATCGTTTTCGGTTTTACCGTTAAACTGTGAATAAAAGCTTTCTTCGGCACACTTAGAACCAATATTTGCAGTTTCATTTTGCGCTATAGTTTCACAGGAAATTATTTTACCGTCCTTTGAAGCAGAAACCATTATTACAATCGGCTCGCCTGATGCGGGATGGTATTTATCGCCGCCGTTAATACCGTAGCCTGCTGCATGCAAAATAAAGAGATAGTTACCGGTTTCGGTTTTGTATGCAGTTTCAATTGTAGTGGGCATATTTTCAAATTTTGTTAAATCAATTTGACTGTCAGCCCATTTTAAAAGAGCCTGTCTTGCAGTTTCAACAACGGTTTTATTTTGTTCTGATGTTTCGGTTAATATTTTACCGTCTGCATCTGTACCGATAAACTCTTCACCAATAACAAATACATAACCGCTATTATTTAAGGCTTTATAAATTGTTTCAACACCGCTGTTATCTTCAAGCAATAAAACCTTTTCAAATTCACCTTTAGCATCGGGTAAAGCGGTATTAAGATTATCGGCTAAAATTTCTTCTTCGCTGCGCAAATCAGCAGTACCGCCGTTTACTATTACGAAAGAGTTAAGTGCATCCTTAATAGCGCCTTTATAAGCAGCAGTAGTTTTTGTAGCACCTGCAACTGTTTCTACAGCATCGATATCGTTAAGGGTTTTATCCTTTAGTGTATCGCCGTAGGTTTTTTCATAACCTAAGGTTTCTTTACTCGAAATACAGGTAGCGCCTTTTACAACGCCATCCTTATCAATACCGCAAAGAATTATAAAGTTCACATCATAACCGGTAGTTTCCATTTTGAAAACATAGCCGCCGTTCTTTTCGCTGTAAGCTTCGGTTATTGTGGCGGGTAATGTGTATTTAGCAATGTCTACCGATTGAAAATTTTCACCATTTGGAAGAACAACTGTTAAAGCATCATTTACTGCGGCAGACTCTTGCTCTTTGATTATGGGAGCGGTAAGCTGATTAGTAAACGCTAAAAGAATAGAGGTTACAATGCAAATAACTGTAAGGGCGATAACGCTTTTAAGATTATTCTTCATAGCATTTACCTCCAAACAATTTTCTTTTTGCGAATTTTTCAATATAAGGGTTTAAAATGTTAAGCATAAGTATTGCAAAGGATACACCCTCGGGATAATTACCGTAAAAACGAATTAAAACAGTAATAAGACCAATGCCTATGCCGAATACGATTTTGCCCTTTGCAACGGATGGGGAGGTTACATAATCGGTAGCCATAAAGAACGCGCCGATTATAAGACCGCCTGATAATATCCAAGATAAAGCGTTTATAACACTAAAGCCATCTAATAAAAAGCTTAAAACAAATACTGTTAAAATTGTTGCAACGGGGATATGCCATGTAATAACACGGCGAACTAAAAGATACGCACCGCCTATAAGAAGCGCTAAAGCAGAAGTTTCACCTAAAGCACCGCCTATATTACCTAAGAATAGGTTTATAAGTGATGGTGAACCGCCTTCGGCTAATTCTACAAGCGGAGTAGCAGAGGATGTAGCATCTAACGGGAAAGCAGGCTTTGCCAAATTAGCAAAAGCCACAAGCATAAATACACGTGCGGTAATTGCAGGGTTAACAAGATTACAACCAATACCGCCAAAGATACACTTAACAATAATTATAGCAAAAGCGGAACCTACTACAGCTTGCCAAATTGGAGTGTTAGCCGGTAGGTTAAGCGCTAACAAAAGACCTGTAACAACGGCACTTAAATCATTAATGGTTTGGGTTCGTTTGGTTGCAATGTTGAATAGTGCCTCAAAAGCAACCGAAGAAATAACACAAGCCAAAATAACCCATAATGCTGAAAGACCGAAAATAATGCATCCTGCAATAGCGGCAGGTAATAGCGCGATTACAACATCAAGCATTATTTTTTGGGTGGTTATTGCGCTTCTAATATGAGGAGATACTGAAATATGCAGTTTTTCCATTTTATTTTACCTCCCTTTGAGCTTCTTTACGAATAGCTTCTTTTGCAAGCTTGTTGTTTTGAACATTAGGTATTTTTGCAGGGCATACGTAGGAACAACAACCACATTCCATACATAATAGAGCGCCCGCTTTTTTCATACCCAAATAGTCTTCTTCCTTGTAGGATTTTAAAATAGCAACAGGGCTTATGCCGAATGGACAGTTGTTAACACAAGCGCCGCAACGAATACAAGCAGTTGTTTTTGGGACAAACGCTTCTTTCTTTGAAAAAGCGAGTAAAGCGTTTGTGTTTTTGATTACAGGCTTTTCTAAATCGGTTACCGAAATACCCATCATTGGTCCACCGTAAAGTGCTTTTGCGATTTCGGTTTTTATACCGCAAAATTCGAAAACATCTTTAATTGGTGTGCCAATTGGTGCAATAACGTTCTGTGGGTTTTCTATTGCATCACCGCTTATGGTTACAACCTTTTCTACAAGCGGAATACCTGTTTTAAGATATTTGCCGATTTCGGCAAGAGTGGTACAGTTGCAAACTACACAACCAACATCAATAGGAAGACCGCCTTCTTTAACAATTCTACCTGTTGTATGGTACACCATAACCTTTTCTCCGCCTTGGGGATAAATGGTTGGCAATACTTTAACAGAAACATTGTTGAATTTAGAGGAAAGCTCGCGCATTTTTGCGATAGCTTTAGGTTTATTCTTTTCAATACCGATAATAACATTTTGTATACCAAAATATTTTACTAAAGTTTCAATTGCATACTCCATCATATCGGCTTTTTTGAGCATCGTGTAGTTATCGCTCGTGATATATGGTTCGCACTCAGCACTGTTTATAATTAGATATTCTATAGGCTTGTCAGTTTTAAATTTAACAGAAGTAGGGAAGCCTGCACCGCCAAGACCAACAATACCGCTTTTAGAAAGAGCATTTATTAAATCCTCTTTTGTGTTTATGGTTGGTGGGGTGATGCTACTGTCAAGTGTCATCTCACCGTCAGATTCAATAGCAACAGCAGAGCCTGTCATACCATTTGAAAGTAAAATTTCAACCACACCCTGTACTGTACCTGAAACGCTTGAATAAACAGGGGATGAAAGACCTTCCGCCGCTTGACCGATAAGGGTACCTACTGCTACGGTATCGCCTTTTTTAACTACCGGATTTGCAGGGCGACCTATATGCATTGACATAGGAATTGTAACGTTTTTGACAGAAATTTTTTCTGCTTTTTCGGGGCTTGAGTTTTTCTTGTGAGAAAGCTTTACGCCTTTAAGATAAAAAGCCATTTTAAAAATTCCCTTTCTTCTAATAATATATTATTTTTATGGTTTGAAACCTAGTGTTTTTTATACATAATACTATATTTGATTATAAAACACTATTTAGATTATTATACTATTTTTTCCATAAAAATGCAATATAATTTGTGCAAATATATTGTTATTTAATTATCAAAGTTTTTGGAAAAATTTGTTTATGCAAGCTATTATTAATAGCTATAAAAAAAATACGGCCCGCCGTAAGACGAGCCGTTTAAATTAGAAAATCATAAAATTGAAAAGCCTACAACAACTGCGGCAAATACAATGGAAACCATTGAAAGCAGTTTTATAAGAATATTGATTGCAGGACCAGAGGTATCTTTGAAGGGGTCACCAACAGTATCGCCAACAACCGCAGCCTTGTGGTTTTCAGAACCCTTACCGCCGTATACACCGCTTTCGATGTACTTTTTAGCGTTATCCCAAGCACCGCCTGAGTTTGACATAAACACTGCCATTAAGAAGCCTGAAGCGGTTGCACCTGCAAGCATACCAACAACACCTGTACAGCCAAGAGTTAAACCTACAATAATGGGTACAACTACAGCAACAACAGTGGGTAATACCATCTCGCGAAGGCTTGCTTTGGTACAAAGGTCAACACAACTTTCATAATCGGGGTCAGTTTCACCATCCATAAGACCTGTAATTTCCTTAAACTGACGGCGAACTTCTTTTACAACGCTTTGTGCTGCACGGCCAACTGAATTCATAGTGATAGCCGCAAAAACAAAGGGGAGGCAAGCGCCGATGAAAAGACCGGTTAAAACTGTTGGGTTAGTTATACTTAAATCGGCAATTTTTTCTAAACCGCCTTCAATAGACTTAACTTTGTCGATATAGGATACCATAAGTGCAAGTGCAGTGAGCGCTGCAGAGCCGATTGCAAAGCCTTTACCGGTTGCTGCAGTTGTATTGCCAAGTGAATCGAGTGCATCGGTTCTTTCACGAACTTGTTCATCTAATCCTGCCATTTGTGCAATACCGCCTGCGTTGTCAGCAACAGGACCATAAGCATCGGTTGCAAGGGTTATACCAAGTGTGGAAAGCATACCAACAGCTGATAAAGCAATACCGTAAAGACCTAAAGAAGCATTTGTAGCACCGCCTGAAACATAGAATGCAACCAAAACACAAATTGCAATAATGATGATAGGCATTAGGGTTGAAAGCATACCAACCGATAAACCACCAATAATGATTGTTGCAGTACCTGTTTCGCTAGTACCTGCAAGGTTTTGAGTGGGCTTAAAGCCATCAGATGTAAAGTATTCGGTTGCTTTACCTATAAGCACACCCGCAATAAGACCTGCTAGAATTGCAAAGTAAATTTTCCAGTTTGCTTTGCCTAAAATAAAGTAAATAAGCGGAAGTGAAATAATAGCAATAGTAATTGCAGAGAAGTTTGTGCCACGTGAAAGTGCTGAAAGCAATTGCTTTTGTGTGGCACCTTCCTTTGTTCTAACAAAGAAAGTACCAATGATTGAACATACAACACCTAAAGCTGCTAAAAGCATAGGTAGAGCCATTGCTTCAATTGTGTTGAACGCTGCAACGCCTAAAGCTGCGGCTGAAATAATAGAACCTACGTAAGACTCATAAAGGTCGGCACCCATACCTGCAACGTCACCAACATTATCACCAACGTTATCGGCAATAACTGCAGGGTTGCGGGGGTCGTCTTCAGGGATACCTGCTTCAACCTTACCTACAAGGTCGGCGCCAACGTCAGCAGCCTTTGTAAAAATACCACCGCCTACACGTGCAAATAAAGCCATTGAAGAAGCACCCATACCGAACGTAAGCATAGCGCTTGTAATAAGTTCAGGGGTTAAATTAAAAACAAATTTTAAAAGGAAGAACCAAACAGCAATGTCTAAAAGACCAAGACCTACGACTGTAAAGCCCATAACGCTACCTGCTGAAAATGCAATACGAAGACCTTTGTTAAGTCCCTCTTGGCAAGCGTTAGCAGTTCTTGCATTTGCAAGTGTGGCAATTTTCATACCAATAAAGCCTGATAATGCTGAGAAGAAACCACCTGTTATAAAAGCGAATGGGACATAAGGTGTTAATAGCTTAAATGCTGCCATAACAGCTAAAATTAAAAACATTACAGCAAAGAAAATTAAAACAATTTTATACTGTCGTTTTAAATAAGCGTTAGCACCCTTTCTGATTGATAGTGAGATTTTTTTCATAAGGTCGGTGCCTTCTGAAAATTTTAATACCTTTTGCGACATTAAAAGTGCAAAAAGCAGCGCGAGTAATGAACCCGCAAAGGTCAAAGCTACAATAATTTTTTCCATAATTACTCCCTCATTAGTGTTATTTTAGAAAAATATGTATTTGCTTATAAAATTTCATAACGATTATTATATCACAAATCCAAAAAAACGCAAGAAAAAGACTTTGAAAAATTATCTTTTTGTCATTTTTAACATTTATTTTACATTTTACATGGTGGAATATATTGATTAAAACAAAAAGCAGCCGCAATATAAGCGGCTGCAAAAATGTTTATACTTGTTAAATTCCTATTAAGTTTTAGATATTACAGCAATTAAATATATGTATATAACTATTAAATTAACTACCATTTTTCCTCATTTACGGGTTTTTAAGTATTCGTAATAGTTTTAACAATTTTAAAAAGATTTATGCATAATTCTTCATAAATATCATCAGGTAAAGTATGTGGAGGTGCGGTTTCAAGACATAGTCCTCCGGTATAATTTATCTCTTTTAAAGCACGCGAAAAATCCGCCCAATCTGTAGTGCCAAAGTATGGTAAAAGATGCAAATCTCTGTCTGGAAAACTGTCGTGAATATGAAAAGCCTGTATTTTATTTCCTAAATCTCTTACAGCCTTTGCAGCAGAGAGTTCAGGGAAGGTGGCAACGTGACCGGTATCAAGGCAAATTTTAAAATGATCATCATTTATAAGGTTGATAAAATCAAGAATTTCATAAGGTGTTGCAAGTGAAAAGTCTTGCATTGGCATATTCTCTAAACAAATTGTAATGTCATATTTTTTTGCGATTTCTAAAGCCTTGCGCATGAAATCTAAATTAACATCTAAGGTTATTTTTTGGTCTTCAGTGCCTTTATCGTTAATGCCACATGGCATAACGGGGTGAAGAACCCAATTTTTACAGCCAAGAACCGCAGTTGCCCATAAAGAGCGCTTGACATTTTCAAGTTTTTCTTTTAATAGTTCTTCGGTGTTATCTTCGGGTGGCCATTTCCACGGACCGTGAACCTGGTAAAATTCCACATTTGATTCTTCGGCTAATTTTCTTTCGCAAATCAGTTTATTCTCAGTTTCTTTTATCGAATCACAATAGGGAAAGTTTGATGTATACATCATATTAAAATCAACACAGTAAAACCCGTGCTCTTTTAATTTTTGGTATCTTTTTTCGCCCCAACGTTTATGGCTGTCTAAACCGATTCCAATTTTCATTTTTTACCACCTCATAGGAATTTTAATTTTTAAAAAACATATTGTCAAGAATAAATGGAAAAATTTGAGAGTCAGGACAAAAAGATTACCTAAAAGACAAAAAAGTTCACTAGTTAACAAATCTTGTTCATTGAGCAATTTTATAAAATTTATTATAATGAAAAAAATATATGAAAATAGGACACTTATGTCCAAAATTTTTGTATCTTTTTATCAAATTGCAGAAAAGAGGAATGGATTTGAAAAGAATTTTATCTTTTGTATTGGCTTTGATCATTTTAGTAGTTTCAGCCAGTGTTTGCTACGCTGATGTAAAAGATAGCGTCAAGTTGTCAAATCAAGATACCGATGATTACAGTGTCTATTTAAAGGAGTATCATGATTATGATACTAATGTCGACACAGTTCTTTCGGACTTGACCACAGTTAGTGCAGATGATGGCGCCTCTACAAAAATCGTTTCAAATTTTAAAGGAAAGAACACTGTACTTAAATGGAATGATGGTGATGGCAACATTACCTTTACATTTAACGTTGGTAAAACCGGCCTTTATAATATCGCACTTGAGTACTGGTTACTTGAAGCGAGTACCGAAGCGGTTGATTTAAGCCTTTTGATTGACGGTAAGGAGCCATTTAAGGGTGTGGCCAATATTTCACTTCCACGTCTCTTTATTGATGACGGCGATGTTCGTTCGGACGGTATTGGTAACCAATTCGCACCTGAGCAAAAAGAAGTTTTTGATTGGCAAGAAAAACGCCTTACGGATGCCGAAGGTCTTAATGCAAAACCGTATTTATTTGCATTAACTGAGGGCGAGCATACTGTCACAATATATGATTGTACTTCGGCTATGGCTATTTCTTCGATTAAGCTTTGTGCACAGGAGAAAATTCCTTCCTATGATGAAGTTTTAAAATCGTATGAAGAAAAAGGTTATAAAAAATATGAAGGTAATCAAATTGATATCCAGGGTGAGAAGGCATATTTAAAATCAGCCTTTAACCTTCTTTCGCAATCAGATGCTACCAGTGCAAATGTTACTCCTTACGATGCTGAGGTTGCTAAGGTAAATTATATCGGCGGTAATAACTGGAGTGGTGCAGGAGATACAATAAGCTGGAAGGTTTCTGTACCGCAGGATGGTCTTTATGCGATAACCTTTGCTTATCAGCAAAGCTATATAGTTAATGGTAGTTCTTACCGTGTTTTGCGAGTTGATGGTGAAATACCTTTTGCAGAAGCAGCGGAAATAGATTTCAATTATTGCAATTCTTGGAAGCTTAATAAGTTCGGCAATAAATCAGGCGAACCGTATCTTATTTACCTTGAAGAAGGTGAAAGAGTAATTTCGTTAGAAGTTAATCTTGGTTGCCTTTCAAATTTTGCAGTTGAGCTTAAAAATCAAATTTATGAACTTGGTGCAATTTATCGTGAAATTGTTATGGTGACCGGTGAAACACCGGATGCTAATCGCGATTACGCATTGTTTACCCAAATTCCTGATTTAGAGAAGCGCCTTACCGCTTCACACAATAAATTAAACGACCTTATTAAAGAAGCTGATTCTTTAAGTGAAAAAGGAAGTTCAGGTAATACTTCTACCTTAAAAAATATGGTAGCAGTAATTAAGAGAATGCTCGATTATAAGTATCAAGCTCAAATATACAAATCAAGCTTCTACGACAATTATTCAAGTATAAGCGCGTGGCTTTATGAAATAATTAGTATGCCACTTGATATAGATGCTATTTATATTACCGCTCCTGAACAGAAGGCAAAACATTTGGGTGCAGGCTTCTGGGAAAGTGTAGCCTTTGGTTTTAAAAGATTTTTATCCTCTATGATGTCTGATTATAATAGCATTTCAGGTGATGTAGGTGATGACGGTATATCACTTTGGGTGAATTGGGGACGCGACCAAGTTCAAGTACTTAATTATCTTGCTCAAAGCGATTTCACTGCTAAAACAGGTATTAGCGTTGATATAAAAATGACTAACGCAACTCTTATTCAAGGTATACTTTCAGGTAACGGTCCCGACTGTTATTTACATATGTCAAGAACAGAACCTGTTAACCTTGCAATGCGTGGCGGTCTTTATGATTTAACACAGTTTGATGATTATGAACAGGTAGCATCTCGTTTTATGAAAACAGCCACCGTTCCTTATACATATAAAGATGGCGTTTATGCTTTGCCTGATACTCAAACCTTCTCGGTAATGTATTACCGTAAGGATATTTTAGATGAGTTAGGTCTTAGCGTTCCTAAAACTTGGGATGATTTCATTGCAGCATCGGCTGTAATAATGAGAAATAATATGCAGGTTGGTTTACCATATACTCAAATCACCGATATGAATCAAGTAAATCTTGGTTTAGGTGCTTTGAATATTTTCCCAACTCTTCTAATGCAAAAGGGCGTAAGTCTATATGACAAAAAATTAGAAAGTATAGATTTGACAAGCGAAGAAGCTGTTAACACATTTACTATGTGGACTGATTTTTATAATAAGTACAGTTTCCCGAAAACTTATGATTTTTATAATCGTTTCCGTACAGGCTTAATGCCTTTGGCAATACAACCTTGCACACAATACATAACCATAAGTGCAGCAGCATCTGAAATTCGCGGCCTTTGGGGTGTATCGTTGATACCCGGCTTTGAGGATGAAAATGGTAACATTAACCGTTCACAAGCAGGTGCAGGTTCTGGTTGTGCAATTTTGAAAAACACAAATAATGAAGAAAAAGCTTGGGAATTCTTAAAATGGTGGACATCATCTGAAGTTCAACTTAAATATTCACAAAACGTAGAAGCTGTTTTAGGAATAACAGGTCGTAATATGACCTCTAACGTCGAGGCACTTTCGGGTCTTTCTTGGAATGATGGAGATTTTGAAATTTTAAAGAAACAATGGTCTATGGTTAATGAAATGCCTGAGGTACCGGGCGGATATTATATCCCGCGTGTAGTTGACCAGGCGTTTTGGAACGTAATTGGTAACGGCAAGGGAATTGAAGAAATGTTACTTAAATGGGATAAAGTAGCAGACAATGAAATTGCTGAAAAACGTTCACAATATAATTAAGAAGGGAGAATAGTTATGAAATTAAAACGCTTAAAGTATGGCAATAATGCTGACATACGCACAGGTATGTTGATGTTAGCTCCGTTTTTGATTTTGTTCTTTGTTTTTACAATTCTTCCAATATTATCTTCAGTTGTATTAAGCTTTACAACCTATGATATGATTTCGGCTCCGAAATTTAACGGTATTGCTAATTATATTAAAATGTTTTCGGCTGATGATATGTTCCCTAAGGTGTTACGAAATACTTTAGTTTTAGCCGTTATAACAGGACCTATCGGTTACATTCTTTCATTTGTTTTGGCATGGATGATTAATGAACTTAATCGTGGAATGCGAACCTTACTTTCGTTCCTTTTCTATGCACCGGCACTCTCTACTAACGTATATTTTATATGGCAAGTGCTCTTTAGTGGAGATAGCTACGGTTATATAAACAGCGCATTGCTTTCATTAGGTTTTATTTCCGAACCTATACAATGGTTTAAAGACCCAAACTACGTAACGGTGATTGTAATTGTCGTTCAGTTATGGATGAGTATGGGTATTTCATTCTTGGCTAATATTTCGGGTCTGCAAAATGTTAATCCCGAAATGTACGAAGCAGGTTGTATTGACGGAATTAAAAACAGATGGGCAGAACTATGGTATATTACAATGCCTTCAATGAAATCGATACTTTTGTTCGGTGCAGTAATGCAAATACAAAGTTCTTTCTCAATTGGTGCAGTTGTAACTGCTTTGGCTGGTTTCCCAAGTGTTAACTATTCAGTTGATACATTGGTAACTATGCTTATGGACGTTGGTACAAGCCGTTATGAAATGGGATATGCAGCAGCACTTTCTGTATTCTTATTTGCAATGATGGCAGTTGCCCGTATAGTTATAGGCAAATTGCTTGATGCAGTTGGTAAGTAGTGGAGGATTAATATGAAAAATAGTAAGCCACAATATAGACGATATACTAGAACAAGCTGGGGCAACTTCTGTTATTTCTCCTTTTTAATTCTATTTGGTTTGTTTTCAGTTCTACCTATTATATATACGTTCTGTACTTCATTGAAGCCGTTAGAGGAAATATTAATTTTCCCGCCACGCTTCTTTGTAACAAGACCAACATTAGAGAATTACATGGCTTTACCCAAGCTTTTGTCAAACCTTAGAGTTCCACTTTCAAGATATTTGTTTAACAGCTTTTTTGTAAGTGTAACAACAACAGTTTTACATATTTTCATCGCATCAATGGCAGCTTTTGTTTTAGCAAAACTAAAATTCAAGGGTAATAAGATTTTATTCATGGTAATACAGTTTGCCTTGCTTTATAACACTTATACCTTAGCGATTCCTCAATATGTAATTTTTTCTAAATTAAATATTATTGATACATATTTGGTATATATTTTGCCGTATTTACCGGCAACACTTGGTGTTTTCCTTATGAAGCAATTCATAGATAGCAGTATACCAGATGCTTTGCTGGAAGCCGGAAAAATTGATGGTGCAGGATTATTCAGAATCTATCGTCAAATTGCTTTTCCGATTATGAAACCTGCATGGTTAACACTAACATTATTTGCTTTTAGAGATTTGTGGTCAATGCAACCACAAGGTACAATTTTCAGTGAAGAATTAAAGATGCTACCAAACGTTATGAGTACTATAGCATCGGGCGGCATTGCTCGTTCAGGTAGTGCAATGGCAGCAACTGTTATTCTTCTAATTCCACCGGTTGTTGTATATATGTGCACCCAGGGTAGCGTAATGGAAACAATGGGTAGCGCCGGCATTAAAGGATAGAGGGGGCATGGTTATGAAAAAATGTATAATGCTTTTCTTAGTTTCCTTAATTTTGGCTTGCTCGTTAGTTCCTGCCGTTTCTGCCGCCGAGGTGAACGCAGTCCCATATAACACCTATGCGTATTGGGAGAAGGATGGAGAACGAGAACCAGTAAATATTAGAAGTGTATACGAAGCGGTTGATAAAATCGATGGTAACTCTCTAGGAACTGATAGTCTTGCTGCTCCTTCTGATATGGACTGTGACCAAAAAGGAAACCTATATATTCTTGACAGTGATAATAGCAGAATTTTAGTTGTAAATAAAAAATTAAAGCTTGTCAAGGAAATTAAAGATATTAAATATAAAGATGAAACTATCACTTTTAGCGGTGCAAGGGGTATCTATCTTAAAAAAGACGGAAAAATTTTCATCGCTGACACTAATGGTCAAAGGGTTCTTGTATTAAATCCTGATGGAACGTTAAATCAAATAATAGGTTTACCTGAAGCTAAGGTAATTCCTGCAGACTTTAACTATGCTCCTATCAAGGTTTTAACCGATTCCAGAGATTACATATATGTGCTTAGCAGTGGTTCATATTATGGTGCACTTGTTTATTCTGATAAAGGCGAATTTTTAGGTTTTTACGGCGCTAATACTGTAAAAGCATCTGTTCTTGATGTTTTTGGTAAGCTTTGGGAACGTTTAACACAAACCGAAGCAAAGCGTGCAAGCGGTATACAAAAGTTACCTTATCAGTTTATAAGCATGGATATTGATGATAGCAATTTCATCTATACATTAACCGGTCTAACCGATAGTATATGGGATGTAGGTACAGGACAAATTAGACGCCTTAATCCTGCAGGTAACAATATTCTTAAGGATAAAAACGGTGAAAATTCTGATAGCTTGAATTTTGCTGACGAATCTGATTATATGGACGATAGTGCCCATCCTATTATGACAAGCTTTAATAGGCTTT
Organism: Acutalibacteraceae bacterium; assembly: GCA_045605125.1. Classification (GTDB taxonomy): domain Bacteria; phylum Bacillota; class Clostridia; order Oscillospirales; family Acutalibacteraceae; genus UBA737. The sequence goes on along the minus strand of JAZUPK010000005.1, from coordinate 40,724 downwards.
GTGTTGATTCAGATGGATTTGTCTATGCAGTAGATATAAATTACGGTCATATTTTTGTATATGACAATATGTGTAACTCATTTGCTGTATTTGGCGGCGGCTTTGGTTCGGGCAACCAAATTGGTACTTTTGTACGCCCCGAATCAGTAGCAGTTCATGATGATATGCTTTATGTTTTGGATTCACTTGATTTAAGTGTTACAGCTTTTAAGCTTACTGATTACGGAAAGCTTTATAAACAAGCGCAAACATTAACTCTTAATGGTAAGTATACTGAAGCGGTTGATGTATGGAAAAAGGTTTTAAGTGAAGACAAAAATAATCTTTTGGCTTATAGAGGTATTTCAAAGGCTGCTTTGCTAACCGAAGATTACGATACTGCTTTGAAATATTCAAAGCTTGGTTTTGACCAAAACGATTATGCTGTAGCATTCGAACAAAAGAGAAGCGAGTTTATAAGCAATAATATTTGGTGGATGTTAATTATTGCAGTAGCAGTTATTGGTGCAGTGGTTTGGCTTCTACTTCGTAAGAAGGCCGAAACAGCACCCGCAAAGACCAATAATGTTGCATTCGCACTTTCCAGCGTTACTCATCCTTTTGAAACGTTTGGTCGATTGAAATATAAGCACGAGGGCTCAATTTTAGTTGCTTTGGGTTCACTTGTGGTATTCTATATTACAACGGTAATTTGCGATATTTATAGCGGATTTTCTTTTGAGATTTTTGAAGCTAATAATTACAATTCAATTGAGACACTTTTAGGAAGTGTTGGCATAGCGCTATTGTTTGTTATTGTTAACTGGGGCGTGTGTGTTTTAGCACAGGGTAAAGGTAAATTAAAAGAAATATTTATGGTTACCTGTTTTGCTTTAATTCCTGAAATTTTCAGTTCAATTATTTATCTTGTACTTACTAATATGTTAGTTCCTGAAGAAGGAGCGATACTTACAATAGTGACTATAGTATGTCATATTATGGCAGCAATAGTATTGTGTGTAGGTCTTATGGTTATTCATGAATATGATTTCTTTAAATTCCTTGGTACAACAGTACTTACTCTTCTTGGAATGGCATTGGTTGTATTTATAATATTTATGTTGTTTATACTTTTCCAAGAGTTGTTCGGATTTATAGGTTCATTATTCAGTGAAATTTTCTATCGATAGGAGGCGGTATTTATGATTAAGTTTAAGCGGTTTATATCAATCCTACTTGTGTTGTCCGTTATTTTAAGTTGTGCCGCCTGCTCAACAGAACAACCGAGAAAAATTGGTCGATACACATCAAAAATAGTTGTTAATTCTGTTGATTCATCGGTTGTTGCCGAAAATGATAACTATGCAATGCATTGGGATAGCGAAAGAGCTTGTATCCTTATTGAAGATAAAAACAGTGGATATATTTGGTCTACTATTCCAAATGATTTTTATAATGGAACTCCGGCAGGAGCAAGAGCAAATACACTTTTAAATTCACCAATTAGGGTTACTTATGTAGCATCTCCTAATAATACACTCAAAACCATCAATGGTTCCAGTGTATTTGAAGACGGCATAATTACCGCTAAAAAGGTGAAAAACGGTATACAGGTTGGATACTTCTTTAATAATGTTGAAATTTCAATTCCTGTTATTTATAAACTTTATGATGATCATTTTACTGTAACTGTAGAACCAAAGGGTATATTGGAAAATGATAATAAAGTATATCAGGTGGAAATAGCACCGTTCCTCACTTCAATTCCGCAAAGCAAGGAAAAAGATAATTATTTATTTGTTCCTTCAGGTAGCGGCGCACTTATGTATGCTGATGAGCGTGATGGCAGTGAAAGACTTTATAAAGAAGCTGTTTACGGTAATGACCTTGCTGCATTCAATGATCATATAAACAGTAATTTTTATAAAACATCATTACCTGTTTTTGGCGTTAATAGGGGAGAGAATTCCTTGTTTGCTATTGTTGAAAAAGGTGCTGCTTCTTGTGAAATTTCAGCATCAGCAGGGGATAGTACCATTGGCTATTCAAACGTTTGTGCCGCGTTCTCTGTAAGAGGTCAAAGTACTGAAGTTGTAAAAATGGCACAGTATGGTTCACAACGTGTTAATACATATAGCGATGGTGTTATTGATGGACAATGCACAATTGCTTTTTATCCGTTATCCGGTAAACAATCAGGTTATTCAGGTATGGCGGAATGTTATCGCAACTATTTGGTTAACAAATATAAAATTAAAACAGATACTGCAGATTCACCTTTATATTTGCAAATTTTAGGTGGCGCATTGGCTACAGAATCATTTGTTGGCGTACCTTATGAAAAAATAGCAGTTGCTACTACAGTGAAAGAAGCTAACGAAATAGTTTCTGATGTTATCGAATCAACAGGCATTAAACCTGTAGTTCAACTAAAAGGTTTTGGTCAATCCGGTGTCGATGTTGGAAAAATCGGCGGCGGCTTTAAGCTTTCTTCCACCCTTGGTAGTTGGAAGGAAATTAAAGCATTGAATAAGCTTTGTGAAGTATATTTTGATTTTGATTTACTCCGTTTCGATAAATCAGGTGCCGGCTTCAGCACATTTTCTAATGTAGCGAAAGCCGAAAACGGTGGTACAGCTTATCAGTATTATTACGATATTGCCGCAGGAAACCGTGTTGAAGAAATGGGCAGATATCGTTTACTTTCAAGAAATCAAATGTCAAAAGCTTTAGATAAGGCTTTGAAAACGGTGAAAAACAAAGAGATTTCTGGTATTTCATTGTCAACAATCGGCAATATGGCTTATTCCGATTATAAGAGTCCTGATTATTATGCAAAAGGCAATTTAGATGCACAGGCATCAAGCTTATTTGCTAAGGCACACAGTAAAAATAAAGTTATGACTTCGAATGCTAATGCTTATGCAGCAGCTAATTCTAATCATATCATTTCTACACCTTCAAATGACTCAGCTTTTGATACTCTTGATGTTACCGTTCCGTTCTATCGTATGGTATTTAAGGGCGTTGTGTCTATGTCTTCAGAACCGATTAACACTTCGGCCAATCCAAGAAAAGAGCTTTTAAAGGCAGTAGAAACCGGCTGTGGTTTGTTATACACAGTAACAGGCAAGCATAATCCAAAATTCCGTTTGTCTGACAGCTCATTTGCTTTAAGCGTTTATTCTGATAATAAAGAGAAAATTGAAACTGATTGCAAAGAGCTTTCTGAATTTTTATCAAAGGTTTCGAACACCAAAATTAAGAACCATAAAATTCTTTCAAAAGGTGTAAATGAAACAGTATTTGAAAATGGCGTAACCGTTATAGTTAATTATACCGACAAAAATGTTAAAACAGATTTAGGTATAGTTGCGCCGGAAGGTTTTGTTTATCAGTAAAAATGTTTTGGTGCAACAGCACCAGGAAAGGATGAGAATATGCGCAATAAAAAAGCGAGAGGTATTGAGCGTCTTAAAGTGCGCTATGGAAGAATGTTTTCGATTCCATGGACAATAGGGTTCCTCCTGTTTTTCTTGGTTCCACTTGTTGAGTCTATAGCATATGCTTTTTCTAACGTATCGCTTGTTGATGAGGATATGCTTCAATTTGTAGGACTTGAACATTTTAAATATCTATTGCAAGAAGACCCTAATTTTATTGACAACTTAGCAGAGGCAGTTACATCTTTTGTTTACTCTTTGCCGATTATAGTTGCATTAAGTTTGATTTTTGCACTTATTTTAAATCAAAAATTCCGTGGCAGATTGTTTGCTCGTGCAGTATTTTTCTTGCCTGTGATTATTGCAACAGGCGTTGTAATGAAGTTTGTTACAGGTGAAGCAATAGGAAATGAGGCAGCGTTAAGTACCGCAATGGGTGATACACAATCCTATTCCGGAATACAGTTTGACCAATTACTTATAAATCTTGGTCTTCCTCAGGCAGTAACTGAAATGCTTTCGGATTATATTGCCAGAGTATTTAACCTTGTGTGGAGTTGTGGTATTCAGATACTTCTATTTGTAGCAGGTATGCAATCAATACCCGAGCAATTATATGAGGTTTCTAAAATCGAGGGTGCTACCGCGTGGGAAGAGTTTTGGTTCGTTACATTCCCAATGCTTGGTAACGTGACCTTCTTGGTACTTATTTATACTATTGTGGACTTATTTACAGCGTTCGACAACCCAATTATGTCGCAAGCTTATGATTTGATTAGTCTCAATAGTGTGTATGACCGTAGTTCTGCAATTTTATGGTTATATTTCTTGATAGTAGTTGTTATAGGCGGATTAATCTTACTGCTATATAATAGATTACTTATGAAAAAATGGAGTTAGGAGGTGGTGTCAGAATGAGATTATTAGCATTAAAGCAACGTATTTCCTCTTTAACCGAAAACAAAACAGAGTACAAAAAAATATTTGCTAAGATAGGTATTGCAATTTTTAGATATGCAATGCTAATAGCGGTTGGTTATACGGTTTTGTCACCACTTTTCCAAATAATCAGCAACTCACTTAAAAACGAAGCTGATTTTATGAACACAAGTGTTGTTTGGATACCAACTCAAGCATTTTTTCAAAACTATGCCGATGCAATTTTTGTAATGGATTATTTTAAATCCTTTTTAAACACAATTGCAGTTCCGGTAATAAGTGGTTTGATGGAGGTTGTATCCTGTGGTATAGTAGCATACGCTTTCGCAAGATTCAAATTTCCTGAAAAGAAAATACTTTATCCGTTATTGTTATTAACAATTTTGGTTCCGGTAAGAATGACATTCTTACCATCCTTTGTAAATTATGTTGAGTTCGACTTTTTTGGTTTAACATCACTTATTGGCGATTGGATAGGTAAGGACCTTACAATAAATCTAATAAATACTCCATTTACATTCTATTTACCTTCAATTTTTGGTGTTGGTTTCCAATCAGGATTGTTTATTATGATTTACATACAGTTCCTAAAAGGTATTCCAAAGGAACTTGAAGAAGCTGCTTGGATGGATGGCGCAGGTCCTATAAGAACCTTTGTAACAATAATAGTTCCTTCATCCGGCGTTGCAATTCTTACAGTAAGTATTCTTTCTGTTATTTGGCATTGGAATGAATATTATCTTATGGGATTGTATTTTAATGAAAATAGGCCCTTAGCCGTAGTTTTATCAGATATAATGAATCTAATTTCATTAAAGGGTGGAGATACAATAAACTCTCATACCGGTGTTGCTATGGCAAGCTGTATGTTGTTCATCCTACCTGTACTAATATTCTATTTAATTTTACAAAAGAAATTTATTAAGAGTATTGACAGTGTAGGTATAGTTGGTTAATTTTCCGCTTGCGGATTATATAAAAATGAAAGGATTGTAGTTTATGACACAATTATTAAAGTTCAAAAAGGCAATTTCAATTATGTTGGTTTTCGCAATGATTCTTTGCTTCACAGCAGGATGTAGACAAGTTGAAGATGACGAATACTATTCCTATTATGAAGTTATTGAAGAAGATGATTCCGGAGAAGAAGCTCCCGAAAGCAAAGTAGAAGACACCTCCAGCACTGACAAAAATACTTCTTCATCCGACAAAAAGGACGAAGGAACACAGTCTTCTGTAGAAACTAACGTTTCTACTAACCTTAAAGGCACAACCGTTAAGGTATTATGGTGGCAACCTTTTATGGATTCTGAAAAGAAGGTTATTAAAGACTTCGAAAAGAAAACCGGTATTAAGGTTGAAGCTAAGAATTCTACAAATGCCGGAACCTATGGAGAATTGATTTCAGCTTCTCTTGCAGCTAAAGAAGGCTACGATATTGTTATGTTTAATAATATCGACTTCCCCGGCAGACCTATGAACTATATGCAACCCTTAGACGATATTAAAGGCTTTGATTTAAGTGATTCCGCTTGGGATAAGGGTGTTATGGATACCCAAAAGATTAATGGCAAATACTACGGTGTAAACATTAACGGTAGCAACCATACTGAATATGTTTGTATGTACTTTAACGAAACATTATTCAAAGACCGTGGTGTTAAGACTCCCCGTGAATACTACGAAGAAGGCAACTGGAACTGGGATACCTTCCTTGATTGTGCAAAGGCTATGACCTATAAGGAAAATGGTGTTCAGGTTTATGGTTATGTAAACAGAGGTACAGGTTATATTACATACTGGACCCAAGCTGCAGGTACTGACTTTATTAAGTATGACGGTAAAAAGTTCACTTCTAACCTTAGCAATTCAAAGCTTTTAGATGTTATTAAGTATTACAACGAATTTGGTAGCAAATTAAAGGTTATGGATAGCAATAATGCTTGGGGTATTCCGGATTTCCGTTCAGGTAAAGCTGCAATGCACTCTGTAATCAGCTATGCAATGCGTAAGGACTCTTCAACAAAGTTTAATGAAATGACCGATAAGATTGATGCAGTTCCATTCCCAATGCCTAAGGGTGAAAAACAGGTTGCAATTGTTGACTCAACCTTGTTTGGTGTATTAAAGGGTGCAAAGAATCCTGACGGTGCAGCTGCATTCTTACGTTATTTCTTAGATCCTAAAAATTATGATATGTCTTCAAACTTCATTAACAAAAATATGGAAAAGACATTCAACGAACTTGCAAAGATGGACAAACGCGTTTCTATTTCTCAAGGTGTTGTAAACCATGCAGCTCTTGTAGACTTTGCAAATGTTTGCCACAACATAGCACTTACTAATGCTGATCAAGTAACTGCAAAGGTTAAATCTTATGCTAATAACTTTGATGTAGCTGTAAATAAGGCTAATAAGGTAATTAAATAATTGTACAATTTTTAATACTAGCTTTGCAGTGCCGAAAATTTCGGCACTGCAACTCCCACAATATTGAGTGAGGTGTAAATAATTTAATGATGCTTAAATTTTTAAAGCTCAATACTAAAAAAGCTATTAGCATTTTGTGTGCCATCTTTATTTTAGCAGCAGCATTACCTTTAAATGCGCTTCTTTTGCCTACCGATGCGGTAGAAGCAGGCAATTTGATTGATTTTGAAGGAGAAAACGCTGAAAGTATTGTTAACGGCAACGACGCTTTTTCATTAGCTGGTCAAGATAAAGAGGATAAGTATTATTTGTATGCAAAAAACAATACCGCTAATACTTTAACTCTTAATTTTGATAGTATTGCACTTAAAACTGATAAAAAATATACTTTAGACTTTGATGTATATACCTTAAGAATGTCTAAAGATGAAGGTAATGCGTTGTTAGGTCTTAAGCTTTACGGCAAAGATAAAACTTCGCTAAATGCTACAATTAGTAATATGGACGTTTGCGAAGAAGAATGGGCGAATTACCATACTACCTTTGTAGCAAAAGAGAAAAACAATAAATTAGATTTTTCACTTTTTACATTTGGTAAAGTATTTATAGATAATTTAGTACTTATCGATGAAAACGGTAAGGAAACAGCGCTTGATTTTGCAAAGGCTTGCGAAAAAACCGAACATCCTGACCATTTTTCATCTTCAACCCTTTATGATATAGCCTACGATGAAGTAGACGTTGTGGACGGTTATTTAAAGGCTGTTGTTCCTGAAAACTCCAACACCATTCATAATGAAGGTGTTGATATTCCGTTTAATATCGGCAAAAACATCGAAGCCGGCCGTTATACCGTTAAGCTTGATGTTAAATTTACCGCAGTTGGTAGCTGTAGAAACTCCTTCTGTGTGTCGGTTGCAGGTATGGACGCTGAAATTCAACAAAAGTGGATTGATGCTGTTGACGTTACTTTAAACAAATACGAAACATTCAGTTACGAATTTGATTTATTACCCGAACATAACTACTTTAGATTCAACGTTTACCAAGGCTGCACAGCATATATCGATAACGTTTATCTTATTGATGCTGCAGGTGTAGAAGTTGTAAAGTTTGATTTCGATTCACCAGTTAATTTCAGGGGTGCTTTTTATGAACAAAAAGGTATTCCGAGAAATAGGGCAGCATCCGCAGCGCTTTATTCAAGATTGATGCGCTCATCAAATGTAAGCGATTATGCAATTTACTTTGAAAGTGGTGCCCAAAATAACTTCTGGGTAACCAAAAAGGATGCGTCTCACCCTGAATTAGGTATGGAAGAACTCAATCTTTCGGCAGACAAGACTTATACTGTTGATTTTGACGTTTATGCATTAACAGCAGGCTCAAACGTTGTTTTTGGTGGTACAACAGCCACTTGGGACACTACCGCTGCGATTAATGGCAACGATGGTACTCACCAATTATGGAAGAGTGCTCCCACCACCTTAAACACTTGGACACACTATTCATTTAACGTTACTACAGTTGCTGAATGGAAGGGTTTAATTTTCTATGTGGTAGGTTCAGGCTTTAAGGGTTATATTGATAACCTTACCATTAAAGACGGCAATAACGTAGTTGCTTCCTTCAATCCTACTGATACTACGTTAACAAGCAACTGCGCTTCTATAGTTGATTTACCGGTTTCCGTTGCTAATGCAAAGCCTGAAGAAAAATCAGGTGATCATGCAATCTATTTTGATAGTTCCATAAACGATAATTTCTGGGTGACTAAAAAATCTGCAGAAGTGCTTAATTTAGGTATGGAAGAGCTTAATCTTCCTGCAGGTAACACCTATACTGTTGATTTTGATGTTTATTCGCTCACGTTAGGTCATAGAGTAGTTTTCGGTGCTACAACCGAAGTTTGGACAACAAACCCTGCAATTGAAGGCGGACACCAGGTATGGAAGGAAGCTCCAACAAGCGTAAATACTTGGACTCATTACTCGTTTAACGTTACCACCATTGCAGAGTGGAATGGTGTAATGTTCTATGTTATTGATGATGCCGATGGCTTTACAGGTTATATAGATAACCTTACCATTAAAGAAGGCAATAACGTAGTTGCTTCCTTCAATCCTACAGATACTACGTTAACAAGCAACTGTGCTTCAATTGTTGATTTGCCTGTTTCCGTTGCTGATGCAAAGGATGCAGAAGATGATGAACCTAGTGAACCCGAAGTAGGTTCAGATGATTTTGCAATCGAAGTTGATAACTCCAAGGGTACAAACTTTGGTCAGTTCTACTTACACGAGCTTGGTATGTCTTATGATACTGTATATCCTGTTGGTGATTATACAATTAAATTTGATTTCTATCTTTTAGAAATGGCTTCCAATAAGGATATTGTTGCTTGTCTTTCTGCTCCTGATTGGTCGGTCGCATTCCCCGGTAATGAAGGTCAAGTTTGGCTTAACATTGCTAACAAGGTTGGCGAATGGCAGACGCTTTCATTTGATGTTAGAACAATAAAAGACGGTCAATTCCCGAACTTCCATTTAGGCGCAGGAATTAAGGGCTATTTTGATAATTATCAAATTATCGATAATAAAACAGGTAATACCTTGCTTGATTTCAGTCCCGTAGAAGGCGACCTTGGCAAAACAAGCCATTCTATCAGCAAAGTTGTTGAATTACCTGTTGACGTTGCTGAAGCAAAGAATAATATAGGCAATGAAGACCCAACTTCCAGCGGTATGAAAATTACTGTTTTAAGAGGTAGAGCAGGTAAGGACGGTGCTTCTATTAAATTAGGTGGCGCCAATAGTCCTCTTACTTTAAAATCCAATTCTTATTACAGACTTTCATTTAGGTATTATCAAGCTAATCCTACCAATTCAGGCGTTCTTAACCTGTTTGGTATAAATACAGGATTTGATAATGATATTGCTTACTTCAAGAAGAATAATACCGAAGGCTGGGCAAATGGTACTGTTTACTTTACCACAGGTGAAGTAACCGATACTACTGCTGATTGGCTTGAGATTATTCTTAATCCTAATGCTTGGGTTTACTTTGATAATTTCAAGCTTGTTGAGCAAGAACCCGACAATAATAAGGAAGTAAGTATTATTAAATTCGATAAACCGGATGATACTATTTATCCTACTCTTACTGCCGAAAAGGCTACTTTTGCTCATTCAAGTGAGCATGGTGGTACCTTTAAGGTTGTAAATGCAACCGAATACACCAATACTGATAAGAACTCAAATAGAACATATACCTTTAAGGGTATTAAGATGAAACCTAATACTACTTATAGAGTTTCTATTGATTATTATGTTGCTGTTCCGTTTACTGATTATGCTGCAGCGTTCGGTTATGATCAATCTGCTCTTGGTATTGGTACAGGTGCTTCTTGGCCTTGCTATATCGATAATGTAACTGTAAAAGGTTGGCATACTAAGTCGTTCACAGTAACTACAGGTGACGTTGTTCCCAATGGTAGCTATATTAACTTAGCGTTCTATGATGTTGCTAATAGCAAAGAGCCTAGAGTAATGCATTTTGATAACTTGAGCTTTACTGAGCTTTACAAGGTTGAAACCTCTGTGAACGATACTACACTCGGTACGGTTACTAAGACAAAGACTCTTGAAGCTGGTGAAAGTGTAAGGATTTCTGCAAATGCATTTGCAGGCGCTAAGTTTGAAGGTTGGTACGAATACGGCGATTTGGTATCAAAGGATAAGAACTATAGTATTAAAAATATTGACGATAATCACAAGCTACAGGCTGTTTTCAGCGGTAAAGCTAAACCCGCTAAAACAATTGTACAAAGCTTTGAGGATTATGATTTAGGCGATATTGACTTCCCGTGGTACGAAATTGTTAATGATTCTAAAAACGTACTCCATGGTAATCAATCACTTCACATTAAGCCTGATAAGATTACTGAAAGCATTGAAGCTAGTATATTCTTCCCGGTTGTATCTAACGTAAAATATCAGCTTAAGGACGACTATTCCTATGATTTCTACGTATGGGTGAAGCCTGCTAAGACTCCTAAATCTGTTGCATACTATGCAATAGTTAACAGTATGTCACGTGACCTTTCTGATATGGTTTACAGCGGTGAATTGTCTGGTACAAGTATGTCGCTTAACATTAAGCCACAGGCTGCTGATGCTGTGGAAGAAAAAGATGGTTGGTTTAAATACCGTATAGGTACAATTACTAAGAAGAATGCTTCAATGGAAGGCTATGCATTCCAGATTTGTAAGTTCCACGCTAACCGCGGCGAAGGCGCTTCAATCGATGACTTGTACATCGACCGCGTTGAAGTTGTAGAACGTACACCTGACTTTGCAAACCTTAAATTTACTGAAAAATTCTTCAATGAAATTTCAAACTCTAATTTCGAAGAAAAGGTAACCGAAGAAAACTGGGCACCTTTAACCGACGGAGTAACCATTGAAAAGGTAACCGATAAAGAATTTGATTGGCAAGGTAATTACAACCTTAAATTTGATGCTGCAAAATCAAATGGTCAGGAATATGTAAGAGTAATTCCAATTAGTAAACTTAGTAAAAACTATACCTTTGCAGCTTGGACTAAGCTTTCAAAGGGTAGCGATATTACAGTTGGACTTTATAAGAATGGCCGCTATGAAAAATTTGAAAACATTGTTAATGGCCAAAACGGTACCCTTCCAATGATTGATGACGGAAAGTGGAATCGCGTCAGCTTTACATTTAATTCAGGTGACAGCAGTGAAGCTTACCTTGTAATTAAAGGTACTAAGGGTACACTTTATCTCGATATGGTTGAAATGTTTATAGCTGAAAGAGGTTATTTGAAAGATCCTAACCGCTATGGTAAAAATAAAACCGGTTTTGATTTATTTGATCCAATTGCTTTCCCTGATGAAGTTATAACAAACGTAACCTATGTTGATGTTGTTGAAGAAGAATTACAAGAGCAAGAAGAGCCTACTGAAGAGACTGAGGATAAGAAACCAAGTAAGAAAAAATATAAGGTTATTAAAAAACGTAAGCCGAAGGATACTATGACAAGAGTTTGGGTTGGTATTGGCTCCGGAGTTCTTCTTGCAGGTGGTGCTGGTACATCCTTCATTTTCTTCAAAAAACGTAAGAATATTTTAAAGGGGGTTAAATAATAATGAGTAAAAAAATTATTGCTTTATTATTGGTATTATGTATCTTGTTGTGTACAGTTGCTTGTAGTAGCCAAAATAAGCCACAAGGTAATAATAAACCTCCCGTTAACAGTGATACTTCATCTACAGATACTTCATCTACAGACAGTTCTTCTACTGATGCTTCGTCTGAAGATACTTCATCCACTGATTCTACTTCTAGTGATGAAGTGGATGAAGAGGATAAAAAGCCTCAAAGTAACGTTTCAAAGGTTACTTCTACCTACACTGTATCCGAACCTGACGTTTTAAATCTTGACGTTTATAACAACAAGGTTTTCAACGACGGTTGGGACGGTGTTAACGGTATTAATCAGGGATTTATATTCTTGCCTGATGAATATGGCCGTAATTATACCGATGCCCAAATTGAAGAAGAACTTAAACGATTGGGCGATATGAACATTAATATGGTTCGTTCTTATATGGATGCCGGCTATGCGTTTAAGGAACGCAAAGGTAAAGAGATTATCTACGATTGGGATAGCGAAAGAATGCAGGCGTTCTATAAGTGGCTTGACGCTATGGAAGAACGTGACATAGAAGTTGCGGTTAATATGGGTTGGTCTAACGGTTCTATTGCAGGCGCTACAACGCAGGACTCTCTCGGTTATACAATCCCTTGGTATGTAAGAGGCGAGCTTAATATTTATTCCGATATGATTGATATGTACACCGATTGGGTTAAGCTCTTTATTGAAGAGGTTATCATCAAGCGCGGTTATGATATTGAATATTTTGTAATGTTTACCGAACCTTACGCCGAAAATGCCGGTGGCATGTCAAGAGTATACGAGCCATTTATCGCTCCCGGTGTAAAGAAGAAGATGGACGGTTGGGACGTATCTGTTGACGTTATCAATGCTACCCATAAGAAGCTTAAGGAAGCAGGCCTTCGCGATAAGGTAAAGCTTACAGGCCCGCAATACGGCTTAAGTAAGGACTTTTGCAAGGGCGAAACCTTAGAGGAAGAGCTTAACTGGTGGATTGAAAGAATAGGCGACTGTATTGACGTTTATACATTCCACTGGTACATTCCTACCTGGCCGGGCGCAGGTGGCAGCAGCTCATCCGCATCTGTTAGTGATGATAACTATGACCTTTGGATATACTATTTTGAACAGTTTGTAGATATTATTTCTAAAACAGGTAAGCCCTTCTGGTTTGATGAATGGATGTATGGCGGTAACGCTATAGAAAACCAAAAGACTGACTTCTATGCACAGCAAGTTGCTCAGACAGTAATTGCTGCAATGAATTCCGGTGTTGATAGTTGTATTTATTGGCAATTGTTTGAAACCGTTTGGCCCACACGTCTTGATACCGGCGGTGAATTTGAGGATGGTATTCACATTTTAGGTACTGCACCTTCTCTTTACGAAAGCGCAATTCCTTATAAGCTTTATTACGGTTTATCCAATGTTATTAAGCACGCTGGTGAGCTTGGCAGTAAGGTTTATTATTGCGAAGGCACAAACGGCGTATATCTTTCAATGGTTGAATATGAAAAGGACGGCAAAAAGTATCAAAACGTTATTGTTGTAAATACTTCTTCACTTGAGAAAAAAATAAGTGTTAACTTTGAAAAGAGTATTGGCAAAAATATGTATAGATACTTATTTGACCCGCTTAAAATCGAGCCGGATACTTCAGCTGAAATGATTCCTGTTGATAAAGGCTTTAAAAATGTAGATAAGGTTTTACAGGATACAATTCCGGCAGGTTCAATAGCAGTATATTCTACTGTTAAAGATTAATGCTTTATGGCTATCCTGAGTTTATTCAGGATAGCCTTTTTTAAATTTTTATTAATTTTATGGGTGGGATTTTATGACTAATAAAGAATGGTTTAGAGAAGCAAAATTTGGCATGATGATTCACTGGGGCCTTTATTCCTTGCTTGCCGGTGAATATAAAGGTCAACGTTATGATTATAATGATGAATTAGTAAAGGGTTGGGATCCTGTTGGTGAATGGATAATGCCACGTTATGAGATTCCGATTACTGAATATGAAAAATTAGCCGAGGCTTTCAACCCTGTTTTCTTTGATGCTGACGAATGGGTAGCACTTGCAAAAGAAGCAGGTATGAAATATATTGTAATTACAAGTAAACACCACGAGGGTTTTGCTTTATTTAAGTCAGAAGCTGACCCGTTTAATGTTGTGGATGCAACTCCCTTTAAACGAGATATTATTAAAGAACTTGCTGATGCTTGTAAAAGAGCAGATATGAAGTTTGGTCTTTACTATTCACAGGAATTAGACTGGCACGAAGAACACGGCGGCGGTTACAATATAACCGAAAAGGATTTAAAGGGCTGCCGTTGGTCTAATCATTGGGATTTTCCAGAAGGCGAGAAGGACTATTCAATTTGCTTTGAAAAGAAAATTAAGCCTCAGGTTAAAGAAATTCTAACAAAATACGGTGATTTGTGTCTTATTTGGTTTGATACTCCTGGTGTTATTACTCCTGAACAGAGTATGGAACTTTATGATATGGTTAAAAAGTATCAACCTAACGCACTTGTTAACTCCCGTATCGGTAACGGTGTAGGTGATTATTTCTCTTGCGCCGATAATGAAATTCCGGATGATTATATGACAACGCTTTATGAATCTGCTTGTACACTTAATGATACTTGGGGTTATAAGAGCTTTGATAACAACTGGAAATCAGCCGAGCGCGTGTTTGAAATTAAGGAACACCTTAATGAACGCGGTATTAACTATTTATTAAATGTTGGTCCTGATGGTCTTGGTAGAATTCCTGCACCTACAATAGATATTTTCAAAAAGCTTGGCGCAATGCTCAGAGAAAAAGAGAGTAAATAAGAGGCGATATTATGGCAAAAAACAGATATATTGGTGATTATCCTGTAATAGGTATTCGTCCCGTAGTAGATGGCAGACGTGGACCAATGAAGCTTCGTGAAAGTCTTGAACCACAAGTTTGGGCAATGGCTAATGCCGCAAAGAAGCTTTTTGAAGAAAATTTATTTTATTCAAATGGCGAACCTGTAAAGGTTATTATGGCTGATACTACAATCGGTCGTGTTGCTGAAACTGCTGCTTGTGCAGATAAATTTAAAAAGAATAATGTAGATATTACCCTATCTGTAACACCTTGTTGGTGCTACGGCTCTGAAACAATGGATATGGACCCCAATACAATTAAGGGTGTTTGGGGCTTTAATGGTACTGAAAGACCGGGGGCTGTATACCTTGCTGCAGTTCTTGCAGGTCACGCACAAAAGGGACTTCCTGCGTTTGGTATTTATGGCCACGAAGTGCAGGATGTTGATATGGTAAATGAAATCCCCGAAGATGTAAAAGAAAAGCTTTTACGCTTTGGTCGTGCCGCTATTGCAGTGGCAACTATGCGCGGTAAGTCATATCTTCAAATTGGTTCTCAGTGTATGGGTATCGCAGGTTCAATTATTGACCAAGACTTTATGGAAGAATACTTCGGTATGCGAGTTGAGAGTGTTGACGAGGTTGAAATTCTTCGCCGTATGGAAGAAGGAATCTATAACGAGGAAGAGTATCAAAAAGCTCTCAGCTGGACTCGTGAACACTGCAAAGAGGGTAGAGATGATAACCCTGACTTTGTTAAATTCTCAGATGAAGAAAAAGAAAAACAGTGGGAATTTACTGTTAAAATGTACTGTATAATCAAAGACCTTATGGCAGGTAATAAAAACTTGCCCGAAGGCTGTGAGGAAGAAATGGTTGGTCACAATGCTATTGTTGGCGGTTTCCAAGGTCAAAGACAGTGGACAGACCATTGGCCTAACTGTGACTATCCTGAAGCACTGCTCAGTTCTACCTTTGACTACGAAGGTGCAAGAGAACCGTATACTCTCGCTACTGAAAATGATGTACTTAACGGTATGGGTATGCTCTTTATGAGATTACTCACACATAGAGCACAAATATTTGCTGATGTTCGTACATATTGGAGCGGTGACGCCGTAAAGCGTGTTGCTGACTATGAATTAAAAGGCAAAGCAAAAGAATCAGATGGTATTATCCACCTATTAAATTCAGGCGCAGCTTGTTTAGATGCTTGCGGTGAATGTAAAGACGAAAACGGCAACGCCATTATGAAAAAATGGTGGGAAGTAACTGAAGAAGATATTAAGAAGATGACCGATGCTACCGTTTGGTGCGAAGCAGGCTTTGATAACTTCCGTGGCGGCGGCTTCTCAAGTCATTTTACAACTAAATCAGAAATGCCTTGCACAATGATTAGACTTAATCTTGTAAAGGGTTTGGGTCCTGTTTTACAGATTGCAGAGGGTTGGACAGTTAATCTTCCTCAAGAAGTATCCGATACTCTTATGGAAAGAACAAACCCCTCTTGGCCTTGTACTTGGTTTGCTCCTCGTTGTGATGGTAAAGAGGGTAGTCCATTTAAAACCGCTTATGAAGTAATGCAAAACTGGGGCGCTAATCATGGTGCAATCAGTTACGGTCATATCGGTGCCGACCTTATCACTATGTGCTCAATGCTTCGTATTCCTGTTTGTATGCACAACGTACCCTTGGATGATATTTTCCGACCTGCTTGCTGGAATGCTTTCGGTATGGATAAAGAAGGTCAGGATTATCGCGCTTGTAAAGTATACGGTCCACAGTTTAAAAAATAATCCGTATTAATTTACAGGAGAAATTATTATGATTTTTAAGGATAAAGAACGAATAGTTTTTGCGGGAGATTCTGTTACAGATGTTGGCAGAGTAAGACCACTTGGAGAAGGTTTATTCGACAGTTTAGGCCAAGGTTATGTGAGAATTTTCAATAATTTTATGTGTGCTTGGTATCCTGAAATAAAGCTTCGAGTAACAAATGCCGGTATAAGCGGCAATACTAGTAAGGACCTTTTCAACCGCTTTAAAACTGATGTTATTGACCTTAATCCCGATTGGGTTTCAATCTGCATTGGTATTAATGATGTTTGGCGTCAATTTGATAGTCCTACAATTCCTGACGGTCAAGTAGAACCTAAGGATTATGAAAACTATGTGGAACAGATGATTTTATCTATTAAAGACAGGGTTAAAGGTGTTTTTCTTTGCACCCCTTATTATATGGAACCTAATCTTAACGACCCTATGAGGGCACGTATGGAAGAATATTGCGAAATTTGTCGTAAACTGGCTAAAAAATATAACTGTATTCTGGTTGATTTCCAAGCTATGTACGACAAATATTTCAAGCATAGACATTCTTGCTTTATTGCTTGGGATAGAGTTCACCCCAACGAAGAAGGCGCCACACTTATGGCGCGTGAGTTTTTAAAGCACTGTGGCTTTGATTATAATAAACAAAGTTAAATGGCCTTAAATTAAGGAGTTTTTTATGGCAGATATAAAAAATGTTTCATTAAATATAAATAATGAAAATTGTATTCAGGAAAATTTCCGTGGTGCAGGCGGTATATATCACGCTTATACATATCGTGCCGATTTTCCGGATAAAGAATACAACGAAGAAGAACGTAATATTGAGCTTCAAAGAGTTAAAGATATGGAGCTTAAAATTGCAAGAACTTACTTTGACTTGGTAGCATATAAGGATGGCAAATGGGATTGGGAATGCGATGAAATGCAAGCTCTTTATAAGTGGCTAGCTAAAATGCAGGAATTTGGAGTTGAAGTAGCACTTAATGCTGCTTGGTGGATTTCGGGTCATATTTTTTCTAATCAAGACTCTCCTTTATATGACAAGGACCCTAAAATTGCCGCTAAAAATTACGGTAAATGGGTTAGTGAAGTTGTGCATCAGCTTATTGAATTGCGTGGTTTTACCAATATTAAATATCTTATTATTTTAACCGAGCCAAATGATGGCTGTTGGAATATATCACGCGAACAAAAGGATATGCACAAATATGAACCTTATAAGCTTTGTGCAGTTTCGGCTGATAAACAATTACGCGCTGATAACAGACGTAAGTTGGTTAAATTAGTAGGCCCAAACACCGGTATATGCGATTTTGGGGACCCTACAATGCTTGATTGGGTTGCAAAAAATGTTGGTGATAGCATCGATATTTATTCATCCCACACTTATATGGATTATTATGCTGATCCTAATTTAGTTCGTGAGACCTATTCCGGTACCGGTTCTTTGGCTCTTAGTATCCCCGGATTTAGAGCACAACAGTATCTAAAACTTGAACCAAATACCGAATATGAACTATCTTTGTATGCGAAAGCGGCAGACGGCAGTGATTTGTCAAGTTGGCAACGCAGTTTTATGTTTGGTGCTTTTGAAGCAACAGAGCTTGAAGGAAGACTAATTGCAGCAGGTATGGAAGGTATAAGCTATTTGACAGAGAATAGTGTTGTTTCAGTTCCTGTTAGTGAAATTTCAACTGAGTGGAAAAAATTCACAATGAGATTTAACACTAAGGAAAAAGATTACGCCTATATTGGTATTTATCACGACATTTTACCTTTGGATGTTACAATGTTTTATGATTCGGTTTCACTTCATAAGGTTGGAGATACTGAAGAATTGCTTGAAAATGGCGATTTTGATGACCGTGAAAGTACCGCATGGCTTGCATTTAAGGGCGGTATTGGTTACACTGATGATAAGTTACCTCTTTATACAAGTGTTAAACAATTGTTAAAAAGATATTGGCGTTATGTACCTGAAGGTAAAGAACTTTGGTTTGATGAATATAATGCCCGTTATTATGATATGTATAACGATCCAAAACAGGGTATTGCTTTGGCTGAAATTCAAGCCGCATTCTTAAATATGGGCGTCAACTGTAATTTACTTTGGTCTATTTTTGATCAAAGATGGCCGTTTTGCAAGTGGGATGGTTTTGATAATTTTGTTGACGGTGACCACCGTTTCGGCGTAATGCCCAACCTTAAGAGAACCAAAACCCCTTATCCGGCTTATTATGCGTTTACATTGATTGCAAAATATTTAGGTGATCATCACTCAAAAATCTATGAAGGTGACGCTAAAGATACAGTTTGTGTATCTTCTGTAAAGGGTAGCGATGGTAACTTTACAATTATGGTTGTAAACTCGGGATTTGAGGAACGCCAAATTGATGTTAAACTTAAGGCTTCCTTAGGTTGCGATTTACATCGTCATCTTTTTGATACAAACACAATTAAGCCTGATGATAGTGCAAAAATTATCGGTATTGATAAAAGCTTTGAAAACGTTAGCGAAAGCTTTGTTGATATATTGCCCTCGCAATCAATGGCAATATATACTACAAGAAAGGATTAATAAGGTATGATTAAAATTTTTGGTATAGGCAATAGCTATACCGAAGATGCACACACATTTTTAAAGGAAATATGCGCTGCAGGCGGCATTGACGTTATGCTAGTTACTCCTTTTATTGGTGGCTGGACATTTAAGCGTCATTGTGATAAAATTAAAAATAATGAAGCAGATTATGATCTTATAATCAATGGCAAAAACACGGGTAAAAAGGTTACTTTTATGGAAGCGCTTCAAATGGAAGAGTGGGATATTGTTACCTTCAACCAAGGAAGTGTTCAAGCAGGAAGACCTTTTACCTATTATCCTTTCATAAATGAGCTTCGTGATTTGGTTTTAAAGCATTCTCCCAATGCCAAATTTTATATTTATCAAACTTGGGCCTACGAAAGTGATGCTGACCATCCTTATTTTCCTGTATATAATTGTAATCAAAAAGAAATGCATACAAGAACGCGCGACTGTTATAAATTGGCATCCCGTCTTATTGATGCGCCAATTATCCCTGTTGGTGATGTTATTCAGTATTTACGTGAAAACGTTAAAGAGTTTGATTATCAAAACGGGGGAATGAGCCTTAACAGAGATGGTTTTCATTTAACCAATATTTATGGTAGATATGTTGCCGGTCTTACGCATTACGCATCAATTTTTAAGGGTGATATACTTGAAAACTCGTTTGTGCCATCCTATAATGGTGAAACAGCTAATGAAGATATTATTGATAAAATCAAAAAAGTAGTGTACGAAATTGTTAACACCCCATTAGAGCAAGATGACGATTAATTTTCTTTTTTTAGGAGTTATAGTATGATTGAAAAATGGCCGCCAATTTATATGGAAAGTGATAAAAATATAGCGGTTAGCCGTTATAAAACATCATACGGTATGAATCTTCATACACATGATTTCTTTGAAATTGAATATGCACTAACAGGTAAATGTAGCCAAGTTTTTAAAAACGATTCCAATGAATTTGGTCGTGGCGATGTTGTTTTATTTAAGCCAAACTCTCGTCATGAATTTTACGCTTTAAGCGAGCTTGAAATTTTAAGAATAGTAATTAAGCCCAAAATGTTACCACAAATTTATTATGATAATCAAGAAGCATTCGATATGATGAACATTTATCGTTTGCCGCCAAGCGAGGTTAGAAGGGTTGAAAATATTCTATTTGAGATAGAAAAAGAATTCAATACACAAAACGATTATCATTTAGAAGTAATTCGCGCTTGCTTAGAGATATTTTTTGCTGTGTTACTGCGTGTTAAAGATGTTATAGAGATTATTGAGCAAAAAGAGAGTTTAATCGACTTTAAGGTTTTTTTGACTTATATCGAAAACAATTTAACAACAGTTACTCCAAGCTCTGTTGCGGCTTATTCGGGCTACAATTTTCCTTATTTTTCAAAATTGTTCAAAAAGAATGTTGGCACTAATTTAAGTGAATATATTAACTCTAAAAAACTTGAACGTGCAACAAAACTTTTAAAAGATACAACGAAGAGTATAGAAGAGATTGTATTCGATGTTGGTTTTAATCATAAAAGCTATTTTCATAGAATTTTCAAGCGTTATTACGGTGTTACTCCTGAAGAGTATCGCAAATATAATTTTAAAAAAAAAATATAATTAATTAGAAAAAATGCATTTTATGAAATTGCGTTTTGTAAAATAACATTTAATTAGTTTACACAAAACCCTCGTGGTAACACGAGAGTTTTGTGTAACAAATATAATTTATTATGTATTTAGAGGAATATTATGAAGAATTTTAAAGTAATTATAAACAATCATTCAAATGTTGCGGCTAGTATGATAAAAAATATCCCCGAAAGAGATGGTCAGCAAAGACCTGATTTGTTGAAATATAGGGTTGAAGAGAACGAAACCTATAATGAGTCCGGGGTATATGTTAGAAGCAATAAAATTTTCAACACTTCGAATGAACCTTTGCGTTTATCTCATTTAAGTTCTTTATATCTTGATAATATTGCTCCAAATTTTCATAATAAAGAAGTTTATATTCATATATGCAACTTTGCTTGGCAGGGTGAAGCACAATGGGTTAAATTTACTCCTTATAAATTGGGCTTATATCCTGTTGCGAAGCACGCTTTTTCACATATTGATAAAACAATTTCAAGTACGGGCAGCTGGTCTACCCATAAGTATTATCCCATTATCTTAATTGAAGATAAGCAAGATAATAAGGTTTGGTTTTTTGAAATTGAATCCAGTGCAAACTGGTCTTTCGAGTTTGGAACAAATATTGAAAACGAAATTTGTTATTTAACTTTAGATTGTTGCGCTTGCAGTGAAAACAATAACTGCTTTTATAAAACCTTAAATTCTGGTGAATCTTTTGAAACACCAAATGTTTTATACGGTGTATCCGATAGCTTTGAAAATGCGATTATTTCACTTTTGAAATATAAACGTAGTACAGGATTGCGTCCTAAGGAATTACCTGTATGCTTTAACGATTATATGAATTGCCTATGGGCAATGCCTACTCGTGAAAAGCTTATTCCGCTTATAGATGCAGCTGCTAACGTTGGTGCCGAGTTATTCTGCATTGACGACGGTTGGTTTATTCGCGATGGTAATGGTACGGATTTTGGCGATTGGATTGAAAATGATTCCCTTTTCGGTGAAGGTGGATTTAAATCAATTATAGATTATATTAAGGGTAAAGGAATGGTGCCGGGTATTTGGCTTGAGTTAGAAACCGCATTTTCTTATACCTCAATTTCAAAAATTGCGCCCGATGCAATTCTTACCCGTTGCGGACAACCTATTGGCGAGGAAAGACAATTCTTAAACTTCTCTTGTGACAAGGTTGTTGATTACTTGTATTCAAGGGTTAAACATCTTTATGATTTAGGTATTCGCTATATTAAAAACGACTATAACCACAGTACAGGTATAGGTTGTGACGGTGATGCAGGCTCCTTTGCGGCAGCACTTTTTGAAAATAATTGTAAGTTCTTTGAATTTATTGATAGACTAATTTCTGATATGCCCGACCTTACTATTGAAAACTGTGGTAGCGGCGCAATGCGTTGTGATAACGCTACTCTAAAGCACTTCCACCTTCAAAGCACAAGCGATCAGGAAATCTTTACTAATAACCCTTCAATTATGAGAGGTATGCAGGCCTGTATGCCACCTGAAAAAATGGGCATTTGGAGTTATCCTTTCCCGGCGGTATATAAATATCGTTTGGATATTAATTCTGCTTATGATGATGCGTATATGAAGCAAATGGCTGATGGCGAGCAGACAATCTTTAATATGTCTTGCGCGTTCTTCGGCATTATGACTTTATCAGGTCATATTGAAAAATGTGACGAATACAACCTTTCGCTTATTAAAAAGGCTATAACCGCTTATAAAGCAGACCGCGATTTTATTTTGAACAGTGTGCCTGTATTTATTGGCGAGCAACAAAAACTCTTTACTAAAGGAAATAGCGTTTTAGCCCTTAAGGACAATAAAAAGTTACGGCTTGGTATTTTCCACAATGGCGGTGAAGATTCTATTACTGTAAAAATTCCTAAAGAGTTTTCAAATGGTAAATTAGAAGAAATTTATCCTTGCATTAATGATGATAAAACCGTTTCCTTTAATGGCGATTCTATTACTGTAAGTTTTTCAAAAAGTCTTACTGCTGCGGTTTATGAAATCACATTGTAAATTTGTGTGATAAAAAATTCTCTTAAAGGTAAATTTAAATGCTTAACAAAATAGATTTTATAACGGCTACAACTGAATATAATACGCTTGAAAAAAGTGTTCCTGCACCATATTTAAGAAAAACCTTTATTTGCGATAATGTAACTAAAGGAACATTAACTATTGCGGCATGCGGTTTTTACGAGCTTTTTCTTAATGGCAAAAAAATCACTAAAGGTAAGCTTGCGCCGTATATAAGCAATACAGATGATTACATATATTTTGATGAATATAATGTGTCACTCGAACGCGGTGAAAATGTTATTGGAATTATTTTAGGTAACGGTCTTCAAAATAATCCCGGCGGATATATTTGGGATTTTGATAAAGCTTCATTTAGAAGTTCACCAAAAGTTGCTTTAAATCTTACGTATAAAAATTCTAAAAATGAAGACGTAGTTATTAAAAGTGATGAAAGCTTTAAAACCCATCCTTCGCCAATTTTGGCGGATGACTACCGCTTTGGCGAAACTTATGATGCGAATTTTGAAATACCTGCTTGGAACGAGCAAAATTTTGATGATTCTAATTGGAATTTTGCCATGCGCACTACCGCTCCAAAAGGTGAAATGAAATTATGTGAAGCCGAACCTATAATAATAGAAACCGAAATTTCTCCTGTGGATATTATTAAGGATGAAGACGGCTACATTTATGATTTTGGTATTTCAAATGCTGGTGTTTGCCGATTAAATATCGATGGTGTTAAAGGGCAAAAAATTGTTCTTCAGCATACTGATTTATTAAAAGATGGAAAATTTCAGGTTGCAAACGTTTGGTTTGTTCGCGACTATTGGGAAAGAGATAAGGACATTGTTCACAAGGATGTTTATATCTGTAAAGGTGAAAAAAATGAAATTTATACACCAACCTTTACATACCACGGTTTTCGATACGTAAAGGTTACGGGTATAACCCCCGAACAAGCAACAAAAGATTTATTAACCTTTGTGGTTTTCCATAGTGATTTAAAATCTATGGGTTCTTTTAGCTGTTCTAATGAAACTGTAAATAAACTACAGGAAATGACAAGGCGTAGTGACCTTTCTAATTTCCATTATTTTCCTACTGATTGCCCACAACGAGAAAAAAATGGTTGGACTGCAGATGCGGCGCTTTCTTGCGAGCAAATGCTTCTCAATTTCAACCCTGAAACAAGCTATCGTGAATGGATGAATAATGTTCGCAAGGCTCAGTCACCTGAAGGTGTTGTACCGGGTATTATACCAACTGCAAACTGGGGTTACGATGAGCTTAACGGACCTGCTTGGGATAGTGCATTATTCTATTTGCCTTATTTTACATATATTTATCGTGGCGATACTGCTATGATAACCGAATCGGCAGAAGCGTTTATTAAATATTTTAAATATTTGGAAACAAGAAAAGATGAAAAAGGTTTATTGAATTTTGGACTGGGGGACTGGTGTCACGTTGGCCGCCATTCACCCGAAACCATGCCAAAAGCACCGCTAATTGTTACCGATAGCGTTATTTCAATGGATTTGGCAAAAAAGGCAGCTTTTATGTTTGAAGTGATAGGCCTTGATGAATATAAATGCTATGCTGAAAATTTTGCCAATGATTTAAGAAAGAAAGTCAGAGAAAATTTAATTGATTTTTCTACAATGACCGTTTTGGGCGAATGCCAGTCAAGTCAGGCAATGGGAATGTTTTACGGTATTTTTGAACCTGATGAAGAGAAAGCGGCGTTTGAAAAATTGCTTGATTTAATTAAAGATGCAGACGACCATATTGATGTAGGTGTACTTGGCGGAAGAGTAATTTTCCACGTTCTCAGTAAATACGGATATTCTGATTTAGCTTTTAAAATGATTACACGTCCCGATTATCCTTCTTACGGAAACTGGATTGAAAGGGGTGCTACAACCCTTTGGGAAAACTTTGACCCCGAGTTTGTAGATTCTCCAAATCATCATTTCTGGGGTGACATAAGCGCTTGGTTTATTAAGGTTTTAGGCGGAATCAACCTAAATCCTACAGGCAAAAATGTAAACGAATTGATTATAATCCCCCATTTTGTAAAGGCACTTGATAATGTGAAAGCATCACATATCACACCTCAAGGTGAGGTTGCGGTTAATTGGACACGTAAGGGCGAAAACATTGAAGTGGTTATTAAAATACCTCAAAATGTTACTGCAAAATTTATTGTGGGCGACAAAAATGTTACACTTACTGAAAAAGAAAATACCTTTTTGTTACCGCGTGTCTAAACAATGTTTATTGACAAAAAATTTATAATGGGGAGATGATTATGATTTATAAATGGGATTTAAATCAATATCATTTCGAAGATTCGTTTGTTGGTTTTACCGCGGATGATAAAGATTTGCAAGGTGTGTTCCAAGATTGTGAAGCACTTTGTAAGGAAAATATAAAAACCTTTGCCGATTATGATGTTTTGATTGAAGGCGCAAAATATAATGGTGTTTGGCTTGAAACTCAACCGATGGGCGGAGAAATGTATGCTAAACGCAGTATAAAAACTGCCCTTGCAAATATACTTATCTTTTTGAGATATCAGCGTCGTGACGGTAAGATTCCTGGTATGATTTCTTATAGAGATCCTTGGTCGGGTTTAGTGGCGCATTATGACTGGATGCAGGGTTGTTTTTTACCATATCCCGCGCTTAAGCTCTATTACCTTATAGGCGAGGATAAGGATTATTTAAGTATGCTTTATAACGCTCTTAAGGATTTTGACGGTTATCTTTGGGCTTATCGCGACAGTACGGGAAACGGTTGCTTAGAAAACTGGTGTATTTGGGATGTTGGTGAGGATAATTGCACGCCTTATATGCTTAATGGACTTACTATGCCTGATCATGGCCCGTGGGGAAAGTCAACTCCACCGACTGATTATATGAATATGCCCTATAAATCACCTCAATATATGGGTTATTCCTATGCTTGCCGTAAAGTTTTAGCTGAAATTTCAAGAATTTTGGAAAACGGTATGGCTGACAAATGGGAAGAGGGCGCAAAGTTTGTTCAAACACGCGCTAAGGAAGTTTTATGGGATAAGGAAAAACACGCATTTTATCTTCGTGATAAAAATGATGAGGTTATTCCTGCTCTTACACAAGAAAATATTAAGTGTATGTATAGCGGTCTTATGACACAGGAAATGGCTGAGCAGTTCGTTCGTGAGCATCTTTTAAATCCTGAAGAATTTTGGACGTCATATCCCGTTCCTGCAATTGCAGCAAACGACCCGTATTTCCACGTAAATCAAGAGTATTCAAACTGCGCCGAAAAGCTGGCACAGTTGAAAACAGAAGTACACGGCATCGATGATAATTCTTGGTCAGGTCCGATTAACGGTCTTGTATGGCAAAGATGTATAGAAGCACTTATCAATTACGGCTACCATACCGAAGTGGTTATGATAGGTAAGAAACTTTTGTCTATCCTTAAAAAGCATCGCAAGTACGTTCAAAATTATAATCCGTTTACCGGAAATCCTGCAAACGGTATGGATGGCTATGGTCCAACAATGCTTTCAGCACTTGAATATATAAGTATGCTTTGTGGTGTTAACATAAGCTATAAAAAGGTTAGTTGGAGCACCGCTACAGAAATGGGTCCCTTTACATACGTACAAAATATGTATGGTAAGGAGTATAAGCTTGTGTCTGACGGTAAGGAAGTAACCGCGTATATTGATTCAAAGGAAATCTTTACAGCTACCGTTGGTGCAAGAATTATAACCGATTTAGACGGAAATCTGTTATCAATTTGGGGCGTTGCTGAAAACGCTGTTGATTTCAGTATTGCTTACGATGATAAGAAAATAGTAAAAACACTTTCTAAAAATGAATGTTTAAAGGAGTTTTAATGTGTCAAATTTAGGTTATTTTAACAATGAAAAAAAAGAGTATACCATTACAGAGATGCGTCCACGCAGACCGCTTAAAAACTTTCTTTGGAACGAGCAATTTATTTTAATTCTCGACCATTTCGGATTTGGAGAAAGCTTTAGGTATATAACTCCGGAAGAACGCAGGTTTGTAGTTAAAGATGGCGATGCGGGACGTTTGATTTACATAAAAGACCGTGAAAGCGGTGAATTTTACGATGCTAACCGCAATTATTTAAATAAACCGTTTGATAAATATGAATGTAATGTTGGTATTGGATATCAACAAATTGTTAGTGAGTATAAAGGTGTAGAGGTTAAGTTTACTCTTACCGTTCCGAATGACGGCTTTGCAGAGCTTTGGAAAATTGATGTAAAGAACAACACCGATTCTGTTAAAAAATTGGATTTAGTGCCTTATTGCCGTCCTGACGTTAATGTAACAAGTCATTTGGCATACGGTCGCGCTGATTATAATAAAGAACTTGATGGTCTTTATTTCTGCCACGATGCATATAATATTACTCATAATTACGTTAGTATGTATATGAAGGCTTCAATGTCGCCTGATTCATACGATGTAAGCGATATCAATTTTAAAGGTGTATATAACCTACCGTCTGAACCGCAAGCACTTTATAATGAAAAGCTTTCGAATAAGGGTTCTTCTTTTGATGCTGTATATTGCGGTGCTATGCAATTTAAGTTAGACTTAAATGCCAAAGAAGAAAAAACTTTATACGTGGCTTTGGGTGTGGCTACCGATTTACAAGATGCTAAAGCTTCATGTGATAAGTATTTAGAGAAAGGTTTCTTTGAGGAATCAATTGCAACGGTTAAAAAAGATGCCGATGAAATGGATTCACTATATGTGCTCAATTCACCTGATGAATACTTTAACACAATGGTTAATATTTGGCTGAAAAGACAAATTTCCTTGGGTAAAACATGGGGTCGTGTTTATAATAAGGGTTTCCGTGATATTATGCAGGATACCGCAGGTCTTGCTGCTTTTGATGGCAAATATGCAAGAGAAAAGATTATGGTTTGTTTGGCTACACAACGCCCTAACGGTAATCCTATGCGTTCGTTCGCACCTATTGACCGTGACCCGTATTACGATGGTGCTGTTTGGACTCCGGAAACTATTTTGGCGTATCTTAACGAAACAGGCGATTTAACAATTTTAGATGAAGATGTGCCTTATTTTGAAAGTGATGACCACGGCACAGTATTTGAGCATATGTATCGCGGACTTCGTTTCTTATTGGATAATCGCGGCGCCCGCAATATGGTGCTATGGGGCGGTGGCGACTGGAACGATTCTATTAATAATACCGGTAATCAGCTTAAGGGCGAAAGCGCTTGGCTTAGTATAGCTACTGTTAAAGCTATTAAAGAATTTTGCCGTATTTGTGAAATTATTGGCGGTAAAGATGACCTTATCGCTAAGCTTATGGAAGAAAGAGAAGTTCTTAAATCTGCTATTTTGGAAAATGCTTTCGAGGGCGACCAATTTATTTATGGTATTAACGACTGGGATGAAAAGGTTGGTTCACACGAAAGTTATCAAGGAAAAACCTATCTTAATTCGCAAACCTGGGCAGTCCTTGCAGAAATGCTTGATAATGAAGGCTTGAATAAAATAATGCAAACAGTAGAAGATAAGCTTAAATGCGACTTCGGTTATGTACAGTGCACTCCTGCATATAGTGAAAGTGATTTACATATCGGCCGAATGGCTTACTTTATTCCGGGCGGATATGAAAATGGCTCGGTTTATAATCACGGTGTTGCTTTTAAAATTGCAGCCGACTGTATGCTTGGTAAGGCTGACACTGCATATGAAAGCTTAATGATGATGCGTTATGACAATCCTAAGAACGCTAATTCAGGTGTTGAACCTTATGTAGTAACAAATATGTACTTTGGTCCACAGGAAAAATATCGTCCCGGATTCTCATTTTATGCTTGGTTTACAGGTGCTGCAGGTTGGGTATACCGTGATATTACAGAGTTTATACTTGGTGTAAAGGGTGAATACACAGGTCTTAAAATCAATCCATGTATTCCGTCCGTTTGGAACGAAGTTTCGGTTTCTCGTGTTTATAGAGGCGCAAGATATAATATTTTGTTTAAGAGAACGGGAAATTATAAACTTGTAGTTGACGGAAAAGAACTTGAAGGCAATATTGCCCCAATTTTTGAAAGCGGAACTGAACACAATGTTATTTGTGAATTCTAATATTTATATAGAACGACATCTCAAATTTGGGATGTCGTTCTACTTTTATGATTGTTTAAGATTATACCTAAAGAAGAATGTAAAATAGTTTACAAAAAAATCTAATTGTTCCTTTGTTTACTTATTAAATTTTTTGTGGTATACTATATTAGTGAAAATTTGTATTGGCGAGGTGAGAGCGTGGATAAGTTTGTTTTACATTCAAAATATAAGCCAACGGGTGACCAACCGCAAGCAATTGAAAAATTGGTTGAAGGTATAAATAATGGCGATAAAGAGCAGGTACTACTTGGTGTTACAGGCTCGGGTAAGACTTTTACAATGGCTAATATTATCGAAAAAGTAAACCGTCCAACCCTCGTTCTCGCTCACAACAAAACACTCGCTGCACAACTTTGTAGTGAGTTCAAGGAATTCTTCCCTGAGAATGCGGTGGAGTATTTTGTATCCTATTACGACTATTATCAGCCTGAAGCGTATATTCCGGGAAGTGACACCTATATTGAAAAGGATTCTTCCATTAACGATGAAATCGACAAGCTTCGCCATAGCGCAACCTGTGCTTTATCCGAAAGGCGAGATGTTATAATTGTTGCTTCGGTTTCGTGTATATATTCGCTTGGTAACCCCATTGATTACAGAAATATGGTAATATCCTTGCGACAGGGTATGGAAAAGAACCGCGATGAGCTTATTGCAAAGCTTGTTGACTTACAGTACGAACGTAACGATATAAACTTTATTCGCAATAAGTTTCGTGTTCGTGGTGATACGGTTGAAATTTTTCCTGCTTATTCAATGGAAAATGCGGTAAGAATTGAATTCTTTGGTGATGAAATTGACCGAATATGCGAAATTAATACCGTAACGGGTGAAGTAAAGGCTTTGCTTTCGCATATTGCAATTTATCCTGCATCACACTATATTGTGCCTCAGGACAAGCTTGAAGAAGCATTGGTAGAATTACAAGCCGAAATGGAAGAGCGCGAACGCTTTTTTATTGATAATCAGAAGCTTTTAGAAGCTCAGCGCATACGCCAACGCACAGAGTACGATATTGAAATGCTACGCGAAATTGGCACCTGTAAGGGTATTGAAAACTATTCTCGCGTATTGTCACGCCGACCAAAAGGCAGTACACCCTCTACACTTTTAGATTATTTTCCTGATGATTTTCTACTATTCGTGGATGAATCACACGTTACTTTGCCACAGGTTAGGGGAATGTATGGCGGCGATAGAGCAAGAAAGGAAAACCTTGTAGAATACGGCTTCCGTTTGCCTTCGGCTTTTGATAATAGGCCTCTTAATTTCAAAGAATTTTACAGTCATATAAATCAAGCGGTGTTTGTATCGGCAACGCCGGGTGACTTTGAAAAGGAAAGGGCGACACAAATTACCGAACAGGTTATCAGACCTACCGGTCTTTTGGACCCAGAAGTATCGGTGCGCCCGTCTGATGGACAAATTGATGATTTAGTAAGCGAAATCAATATTCGTATAGGGCGTAAGGAACGCGTTTTAATTACCACCTTGACCAAAAAAATGGCGGAAGATTTAACCGATTATCTTTCTGAGCTTGATATCAAGGTTAAGTATATGCACTATGATATTGACACTATTGAGCGTATGGAAATTATTCGTGATTTGAGACTTGGCGAGTTTGATGTTTTAGTAGGCATCAACCTTTTGCGCGAAGGCTTGGATATTCCCGAAGTATCATTAGTGGCAATACTTGATGCCGATAAGGAAGGCTTTTTGCGTAGTGAAACTTCCCTCGTTCAAACAATAGGTCGTGCTGCACGAAATGCTAACGGTCAGGTTATAATGTATGCCGATACCGTGACTAATTCTATGGAACGCGCTATATCCGAAACCTTGCGCCGCAGAAGTATTCAAATGAAATACAATGAGGAAAACGGCATAGTGCCTAAAACCATTATTAAAGGTGTACATGATGTGCTTGAAATTGGCACTAAGGTTAAGGAAAAATCTGTATCACAAATGTCTAGGGCGGAACGTGAAGCCGAGATTAAGCGCTTGACTAACGAAATGAAACAAGCGGCTAAGATACTTGAATTTGAGTATGCCGCAACACTTAGAGATAAAATTAACAAATTAAGGAAGGGTTAGTAATTGGCTAACGAAAAAATAATTATAAAAGGTGCTAATGAACACAACTTAAAAAATATCGATGTAGAGATTCCGCGCGATAAGCTTGTTGTTTTTACAGGTCTTTCGGGTAGCGGTAAGTCTTCATTAGCGTTCGATACCATATATGCTGAAGGTCAAAGGCGGTATGTTGAATCGTTGTCTTCCTATGCACGCCAATTTTTAGGGCAAATGGAAAAACCTAATGTTGAAGTTATTGAAGGGCTTTCTCCTGCAATTTCTATTGACCAAAAAACCACATCTAAAAATCCGCGTTCGACAGTTGGTACTGTTACCGAAATTTATGATTATCTGCGCCTTTTATATGCGCGTGTAGGTATTCCACATTGTCCAATTTGCGGTAAGGAAATTTCGCAACAAACTACCGACCAAATTGTAGATGCGGTTATGAAATTGCCTGTAGGTAGCAAAATACAGGTATTATCACCCATAGTTAAGGGAAGAAAGGGTGAATATAAAAAAGAGCTTGAAAACATTAAAAAACAAGGCTATGTAAGAGCTAGAATTGACGGTAACATTTTTGATTTAGCCGAAGAAATAAAGCTTGAAAAGAATAAAAAGCATTGGATAGAAGTTGTTGTTGACCGCCTTGTTATAAAGGAAGATATTATATCCCGCCTTACCGATAGTATTGAAACCGCAGTAAAGCTTTCGGGCGGACTTATTGCAGTTGATGTAATAGGCGGGGAAGAGATGCAGTTTTCTCAGACCTATGCTTGCGATGAGCACGGAATAAGTATTCCTGAGCTTACTCCTACAATGTTTTCTTTCAATAGTCCTTTTGGTGCTTGTCCTACCTGTACGGGTCTCGGTATGTTTATGAAGGTGAACCCACGCCTTGTTATTAATGATGAAGATAAATCCTTGCTTGATGGTGCTATTAAGGCATCAGGTTGGGGTGTTAACAGTTGGTTTAATCCTGATGCATCCACTATAGCGGAAATGTATTACCGCGGTGTTGCTGAACATTATGGTTTTGATATTAACCTACCGTTTAAAGATATACCCGAAGAAGGAAAACAAGCGGTTTTATATGGCACAAAGGGCGAAAAAATAAAACTTGTACGCACAACTGACTATGGCGGTGGTACCTACTACGGCGAATTTGAAGGTGTTATAAATAACCTTGAAAGGCGTTATAAAAATACAACAAGCGACTATGCAAGAAACGAAATTGAAAGCTGTATGACCGAGTCCCCCTGTCCCGAATGTGGTGGCAGAAGACTAAAACCTGAGTATTTGGCAGTAACGGTTGGCGGTAAGAATATTATAGAATTTTGCGATATGTCGGTTAGTGCCGAGCTTGAGTTTATTGAAAAGCTTGAGTTTGGTGCGCGCGACAGTATGATAGCAAAGCCTATTCTTAAAGAAATTCGCGAGCGTCTTACCTTTTTACAAAGTGTGGGCCTTGATTATCTTAATCTTTCACGTTCTTCAGGTACCTTGTCGGGTGGCGAAAGCCAACGTATAAGGCTTGCAACCCAAATATGTTCTTCGTTAATGGGTGTTTTATATATTCTTGATGAGCCAAGTATTGGTCTTCACCAAAGGGATAACGACCGCCTTATAGCAACACTTAAAAGACTTCGAGACCTTGGTAATACCGTTATTGTTGTTGAACATGATGAAGATACAATGCGTGCGGCTGATTATGTACTTGATATTGGCCCGGGGGCAGGTATTCACGGCGGCAAGGTGGTATTTTCGGGGCCACTTAATGAACTTGAAAATTGCACCGAATCTATTACTTCTGACTATCTTTACGGTAGAAAACAAATACCTATTCCACAAAAACGCCGTAAGGGCAATGGTAATAGCCTTATTGTAAAAGGGGCAGCCGAAAACAACCTTAAGAATATAAATGTTAAGATTCCGCTTGGTACCTTTACCTGTGTTACAGGTGTTTCAGGTAGCGGTAAATCTTCCTTTGTTAATGATATTTTATACAATGTTTTGGCTAATAAGTTTAATAAAGCAAAGACTATACCCGGTAAATATAAAACGGTCGAAGGACTTGAAAATCTTGACAAGGTTATCAATATAGACCAAGCACCAATAGGCAGAACTCCGCGCTCTAACCCCGCAACCTATACAGGTGTATTCAATGATATTCGCGAGCTTTTCGCTTCTACCAAGGATGCCAAGATGCACGGCTATAATGCAGGTCGATTTTCTTTTAATGTTAAAGGTGGCCGTTGTGAAGCCTGTCAGGGCGATGGTATTCTTAAAATTAAAATGCACTTTTTACCCGATATTTATGTACCCTGTGAGGTGTGTGGCGGTAGTCGATATAACCGCGAAACCTTAAGCATTAAATATAAGGGTAAAAGCATTTTTGACGTGCTTGAAATGACAGTAGAAGAGGGTATGTACTTCTTTGAAAGTATACCCAAAATTTACCGTAAGCTAAAAACTTTATACGACGTGGGACTCGGCTATATTAAAATCGGTCAACCTGCTACAACTCTTTCAGGCGGTGAAGCGCAACGTGTAAAGCTTGCGACAGAGCTTTCTAAACGCAGTACGGGTAAGACAATTTATATACTTGATGAGCCAACAACAGGACTTCATACTGCTGATGTTCACAAGCTTATTGATGTTTTACAGCGCTTTGTGGATGCAGGCAATACCGTGCTTGTAATTGAGCATAATCTTGATGTAATTAAAACCGCCGACCATATTATAGATTTAGGTCCCGAAGGCGGCGATAAGGGCGGTACTGTTGTTTGTAGCGGTACACCCGAAAAGGTTGCCGAGTGTGAAAAATCTTATACCGGTCAGTTTCTTAAAAAAGTTTTAAAATAAAGCAAAATTAAAACCCCGTGGATTTCCACGGGGTTTTTGTTTAGTTCGAAATATAATACTTCACAAGTGACTGCAATAATGTATCGCGGTCGATTTTTCTTATAAGGTTACGGGCGTTATTATGTGTGGTAATATAGGTTGGGTCTTCGGACAGTATATATCCTACAAGTTGGTTAATTGGGTTGTAGCCCTTTTCCTTTAAAGCATCATATACGGTAACCAAAATCATACGTATTTGTTGTTCGGTTTGGTCGCCTACCGAAAAAGTCATAGTCTTATCATTCATAAATAACACCTCTTTAAAACTAGTATATGTTTATATTATAACAAATCTTACGAAAATTCAAGTATTATTTTCTAAGCTCGGCACCAACAGCTTCAAGCTTCTTAATAATTTTGGTGCTAATCTCATCAATTTCCTTATCATTAAGGGTGCTGTCAGCAGAGCGTAGATATACACTAAATGCAACACTCTTTTTACCTTGTGGAATTTGAGCGCCTTCGTAAATATCGAATAACTCGATTTTTTCAAGCAATCTGCCAGCACCGCCCTGAATTGCTTTTTCAAGTGTGCCTACAGGGATTTCTTTATCAACCAATACAGCAAAGTCGCGTTCAACAGCGGGGAACTTAGGTAATGGCTTGTAAACAGTCTTGCGTTTTTCTATACCAAGTAGAATGTCAAGCTTAATTTCAGCAATGTATACGGGGCATTCAATACCGTAGCTTTCGGCAACGGTTGGGTGAAGTTGACCGAATACAGCACATTCCTTATTATTAACCTTAACTAAGGCTTGTATTCCGGGGTGCATATAAGGTTCAGCACTTCTTTCATACTGAGTATGACCGCCAACTAATTTACAAATAGCTTCAATAATACCCTTTAAGGTGAAGAAATCTTCATCCTCGCCATAAATACCAATTGACATTGTAGGAATTTCAAGCGGTTGTTCAGTAAGGGGAAGTGACTTTGGAATAAAGCGCTTGCTTATTTCAAAGAATCTACCGTTTGTAATCTTTTTGTTTATATTAGTTGCAAGTACTGTAAGCAAGCTTGTTGTAAGCTGAGTGCGCATTATAGAGTACTCGTCACCCAAAGGATTGATAATCTTAACTTGATTTCTTCTTTCGTCATTTTCGGGAAGTAATAATGTATCAATAGCCTTGCTTGCAATAAACGAGTAGGTTGCAATTTCATAAGCGCCGGCACCTAGCATTAAAGCCTTAATTTTATCGGTTTTAACTCTTTCAGGTAGCTTAGTACCGCGAACAACGGCACCCTTCATTTTTGTACCAACAATATGGTCGTAGCCGTAAATACGCATAACCTCTTCGGCTAAATCGGCTCTGCCTTCAATATCATCACGAATAGAAGGAACCTTTGTTGTAAGCATATTGCCGTCAATTGTGGTAGGTAATTCCAAAGAATTTAAAATATCAACAATTTTTTCATTAGGAATTTCCACACCCAAAAGTTCAATAATACTGTCGGTAGTAACTTTTAAAATACGCTCTTTTGGAAGACCGTTATTGCGGTCAAGTACACCGTCAATAATATCACCTGCATCAAGGTCAGAAATAAGCTGTAAAGCGCGCTCCATAGCGTATTCAACATTTACAATATCAACGCCTTTTTCAAATCTACCGCTGGCTTCGGTACGAATACCTAAGGCTCTGCCTGTGTGGCGTACGTTGTCACGGCGGAATTTAGCGGATTCTAAGAATAAATCGGTGGTATCGTTTTCGATTTCACTTTCTCTACCGCCCATAATACCTGCAAGGCAGGAAGGCTTTTCGCCGTCTGCAATAACAAGCATATCGGTATTAAGATTATAATCTTTGCCATCTAAGGTAGTGATTGTTTCGCCTTCGCGTGCTGTTCTTACTATAATCTTTTTATCGCTTAAATCGTTATAGTTGAAAGCGTGCATAGGTTGACCTGTTTCAAGCATAACAAAGTTTGTAATATCAACGATATTATTAATTGGGCGCATACCTGAAGCGATAATAGCTTTTTGCATCCAAGCAGGGCTTTCTTTTATTCTAAGATTTTTAACTACTCTGCCTATATAGCGTGGGCAAAGGTCGTAGTCTTCAACTACAACATCGATATAATCCTTAATATCGCCGCCTATTGTTTTATATTCGGGAACAGGTGCTTTAAATTTTGTGCCTAAAACAACGCTAATTTCCTTAGCGACACCTAAGAAGCAGTTGCAGTCGGGGCGGTTTGCAGTGATTTTAAAGTCGATAACATAATCGTTAAGACCTAATACATCGCGCATATCAGTACCAATAATTTCAGTATCTTTTAGTATTAAAATACCGTTTACACTAGCGCCTTCGTAATCACTTTCGGTAAGGCAAAGCTCTTCGCCTGAGCATAACATACCGTTAGACTCTACACCGCGAAGCTTACCCTTTACAATGTGCATACCGTTAGGTAAATAGCTGTCATCCAAAGCGGCAGGAACTAAATCGCCTTCGCTAATGTTCTGCGCACCTGTAACTATTTGTACAAGCTCATCCTTGCCAATGTTCATTTGGCAAATTTGCAAGTGGTCGCTATTTTCGTGGGGAGCAATTTTTTCAATACGGGCAACAACAACATTTTGTAGGTTTTCGCCCTCTTTTACAATGCTTTCAACCTCGAAACCTGCCATAACCATTTTATCGCAAAGTTCTTCAACAGGTACGTTTATATCTACATAATATTTTAAAGTGTTAAGTGAAATTTTCATTTGTCAAAACCTCCTAAAACTGCTCCAAAAAGCGCTTGTCGTTTTCGAATAAAAGACGAATATCGCTTATTTTATAGCGTGTAGTGGTTAAACGGTCAAGACCAATACCAAACGCAAAGCCTGAATATTCTTCAGGGTCTATGCCGCAGCTGCGAAGTACATTAGGATGTACCATACCTGCACCTAAAATTTCAATCCAACCGCTACCCTTACATACGCGGCAGCCTTTACCACCACATTCAGAGCAGGTAACATCAACTTCAACCGAAGGCTCAGTAAACGGGAAGAAGGAAGGACGGAATTTAACGGCGGTATCCTTACCGTAAATTTCGCGTGCAAATTCTTCTAAAACGCCCTTAAGGTCACACATGGTAATACCCTTATCAACAACAAGACCTTCAATTTGATGGAAAACGGGGGAGTGTGTTGCGTCAACTTCGTCAGCACGGAAAACACGACCCGGACAGATAACGCGAATAGGGGGCTTACGGTTTTCCATTGTTCTAATTTGCGCCGCAGAAGTTTGGGTGCGAAGAAGTAAGTTTTCTGCTAAATAAAATGTATCCTGCATATCGCGTGCAGGGTGATCCTGCGGTACATTTAAGCATTCAAAGTTATAATGGTCGGTTTCAACCTCGGGACCATCCACAACATCAAAGCCCATGGATGTAAAGATATCAATCATATCATCTAAAACTGTGTTCAAAGGATGTAATTTGCCCTTGCTTATTTCTTTTGCGGGTAAAGTAATATCAATAGTTTCATCCTTAAGTTTTTGCTCTAAAGCGGCTTTTTTCATAAGCTCGGTCTTTTCGGCAATAAGGCTTTCAAGCTCAGCTTTGGCCTGGTTTACAAGCTGACCCATAATCGGGCGCTCTTCAGGGGATAAACCGCCCATTTGTTTTAATATGGCAGTAAGTTCACCTTTTTTACCTAAGTATTTTACGCGCAAAGCATCAATATCTGCGCCGTTTTGTGCATTTTCAAGCTCGGTTATAGCCTGATTTTTAATGGCTTCAAGCTGTGTTTTCATAAAAAAACCTCCAAAAAATAAAATAAACTTCGTCCTATAAACAGGACGAAGCATAGAAATCTCCGCGGTACCACCCGTATTTTTGCAAAAGCAAACACTCTTGTAACTTATAACGGAGTTTTCCGTCAGTACCTACTATAATTTTCAGCACTGCTGCTCGGAAGGGAACTTCAGATAAAACCAAAACACTTATGCCCGTTTTCAGCCAAGACGGACACTCTCTGAAAGGCGGTAGAACCCTACTTTCCTTCGTCAATGCATTTACATACACAATGATAACATCTTTTTTTAAACATTGCAAGCATTTTTTCTTTTAATTTAGTAAAAAATGTGATATAATATAGAAAAATTGTGTAAAAAGGGATAAAAATGTTAGAAAATTTAGAAGAGCAAGGCTATAATTCGGCTTTGGAAATTATAAAAGTTGCAAAACTTAATAAGGGCGATATCTTAGTTGTTGGTTGCTCTACAAGCGAAGTTTTGGGTGAAAGAATTGGTACCGCATCTTCGCCTGATGCCGCAAAGGCGGTATTTTCGGGTATTTATAAAGCGGCTAAAGAAAACGGTGTTTTTATAGCGGCGCAATGCTGTGAGCATTTAAACCGCGCTATTATTATTGAAAGAAGCGCTGTAATGAATATTGATATTGTAAATGTTGTACCACAGCCTAAGGCGGGTGGTTCATTTGCAACGGCGGCTTATAATACCTTCCATAATCCTGTAGCAGTTGAAGAAATCAAAGCACATGCGGGAATAGACATTGGCTTTACTATGATTGGTATGCATATAAAAAAGGTTGCGGTACCTGTAAGGCTTGTTAATAATAAAATTGGTAACGCTACTGTTTTAGCTGCACGAAGCCGACCAAAGTATATTGGTGGCGAACGTGCTTGCTACAACCAAAATCTCGCTTGACATTAATCCTATATTAAAATATAATTCTAATAAGGTAAGGTGATTTTTTATGAAATACGAAGTATTAAAACTATTATCAAAAAACGCGAAATACACTGCTGAGGATATAGCCATTATGCTTGGCATAAAGGAAAGCGAAGTAAAGCAGTATATTAAAGAGCTTGAAGATGATAATATTATTCGTGGTTATAAAGCGGTTGTAGACTGGGAAAAGATTGACGGAACCTATGTTTCTGCTATTGTTGAGCTTAATGTTGTTCCTAAAGCTGGCTTAGGCTTTGAAGAGGTTGCAGAAAAGGTTATGAGCTACCGCGAGGTTGAAGCAGTTTACTTGATGTCTGGTGACTATGACCTTAATCTTATAGTAAAAGGTAAAACTTTAAAAGATATTGCTTGGTTTGTTGCTAAAGAGCTTGCCACTATTGATTCTGTAACTTCTACTGCAACCCATTTTGTGATGCGTCGTTATAAAGAAATGGATGTTGAGCTTATTACAGGTGATGATGACGATAGGGGGCAGTTCTTCCTATGATAGATTACGGCAAGGTATTAAATAAAACCGTAACCGATATTAAACCGTCGGGTATACGCAAGTTTTTTGATGTTGCCGCTACTATGAAGGATGTAATTTCTTTGGGCGTTGGTGAGCCTGATTTTCAAACA
The DNA here is from genome assembly GCA_045605125.1 of Acutalibacteraceae bacterium. Taxonomy (GTDB): domain Bacteria; phylum Bacillota; class Clostridia; order Oscillospirales; family Acutalibacteraceae; genus UBA737. The sequence continues at coordinate 1,267 of JAZUPK010000005.1, read as the reverse complement.
CCTTGGGTGATCAGAAAAGCAGGCATTGAATCATTACAACGCGGTAAAACAAAGTATACTTCTAACTGGGGTTTAGCTGAACTAAGAGAAGAAATATCTAATTATCTAAATCGTAAGTATAATACCCGATATGACCCCGAGGATGAAATTTTAGTAACGGTAGGCGGAAGTGAAGCTATTGATTTAGCTTTGCGTGCTTTAATTAGTTTTGGGGATGAAGTAATTATCCCGCAACCAAGCTATGTTTGTTATGAACCTATAACCGCTATTACAGGCGGTGTTCCGGTAATAATTAACACTAAGGCAGAAAACGATTTTAAGCTCACGGCGAAAGAATTAAAAGATGCCATTACAGATAAAACAAAGGTTGTTATTTTACCGTATCCATCCAACCCTACAGGTGCTATAATGGAAAGAGAAGACCTCGAAGCTATAGCCGAAGTTTTAAAGGATACGAATATTATGGTAATTTCGGATGAAATTTACGCCGAGCTTACTTTTTCGGGCAAACCCCATGTTTCAACCGCTTCAATCTCTGGAATGTGGGAACGCACAATAACCGTAAATGGTTTTTCAAAGGCTTTTTCTATGACAGGTTGGCGTTTAGGCTATGCTTGCGGACCTGAGCCTGTTATGAGAGAAATCATTAAAATACATCAATACGCAATTATGTCTTCACCAACTACAAGCCAGTACGCCGCTATTGAAGCTTTAAGAAACTGTGATGAGGATGTACAGTATATGCTTAAGCAGTATGATATGCGTCGGCGTATGATAGTTTCGGGCTTTAATAGATTAGGTCTTACTTGTCGCGAGCCAAAGGGCGCATTTTATGCTTTCCCGTCAATAGAATCTACAGGAATGAGTAGTGATGAGTTTTGCGAGAAGCTATTACATGCAAAGAAGGTTGCAGTAGTTCCCGGTACCGCTTTTGGTGAGAGTGGAGAAGGCTTTATTCGTGCTTCTTATTGTTATTCTGTAGAGCATATTAAGGAAGCATTAAATAGAATTGAAGAATTTTTAAAGGAAATATAATCTTTTACGGGCGGTACATACCGCCCGTAAAAACTTTTCTTTATTTTTTGAATTTTTTTGTTGACAAAATAAATTATTATGGTATAATAGTTTTTGTTCTATGGTGGATGTAGCTTAGTTGGTTAAAGCGCCAGTTTGTGGCACTGGAGACCGTGGGTTCGAGTCCCATCTTCCACCCCATATTTTACGGTACGCTATGGCGTACCGTAAAATCTAAAAAAACTTAATACTG
>JAZUPK010000004.1:0-5470 GCA_045605125.1 Acutalibacteraceae bacterium | reverse complement strand
TCTGCATCAGCAAAGAAGTCTTGAGAAACAGTTTGTTCAGAAGAAACTTCTTTACCCTTGTCGCCGCAACCGGCTACAGCAAAAAGCATACAAATAACCATAGCGAGTGCGAACAGAGATTTTAATGTGATTTTCATATTTACTTACCTTTCTGCAATATATTTAATTGCACTCATAGGAACCTATTAACCAACAATACCACTTGTAGCAATACTTGCAACAAACTTACGTTGAATGAGTAGGTAGAAAATAATTAATGGTGTTAAGAAGATTAAGCAACCTGATAAAAGTATAGGAACTTGCATAAATGAAGCTTCGCCACCATCGATTCCAAGAGCAACAGCTACCGAACCGCCGGTAAAGTCCGCAAGAGCAACCGAGAAGGTTGGAGCATCTAAATACATTTGAGCTAAGAACAAATCGTTCCAATGCCAAATTATAGTAAAGAGCAATACGGTTATCATTGCCGAACCGGAGGAAGGAAGAACGATTGTTAAGAATGTTTTCCAAGGACCGGCACCATCTATCCAAGCAGCTTCCTCAAGTTCTTTTGGAAGACCACGGAAGAATTGTGTATATATGTATATGAACAAACCGCCCTTAAGGCCTACCGAAAGTAAACCAGGTAAATAAAATACCCAGGGTGTACCAACTAAGTTAGGAGTTAAATCCTTACCCACTAAATTACCCATCAAAGAGATGATTCCTAAAAAGTCAAAGTGGCTAAACTGTACATAGGAAGGAATAAGTATCATCATTGAAGGAACTAGGATATTAAGAATCATCAGTCCGTTAAGGAGTGACTGACCCTTAAACTTAAACCTTGCCATACCGTAGGCAGCAACTGCACAAGTGCCAAACTGTATAAGTGCAGTTAATATTTCATAGAATAGTGTTCTTGCAAGGGTTTTTGAAATATCAAAAACAATCCAAGCATTCGGGAAGTGTTGCAAAGTAGGTTCCTTAGGAATCCATGTTACTGTTACATCGTAAGAGTCAGCAATACCCATTATCGAGTTCATAATCATAAACAAGAAAGGATAAATAAGAACATAACTCAAAGAAAGGAAAAATACATATCTGAATATATTAGCAACTATACCGGGAGCATGTTTCTTAGCTAAAATCTTACCTCTGTTATAATCAACATTTTTAACGAAATTAGGCAACTTCACAATGGTCCACCTCCTGAATATTAATCTTTACAGTCTTAAAACTTTTTTGCATAATCGACCGCACATTAACACCGCCTATTTAATTGTATAAACCACAAGGCAATAATCACACAGAATACAATATTGCCATTATTATTTACTATAACATTATAAACTATTCGACAAATTAGTGCAATAGACAATTGTTGCATATTGATTGAAAATTGTTGCGATTTTTATTCAAAAAGTTTAAAAACCTTTCTAAGTAATTGTAAAAATTATTTATTATTGAACAAAATAACGAAAATAATAGCAAAAATATGGAAATTAAACACATTAAGAAATAAAATGCTTGCCAATTTTCGGTCATTATGTTATCCTAAATACACAAAAATTCAACTTAGAGGTAAAATTTTTATATGAAATATACCGATTTGCCTAATTACTATACTCATACTGTTTCTTATATTCAAAATCCTTTTATTACAATACACCAATTAGGGCGTAACATAACTACACCGGGGTTTTCTTATTCCAACTACGATAATAACTATATTATTTGGGTGGTTAGAAGCGGTAAAGGAATTTTTGAAACGGGTGGTAAAAAGTATAATCTTTCACAAAACGATGTTTTTTTAACCTTACCAAATGAATTATCCATTCAAACCGCCAACCAAAACGAGCCTTGGGAGTTATGTTTCATTGCTTTTAGCGGTACGCTTGCAAAGGATTTTATAGAAAAAACAGTTTTTAAAAACGGCAATGTTACCGCAAGTCTTAACTCAAATACGCTAGCTAACGAGATTATATCATCAGCAGTGTTTTTAAACTCGGTAGCACCGAGTGAATTTTCTTTATTCGAATTCTTTTTTAAGTTTTTGTCATTTTTGGATATTAGAAGATCATATCCACTTATTAACGAAGAAGAAAGCCGCAACAAGTATGTTTCTGAAATAAAAAAATATATTCACGCAAACTATCTTTCCCCAATAAAGATTTCCGATATTGCAGACAAGCTTAACATTAACCGCTCTCATCTATATCGAGTTTTCAAGAATGAAGTAGGAATGAATGTTGAAGACTATATTATAAATATACGAGTTAACCACGCTAAAACATTACTGTCCACCACTTCCCTTTCAATATCAGCAGTTGCAAATGCTGTAGGCTATAAAAACTATTCCTCATTTTTCAAAATATTTAAAAATACTACAGGTATTACCCCAAACGAATATCGTACAACCAAAAAGGGCTAATGAACACTCTGTTCATTAGCCCTTTGCTTTATAGTTTATCTGCAATGTCGTAAATTAGTTTTTCGGTTTTTTCCCAACCAAGACAAGGGTCAGTAATTGATTTACCGAAAACATGCTCTTCCGCCTTACAAGCGCCATCTTCAATATAACTTTCAATCATAAGTCCCTTTACAAGTTTCTTGATATCATCGTTATGATTGCGGCTATGTATTACTTCTTTTGCAATACGAATTTGCTCAAGATACTGCTTACCCGAATTAGCATGGTTAGTATCCACTATAACTGATGGATTTTGAAGATTTGTTTTGGCATGAAGTTCGTTTAGTGTTACCAAATCTTCATAATGGTAGTTAGAAACATTTTTTCCGGCAAAATCAACCGAACCGCGAAGAATTGCGTGGGTTAACGGATTACCACAACTTTCAACTTCCCATCCCCTGTAAATAAATGTATGCGAAGACTGACCCGCTTTGATTGAATTCATCATAACAGAGAGGTCACCGCCTGTAGGATTCTTCATACCTACAGGTTCATCGATACCGCTCGCAACCAAACGGTGTTGTTGGTTTTCAGCCGAGCGAGCGCCTACTGCAACATACGCCAATAAATCAGACAAATAGCGATGATTCTCAGGGTAAAGCATTTCGTCAGCACAGGTAAAACCGTAATCGCGCAATGCAGATAAATGCAAATCACGAATAGCGATAATACCCTTTAGCATATCGGGTGCAGTTTCGGGGTCAGGCTGATGAAGCATACCCTTATACCCTTCGCCTGTTGTACGGGGTTTGTTGGTATAAATACGGGGAATGATTATAATCTTATCCTTAACCTTATCCTCTACTAAACGCAGGCGAGAAATATAGTCAAGTACAGGGTCCTTATGGTCGGCTGAGCAAGGACCTATAACCAAGATAAATTTATCAGACTCACCTGTAAACACCGCTTTTATTTCTTGCGCTCTTTTTTCTTTAATTTTTACCATTTCATCACTCAAAGAATACTGTGCCTTTATTTCTTGAGGAATGGGCAACTTTCTGTGAAAATTCATGTTCATTTTTATCACACTTTCTTATTAAATTCACGGCGGCGGGCAGTAGAAAGTCGCATCATATCTCGCATTCCATCGCGGTCGTCGTTGTTAATGAAATTATATAGTTTATCAAAAGTATCGCGGTAAATATCCATTTGTTCGAGCAACACCTCTTTATTAGACAAAAAGAGTTCGCTCCACATTTCATCATTAATATTCGCGATACGGGTTAAATCCCTAAAAGAGTCACCTGTATATTCAACTAAATCAGGGTCATCGTTTGAACACATAAGCGATACCGCTATGCAGTGGGTTAACTGCGATAAAAAAGCTATCATTCTATCGTGCTTTTCTACTGATAAAACCGCCACCTTTGAAAACCCTAAAAGCTCGCCTAAATTAGCACAAAGCTCAATCGCTTCATTGGTGTTCTTCTCGGTAGGTACTACGATATAGTTAGCTCCTTTAAAAATAGCATCATCACTATTCTCCACACCCGATGTTTCCTTACCTGCCATAGGGTGTGCGGCGATAAATTCCACATCGCTTCGCAACATATTTTGAATATCATAAACTATGCAGGATTTTACGCCCGTTACATCGGTGATTATAGCACCGCTTTTAAAGTATTGCTGATTCATCTTTATCCACTCCTTAAAAATGTGCGGATAAAGGGCAAAAATAACTATATCAGCATCGGCTATAATCTCGGGTTCAATCTCGGTTGTTCCATAATCTATTATTCCGTGTTCTAAGGCGAAGTCTATTGACGACTGCTCTTTAGTTATAGCATTTACCTGAAATCCAAGCTTTTTAAGACCTTTAGCGTAGCTACCTCCCAAAAGACCCAAGCCTACAATCAATATATTTAATTTTTTAATTAGTTTCATTTAAATCAATACCTATTCGAGAAATTGTTTTATAAAAGTACGGAAAGCTTTTTTCGACACATTCGCTACCTTTTAAGCTACCGCCTGTAACACTCAAAAGCAGCGTTAAAGCCATAGCTATACGGTGGTCGTTATGAGAATTTAAAGTTTCTGTGGGTGGTACTAATTCTCCGCCTTTTATTATTACAGAATTTTCATAAACCTCTACTTCTATACCGAACTTTGAAAGCTCCTGCTTCATAGCTTCAGCTCGATCGCTTTCCTTAATTTTAAGCCGTTTAGTACCTGTGAATTCAGCACCGCCAAAAAGACATGACACCGCAAAAACCACAGGAGCCAAATCAGGGCAATCGGATAAATCGAACCTTTTTTGTCCGTTTTTAAGTCCTTTGAAAATATCTTTATAAACGCGGTCACCTTGCAGTGTGTTTTCCTTTAAGCCTTCAACAGTTACATTTCCGCCCAAATAGTTAAAAGCTTCTAAAAACGCAGCATTTGAGCAGTCGCCTTCAACCACGTAATTTTGTGAGGTGTAACTACTGTCCCCCTTGATATAAAAGGTATTATTTTGCCTTTTGATATCAAGCCCAAAATCATTTAAAACTTGAAGTGTTAAATCAATATAAGAAGCACTTTCAAAATTGCCTGTAACGGTAAGTGTACTTTCCCCTTTTAGCAGTGGTAACAAAAACAGTAAACCGCTTATAAACTGACTTGAAACGTTACCCATCACACTATATTCACCGCTTGAAAGACCGCCGCAAACAGTTAGCGAATTTTCACTTTTTTGGAACATGATATTTTGCTTTTTTGCAATGTTTTCGTAAATATCCAAAGGGCGTTCGAAAAGGCGTTTTGCGCCCTTAAAAACAACTGTTTTTTGGGATGCCATACAAAGCGGAATTAAAAAGCGCAATGTACTACCGCTCTCATCTGCTTCAAGCGCTGCACCATCGGGTATAGTATCTAGTTTAAGCCCACCCAAAGTTACTTTATCACCGTCAATTTTCACCTTTGCGCCAAGCTTTTCAAGACAGTTTAAAGTAGCAATAATATCCTTAGAAAAATCTATATTTCTTATAACGCTTTGTTCACTTAACGCACCGCAAATCAGCGCCCTATGGGCCATACTTTTTG
>JAZUPK010000003.1:0-13621 GCA_045605125.1 Acutalibacteraceae bacterium | reverse complement strand
GAAAACACATAATAAACAATTGATTTAAATAAAAACACTTGCTATAATGATTAAAAAGTATAACAAATAAGGAGATGAAGCTATGACTAAGGTTTATGTTTTTAAAGCCAAAATAGACCATTACGGTTTTTTGACTAAACTTGCAGCCGAAAAATATAATATTGATGCTTTATCTCTAAAAATTGGGCGTAATGCCCACGGCAAGCCCTATTTTGAAAGCTTAGTCGATTTTTATTTTAATGTTTCTCACTCAGGCGATTTAACGGTGATTGCGGTGAGCGACCAAAATATTGGTATAGATGCCGAAAAACTGCGAGCACCTAATTTAAAGGTTGCAAAGCGTTTTTGCGAAGATGAATATGCCTATATCAATAAAAGCCCCTCACCCACTGCATTTTTCGAAATTTGGACCAAAAAGGAAGCTTATTTAAAATACACAGGCGAAGGACTACACGGCCGCCTTAATAGCTTTAGCGTATTTAAAACCGACATACCTATTAAAACCTTTAAAAAGGGCGACTATGTAATTTCGGTATGCGGGACTGAAGATTTTGAAATAATAGAATAAAAAACTGCTGCAGGTGAATAATCACTTACAGCAGTTTTATTTTATTTCTTAACCTTTTTAGCTTTTAAGGTTTTTGGGGTAACAATGGGTAAAAGCAATCTTCTTTGTATTGTGTAAGTAAAGAAGTTGGTCCTATACTTAATGATTCTTTCAACCATATCTCGTGCTTCGCTGATTTGCTCAATTTGAGCATCAGTCGGGATTTCCTCACCGTAAAGCATTGCTTCGAATACAGAAATTACATCACTTAACTTTTCAGCATTGTCGGTATGTAATATCTCACAAACTTTTTGTGCATTCTCACGCACAGTTTGACCACGCTTTAGCCTATAGCCTAACCACATAAACTGGCGCAATATATCTGCATAATAGAATCTTGCCTGTTTTTCGGTTGATTTATAACGCTTACGCACTTTTTCTAACTTATAATAGCTTTGTGAACTTGCAGCGTACAATATTATCAATAACAACATCAATGCTGTTAGCGCACACACTACAATAAGCGTAACATTTAACGAGGTTGACCATTTAAGGTGAGTACCTGCAACAGTTTTGATTTCTTCCTTTTCTTCTTTCTTTTTATCGGTATCTTTATCTCCGTTTTGGGAAGGATTCATATCCTGTTGTGCAAAACCGATAGTATGGTAATTATTGGGTGACGGGTCAAAGGTCATCCAACCCACGTTGGGAATATAACATTCCACCCAAGCATACGGAGAAGAAACATCTACAAGCTGCGATTTACCGTTCTTATTTGGAATGGTTACAAAACCTGCCGCCAAGCGTGACGGAATACCAAGCTCACGCGCCATAGCCACCATTGCAGTAGCATAATATACACAGTGCCCGCGCTTTGTGGAGAACAGCTTTTCTACAATATTTTCACCTTTATAAAAAGCATCAGGCTTCATTACATAAGAATACTGATTATTAGAAAAATATTCATTTATTTTTTTCGCTCTTTGATACTCATTATATAGGGGATTTCTCAAATCTTTTACAGCTTCAAGAACCGCTCTAGGTGTTTTTTCATATAAAGGCTTTGTATAGTGCTTAAAGAATTCACTATCCTTTTCGTAAAGAGGGTCTTGCATAAAAGCGTAAGTACCAAGAAGCGCGTTCATTTTGGACTCGGTATCATCGCTTGCAATATCATAACCAATGGTTTCAATAGTGTATTTAAAATTCTTTTTGTGACCATAGTAAGATATCAACCTACCGCGACTATCAAAATTAATAGGATTCTTTGTACTTGTTATTTCTTTGAACTTTATAACCTGACCCACGGTTGGCAAGAAGTTAGTTTTCGCCTTTGTAGTAAAGGTTATTGTGGTTTTCTTTCCAATTCGGTTCAAAGAGGCCATAAATTTTTTATTGCCCAATTGCGGAACAGCAAGATAATTATTTTGCTCACTTTTCCAAAAAACGCCGTTTAGTCTATAACTTTTTTCGAAATTTGTAACCCAGTTTAGTCCATCGAAAGTATCGAAGGCGGTCATTTTAATTCTTGTAGGCACCTTAAGGTTAGTTGTAGCCAGTACGCCTTGAGGTATTTTATAAAGGGCGCCACCGACAAAGGTACTGTTAGTTGCAAGACCTAAATCAAACAAGGTAATATTAACCTTTTTTTGCTCAATATTATAAGTATCACTTGCAGTTTGAATATCGGTTACAATATTAGTGCAAAAGCGGTTGCGAACGCTACCGTGTGTTGTCGATATTACAAAAAGTGAAGTTATGGAAACTAACACCGCTATAAGTGAAGAAACTGCAACCATTAACCATTTTCTACCCAAAACACCGAAAATGTTTTTTAAATCAGGCATTTTTTTGTTTTGGAATTTTTCACCTGCAATAAGTGGAAAAATACCAACAACAAGAAAAGGTATTGTTAAAATATGGTATCCTGTATAGCCAAAAGCATAGTTAGAAACAACAAAGGCCACTGCCACTAAAACGCTAATCCAAGCCTTTTTGGTTATACGCGCAATAGCGAAATACATAATAGATACGCCAATATTCATAATTGTATGTATCATAGTATAACCTGCATTGGTATACCATTTTGATTCTATTGACATTCCACCAAACCACCAGCCAAAAAAGCTGGCAACACTTTTAAAAAACGAAATTAAATCTCCACTTATAGATACCGACAAAAAGAATACCGGTATTAAAATGCCAAAATAAATTACTGAAACCCACCAACGGCGAGAAAGTAGCAACACCACTAATGTTGCAGCGGCGGTTTGCCAAAGTATAGCAACTATACCAATTTGGATAGTAAACTGCGAATCTAATATTAAAGCAGTACCGACAGATAAAAGCCAACAGCTCAATAAAACGCAAATAAGCTCAAGAAAGGTTTCTTTTCTTTTAAACTTTTCTTCCTTTTTTTTACGCTTAAATATTTTACTTAAAAAACTCACAATACACCACCCACCTTTTCTTTGATTTTAGCGGTATCTGTGATTTTTACAGTAACCTCTTGCTCTAAATTTTCCTCTTCTGTTTCTTCAAAAATTGGTGCAGGAATAATACAACGCGCCAATTTACCATTGTTGCAATAATCAGTAAAATCACTTATTGTTGCAGGCGAAGGATTAGAGGATATAAGAAATATTTTATCCGCACCGACGATATATTTATTATCATTTGCGGTTAAATTAAGCTGTTCTTGTGAAGCGTAGAACGCAGTGTTGGCAAGATTGAACTGCATTTTACGAACATCATTTTCATTAGCAAGCTTAAAAGTTTCATTGTCAAGACCTTGTTCATTTCTTAAAAGAACAATCTCGACCGTGTGGTTTTTGTTGACAAAATAGTTTGCTAAAGAAATTGCGGCTTCGGTTGAGATATCTATAATATCTCCCTTAGCCTCTTCTAATAGTGCTGTGTCAAGCGCTATTACAATATTAGGATTTTGAAGTCTTTCATACTGGCGTGAATAGAGTTGCTTAGTACGCGCACTCAACTTCCAGTTAATGCGCTTAAGGGTATCGCCCTCTCTATAAAGACGAGAGTCACCCAAAAGCTCACCTTGTTCAGAGTCTAAGATGTTTGTAAGCCCATAATCCCCAAGTGATATCGTTTCGGTATCGCTTTTTAAGGTATGAGTTTTAGGCATAACCCAAAGTTTCGAAAACGTTTTAACCTTAGTTGAACGAAGAAGTGGCATTGAAAAGAGACCGAAAAGGTCTTCAAAACGAAGCTTAGCAACGCCAACTTCCCAAAGGCCTATATGCCCACAGTGAATATTAAACTCAAACTTATGCTCAATAACAAAGGATGGAAGCATTAAAAACGAATACTTATGACGCTTTTGCTTTTTTGGTACATAGTCCGCATTCTTAATAGAAAGATAACCTGCAACCGGTAAAAGCGCAACACCGCGAAGACTAAGAGTATATTTAGCTACATCTTCACGCATAGCCGAAGATTTATCTATTTTAGATTTTAAACTCAAGGTAACAGAAGCCAAAAGTATAGACACTAGCGAATAAGCTTCTAACACGCCCACACAAAGCGCAACTATTAAGAACTCGTGCATTTCTGTACCTAAAGCAAAGATTAGTAATACCAACTCTAAAAGAGTGATAACAAATCCTCTTAAAGTCATAAATTAAAATTTCCTTTCAGCAGGAATTAGTCGTTAAATTAAAATATTAGCCCTTAACCTTGGGAACCTTTACTGTGTTTAAGATGTCGTTTATAGCATCTTCGGCAGTAGTTCCGCTAGCACCTGAACGGTTTTTCATAATCATTCTGTGTGCTAAAACATAGGGAGCCAAGCGCTTAACATCATCCGGTATAACATAGTTTCTACCCTCTAAAATTGCTAAGCCGCAAGCTGCTTGAGCGAGCGCAATTGAACCACGAGGACTAACACCTGTAGCAACTGTTTCATAGTCACGTGTAGCGGTTGTGATTTCAACAATATACTTCATTACATCTTCTGCAATAAAAACAAGCTCTAACGATTCTTGAATTTTGATAATTTCTTGGGCAGTAGCAACTGCATTAAGATTCATTTCATTAAGTGCAGAACGGTTTTTGCGAATAATATCAATTTCCGAATCAAAAGAAGGATAACCCATTTTAATCTTCATTAAGAAACGGTCAAGCTGAGCTTCAGGAAGCGGATATGTACCTGCAGTATCAACAGGGTTTTCAGTAGCCAAAATCATAAACGGCTTTGGCAACTGATATGTAACGCCATCAACTGTTACCTGTCTTTCCTGCATTGCTTCTAAAAGTGCAGATTGAGTTTTAGGGCTGGCACGGTTGATTTCATCAGCTAATACAATTTGAGAATGTACGCTACCCTTATGGAAGGCTTTTTTACCTGTGTTAATATCGTAAACGTTAAAACCGGTAATATCAGACGGGAGTACATCAGGAGTAAACTGTATACGCTGAAAATCGCAACCCAAAGAAGCAGCCAAGGCACTTGCAAGTGTAGTTTTACCAAGTCCGGGAAGGTCTTCAATAATGATATGACCCGAGCATATAAGCGAAACTAAAAGCATATCAATAACTTCGTCCTTGCCAACTACAACCTTTTTGATGTTCTCTCTAATAGCTTCTATACATTTGATTTTTTCCATCAGATTTTCTCCTTTTCAGGTTAAAATTATACTAAATTATAATAACATAAGTAATTATACTTTGCAACAAAATCACGTTATTATTTACAATTTTTTCGATTTAAAGCAGTGAAATTTATTCAATTATATTTGCTATTTTTAAAGTAAAAACCGAGTTCTTGGAACTCGGTTTTTGTTTTATCCTATAAACTCAAATCTTTTGGTTACCTTGTTGTCGCGGTAAACAAAATCACAAAACTCTGAAAGCGGTCTTACCCACACCTTTTTATCCCCATATAAAGCTTTGTACACTACAACCTTTTCTTCGGTCTCGCAGTCATAGGCCACATCCAAAACCTCATACTCATTCCCTTTAAAATGGCGATATTTACCTATTTTAAACTCAACAGGTTTATTTTCGGGGTTATGGTTTAAAGTGAATTCTTCAATTTCATTAGGGTTATATCCGTGCGTTTTAGCTTGGCAGAAGGTAATTGTTTTAAGGGTTTTAATTTCGTTATAAAGCGCCATAATACCCGAAGGCGGACAAACATAATCGCCAAGACCCGCAAAAACTTTTACAGGGCATTTTACAAGCATTGCCTGTGTCACGGTATCAAAATACCGAAGTCCCTTAGAAAATTTGGGGCGCCATCCTGACATATAACCTTCTCTTACAGCACCTAAATCACAAAACCACGGCACAGATATATCAAGAAACTTGATATCCCTGTCATGCGCCGCTACTGTAATAGCCTGCATTGCACCCTGACTGCCACCGGTAGCAACTATATTTTCGCCATCCCAGTTATCAAGGGTTTTAAGATATTTTAAGCCGGTCAAATTCCTTATTGCCATGCCACGAAAATATGTAGTCATATTAGAACTGTTTTCTTCTTCCGAAAAGCCATAACCTGTAAGCTCGGGATATTTTGCGACTAATTCAATGGAAGATAACCTTGTTTCAATTCCGTGAGCATTAAAGCATGCTGAAATGGTATTATCGTTATAAGCAATAGGCGTTGTATCGACGCCGTAACCCATAAAGCTTAATCTTAATTGGTATTTACCTTCTTTTTCAGGCATAGTAAGGATAAATGCCGAGGGTCTGCCTTCAGGGGTTTTAATTCTTACATCATAAGCTTTAAAGCCCTTTTTAGCATTTTCTATTTCTTCAAAAATCTGTACTTCTATAGGATTATTGGCGACAAGCATTTCTAACGCATTCCAATAATCGAAAAAGTCATCAGGTAATGTATCGTGATATTTAATTTTATCGACGTCAGCCCCTGCGCCTGCTTCAAGTTTATCAAAGCCGCTTATAGCGCTGTCACCACTATTATAAGCAGTACAAATAAGGTAAGCAAAACCGGGTTTTTCAAGCATTGTTTCAATAACTAAAGGCTTGGATGCAGTACAGCTACCAAGCCCCTTTATAGCCTTTCCGTCGTCGGTTTTTAGCTCCCAACAGATATACTGGCAGTCAATATTTCTGCATTTTTCGTAAGCCAAAACTTCAAAGCGAATTGTTTCACCGCACCTAAAAGATAGCGGCGATTTATTAAGCTTACATTTAAAATAACTTGCCACTTTTACTCCTCCAAAAACAAAAGGTATGCCACAACATGCATATTGTAGCATACCTAAAATTAGGTGTCAAGATTTAGAAAAAGTAAAGCTTTCACCATCAAATGTGCAGTTCACTGTATCCCCTGCTGCAAAATCACCCGACAAAATTTTCTCACTAAAAGCATCTTCAATTTTGTTTTGAATTTCGCGTCTTAGAGGGCGTGCACCGTAAACCGCATCAAATCCTTTTTCGGCCAAAGCCGACTTAACAGTAGCATCAAACTCTAATTTGATATTAAGGTTTTGTACTCTTTTTTGTAAGTTATCAAGCATTTTTTGCGCTATTTCTTCAATTTCGGTTTTACAGAGCTTTGTAAATACAATTATATCATCCACACGGTTTAAAAATTCAGGGCGGAAGGTTGATTTAAGTTCACCTAAAACCAAATCCTTAACATCGCGGTTTTCATCACTGCTTTCAGTAAAGCCAAAGCTTACCTTTTTATCGGTTATAAGGCGAGCACCGATATTCGAAGTCATAATAATTACGGTATTTTTAAAGTCAACGCGCCTACCCTGACTATCGGTTAAAATTCCATCTTCGAGTATTTGCAAAAGCATATTAAAAACATCAGGGTGTGCTTTTTCAATTTCATCAAAAAGCACTACGGAATAGGGGTTTCTTCTAACCTTTTCGGTAAGCTGTCCGCCCTCTTCAAAGCCAACATACCCGGGTGGAGAGCCCACAAGGCGAGATACTGTATGCTTTTCCATATACTCCGACATATCAAGCCGTATCATCATATTTTCATTGCCGAACATTGCTACCGCAAGTGCTTTGCAAAGCTCGGTTTTACCAACACCCGTAGGACCTAAGAAAATAAACGAACCAATAGGCCTTTTGGGGTCCTTTAAGCCAACTCTACCCCTACGAATAGCTTTAGCAACTGCGGTTACCGCTTCATCTTGACCTACAATGCGATTATGAAGCTCGCTTTCAAGATTTAAAAGGCGGTCACTTTCTTCCTTTGTCAACTGTACTACAGGCACACCGGTCCAGCTTGACACGATGGTTGCAATATCTTCTTCAGTAACCTTACCGTTAGCAGCACTGCTATCGTTTTTCCATTTTTCCTTTTCGGCTTGGTATTTTTTCTTAAGTTCGCTTTCCTTATCGCGCAAAGCGGCGGCTTTTTCAAACTCTTGCGCTGCGATTGCTTCTTCCTTTTCGCTCTCACAAGCTTCAATTTTGCTTTCAATTTCTCGTAAAGAGTCAGGCATTTCACAGTTAGCAAGTCTTACTTTAGAGCCTGCTTCATCCAATAAATCTATTGCCTTGTCGGGCAAAAATCTATCGGTAATATACCGTGAAGAAAGCTTTACTGCGCTTTCTATAGCAGAATCGGTAATTTCTACTTTGTGGTGCGCTTCGTACTTACTTTTAAGACCTTTTAAAATAAGAATAGCATCTTCTTCGGTAGGCTCCGCTACAGTGACAGGCTGAAAACGGCGTTCCAAAGCAGAATCCTTTTCAATATTCTTGCGGTATTCTGTAATTGTGGTAGCACCGATAAGCTGAAACTCGCCACGGGCTAGTGACGGCTTTAAAATGTTAGCGGCATCGGTAGAACCTTCAGCCGAGCCAACACCGATTATTGTATGAACTTCATCAATAAAGAGTATTACATCCTTTGATTTAACAACTTCATCTATAATCGCTTTAATACGCTCTTCAAAATCGCCGCGATATTTAGTACCCGCAACCATTCCTGTAAGGTCTAGCGTAAATAGTCGCTTATTTTCAAGTATCTCGGGTACATTTCTTTCCACAATTCTTTGAGCCAAGCCTTCGATTATCGCTGTTTTACCTACACCCGGCTCGCCTATTAAACAGGGGTTGTTTTTAGTGCGTCGGCAAAGGATTTGAATTATACGCTCAATCTCACTATCTCTACCGATTACGGGGTCTATTTTACCATTTTTAGCATTCTCGGTTAAATCTGTGCCGTATTTTTCTAAAGTTGGTGTTTTAGAATTTTTAGGCTTTGGGGTGCCTTGCAAATTAGCACTATTTTCTATACCCGATGCCTTTAAAATTGAATTTGTAAGCGCATTTACATCTACACCGAGTTCCGTAATAAAGCGAATTGCATAATTATCGCCATCGTTAAGTATTCCTATTAGTAAATGCTCCGTACCGATAAACTTTTTACCTATTGCACTACAACCGTTCATTGCCGATTCTATAACCCTTTTAGCACGGGGTGTAAAATAATCAGGCGAAAGCTTTGTAGGTGTACCGCTACCTATTTGTGTGCGGATAAGTTCTTCTATTTTTTGAGCAGTTATACCGCTTTTTTCAAGTATTACCGCTGCTACACCACCATCGATATGCAAAAGTCCTAAAAGCAAATGCTCACTGCCTACATAAGTGTGTCCCAGCTTTTCTGCCGACTCGATTGCCTTATTCAAGGCTTCGTTAGCTTTTGCGGTAAAACCGTTAAAATTATATTTCATACTAATTTAGTACCTCCAATTTAGCCAAAAGCCTCTCTAACCATATTGGCTCTATAGATATCGCGGTCTTTTGGCTCTAAAATGCCGTATTTTTGCATAAGCATAAAGGGTTGTGCTTCAACCAAAATTTTTATAGGCAAAGCCTCAATTTCAAGTATGCCCATACTTTGACCTAATTTAACACGTGAAATAAGCTGCATCATTTCACTACTTGTTAATATTCTTGCGTTTTGAAGTGTTGCAAGAGCGCGGAAGCAAATATCTTCAAGCGAAATAGTATCAATTTTCTTACGGCTTTCTAACTCTTTTTCTATAAGCTGTGTTGTAATTATATTAAGATTTTCCAAAGCGTTTTTCTCGCTTAAACCTAGGGTTACCTGATTAGAAACCTGATAAAGTGCCGCTACCGATTTAGAGCCTTCACCATACATACCGCGCACAGTAAAGCCTATTTTCGCTATCGAATTAGCAAGCTCTTCAATTTCGCCACTATTTTCAAGCGCAGGTAAATGCAGCATTACCGAAGCCCTGAGCCCTGTGCCTAAATTGGTAGGACATTCGGTTAAAAAGCCTAAATTACTATCAAAAGCAAATTGTAAAGAGCCATGTAAAAGGCTGTCTATTCTTTCGGCAATGTCATACGCTTCGGCAAGCTGTAATCCCGCACTTATCACCTGTATTCTTATATGATCTTCTTCACCAATCATAATGCTTATGCTTTCATCCGGAGAAAGTATAACAGCGCTTTCTTCCTTTAATTTTGCAAATTCGGGGCTAATTATATGGCGCTCTACCATAGCGTATTTTTGGGTTTCGGGTACATCGCGCATATCAATGTATTTAAGATTTTTAGCAAACGGAGTATTGCTTTCCATAATCGCCTTTTTAACCTTAGCGTTAAGCTCGGCACGCTCAGTATTAGTCATACGCGCCGGAAATGGAATACCACTTAAATTTCTTGCAAGCCTTATGCGACTGCTTACTGCAATATCGTCTCTAGGACCTTTAGTTTGGTACCAACTACTCATTATTTTTAGCCTCCATTTCTTTAATTTTATCCCTTACTATTGCCGCTTGTTCGTAATTTTCTTCTATTACAAGTTGGGATAGCCTTGCGCGTAAATCTTCTATTGTTTCAGTCTTTGGTTTCGCCATTAACGGCGCATTGTTCGGAATTTTACCCACATGCTTAGTGCTGCCGTGAACACGCTTTAAATAAGGCAAAAGTTCGCTATAAAAAGTTTTATAACATTCGGTACAACCGGCCTTTCCACTTTTAGCAATATCGGTAAAACTACTTTTACAAACCGGACATTGTTTTTGTTCAACCATACTTGAAATATTTGTTATATCCCCAAACATTGAAGCTAACATTCCTGTAAGTGTATTATCACTATAACTAAAATCTTTAGCACAATTTTCACAAAGATTATATTCACGCACAATACCGTTTACTACCGTTTTTATATGTGTAGTGGCGTGATTTTTTCCACATTTTTCACAAAACATTTAAAAAGCCTCCTTTAAATTAGGGTTAAAAGCATTTGCTTCAAGATTGCAGCTCGTAAACAATGACGTAAAGCAGGCGGAATAGCCTGTAACGCGGTATTCGAAAGCGCTGCGTACATAAGACTGGCCTGTTTTTGTTCAATTAGCTTAGTCTCAAGACAATTTTCAATAACAATACGCGTGCTTAAAGCATCTATCCTATCGCCTATAGAATTTATAATGTGCATTATAGCTGATGTATGATTTAGACTTATACGCTTTATGCGAATATATCCCCCGCCACCGCGACGGCTTTCGATAATATAACCGTGCTCAGGTGTGAAACGAGAAGATAAAACATAGTTAATTTGACTTGGAGCACAGCCCATAAGCGCCGCAAACTCGTTACGCTGAATTTCGGCGGTGTTTACCTCCGATTCGTTTAACATTCTCATAATCTCATTTGTTATTATATCGCTTAACCGCATTAAAATTCTCCTTTTTGACTTTCTCTGACTTTAATTATACACAAAAGTCAGGAAAAGTCAATACCCTAAATTTGTAACATACAAAATTTTTTTGCATAGTATGTGATGAAGACAAAAAAGGAGGTCTTTTAAATGTGTAATAATAATGGTTGTACTTGGATTATAATTTTAATCCTCATTCTCTTCTGCTGTGGCGGTTGGGGCTCTAACAACACCGGCTGCGGTTGCGACAACGGTTGCAATACCTGCTGCTAAGCAAAATAAAAAACCGTCCCACCAACTGTGGGACGGTTTTACTTTATTCTGTTTTTAATACAATTTCTTCTTTAGCTGTAGCGGTAATTTTGCTTACACTACCCTCACCCTTATCAACAATAATATCAACAATCATATTTTCGAGTTCACGGCGGATAAGGTTTCTAAGGTCACGAGCTCCTCGTTTAGCCGAGTCGCATTTATTTGCCAAATATTCGCAAAGCTTTTTATCGTACTTAAAGTCAATAAGTTTTTCCTTTAAAGCATCCTTTAATTCTTGGAGCATAATAGCGGCAATACCTGTAAGAGTTTCGGTATCAAGCGGATTAAATACCACAATCTCGTCAACACGAGCAATAAACTCGGGGCGTAAAAAGCCTTCTAAAGCCTTTAATGCCTTTTCCTTTGAAGCATCCCCCTCTGTTTTACCGAAGCCTAAAAGGTTACCCTTGTTTTCGCTGCCCGCATTTGAAGTCATAACAATAACTGTATTTTCAAAGTTTACTGTTCTACCCTGTGCATCGGTTACTCGGCCATCATCTAAAATCTGTAAAAGAATATTTAAAACGTCAGGGTGAGCTTTTTCAATCTCATCAAAAAGAACTACCGAATACGGCTTTCTTCTAACCTTTTCGGTAAGCTGACCCGCTTCATCGTAGCCAACATATCCCGGAGGGGCACCAATAATGCGAGATACTGAATGCTTCTCCATAAATTCCGACATATCAAGGCGGATTAGCGTTTCCGGTGTGCTAAATAACTGTTCAGAAAGCACCTTTACAAGCTCGGTTTTACCAACACCTGTAGGACCTACAAATATAAAGGATGCAGGGCGGTGTTGCTTACTTGTTTGTACGCGCGAACGCTTAACCGCACTTGCAACAAGCTTTGTCGCTTCGGTTTGACCGATAATTCGCTGGTTTAAGGTTTCTTCTAAATAGCTCAACTTTTTAAGCTCGCTTTCCTGAATTTTAGAAGCAGGAATACCTGTCCAAAGCTCAATAACCTTTGCAATATCCATATCGGTTACGGTATTATTCAGTGCTGATGAGCAAAGCTCTTCGGATTTTGCTCTGTATTTTTCAAGCTCCGACTTAACAAGCGCCAATTTTTCATAATCGGGGTTTTCTACATCGGCTTCAAGCTCTTCTAATTTAACCGAATATTCTGCCACCTTTTTATTTGCCATATAAAGCTCATCAATTGCCTTATTAGCAAGACTAGCACATGCGCAGGCTTCATCCAAAAGGTCTATAGCCTTATCGGGCAAATAGCGGTCGGTTACATAGCGTTCAGAAAGTAAAACTGCCTTTTTAACAATTTCGTTAGGGATAACTACATTGTGGAAGCCTTCATAGTAGCTTTTTACACCCATTAAAATTTCTTCAGCCTCAGCAATAGAAGGCTCTTCAATAGTAACCGGTTGGAAACGGCGTTCGAGTGCGGCATCCTTTTCAATATACTTCCTATATTCTTTAAATGTGGTAGCACCTATTACCTGAATTTCACCACGGGATAATGCAGGCTTTAATATATTGGCAGCATTCATGGAGCCTTCTGCAGAATCCCCCGCACCTACAAGGTTATGAATTTCATCAATAAACAAAATTATATTGCCTGCTTCCTTAATTTCGGAAACTAAACCTTTTACTCGGCTTTCAAACTGACCCCTGAACTGAGTGCCTGCAACAAGTCCTGTAAGGTCTAAAAGGTGAATTTCCTTATCAAGTAGTCTTGCAGGGGCTTTTTTGTTTGCAATTTGTAGTGCTAATCCTTCAGCTATAGCGGTCTTACCTACGCCCGGTTCGCCTATTAAACAAGGATTGTTTTTTGAGCGGCGAGAGAGTATTTGAATTGTTCTATACAATTCCTTATCCCTGCCTATAATAACATCTATTTTGCCGTCTCTTGCCTTTTCAGTAAGATTTGTGCAGTACTGCTCCATAAACTTACGGCGTTTCTTTTTAGGCTTTTCGGTATCTTTTTCTTTAGTTTCAGTTTTTTCCTTATCTTGAGCGTTGCCACCCGTTATATTGCCGAAAATTTTATTAAAAAGCGGCATTGCAGGGGCTGTACCCAAATCAAAGGTTTCATCGTTAAGTTCGCTATCGTCCATTTCTTCATTAAGCGCCATAATATCCATAAATTGG
>JAZUPK010000002.1:0-74424 GCA_045605125.1 Acutalibacteraceae bacterium | reverse complement strand
GCGTTAAACAGTGCATACTGTTTAATATAGAGTGCCGAAAGGCACGCAAAAGAAGTTGGTGTTGATTGCGGCGAGGGTCCACCCGTTCCCATACCGAACACGGAAGTTAAGCTCGCTTGCGCCGAAGATACTTGGCGGGAGGCTGCCCGGGAAAATAGGTAGATGCCAACACTTTGCCCTAATAGCTCAGTCGGTAGAGCATGCGGCTGTTAACCGCAGTGTCACAGGTTCAAGTCCTGTTTGGGGCGCCAAAAAGAAACACTTCCTTTTGGGAAGTGTTTCTTTTTGTGTTTGTGTCCGTAGGACGCAACATCGTTTGACCGCTTGCGGTCAACATCATTTCGAGCAAAGCGAGAACATCGTTTTCAATGAGCGGACACAAAACGAGGTTGCCTTCGGTAAACAGTGTTGTGCTTCGCACAAACGATGTGGCTTCGCCAACGATGTTGCGTCTGCGACGCAAATACACGCATTCACGTGAGATGTTGCACATTGTGCAAATGTATGGTATAATCTTTCTAGCAAGTGAGGTGATAGCAATGAAAGAGGATAAACTTTCAGATTTATCTATGCAGTTATCTGTTGATGTTTTGAAACTCACAAAAGAATTAAGGGCAAAACACGAAACTATAATTTCTAACCAAATTGGCAGAAGTGCTACAAGTGTCTGTGCCAATATTGCAGAAAGCAAATATGGTCATAGCCGTGCAGATTTCATTGCTAAACTTGAGATTGCCTTGAAAGAAGCGAGTGAAACGGGCAAATGGCTTGAAATGCTTTTGAAAACTGACTATATTGATGAAGCAACATATAAGTCTATTGATAAAACCTGTTCGACTATTCGTATTTTATTGATTGCTTCAATTAAAACAGCAAAAAGTAAACTATAGTTAAGAGTTTTTTATGATACATCATAAAAATCCTGTTGAGGAAAGTTTTGTATTGTGGATTACTATGAATCCTGATAGCTTTCATCATTTGGATAAACAACGTTTCTATATATTTGTTCAATCGGTAATAAGATATAACGCTAAAAGTTGGCATTCATTTAAAAAATTTAAAGAAAGAATTCTGCATCACAAACCTAACTTTTCCCAAGATGTTATAGAAAATTATTTTAATTTAATGCAACATCTTATTGAATTTTCAAGGACATCGTATTTGCCTACATATGATTGTGATGGGTATAGTAAAACAACGGTAAGAAAAGTTGTGAATGGAATGATTATCAGTGATGTTGAAAAGTAAACCATTAAATATTTTTTATTAATTATACTATTTTGTTTCATTAAGGAGTGTTAACATTTTGAGAATCAAGTATCAGTACAGGTATCAGGAATTTGAAAATTATCCTGAAGCCACCGAAATATCTAAGCAAAGAGAAGAGCAAAAAGCGAGACGAAAGGCATTGTCTCCTTTTCTTTACATACTATATCCTATCTTGATAATTGGAGTTTTATCTGGCTCTTATCAACTTGGATTGTTGTGGCTTGCAATTCCTTTGCTGATTTTGATAATCTATGCGATTGTGTATTTTACAAAGAACTATGATAAAATCACAGAAAAGAAAATCAAGGAAGCGATTTTGCGCGCAGACTTATTAAAGCAAGAGGTAGCAAACGATAAGTATAAATGCAAAAAAATTAAGTTTTTATCTAATGTAAAAGATAGTAAATGTATGATTTGTTTTAAAAGAACAAGTAACAGTAAGTATAGAATCAAAAATGACGTTGGAACTCGTGATATTCCAATATGCGATGAATGTTTGAAAAAAATAAAGTCAAATAATCTTATCATTGAATAAACAACTCGGTTTTCAGGCACATTTTATTCGTGTCATTAAGTTCAAAACTCCCAAAAATCCCGTTCACGTAAGTGGGCGGGATTTTACTTCTTACTTCCTACCTCTTCACTCTTACTTCAAAATAAAGTTTGATACGGGATTTTTGGGAAGTAATAAGTAAGAAGTAATAGGTAATAAGTTCGGTGTGGCTTCGCCACGAATTATACATACAATGCTTCGCATTGATTTATTACCTCTTTTATGCTATAAAAATAAGCCGTGGATTTCACGGCTTATTTTTGCACTTTAGGGTTGTTGGTTCTGCATAAAATGTAATCAATGCTAACATTATAGAAATCCGCAAGTCTTATTAGTGTTTCTGTAGGTGGCACCCTTTCTTCGTTTTCAAATTTAGAAAGGAGCGCTTGTTCAATACCAGTTTTCATTTGAACTGCAATTTGTGTATACCCATTGCTTTTACGCAATAATTTTAAATTGTTTTTCATAAAAACACCTCTAATGACATTATGTCATATTTTTTACTTGACAATTATGACAAAGTGTCATATAATGAATTTAGTCGTTATTCGACAAAAAATTTGGAGGTGCTAATTATGGCAGGATTATCAGGATGTTTAGAAGGTATGAAGAGAGCTAATTCTAAGAATTTAGCTGGATGGGTAGATGGACCCGTAGCCAAGCTTAAAAGTGGCAGAAGACAGGTTTTATTAGAAGACGGTAAGCTTATATGTTTTATTGTGGGCGAGGATGATGTTGTTATAACTAAAAATGATATTGATACCGTTGAATGTGTTGCGCAAAATATCAAAGAGCAATACGGTAATCAATTTATGGTTTGCAATAGCTATGCAGTAACCCTGAAAAATGGTGATTATGGAACATTTACTATATTCACAGGAAAAGCGGCAGAGTTTACTATTTTTACAAAATGATCCAAAGTGACAATAAAAGTCAAATAGAAGCAAAAGAATATGTTCTAAATAAAACTATAATAAGACCGAAGACTACAATATGGTCTCCGGTCTTATTGTTCATATTTTTGATCTTTTTGGGTAGTGGTATGGGAATTGTTATTGTGACAATTGCAGACAACTATTTTTTATCAAATATCACATATGTTATAATGTTAATAGTAGGTAGTATTTTTATTTCAGTTTTATTTGGAATGAAAAAACTATTAATATTTTGTGTTGAATGTTATCAACACTATGCACCTGAAGAGTATAGAAGATTATGCTTATGCAAACCAACATGTTCCGAGTATGCATTGATTGTGCTTAAAAAATACAATTTATTTAAAGCAATGCATCTTATTTATATCAGGTTAACAAAAACTTGTAAAGATACATACAAAATTGATTACCCTTAATTTAAGAAAATTATGTTTTAAGACCGGACCCGTTTGAGTGTCGGTTCCAAAAAAAGAACGAAGAAATATCTTCGTTCTTTTTCATTACCAGTTTAAAAACCATATTGCAAAGGTTAAATATGTTGCAAAGCTTACCCACACTAAATACGGGATTTGCAAAAAGGCGGCGGTTTTATCTATTTTGTAGTACTTCATTATTGTTCTCACAATTAGGTACAAAAGTAGCAAAATCCAAATAGATGCAAATAAAAATGCCCTAAGATTAAAGAAAATTAGACTCCAAAAGAAGTTTACAAAAAGGCTTAGCACATAAGTTAGCAGTGCTGAATTTTTTTGAAGTGTAGTTGCGGTTTTATTAAGATAAATTATTGCCGCGCTAATACCCATAAGGATAAACAAAATAGTCCACACCACAGGGAACAGCCACGACGGCGGCGAGAGTAATGGTCTGACAATATTGTTGTAAATGCCCATACTGTTTCTGGTAAAAAACGCAGAAAGTGCACCTACCGCCAGTGCAATAGAAATAGAAACCGCAAACACTTTAATTTTTTCTTTCATAATATCACCCCTTAAATTATATAAACAAAATTTTGTAAATATGTTTTATAAAAATGGCTACAATATTTTTAAGGAGTGATATAAATGATAGAACAAGATACTATAAAGCTGCTTCGCGAATGTGATGCAGGGGTGAAAATGGGTATAGCATCTATTGATGATGTTATAGACTATGTAAAAAGTGAAGAATTAAAATCGGCACTTAATGCATGCAAGGATGAACACAGCGAGCTTAATACTCAAATTGAAGAACTGCTTGAGCGTTACCACGATGATGGCAAGGAGCCCAACCCAATAGCTAAAGGTATGTCTTGGATGAAAACCAATATGAAGCTTATGGTTAACGAATCAGACTCTACTATTGCAGGGCTTATGACCGACGGCTGCAATATGGGGGTTAAATCGCTTAATAAATACCTTAACGAGTATGCCGCGGCTGATGAAAGGTCAAAGGATATATGTAAACGCCTTATTCACTTAGAAGAAAAACTCACTGCCCAAATGCGTGACTACCTATAGAGGAAGTTGACACGAATCGCCTAAAACATTATAATTGTTTTGGTGATATAATGATACTTGAAAAAATAGGCAATATTATGGAAGGTCAGGACGGCTCCATATGGAATGATTTATTATTTCGCTTCAATCACGCAGGTAAATGTGCGGTTTACGACCTTGCAAAAATGAGAGCAGGCGATTCTGCCGAATCGTGCATTTTTATATTGGATAAAATGGATGTTATAATGCCACACAGTAACTCGGTATTTTTCGGCAAAGAATTTTATTCTGAAAGCGATGAGTTTCCGCTACTTTATACTAATGTGTATAATAACTATTCAAAATGCGACAATCGCCGAATGGGTGTTTGCTGTGCTTACCGCATGAAAAGAAACGGCGATAGTTTTACGGGTGAATTGGTTCAAGTTATAGAAATCGGGTTTGTAGAAAACAATAAGCTTTGGTGTTCGCCCGAAAAAAAGGATACTCGCCCTTACGGTAACTTTGTAGCTGATATTAAATCGGGTATTTATTACGGTTTTGTAATGCGTGACAGTGATAGAACTACAAAATATTTTTCCTTTAAATTACCCCTTGTTTCTGATGGTGAATTTGATGCTACGCTAGGTGCTAACAGGGTTGTGCTTAATGAAAAGGATATTATAGATTCCTTCGAATGCGAATATCATCGCTTTATTCAGGGTGCTTGCGTGCATGAAGATAAGATTTACTCGCTTGAAGGCTTTGGACACGACAAGGTGAATATACCTGCAATAAGGATTATTAACCCTAAAACTAAAACGCAAGAGTTGTTTAAAACTTTTGAAAACCCTACCGAGCCTGAGCTTATTGATTTTTGGGACGGAATATGCTATTATGCCGACAACCCCGGTAATTTATATATAATTAAAGAGTTTTAAAATTAAACGCCATCTCGGTTGAGATGGCGTGTTTTTATATACCTAATAATTTTTCTGCGTTTTTGTGGGTTATCTTTTCCCAGTCGGCGTGTGATATTTCGAGAGTATTTAAAAGCTTCAGTTCCATTTCGGAGGTATGCCAAGGACTATCTGTACCAAAAAGGATTTTATCGGCGCCGTGGGTATCAATAATCTTTTGCGCGTAATATTTTGGCAAGGAACCATAACCAAAAGAGGTATCCAAATAAAGGTCTTTGCCGCTTAGCCTTTCGAAAACTTCTTTACTGTAGCCAATACCGCCAAAGTGGGCGGCAATAACAGGGGAAGAAAACCACTTAAGCGCTTTTTCTAACTTTTCGGGTGTGGCGCCGTAGGGTGGAGGAAAGCCGTAGTCCTGCCCTGCGTGAAAAACAGTGATAAGTCCAAGCTCGCCGATTTTTTTATAAATGGGCTTCATTTTTTCATCATCCACCGAAAACTGTTGATAATCGGGGTGAAGCTTTACACCCTTTAGTCCTAAAGTTTTAATCCGTTCAAGCTCTTCCAAAGCATCGGGTGCATCGGGGAAAACCGAGCCAAAGGCGAAAATGTTTTGCCCATCGTTTATAGATGCTGCAAAATCGTTTACATTTTTTTGTTGGGTGGCATTGGTGGCAATGTTCAGTACCACCGCCTTATCAACACCGCTTTGTGAGAATAGTCTTTTCAGGTCGAAAAAAGTGCCGTTGGTGTAGGGGGTAAGTCCACCTGATACATAACTTAATTTTTCGATAGCCTTTTGTGCAATTTTCTCGGGAAAAGCGTGGGTATGAAAATCTATTAACATTTTTATCACTTCCGAAGATTGATAAAAATATTATACCCAAAAATATTTTCTTTTACAAGATATCAACCGCAAAATTTGGTTGTGATTTGTTTATAACAGTTTTTGGGAGAATAATCCCACTCGGTAATGCGGTTTTCGGGGATAAAGTATTTAATTTCAGGTGAGTAGCTCGAATCAAAGCTATCTATAATGATAAGCTTTATTTTCATTTTATCCCTTAAAATACTTTTAATATATACGCTTGCTTGCTGACCGACCTTAACATTCTCTTTAGGCTCGGCAAGACCTGCAAGGTTGGGGGTTATTTCAACAAATACGCCATAATCTTCAACGCTGCGGATTACACCCGTAACCGTTTGCCCTGCAGAAAACTCACAGGCATTTTCTTCCCAGGTGCCTAAAAGCTCTTTATGGGAAAGGGTTATTTTTCCGTCATCACTAATTGATTTAATAACCGCTTTTATGTTATCACCTGTGCAAAAGCGGTCTTTAGGGTGGGATATACGCGAAACCGATATTGCATCTATCGGCAGTAGCGCTACATTACCGCAGCCTATATCGCAAAAAGCACCAAAAGATTCTAAATGCGTAATTTTTGCATCTACTATATCTCCGCAAGCAAGGGTTGAAAGCATATACTCGCGGCATAGCTCTTGTGCGCGGCGGCGGGATAGTATAGCAACCGTTTTACCTTGAGCATCACTTTTAAATGCTGTTATTATAAAGCATACCGTTCTGCCAACGCGGGATATAAGTGCAATATCTCTTGTTGTGCCGTCGGCTATACCTAAAGCACCTTCGTTTCGGGGGATAATTCCCTTAATGCAACCAAGGTCTACTATAAGGTTGTGTTCGGTGTCGCACATAATAACAGGTGCTTCTAATACCGTTTCTTTCATTTGTGCTTCTGCTAAAGCAGCAAGACTTGACATACTTCTTTTGTTCTCACTAAAGCTATAAAGCTTTCCTTCGGGATAAAAACCGTTCATTGTTCCTTCACCTTTCATTTTTACATTCGGTAATAAAAGTATATTATAAGAAGCTTGAAAAAATGATAGAAGTTTGTCAAGATTTTAAAAATATTTTATTTAACAAAATGCGGTTAATTGTGGTATAAATTCACACCAAACACAATATGTAGAGGGTGATGTTATTATGCTAAAAAATCTTAAAAATTTTTTAAAAAAACACTTGATTTTTGTATTTACTTATGGTAACATAGCAAAGTACGCTATGATGACATAGTGTGTAAACATGCGTTGATGCAGGAGGTGGCCCGATTCGTTCGGGGAAATTTCTGCGGAGTATGTCCGATTTTAAACCGGGCGAACGAAAAGGAGTATATAAGGAAACTTGCGACCTTGTATACAACGGCAAAGCGATTTGCCGTCCGGAATTGACTGTAACCCCAGCAATGCCGGTTTTATATTGCGCAGTGATGAAAAACACGGCGCGGTGTAAGTTTTTGCCCGCCAACTACTTAAGGAGGCGAAATTCACATGGCAGTGAAAGAAAAAATTCGAATTCGAATCAAAGGTTACGACCACGCACTTGTAGACCAGTCTGCAGAGAAAATTGTAGAAACCGCTAAACGTACAGGTGCTAGGGTATCAGGTCCCGTACCGCTACCCACCGAAAAGGAAGTTGTAACAATCATTCGCGCTGTACACAAATATAAAGACAGCCGCGAACAGTTCGAAATGAGAACACACAAAAGGCTCATCGATGTTATAAGACCTTCAAACAAAACTGTTGAAGCTTTAACAGGTCTTGAGCTCCCCGCCGGTGTTGAAATCGAAATCAAGCTTTAATATATATTAAGGTAGTCGATTCGGCACTAACGGTCATGTTGGGGAAACCCAACCAATAACCAAAGGAGGAAAACAAAATGAAAAAAGGTCTCGTTGGCAAGAAGCTTGGCATGACTCAGCTTTTTGATGCAAACGGAAATGTTGTTCCGGTTACTGTAATTGAAGCAGGCCCCTGTGTTGTAGCACAGAAGAAAACAATTGAGAACGACGGTTATGAAGCAGTACAAATCGGTTATGGCGATTTAAAGGCTTCTAAAGTAAACAAACCTATGAAAGGTCACTTTGCAAAGGGCGATGTAGCTCCTAAGAAGGTTCTTCGCGAATTCAGATTAGAAGATACTTCTGCTGTAAATGTTGGCGATATTCTTAAGGCTGACATCTTTGCTGAAGGTGAAACCGTAGACGTAAGAGGTACTTCAAAGGGTAAAGGTTACGCAGGCGTTGTAAAGCGCTGGAACTTTGGCCGTCTTAAAGAATCTCATGGTACAGGTCCTGTACATCGTCACGGCGGCTCTTTGGGTGTTATTGACCCTGCAAGAGTTTTCAAGGGAAAGAAAATGGCAGGTCACTTAGGTAACGAACGCGTAACTGTTCAAAACCTTAGTGTAGTAAAAGTAGACGCAGAAAAGAATATCATCGCTGTTAAGGGTGCCGTTCCCGGTCCTAAGGGCGGAATCGTAGTTCTTTTCGATAGCGTTAAAGCTTAAGGGAAGGAGAGTAAAATATTATGCCTAATGTAGCAGTATTAAATATGGCAGGCGAAAATGTTGGTGAAATCACATTAAGCGATGCTATATTCGGAATCAGCCCCAACGCAGTTGTTATGCATGCAGCAGTTGTAAACTACCTTGCAAATCAACGCCAGGGTACACAGTCCACTCTCACCCGCACAGAAGTTTCCGGTGGCGGTAAAAAACCTTGGAGACAAAAGGGAACCGGTCACGCTAGACAAGGTTCTACACGCGCTCCCCAGTGGAGACACGGTGGCGTAGTTCACGCTCCGAAGCCGAGAGATTATTCTTACTCTCTCAACAAGAAGGTTCGCAGATTGGCTCTTAAGTCAGCTTTATCTGATAAGGTTCTTCAGAATAGCCTTATCGTTTTAGACGAATTAAAGCTCGAAGCTTACAAGACCAAGGTTGTTGCTGATTGCTTAAAGGCTATCGGCGCAGGCAAGAAGGTTCTTGTTGTTCTTGAAAATAACGATGCATTCGCTGTTAAGAGCATCGCAAACATCAAGGGCGCTAAATCTGCTCAAATCAATACTATCAACACTTATGACATTATCAATGCTGATACTTTGGTAATTGTTAAGGGTGCGGTAGCAAAACTTGAGGAGGTATATGCATAATGAAAATCGCTCAAGATATCATACTTGCTCCGGTTATCACCGAAAAGAGCATGGCAGGTATTGCCGATAAGAAATACACCTTCAAGGTAGCAAAAGATGCTAACAAGATTGAAATCGCAGAAGCAGTTGAAAAACTCTTCAAGGTAAAGGTTGCGAAGGTTAACACCATTAGTGTACGCGGTAAAGAAAAGCGTATGGGTCGCTACAGCGGCTATACGGCTTCTTGGAAGAAGGCCATTGTTACACTTAAAGCAGATTCTAAGCCTATCGAATTCTTTGACGGTCTTGTATAAAATCTAAGAGTTTTGCTTGGAAATCGCTATACATTTAGAAAATATCGTTTTTTCGGTGACAAGTGCGGCGAAAAAACACCTTGTAGGCGAAAAACGTGTCAAGCGTTTTTCAAGAAGGCAGGGAAGATATTAGAAGGGACAGAGCGCAGCCAGAATCGTAGATTATGCGAGCAAAGTCCCGTCTAAAGAGCGCAGCGAAATTTCCGGTGATGTATGAAGTCATAATTAAGATGGCTTCGCTAAGCCAAAATAGGAGAGTGAAATTAAGATGGCTATTAAACATTATAAGCCGACTACTAACGGTCGCCGTAATATGACAACTATGGATTATTCCGAATTGTCTAAGGTAGCACCTGAAAGAAGTTTGCTTACAGCATTAAAGAAAAATGCCGGTAGAAATAGCTACGGCAGAATCACCGTTCGTCACAGAGGCGGCGGAAATAAGAGAAAATACAGAATTATCGATTTCAAGAGAAACCGTTTCGGTATCCCCGCAACAGTTATGACTCTTGAATACGATCCCAACCGTTCTGCATTTATCGCCCTCATTCAATATGAAGATGGCGTTAAGAGCTACATCATAGCTCCTCAAGATTTAAAGGTTGGCGATGTTGTAGTAAGCGGTCCTGATGCCGACATTAAGGTTGGTAACGCATTACCACTTATAAACATCCCCGTTGGTACCTTTATTCATAATATTGAGCTTTACCCCGGTAAGGGCGCGCAGCTTGCTCGTTCAGCTGGTAATATGGCTCAGCTTATGGCTAAAGAAAACGGTATGGCACTTTTACGTTTGCCTTCAGGCGAACTTCGTAACGTTCCTGCAAGCTGCATGGCAACAATTGGTACTGTTTCAAATCCTGAACATGCCAACATTAACTATGGTAAAGCAGGTCGTAAGCGCCACATGGGTTGGAGACCTACCGTTCGTGGTTCTGTAATGAACCCCTGCGATCACCCTCACGGTGGTGGTGAAGGTAAGTCACCTATCGGCCGTCCCGGCCCTGTTACCCCTTGGGGTAAACCCACCTTGGGTTACAAAACCCGTAAGAAAAATAAGCAAAGCAATAAATATATTGTTAAGCGTCGTAAATAGTCCACGAAAGGAGACCTGATTATGGGAAGAAGCGTTAAAAAAGGCCCTTATGTGCAACCTGTGTTGCTTAAAAGGGTGTTAGAAATGAATGAAGCCGGCGAAAAGCGTGTTCTTAAAACCTGGAGCCGTTCATCCACCATATTCCCCGATTTCGTCGGACACACCTTTGCAGTACATGACGGACGCAAGCACGTTCCGGTTTATGTTACAGAGGATATGGTTGGACACAAGCTCGGTGAGTTTGCACCCACAAGAACATTCAAAGGCCACGCAGGCTCTAAGACCAGCGGTAAGTAAAGGAGAGTTAAACAATGGAAGCAAGAGCAATACTCAAATATGCTCGCATTTCACCCCGTAAGGTGAAAATTGTTATGGATTTAATCCGTAATCAAGATGCTGACAAAGCTATGGCTATCTTAAAGTTTACTCCTAAGTCCGCTTGTGAGTATTTAGAAAAGCTTTTAGCGTCAGCTATTGCGAATGCACAAAACAATCATAATATGGATGTTTCTCGTCTTTACGTTGCAGAATGCTTTGTATGCCCCGGACCTACTCTTAAGAGAATTCGTCCGAAGGATCACGGCAGAGCACATCGCATCTTGAAGAGAACAAGCCATATGACTATCGTTCTTAAAGAACGCGAAATCTAAGAAGGAGGTTTAAGTTATGGGTCAGAAAGTTAATCCACACGGACTTCGTGTAGGTGTTATCAAAAACTGGGACTCACGTTGGTTTGCCAAGGACAACGTTTTCGGTGATACTTTGGTTGAGGACTATAACCTCCGTAAATACCTTAAGAAAACTCTTTATTCTGCAGGTATTTCTAAAATCGAAATCGAACGTGATGAAAAGCGTGTAAGATTACACATCCACTGTGCAAAACCTGGTATGGTTATTGGCCGTAACGGCAGCGAAATTGAAAAATTACGCGAAACCTGTCAGGCAAAGCTCGGCAAAACAGTTGTAGTTAATATCGTTGAGATTAAGGCTCCCGATGCCGATGCACAGTTAGTTGCTGAAAATATTGCAACTCAGTTAGAAAAACGTATCTCTTTCCGCCGCGCTATGAAGCTCGCTATTGGCAGAGCAATGCGTCTTGGCGTTAAGGGTATCAAAACTCAAGTTTCAGGTCGTCTCGGCGGTGCTGAAATTGCAAGAAGCGAACAGTATCACGAAGGTACTATCCCGCTACAAACCCTCCGCGCTGATATCGACTACGGCTTTGCTGAAGCAGATACCACTTATGGTAAAATCGGCGTTAAGGTTTGGATTTACAAGGGTGAAGTTCTTAGTGACAACCGTCGCCAAAAGAAGGAAGGAGGCACCCGCTAATGTTAATGCCTAAGCGCGTAAAATATCGTAGAGTACACCGCGGTCGTTTGACAGGTAAGGCTCTTAGGGGTAACACCGTAACACACGGCGATTTCGGTCTTCAGGCAACTGAACCAGCGTGGATCACCTCTAACCAGATAGAAGCTGCCCGTATTGCTATGACTCGTTATATCAAGCGTGGCGGTAAAGTATGGATTAAAATATTCCCCGATAAGCCGATTACTGAAAAGCCTGCTGAAACTCGAATGGGTTCAGGTAAAGGTTCACCGGAATATTGGGTATCGGTTGTAAAACCGGGCCGCGTAATGTTTGAAATTGGCGGCGTTAGCGAGGAGTTGGCTCGTGAAGCTATGCGTCTCGCTGCTAACAAACTTCCTATTAAGTGCAAGTTTGTAACCAAACAGGAAATGGGTGGTGAGCAATAATGGCAATTAAAGAATTTAAAGAATTAAATTTGAAAGAGCTCAACGATAAGTTGATAGACCTTAAGGACGAATTATATAAGCTTCGTTTCCAACTTGCTATTAACCAGCTCGAAAACCCAATGCGTATAACTGCTGTTAAAAAAGATATCGCTCGCGTTAAGACTCTTATTCGCGAAACCGAAATCAACGACAGCAAGAACGCTTAATAAAGGGAGGTAAAGCGAGATGAGCGAAAGAAACCTTCGTAAAACAAGAGTTGGTAAGGTTGTAAGTGACAAAATGGATAAAACCGTTGTAGTTGCTATTGAAGACAACGTTAAGCACCCACTCTATAAGAAGATTATCAAAAACACTATCAGACTTAAGGCACACGATGAAAACAATACCTGTGGCATAGGCGACAGAGTATTAGTTATGGAAACCAGACCCCTTTCTAAAGATAAGAGATGGCGTGTGGTTGAAATCATCGAAAAGGCGAAGTAGTCTTAAAGGAGGAAACCACTGTGATACAACAACAGAGTTACCTCAAGGTTGCCGACAATACAGGTGCAAAAGAAATTATGCGCATCCGTGTTCTTGGAGGCGCCAGAAGGAGGTATGCCAACATTGGCGATGTTATCGTTGCTTCTGTTAAGAAAGCAGCACCCGGCGGTACTGTTAAGAAGGGCGATGTAGTTAAGGCAGTTGTAGTTCGTTCTGCAAAAGGTCTTCGCCGTAAAGATGGCACATACATCAGATTTGACGAAAATGCGGCTGTTATCATTCGTGATGACAAAAACCCCCGTGGTACCCGTATTTTTGGACCGGTAGCCCGTGAGCTTCGTGAGAAGGATTATACTAAGATTCTTTCTCTTGCTCCGGAAGTACTTTAATGGGAGGTAATGGAAAATGAGTAAGCTTCACATTAAAACCGGTGATACCGTAGTACTCCTCACAGGAGATAAGAAGGACCGCAATAAGCCCGGTAAGGTTCTTGAGGTTAGCCCTAAAGAGGGTAAAGTAATCGTAGAAGGCATCAACATGGTTAAAAAGCATGCTAAGCCGCGCAAGGCCGGTGACCCTTCGGGTATCATCGAAACCGAAAGCGCAATCTATGCTTGCAAGTTACAAGTTGTTTGCCCTAAATGTAATAAGCCCACCCGCGTAGGCTACAAGGTTTACGAGGACGGCACAAAAGAACGCATTTGCAAAAAGTGCAAAGAGACTTTTTAAGAGTAGGAGGAATACACAATGTCAAATTTAGCTAATGAATATAAAGCATCAGTAGCACCTGCATTGATGAAGAAATTCGGCTATAAGAGCGTTATGCAGATTCCGAAGCTCGATAAAGTCGTAATAAATGTAGGCGCAGGCGAAGCAAAGGACAACACTAAGGTAATCGATGCTATCGTTAACGATTTAGGCAAAATTACCGGTCAAAAGGCTGTTCCCTGCCGCGCAAAGAAATCCGTAGCGAACTTTAAGCTTCGTGAAGGTATGCCTATCGGCGCAAAGGTTACTCTTAGAGGAGAACGCATGTATGAATTTGTTGAAAGACTTTTCAACGCAGCACTACCTAGAGTACGTGACTTCAGAGGTATCAACCCCGACGCTTTCGACGGCCGCGGCAACTATGCTATGGGCGTTAAAGAACAGTTGATATTCCCTGAAATCGACTATGATAAGATTGACAAAGTACGTGGTATGGATATTATTTTCGTTACCACTGCTAAAACAGATGAAGAGGCTCGTGAGCTATTAACTCTTATGGGCGCTTCGTTTGCGAAGTAAGGAGAAGGAATTATGGCTAAAACTGCTATGAAAATGAAACAGGCTCGCCCTGCTAAATTTTCTACAAGAGAGTATAACAGATGTAAAATCTGTGGTCGCCCCCACGCTTATCTTCGCAAGTACGGCATCTGCCGTATATGCTTCAGAGAACTCGCTTACAAAGGTGAGATTCCCGGAGTGAAGAAAGCAAGCTGGTAAGGCATAAAAGCTAAAGGAGGTTGACGGCATGCAAATTACCGATACAATCGCTGATATGCTTACGAGAATTCGTAATGCTTCTTCAGCAAAACACGATTCGGTAGCTATTCCTGCGTCCAATGTAAAGAAAGCAATCGCTCAAATTTTACTTGACGAGGGATATATACAAAGCTTCACCGTAGAAGAAGACGGTAAGCAGGGCGTAATTCAAATCACTTTGAAATACGGCCAAAACAAATCGCAAATCATCAACGGCATTCGTAGAGTATCAAAGCCCGGTTTGCGTATCTACACAAATGTAGAGGATATGCCAAGAGTTATGAAAGGTCTTGGTATAGCAATCCTTTCCACCTCTAAGGGAATATTAACAGACAAGCAGGCTCGCAAAGCTAATGTTGGCGGCGAAGTTCTCGCTTTCGTTTGGTAAGGAGGTGCCTGAGGAATGTCAAGAATAGGAAAGAAACCTATCACAATTCCTGCTGGTGTTGATGTTAAAATCAACGGTTCACAGGTTACTGTTAAGGGCCCTAAAGGTGAACTTTCAAATTCTTTCAGTGAAGCAATGGCTATCACTATGGAGAACAATGAAATCATCGTTACCCGCCCTTCAGATGTTAAAGAACACCGTTCTTTACACGGCTTAACCCGTACACTTATCGCTAATATGGTTGTAGGTGTTACTGAAGGCTACAAGAAAGAGCTTGAGGTTAACGGCGTTGGTTACCGTGCACAGAAGCAGGGTAAAAACCTTGTTTTAAACTTAGGTTTTTCACATCAGGTTATTATGCCTGAAGTTGATGGTATCACCATCGATGTACCGAACAATAACTCGATTATTATTAGCGGTCCCGATAAGCAAAAGGTTGGTCAATTTGCGGCAGAAGTTCGCGAAAAGCGTCCTCCCGAACCCTATAAGGGCAAAGGTATCAAGTACGTTGACGAACACATTCGCCGTAAAGAAGGTAAAGCCGCTAAGGGTGGTAAGAAATAAAGAAGGAGTGTATGAAAAATGGTTAGTAGACCTAACACAAATAAGGCAAGACTTAAGCGTCATGCGCGCGTTCGTGCTAAGATTAGCGGAACAGCTGCTTGTCCCCGCCTTGATGTATTCCGCTCCAACAGCAATATTTACGCCCAGCTTATCGATGATGTAAACGGCGTAACTCTCGTTGCAGCTGCTTCTAACGAAAAGGATTTCGAAGGAAACGGCGGTAATAAAGAGGGTGCTCGCAAAGTTGGACAGTTAGTTGCTGCTCGTGCCGCTGAAAAGGGCATCACCGAGGTTGTTTTTGACCGCGGCGGATATATTTTCCACGGCCGTGTTAAAGAGCTTGCCGAAGGTGCCCGCGAGGGCGGCCTTAAGTTCTAATAAGGAGGAATACTTTTGGCTACAAATATTGACGCATCAACATTAGATTTAAAAGAGCGCGTAGTTGCCATCAACCGTGTATCTAAGACCGTTAAGGGCGGACGTATTATGAAATTCTCCGCTTTGGTTGTTGTAGGTGACGGTAACGGTATCGTAGGCTTCGGTCTTGGTAAAGCAAGCGAAGTTCCGGACGCTATCCGTAAGGGCATTGAAGACGCTAAAAAGAACCTTATTAAGGTTGCATTAAAGGGTACAACAATTCCACACGAAGTTATCGGTGCTTTCGGCGCAGGCCGTGTTCTTATGAAGCCCGCTGCTCCTGGTACCGGTGTTATTGCCGGCGGTGCAGTTCGTGCGGTTGTTGAAATGGTAGGTATTACCGATATCCGTACAAAGGCTTTACGTTCAAATAATCCTTGCAACGTAGTGCGTGCTACCATCCAAGGCTTAGCATCACTTCGCAGCGCTGAACAGGTCGCAGCAATCCGCGGCAAGTCAGTTAAGGAAATCGTAGGTTAAGGAGGAGCAGCATTATGGCAACAAAGAAGGCTGCATGCCTCAAAGTAAAGCTCGTAAAGAGCACAATTGGTTCTAAAAAGGACCAAATCGCTACTGTTGAAGCTTTAGGTTTGCACAAATTAGGCGATGAATCCATTCAGCCTGATAACGCAGCTACCAGAGGTAAAATCAACAAGGTTTGTCACTTAGTTGAAGCAACAGAAGTTAAAGCGTAAGTTCGCTATAGGTCACGATACGGTGACAATGCGGTTTACCCCGCGAAATTAGCAAGGAGGTGCGAACAATGAAAATGCATGAATTAGCTCCTGCGCTCGGCTCTACAAAAGAGTCTAAGCGTATAGGTAGAGGTCACGGTTCAGGTCAAGGCAAAACTGCAGGCAAAGGTCACAAGGGTCAAAAGGCTCGTGCAGGCCGTGGTATAAGAGCAGGCTTTGAAGGCGGTCAGATGCCATTACAAAGACGTGTTCCTAAGCGTGGCTTCAATAATATTTTTGCTGAAGAATGGATAGCAATCAACCTTTCCGCTCTTGAAAAGTTCGAAGACGGAAGTGTAGTTGATGCTGAGGCTTTAGCTAACAAAGGAATAATCAAGAAAGCAAACCTTCCTGTAAAGGTTTTAGCAAACGGCAAGCTTACTAAGAAGCTCACCGTTAAGCTAAACGCTTATTCCGCATCTGCTTCCCAGAAAATCGAGGCTTTGGGCGGAAAGGCTGAGGTGATTTAATGTTTCAAACATTAAAAAATGCTTGGGTAATCAAAGAAATCCGTAATAAGATTCTTTTTACCATTATGATTATCCTTATATTCCGTGTAGGTTCGGTTATTCCCGTTCCTTTTGTAAACCCTGACGTTTTGAAAACCGCTACTGAAAGCAATAGCTTTTTTAATTACTTGTCAATCTTGACAGGTGGCGGCCTTGAATACGGTGCAATCTTCGCTTTGTCGGTTACCCCGTACATCAACTCTTCAATTATCATTCAGCTTTTGACAGTTGTTTTCACAAGATTACAAGAATGGTCAAAAGAAGGTGAAGAAGGTCAAAAGAAGTTAGCACAGCTTACCCGTTTTGCAACTGTAATTTTGGCTATGATTCAGGGTATTGCATACTTTATTTATCTTAAAAACAGCAGAGCGCTTAATGTTACAAAACCTTTCGACGTTTGGTTTGCAGGTTTTGTAATAGTACTCGCTTTCACAGCAGGCTCTGCACTTGTTATGTGGCTTGGTGAACGCATAGACGAAAAAGGTATTGGCAACGGTATTTCAATTATACTTTTTGCAGGTATCTTGTCACGCGGTCCGCAGGCATTCTTAGCACTCTATAATAGCTGGATTACTAACAATCAGGTTGCAACTGTTGCAATTGTAGTTATTTTCTTAGCAATTATTATGTTTGTTGTTTGGATGACTCACGCAGAACGCAGAATCCCCGTACAATACGCTAAGCGTGTTGTAGGTAACAAAATGTACGGCGGTCAAAACACTCATATTCCGATTAAGGTTAATATGTCGGGTGTTATGCCTATCATTTTCGCTTCATCAATCTTGATGTTGCCTACAATGATTCTTTCGTTTATGGGTACCCCAACTAAGGGCCTTGCGCTTGTGGTTTATAAGATTTGTAATCTCTTCAGCGTACAAGGTGTTTTCTACGCAATTATGTATTTCCTTATGATTATCGGTTTTGCTTACTTCTATGCAACAATCCAGTTTAATCCTGTGGAAATGGCTAACAATTTGCGTAAAAACGGTGGTGCTATTCCTGGCATCCGTCCGGGTCAGCCCACAACCGATTTCATTTCAAAAATCCTTTCGCGCATTACACTTTTAGGTGCTTTATTCCTAAGTGTTGTCGCAATCTTACCTATCATTATCGGTAATGTAGGCAAAATCAACATCTCTGTTGGTGGTACTTCGTTACTAATTATGGTTGGTGTTGCGCTTGATATCGTACGCAGTCTCGAATCTCAAATGATGATGCGTCATTATAAGGGATTCCTTGATTAAGGAGTAAGAATATGAAGTTAATACTTTTAGGTGCTCCTGGTGCCGGCAAAGGCACTCAGGCGGAAGTTATTTCCGAAAAGTACAATATTCCAACCATTTCTACCGGCAACATTATTCGTGCTGCACTTAAAAACGGTACAGAAATGGGCTTAAAGGCTAAGTCCTTTATAGATGCGGGAAACCTTGTTCCTGATGATGTTGTTATTGACATTATCCGCGAACGCTTATCCGAGGAAGATTGCCAAAACGGTTACATTCTCGACGGTTTCCCACGTACTATCCCCCAAGCAGAAGCGCTTGACAACTTAAATTTTGATATCGATGTAGCTTTGTCTATTGAAGTTGCTGATAGCGAAATTGTTAAGCGTATGTCAGGTAGACGCGTTTGCGAAAAATGCGGCGCTAGCTACCACACTGAATACAAGAAGCCCGCAAAAGAAGGCGTATGTAATTTCTGTGAAGGCGCGCTTGTAATCCGTAAGGATGACGAGCCGGAAACTGTTCTTAATAGACTTAACGTTTATCACGAACAGACCGAGCCTTTAAAGGATTATTACAAGTCTTGCGGCAAGCTTGTAATAGTGGAAGGACAGGATGAGGTTAAGGACACTACCCGTCTTGTGCTTGAGGCCTTGGGGAATAAGTAATGATAGTGCTCAAAACAAGTCGAGAACTCGGCATAATGAAAGAGGCCTGCTCAATAGCGGCCGGAGCACTGCAAACAGTAGGCAATGCGGTAACTGAGGGCATTACTACGGCTGAGCTTGATGCTTTGGCTGAAAAGTATATCCGTTCAAGAGGCGGAGAGCCTAATTTCAAAAATTATAATGGCTTTCCCGCTACCGCTTGTATATCTATTAACAACGAGGTTATTCACGGCATTCCGTCTAAAACGCGAAAAATTTGTGCAGGCGACATCGTAAGTGTTGACCTTGGCGCAAAATTCGGTGGATATCACGGCGATAACGCTGCTACTTTTGCTTGCGGAGAAGTTTCACCCGAAGCAAAGCGGCTGATTAGCGTGACAAAAGATGCTTTATATGAAGGGATCAAAGCGGCACGCGCTGGCAGCAGAATCGGTGATATCTCGAACGCGGTTCAGCGGATTGTTGAGGCAGCGGGTTTTTCAGTGGTAAGACAATATGTCGGACACGGAATAGGAACCCAATTGCACGAAGCTCCCGAGGTGCCAAATTTCGGTACTGCGGGACGGGGAATCCGCCTTTTGCCCGGAATGACTTTGGCAATCGAGCCAATGGTTAATATCGGAAGCTACGATGTTAAGGTTTTACCGGACGGATGGACTGTTAAAACCAAGGACGGTTCTCTCTCTGCTCACTTTGAGCATACGGTTGTTATCACATCAGACGGACCAAAAATTATGACAGTAGTTTGAGGTTTTAGTATGATAGGTAGAATTGTGTGTTCCAAAGCGGGACGGGATAAGGGTTATTTTATGGTGGTTGTAAAAATTGAGGGTGATTTTCTTTACGTTGCTGATGGCAAGGAAAGACCGCTCGAACGCCCAAAGCGTAAAAACGCAAAACACCTAATACTCACAAATACCGTTCTGGCAAACGACAGTTTTAAAACAAATAAACAGTTAAAAAAGGCACTTGCGGTTTATAGAGATTCCGCAAAATTTAAGGAGGAAGCGTAATGTCTAAACAAGACATGATTGAGCTTGAAGGCACCGTTGTTGAAGCAATGCCTAACGCAATTTTTAAAGTAGAAATTCAAGGCGGACATCAGATACTCGCCCATATTTCCGGCAAACTTCGTATGAATTTTATAAGAATTTTACCGGGTGATAAGGTAACAGTTGAAATGTCGCCGTATGACCTGTCTAAAGGACGCATTACTTGGCGTTCAAAATAACAGTCAAAATTTGAAGGAGGTATAATGCAAATGAAAGTCAGACCTTCTGTTAAAAAGATTTGCGAAAAATGCAAAATTATTAAGCGCAAGGGCAAGATTATGGTCATTTGCGAAAACCCCAAGCACAAACAGCGTCAGGGTTAATTGGCATTTTCGCCGACAAGAAAAAAATGGAGGTGCTTTGATAAATGGCACGTATTGCTGGTGTTGACCTTCCGAATAATAAGCGAGTTGAAATCGGACTTACTTACATTTTCGGCATCGGTCTTACTACATCTAAAAAAATCCTTGCTGATACCGGTATCGACCCCGATATTAGATGTAAGGACTTAACTGAAGATGATATCTCAAAGTTGCGTGAATATATCGACCACAACCTTCAGGTAGAAGGTGACCGTCGTCGCGCTATCGCATTTGATATCAAGAGACTTATCGAAATTGGTAGCTACCGTGGTTTGCGTCATCGTAAGGGCTTACCTGTAAGAGGTCAACGCTCTAAGACAAACGCTCGTACACGTAAAGGTCCTAAGAAGACCATCGCTAACAAGAAGAAATAAGTAGGAGGAAGAATAAATGGCTACTGCTAAAAAGACGACATCTACACGTCGTCGTCGCGAAAAGAAAAATATTGAACGTGGTGCCGCTCATATCCAATCTACCTTCAACAATACTATCGTAACCATCACCGATACACAGGGTAATGCTCTTTCTTGGGCTTCTGCTGGTGAATTAGGTTTCCGTGGTTCTAGAAAGTCTACTCCTTTCGCAGCACAATCGGCTGCTGAAACTGCAGCAAAGGCTGCTATGGAGCATGGCCTTAAGACCGTTGAAGTATATGTTAAGGGTCCAGGTGCAGGACGTGAAGCTGCTATCCGCGCATTGCAGACAGCAGGTCTCGAGGTAAGCATGATTAAAGACGTTACCCCGATTCCGCACAATGGTTGCCGTCCTCCCAAGAGAAGACGCGTTTAATCAAAAACTTTGAAAGCAGTTTATATACTGCAGAAATTATGGAGGTGTAAAAGATGGCAAGATATACCGGTGCAGTTTGCAGACTTTGCCGCCGCGAAGGACAAAAATTGTTCTTAAAGGGCGAACGCTGCTATTCTGAAAAATGTTCTGTAGGCATTAGAGCTTATGCTCCCGGCCAACACGGACAGGGTAGAAAGAAGTCATCTGAATACGGCTTGCAGCTTCGCGCTAAGCAAACCGCAAGACGTTTTTATGGCGTTCAGGAAAATCAATTCCATCATTATTTTGAGATTGCTGAAAGAAAACAGGGTATCACTGGTGATAACCTCTTAAAGATTCTTGAAAGCCGTCTTGATAACGTAGTTTACAGAGTAGGTTTCGCCTCATCCCGTGCAGAAGCTAGACAGCTTGTAGGTCACGGTCACTTTGAAGTTAACGGAAGCCGTGTTGACATTGCTTCTTATCTTCTTAAGGCTGGCGATGTTGTAACAGTTTGCGAAAAGAGCCGCGGCAGCGAAAAGTTCAAGGCTATCATCGAAGCAAACGGTGCAAGACCTGTTCCGCAATGGATTGATGTTAACCGCGATCAACTAAGTGCAAAGGTTATTGCTCTCCCAAATAGAGATCAAATTGATGCACCTGTTGAAGAACAACTCATTGTCGAATTCTATTCTAAATAATAATTAGAATTCTCACATTACTTTCCGTACTAAGTATTGTGAAATTAAAAATTTATGTACGGAGAAACGGAGCTTTTAAATGATAGAAATTGAAAAGCCCAGAATTGATACCACCGAAATTACGCCTGACGGAAAATACGGTAAGTTCGTAATGGAACCATTAGAGCGTGGTTATGCTACAACTCTCGGTAACAGTATGAGAAGAGTTCTTCTTTCCATTCTCCCCGGTGTAGCTGTAACAGGTATTAAAATCGATGGCGTTGTACATGAGTTTTCAACAATTCCCGGTGTTAAGGAAGATGTTACAGAAATCATTCTTAATATTAAGGGTCTTATTGCAAAGCTTCATGGCGATTCTGCTAAAAAGGTTTATATTGAAGCTGAAGGTCCATGCGAAGTGACTGCTGCTTCTATTAAGGCCGATTCGGAAGTAGAAATTCTAAATCCCGAAATGCATATTGCAACTTTGGGCGAAGACGCAAAGCTCAATATGGAAATGACTCTTGACAGGGGCAGAGGCTATGTTTCGGCAGACCAAAATAAAGGCGACCAAAATATAGTTGATATGATTCCTGTTGACTCTATTTACACACCTGTGCTTAAGGCAAACTTTACTGTAGACAATACTCGTGTTGGTAATGTTACCGACAAGGGCAAG
The DNA here is from genome assembly GCA_045605125.1 of Acutalibacteraceae bacterium. Lineage (GTDB taxonomy): Bacteria > Bacillota > Clostridia > Oscillospirales > Acutalibacteraceae > UBA737. Next base: position 52,087 of record JAZUPK010000002.1, on the reverse strand, counting down.
CTTACTTTAGAAGTTTGGACCGATGGCTCTTTAAGAGCTGATGAAGCAGTTTCAATGTCGGCTAAGGTATTAATGGAACACTTAGAGTTGTTCTTAGACCTTGCAGAAGGCATTAGCGAAACTGAAAGCATTATGGCTGTTAAGAGCGACAATGATAAGGAAAAGGTTCTCGATTTAACTATTGATGAGCTTGATTTATCTGTTCGTAGCTTTAACTGTCTTAAGCGTGCAGGCATTAACACGGTTGAAGATCTTATCTACAAGACCGAAGAGGAAATGATGAAGGTAAGAAACTTAGGCCGTAAATCCTTGGAAGAGGTTATTGCTAAATTGAATTCGTTTGGCTTTACCCTTAAGAAGGAAGACGAATAAAAACTTGGTTAAGGAGTGAATTAAAATGCCAGGTACCCGTAAACTCGGAAGAACTAGCGACCACAGAACTGCTATGCTTCGTGCTATGGTAACCTTTTTGCTTGAAAAAGGCAAAATCGAAACTACCGTAACCCGTGCTAAAGAAGTTAGGTCTATGGCAGAGAAATATATTACACTCGCTAAGGAAGATACTCTTCACAATAAGCGTCAGGCTTTTGCATTCATTACTAAGGAAGATGTTGTTTACAAGTTATTCAACGAAATCGCTCCTAAGTATAAGGATGTAAACGGCGGTTACTGCAGAATCACTAAGACTGCTCCTCGTCGTGGCGACGCTGCTGAAATGGCAATTATTGAGTTAATCTAATTTCTCTGATTTTAGTACTCACATTGTCAATGGCAGATACGTATATCTGTCAAGGCGCCGATGATGTGTGTACTAAAACACAAAAAAATAAAATCCCGCTTCGGCGGGATTTTTTTAATGCGCAATTCGTAATGCGTAATGCGTAATTGTTTTTAATTTGCAAAATCTATTGTATATAATGGGTCAAGGGCTATGCCCTTGTCGTTTAAGGGGGATAAGGTGACAAAAATCTCTCTTTAAAGAGTGTAATACTTGCCGACAAATTGAAAACATAGTTTTCACTCTTTGGCGGCGTTTTTATGTGAATAAATCCTTGTCACCAAAGGGGGAAATCGAAATTCCCCCTTTAGGCGAATCTTTCCGCCCTTTCTTTTCGCCCACACAAGAAAGGGCGTGCCTGTCGCGGCATGAGCGACAATACAGAAAGTTTTGCTACAGTAAAAAATCAAATTCAATTCTTTTCATCGGTTCGGTTAAGAAGATAATCGGTTGAAACATTATGAAAAGCTGCTAACTTAATTAATATTTCTGTAGGTATATCTAATTCACCACGCTCATAGTTGCTATAAACTCGTTGGCTACACGAAAGGATTTCGCCCATTTTTTGTTGAGATAAGTCCTTGTCTTCTCGTAATTCTCTAATTCTTTTATACAGCATAAAGGTACTCCTAAACTATAATATACCCTTATTATAGTTTAGCGGAAAATCCACTATTGACATTTAGCGGAAAATCCGCTAAAATATAGTTTAGATACTATATGGTATATTTATAACTTCATTTGATGCGACTCAAATTGTCACCACACAAAATAAAAGAAGATACCGCGAGGTATCTTCTTTTACTATGTAGTATTTATTTTATGAATTCTGTAATATCACCGGTGCATTGTTCGAAGTTTACACCGTAGAAGGGGTGGCTTTCATCGGCCAAGGTAACGGCAATGCAATGCTTTGTGTAGTCGCAAGCGAATTTTACCGATTCCTTAAGTGTTTTTCCGTTTACAAGACCGCCATAAACTGCCGAAGAATAAATATCGCCTGTACCGTGGAAGTCTTTTACTTCACGATCGGTGTAGTATTCGTAAATTTCAGTACCGCCCAAAAGACAAAATACACCAACCTGTGTGTCACTTTTCTTTACACCTGTTATAACAACGTCACGAGCGCCGTTTTGGTGTAGCTTTTTACATATATCTAAAAGATAATCCTTATCATAGGTGTCTTTATATTCCATATCAAGCATAAAGCAGGCTTCGGTAATGTTGGGGGTTATAACATCTGCCATAGCGCAAAGGGTTTTGGTGGCTTTAACGTATTCCATATCAAAACCTGCATAAAGCTTACCGTTATCACCCATTGCAGGGTCTATAAGCACAACGCCGTCCTTACTTACAAAGCGTTTTATAATATCCTTAACACTTTCTATTAAATCTACACCGCCTAAGTAGCCTGTGCAGATACCGTCGAATATAATATTTTCCTTTTCCCAAGCATCAGTAATAGGGTCTATTTCGCAACAAAGGTTTTTAAAGGTCCAGTTTTTAAACTGGGTATGGGTAGAAAGCAGTGCGGTTGGAAGCGCGCACGCTTCAATACCGAAAGCCGAAATTATTGGTATAGCAACTGTCAGTGAGCATTTGCCTACACACGAAAAGTCCTGAATGGTGAGAATTTTTTTCATTAAAAAGGCTCCTTAAAAAATTTTTATAATATTGTAGCATAAAAACCTTCAAAATGCAACAAAAAGTGATATGTTTTAATTGTATCACTCAAAACAAATATTGGATTGTAGGTTGCAGCTATTGAAAATGTGGCAAAAATATGCTAGAATCAATTAGAGTTTTCGTTACGGGAGAAAAAGAATGAAAATAAAAACAAAAGAGCTTGCCTATAGCGAAGTTTTGAAATTAAAACCCAAAAAGCATAAAAAACCCTTAAAACCGTTATTTTTATTGGCGTTGGTTATTAGGGTGCTATCATTTTTCGAGCTTTTGGGTGTTAAGTTTTCTTATAAAAAAATCGGAATGGAAAGGCTTTCTAAAAAAGAACCTTGCCTTATTTTAATGAACCATTCAAGCTTTATTGACCTTAAAATTGCTTCGGCACTATTGTTCCCCAGAAAATATAATATTGTTATGACGTCTGACGGGTTTGCAGGTAAAAACTTGCTTATGCGACTTGTTGGTTGTATTCCTACCCAAAAGTTTATAAGTGATAGTCTTTTAGTTCGCGATATTTTTCACGCCGTTAAAAAAAACGGTTGCTCAGTGCTTATGTACCCCGAAGCGAGCTATAGTTTTGATGGTACCGCAACCCCCTTGCCCGAAAGTCTTGGCAAGCTTGTGAAAAAGCTTTCTATACCGGTTGTTATGATACGCACAAGTGGCGCCTTTGGTTACGACCCGCTTTATAATAATCTGCAAAAGCGCAAGGTAAAAATCTCGGCAGAGATGGAATACGTTTTATCGCCTGAAGATATTCAATCTAAATCCTTTGAAGAAATTAACGACCTTTTAAAAGCACAGTTCCAGTTTGATAACTTTCGCTGGCAACAGGAAAATGGGGTTAAAATTACCGAAAAATTTCGCGCGGATTGTCTTAACCGTGTTTTATATAAATGCCCTAACTGTCATGTAGAAGGCGAAACAGTAGGTAAGGGGATAACCCTTACTTGTAAAAACTGCGGTAAGGTTTACACTCTTACAGAAGATGGCTTTATGAGAGCGGAAAACGGCGAAACCGAGTTTTCCCACATACCCGACTGGTACGCTTGGCAACGCGAATGTGTAAAAAGTGAAATTTTATCGGACGAATATAAAATTGAACGCGAAGTTGATATTTATATGATGATAGACACTAAATGTATTTATAAGGTAGGGGACGGCGTTTTAACTCATACTAAAGATGGCTTTAAGTTGGTCGGCTGTGACGGTCAATTAGAGTACACCCAAGCTCCCGAACTTTCTTATAGTCTTTATTCCGATTTTTATTGGTACGAAATTGGTGATGTAATATCTATCGGTACGCCTAAAGTTTTGTATTACTGTATACCAAAATCCAAAAAGGATATTGTTGCAAAGGCGCGTATTGCTGCCGAAGAAATTTACAAGCTAATACAAAAATGATTTAACAAATTATTCACTAAAATTTAGTATCCTTGTTAAAAATATGCGGTTTAATAAATCTAAAGACAAGGACACTGGTTGCAAACAGTTGCTGCGTTAAGGCAAAGGCTTTAACAAACCGACAGAACCAAACGTACGGTTGGTATCCTTGTCAATAATTACTCGCGAGGTCTTAAAATCGGTAGACCTTTCGAGACCAAATTTTCCGCCCTCGTCTCAAGCGAGGGCTTTTTTAATAGTGCTTTTGCCTAAAAGATAAAAAACACTTGACAAAACACCTATGTTCGTGGGATAATATAAACATATTATGGGCAGTTTATATGCTCATTTACTTTTCGATTGTAGCTTTGGTGATTTTAATGAGAGTTATTACCGGCAGTTGTCGCGGTAAATTTTTAAAAACACTTGATGGTAACGATGTACGCCCTACTTCTCAAAAGGTTAAGGAAGCGGTTTTTAGCGCTATACAGTTTGATATTGAGGGCAGACGTGTTCTTGATTTGTTTGCGGGCTCGGGCCAGCTTGGTATAGAAGCTTTAAGCCGAGGAGCCCAAAATGCGGTTTTCGTTGATAACAGTGCTGCATCCATTAAAATAATCAAGCAAAATATTGAAAGCACCGGCTTTGAAGATAGGTCTTTGGTATATGCTACTGATTACAGCTCATTTACGGCTATGAGTAGGGACGTATTTGATATAGCTTTTTTAGACCCGCCTTATAAAAAAGGTATGCTTTTGCCGGCGCTAAAAGCGGTGCTTCCGCTTATGAGCGATTACGGAATTATTATTTGCGAATATCCACCCGAAATTGAAATGCCTGAAGAGATAGGTGGTTTTGTGATAACCAAAACCTACCGCTATGGTAAAATTAATGTTTCGGTGTACAGAAAAGGTGCAAAAGATTAAATGAAAAACAGTATTGCTATATGCCCCGGTAGCTTTGACCCTGTAACTTATGGTCATCTTGATATTATATGCCGCGCGGCAGGTATGTTTGACAAAGTAATAGTTGTTGTAGCGAGCAATAAAAATAAGACTAATACTTTCACACCCGATGAGCGTGTTGAAATGATTAAAAAATGTATACCAAACCTTCCCAATGTGGAAGTAGAAGCTTATGGTGGGCTTTTGGCGGATTTTGCTGCTTCAAAAGGAGCCAAAGCAATTATTAAAGGACTTCGTGCTATGTCGGACTTTGAGTATGAGTTCCAAATGGCATTAACAAATAAGAAGTTAAATCCTGATGTGGAAACTCTCTTTTTAACTACCAGCGCAGAGAATATGTATCTTAGCTCAAGTATGGTTAAGCAAATTGCGGCTATGGGCGGTGATATATCTTCCTTTGTGCCAAAGGTTATTTTGGAGGATATTCTCAAAAGGATAAATTTTAAAAAATAATATCCGCAAGGATTTATGGAGGAAATTGAAATGACACTTGACGAATTACTAGAACAGTTTGACGAGGTGCTTGACGGCGGTATTAAAATCCCCGGTAAAAAGACCCTTGTTGACATTGACAAGTTAAGAGCAGTTGTAGACGAAATCCGTCTTAACATTCCTGCAGAAATAAAGCAGGCTAAGGGCATCGTTGCTGACCGTGCTGACATTATTACCAATGCTAAGCGCGAAGCGGATGCTATTATCCGCAATGCTGAAGAAAAGGCAAAAGCAATGGTAGCTCAAGAAGAGATTGTTAGACTTTCTCAAGCAAAGGCTGCTGAAATTATTGCTGCAGCTCAAGGCAAAAGCCGTGAAATGCGCAAGGCTGCTCAAGATTTTGTTGACGATATTATGCGTCGCGCAGATGAAGGCCTTACCGCTAATTTGGGTGAAGTGCGTAAAACTCGTGCTGCTTTAAAGCAACAGATTCCTACCAATAACCAGTAATAAAAAATCAATACATAAATGATATGACGGAGAGCGCGGTTTTTAGAAAAACCTTTTAGCGAGTAAGGGGTGGTGTAAGCCTTGCAGGTTTAAAAAATCGGTATCACTCCTGAGCAGAAGGACCGAATCGGAGTAAGCCCTTTCGTTTGTTTCACGTTACAGAAACCGCAAATGTTTGTTTGGCGTAATAGGTGGTATAACAAGGGGTCCCTTTGTCCTATTATGGATAAAGGGATTTTTTATGCGAAGCAGCGATATAAATTCCTTTGGAATTTGCGATATATACTAAGGTATGCTATATATCTTTGATGCGATATATTTTCGAATATTCTCGCCAAAGGCGAGATATATCGAAAATGTGAAAAGGAATTTATATCATATCGCAATCGAACGAAGTGAGATTATATCGTATTTTTAAAATATATCGCACGAGCAAAGCGAGTATATCGCAAAAAAGGATAAAAAATGAATAATAAGACAATTAAAGAACTGTCAATAGAGCTGATAACAGAAATAACATCGGTTTGTGATACAATAAAAGGACGCTCGGTTTTTGTGAATCAATTATTGCGTTCTTGTTCTTCCATAGGTGCAAATGCGCATGAAGCGAAATACGCACAAAGTAATGCAGATTTTATAAATAAGTTAGAAATCGCTTTAAAAGAATGTTATGAAACTGAGTATTGGTTAGAAGTTCTTTTTAAGGTTAATTCTATTGATGAAATAACATACAAAAGGTTGGTTGACAAAAGCGGAACAATACGCAGAAAGCTTATTGCTTCTATTACCACCGTAAAAAATAAAAAGTAATTCATATTAACAGCCTTATATTGTAGGCGAAAGGAGAAAGAGAAGTGTATAAAAACATTTCACCTAATCTTAACTTTGTAGAAGAAGAAAAGAAGATTAAAAAGTTTTGGGACGATAATAAAATTTTCGAAAAAAGTATAGAAGAACGCAAGGGCGACGCGCCTTATGTTTTCTATGATGGCCCCCCTACCGCTAACGGTAAGCCACATATCGGTCACGTGCTTACCCGCGTTATTAAGGATATGATTCCACGCTACCGCACAATGAAGGGCTATATGGTGCCCAGAAAAGCCGGTTGGGATACCCATGGTCTTCCCGTAGAGCTTGAAGTTGAAAAGCTGTTAGGGCTTGACGGCAAGGAACAGATTGAAGAATATGGCCTTGACCCGTTTATTGGCCATTGTAAGGAAAGTGTTTGGAAGTATAAGGGTATGTGGGAAGATTTCTCAAAAACTGTTGGCTTCTGGGCAGATATGGACGACCCGTATGTTACCTATCATAACGATTTTATTGAGTCTGAATGGTGGGCTTTAAAGCAAATTTACGATAAAGGCCTTTTGTATAAGGGCTTCAAGATTGTACCCTATTGTCCTCGTTGCGGAACACCGCTTTCTTCTCACGAAGTGGCACAGGGCTATAAAAACGTAAAAGAACGCAGTGCGGTTGTACGCTTTAAGGTGGTAGGTGAAGATGCTTACTTCTTGGCTTGGACAACTACACCATGGACACTTCCTTCTAACGTTGCGCTTTGTGTAAACCCTGATGATACTTACTGCAAGGTTAAGGCACAGGATGGCTATACCTACTATATGGCAAAAGAGCTTTTGGATAAGGTGCTTGGCAAGCTTGCAACCGAGGAAGCTCCCGCTTATAAAATAGTAGAAGAATTTATAGGTAAGGACCTTGAATACAAGGAATACGAGCCGTTATTTGATTTCGTAAAGCCTGTATGCGAAAAGCAAAAGAAAAAAGCGCACTTTATTACCTGCGACAGCTATGTTACTATGAGCGATGGTACAGGTATAGTTCATATTGCGCCTGCATTCGGTGAAGATGACTCTAAGGTGGGCAGAAAGTACGATTTACCTTTTGTTCAGTTTGTGAACGGCAAGGGTGAATTGACCAAAGATACACCTTATAGCGGTATGTTTGTAAAGGATGCTGACCCGGTAGTTCTTACCGACCTTGAAAAAGCAGGACTTTTATTCGATGCTCCTAAATTTGAGCATGATTATCCTTTCTGCTGGCGTTGTGATACACCACTCATTTACTATGCACGTGAGTCTTGGTTTATTAAAATGACTGAGGTTAAGGATGACCTTATTCGCAATAATAATACTATTAACTGGATTCCCGAATCAATTGGTAAAGGCCGTTTTGGTGACTGGCTTGAGAACGTTCAGGACTGGGGTATTTCGCGTAACAGATATTGGGGTACACCACTTAACATCTGGACCTGTGAATGTGGTCACCACCACGCTATTGGCAGTATTGAAGAGTTGAAATCAATGTCGGACAACTGCCCCGATGATATCGAATTGCACCGTCCTTATATTGATGCTGTAACAATAAAATGTCCCGAATGTGGTAAGCAAATGCACCGCGTTCCCGAAGTTATTGACTGTTGGTTCGACTCGGGTGCCATGCCTTTTGCACAGCATCACTATCCGTTTGAAAATAAAGAATTGTTTGATGCTCAGTTCCCTGCTGACTTTATTTCCGAAGCGGATGACCAAACTCGCGGTTGGTTCTATTCACTTTTGGCAATTTCTACTCTTATTTTCAATAAGGCACCTTATAAGAATGTTATCGTTTTAGGTCACGTTCAGGATGAAAACGGACAAAAAATGAGTAAATCAAAGGGCAACGCAGTTGACCCAATGGAAGCGCTCGAAACCTATGGTGCAGATGCTATTCGTTGGTATTTCTATACAAACTCAGCACCGTGGCTACCTAACCGCTTCCACGGCAAAGCAGTTGTAGAAGGTCAGCGTAAGTTTATGGGTACTCTTTGGAATACCTATGCTTTCTATGTGCTTTACGCTAATATTGATAAATTTGATCCTACAAAATATAATCTTAAGGACTGCAAGCTTACCGTTATGGATAAATGGCTTTTATCTAGGCTTAATTCTATGGTAGAATCGGTGGATTACAATTTGGCTAACTACCGTATCCCCGAAGCTGCTCGCACTTTGCAAGAATTTGTAGATGAAATGAGCAACTGGTATGTTCGCCGCGGTCGTGAGCGTTACTGGGTACAAGGTATGACTGACGATAAGCTTGCCGCTTATATGACACTTTATCATGCGCTTGTAATAACCGCTAAAACTGCCGCTCCTATGATTCCGTTTATGGCAGAAAATATTTATCAAAATCTCGTTACCGGCATTGATAAAACCGCTCCCGAAAGTATACATCTTTGCGCTTTCCCAGAGGTTGATAAGTCTGCTATTGATAAAAACCTTGAAGAGCAAATGGAAAAGGTTCTCGATATTGTTGTTTTGGGTAGAGCTGCACGTAACGGTTCTTCACGCAAAAACCGTCAACCACTTAACACTATGTATGTAAAGCTTGACGGTGCACTTGAAGATAGCTTTATCGATATTATTAAAGAAGAACTTAATATCAAGAATGTTAACTTTGCAGGTGAGGTTGATAATTTCGTTACCTATACCTTCAAACCGCAATTAAAGACCTTAGGACCTAAGTACGGTAAGCAGTTAGGCGAAATTAGAAACGCTTTAATGAGTCTTGACGGCAATGCCGCTAAAAAGCAATTAGATGAGAGCGGTAAGCTTGTATTAACACTCTCGGCCGGCGATATTGAATTAGAAACCGAAGATTTGCTTATAGATGCGGCTCAAAAGGAAGGCTTCTTTACCTTGAGCGATAAGGGTGTTACAGTAGCGCTTGATACAACCCTCACAACCGAGCTTATTGAAGAAGGCTATGTTCGTGAGCTAATAAGCAAGATTCAAACAATGCGTAAGGAAGCCGACTTCAATGTTGTTGACCATATTGAAATAACCCTTTGTGGCAGCGATATTGTTTGTGATATTGCCGCTCGCAAAACGGCCGATATCGCGGGTGACACTTTGGCAGATTCTTTAACAGTAGGCGAGTGTCAAGGCTATGTTAAAGAATGGGATATCAACGACCAAAAGGTTACCATAGGCGTTAAAAAGGTATAAATTTTTAAAAGAGGTGCTTTGAATGCAGATATATGAATCCGGCGAAATGTACCTTGAAACAATTTTATTGCTATCCAAAAAAATGCAGTATGTTCGCTCGCTCGATATTGCAACCGATTTGGGCTTTTCAAAGCCATCGGTATCACGTGCGGTTGGTCTTCTTAAAAAAGCCGAGCTTATAAATGTTGACAGTAAGGGCTATATTACACTTACTGATGAAGGTGTAAAAATTGCCGAGCGTATGTACGAAAGGCATACAGTTTTATCAAGCTTTCTGGAAAAACTGGGTGTTAGTTCTGAAACCGCGGCAAAGGATGCCTGTAAAATCGAGCATCATATAAGCGGCGAAAGCTTTGAAGCAATAAAAAAGTTTAGCGAAAAGATATAACAAAAAATCCCGCTTTGAGGCGCACTCCGTAAGGAAGTGCGCCTCAGTTATATTCGCCTTGTGGCGAGTGATATTGCTTCGCAGTGATATTATGCTACGCATAGCTATATTGCCCTTAGGGCAGTTTAGGTGGCGAATATAATATAACTGAAACCGTAAGGTTTCAATATCACTTTTGCCTTTAGGCAAAAATATCACTGCAAACGATAGTTTGCAATATCACTTTACTCCTGAGAAGAACACCTTTTATTTTTTTGATAAAGTGTTATTAATGTTTGTGAATTTAAAAATGTTTCATTCGTTTGAATGAATATTAATGTATTTAAGTTTATGTATGATATAATATTTTCGCAAAGCTTAACTTGCTGCCACACAAAACGATTTGTCGCCAAACGAAACATTAAAAGCCCCAGTTTTTACTGAGGCTTTTAGTGTTATAATCTGTTTCAAACAATTCCGTATTACGCATTACGAATTACGCATTATTTCGCTTCCTTTGTAATAATGCGCTAAAATCTCTTTATAATCACTTCCTTGCTGTGCCATATAGTTGGCGCCGTTTTGGCTCATACCAACACCATGGCCGTAGCCGTAAACGGTAAAGGTGAAAACGTTGTCCTTTATAGCTACGCTAAAATTTGTTGATTTTAAGCCCAAGGCTTCACGAACTTTGCTTCCGCTAAAGTCTTTGCCGCAAATTTTCACTTCTTTAACATAGCCACTATTTGTGCGCTTAAAATCGGTAAAGGTGCCTTTAAGAGTTGCGGGCACAGTCACTGAAAAACACTCTTCAATTTTTTCTTTGGTGGCTGTGGCAGTGGTTATGTAGTTGGTCGCGAGCTTGTCACCAATGCTTGAAACCGACTGCAAATAGGGGTAATCCTTACCCCAAACATTTTTTGCGCTTTCGGTAATACCCCCTGATACCGCATGGTAAACCGAGAGTATAATCTCCCCGTCATAGTAAAGCGCTTGACCTTTCACACTCTCAATAGCGTTTTCAATTTTTTGCCTGTATTCGTCCCCGTTACTGCCCCATTTTTCCAACGCCTTTTCTTTTTTGATGTAACACTGGTCTACTTGAAAATTATCTGTAATATCGTAAGGCTTATCGCTGTTCTCCTTTTGGCGCCATTTTAAAAAGGTGTAGGCGCAAACCGCTTGCGCTTTTAAGGCTTCCGGTTCATAAAGAGCAGGCATTTCACCCGCTATCACGCCAAAAAGGTATTCCTCGCGTGTAAGGGTTACGGTTTCATTTGTATCGCTGATTAAAACCTTAAAGTTTTCGGTTTCGGGATTAAGTTTTTGAGGCTGTGAGGAGGTCGTGTTTTCGGCCAAAACGGGGGACGAGAGCGGATTTTTCGTTAATGCGGTTAGCGGCGAAAGTAATAAAAGGGCTAGTAAAAATACTAAAAGGGTGAAAATTTTTCTCATAAAAAACCTTCTTTTTTTACATTATTATTGACATTTTTAAACATGCATTATAATATTAAATATATGATGGAATTTTTATTTTAATGTTAATATAGGAGAATAAAATGGATTTAAAAAAGCACGCTTTTGGCTTAGTGGCAGCGTTGCCAATATGTAGTATAATAAGAATTTTGCAAATCGTTTTTTTGGTTGAAAACTCAAACGGTTTCTATTTTTCGGGCAAAGAGGTTTTAGGTAATTTATGCTTGGCGCTTATAGCACTTATTTGTGCTGCGCTTGTATTTTTTGCATTTAAGACAGAAAAAATATCTATAAAAATCCCTAAAAAAGACTGGGTGCTGGCGGCAGTATCGGTTATTGTTTCAATATCCCTTTTTAGAGAACTTTTTGGCGAGAATTTGCCTATGACAATGCTTGCAAGTCAAGTTCTTTTACTAAAGCTTACTACAGCATTTACAGCGGTGTATTTTTTGATATTTGCTTTAAAATGCATAATAAACTTCAAAATGACACCCTTACTTCATATAATGCCTATTATTTACGCTACAATAAAAACGGTTTTCAGTTTTATAAATCTTTCTTCATTAGCGCTTATAAGCGATAACATATTGCTTTTGGCTTCGTACTGCAGTTTGATGTTATTCTTTATAAGCTACGGCAAGCTTTATAATGGCATAAAGGAAAAAGGATTTAAAAAATATTTGGCAACAAGTATTGCAACTATAGTTATAACAATAACTGCTTCTTTACCTAATTTGATTATAAATATTTTTGGAAAAGAACCCTATATTCACACTAATGCAAATGTGTTAATAACGCTTTTAGCGTTTGGTGTTTTTGTGATAGTATTTGCATATAAAACATTGAATAAAAAAGAGCATATTTAAACCATAAATATGCTCTTTTAAAGTAAAATATAAATTAGTGCAAACAAAAGCCGTTTATCGGCTTTTTCGCTTAATAGTAGCAATAATATTCCAATAATAAGGGTTAAGTCGCTATCGGTTTTAAGGTTTTCTAAAAAAGGAATATTCAACCCGCCAAAAGAGTAGTTATCATTCTTTTTTTGTGTCGCGTTCTCTTTTTGGGGCAATGGTTGGTTGTTCGTGCTACGGTTATTCATTTGGTGCATTTGATTTATTGCGTCTTGGCGCGCTTTGTTAAATTCTTTCTCGTTCATAGTAGTTTGCCTAAAACCCCACTTTCTTTTAATAGGGGCAAAAGCTCGAGTAACCGTAAAATTTTAATAGCGGTATCAACCTTTTCGCGCTTTCGTTCACTTAAGTGGGGCTTTAGTGCCGCAAGTAAGGTAGTTCTTGGGTCTTCATTTTTTTGGTTAAGCTTTGATACTATGGACATTATATTGCCGAGTTCAGCACCATTTAAATTCCCAAAAATTGATTCGTCTGTAGTTTCTTCTTTTGGGTTATTGTCAGAAAGTATGCTTTCCGCCATTTCGCGAACACGATTCATACTTTCGGGATCGTTTAAAATTTCTGTAAGTTTTTGGTTCAGGTCATCCATTTTTGCCACCGCTAAATAGTTTTAAAAGCATTTGTGCTTGCGGACTTTTTAAAACTTCCTGAAGCTTTTGCTTGTCGGATAAAATATCGTTCAGCTTTTGCTTGTCGCTGTCATTTAGGTTTTTCAAAAGGGCAGAAGCATCCCCTGTACGCTTGGCGTGTTCAATAGTTTCTTTACTAATGTTTTTGCCGTTTTCTTTCAAGATTTTATCAATATCTATATTGTTCATAAAAATTCCCCCTGGTAATATATTTATGTTTAAATTTCAAGTTTAGAATGAAAGGTGATTGTTTGAGAATTGTTGTTATTTCGGATTCGCATAAAAGAAGCGATATTATAGAAAAAATTCTTTACAGTCAGCCTGAAGCGAAGGTTGTTTTTTTCTTGGGTGACTGCGAAGCCGATATTGAAAATATGGAATTTATATTCCCCGATAAAAGGTTTTATATACTCTCGGGAAACTGTGACTATTATTCTACTTATCCTTCTACAGCGGTTGCTACAGTAGGGGATAAAAAGGTTTTTTATACTCACGGGCATACCTTGTCTGTTAAATATGGCACTAGTAGGCTTTTGGAAGCGGCGAAACAAAACGACTGCCAGATTGCACTTTACGGGCATACGCACGTAGCTAATATAGTATATGAGGATGGAATTTATCTTGTGAATCCCGGCTCCTGTTCGCGTGGGCGTGATTTTTACGAATCCTACGCGGTAATAGATATCGAACCGAATGGCATTATGCCGGTAATAATTAAAATTTAAGGAGACCTTATGAAAGTATTACTTCATTGCTGTTGCGCACCTTGTTCACTTTCGTGTATAGATCCGCTTTTATCGGAGGGTGTAGAGCTATCTTTATTTTGGTATAACCCTAATATTCATCCCTTTAAGGAATACGAAGCACGACGCGACTGTCTTATAGACTACGCAAAGGAAATAAATTTAAAGCTTTATGTTAAAGAATGTTATGGACTACGTGATTTTGTAAAAAAGGTGGCGGGGGATATAGATAACCGCTGCAGTTACTGTTACGAAAGCCGAATGGAAGAGGCGGCTATATTTGCAAAACAAAACGACTTTGATGCTTTTACTACTACCTTGCTTGCAAGCCTTTATCAAGATCACGATAAAATGAAAGAAATAGGCGAGAGACTAGAAGAAAAATACGGTGTAAAATTTTTGTACCGTGATTTTAGAGAGGGCTTTAGAAACGGCAATGCGCTTGCACGCGAAAAAGGTTTTTATATGCAAAAATATTGCGGTTGTATTTTTTCGGAAGAAGACCGCTACCAAAAACAAATAAACCGCGACAAAGAAAAATATAATATATAAAAACAAGATGGCAGTAAGGAAAACCCCTACTGCCATCTTGCTATATTAAAGACAAAGGAAATAAAATATTAAATATTATAACTATGGGTTCGTCTTGCCTTAACCACGCGCAAACGCTTACGGCGAATAGCAGCAAAAACCTTTTCTTCAAAGGCTACTAAAGTATCTTCATGGAAGATGCACCAAATAAGGCCTATAAAAGCCGATATCTCTAATAAAGTTGTGATTAACTGAATGAACGTCATAATTTTTACCTCCCGAACATTTGTTCGTTATCCATATTATAGTATATAAAATCCGGTTTGTCAAGTGTTTTTTAATTTTATTTATATTTTTTTGTAAGCGCTAATATTACACCAAGCGGGAAGTAGAGTAATGCGATAATTACACCTATAACTCCTTTTCCTTTGCCGGTTTTAGGAGTGAGTATAGCGATTATGATTAAAGCTGAAAGTAATAAGACAAATAACATTTTTATTTCTCCTTTGTGTTTGTTATGTTTATATTGTAATGCTTGATATGTCCAATAAACGGGCTCTATACCACTTTTGTATTGATGGTTCTTTATGCAAAAATCTGCCTTTTAATGCATATTTTATTTATGTTATGCTTAGTTACTTTTTAACTAAGTTATACTAGAATACTGTAGACTGTTGATGTGATAAATTTACAATTATAAGTAAACATTTAAAAATGTCGGTGAATGTCGGTTGAAAAAGTTGTAATATTAAATTTGAATTTATGCATATTCTACTTGTGTTGTGTTCAATAAGAGTTTAACCAATCAATAATAAACGTTCATATTAGGATATCTAATCGAACCAATCAGAAAATTCGTCAAAAAGTGGCTTTGTTTTGCAGCACGTTTTGACATGCGATTTTTTTAAAAAGGCTTTATAATTAAAAGGATTTTCATCGAAATTATGTAAAGGAAAGAATGTAAGTGAAAAATGACAAAAATTCAAATTTTCTCCAAAAAAATATTGAAAAATCTAGAATTTCGGTAAAATTTGTGTTGAAACGCAGGAAGGTTTATGTTATTATTGATTTACCAAATATTGTTTACAAACAAACTTGTTTACAAACAAACTTGTTTACAAATGGTCAAGATAGCAATGAATATAAAAGGAAATGTGTAAAAATGGTTAATGTTAAAGACGCAGCAAATTACTTAATACAGTTGTTTTATATAAATAAGAGAAACTGTACATCTGCGGTTATTCAAAAACTATTGGTTATAGCTCAAATGAAACATATCAAACGACATAATCAAGTGATGTTTTGCGATGATATTATAGTTAAACCTTTATGTCTTAGCATTGATTTTGTTTCTAAATTTTATGCTGTAAATATATTTGATGAATTTCAAAACACAACTTTGGCAAATTCTTTGCAGGACAATCCAAAGCAAGCTATTATAATAGATGTAAATAATTCAAAAGAAGGATTGTCTGCAATCTATGATATAGAAGTTCCGATGCCAGAATGTTGCATTAGTATTTTAAGAGAAGTTTTTTCTGAATTTTCACTTTTCTCTGGATATGCACTAGGTGAAGGTATGAGACAAATGACTTTACATAATAAACGACAGGCAGGAGAAATCATAACAAGTAAAGACCTTAGATTTTATGTTGAAAATTCACTTAATGGAGAAATTAGAAATAAAATTACCGAATATGTTTTAAAAGATTAATTTATGGGTGGTCTCAGTTTTGTCATCTTCTTTTGATATTTCTAAATCAGCAAACGAGTTCTTAGAAAAAAGCCTTGATTTTGTCAAAGAACATTATAAGTATTTAATTGATTCCGAGTCTGAGGATATAAAAATTGTCACCGAGAAAAAATATATAGAATTAAGTTCTTTGTTTAAAGATATGGTGAATGCTTATCCTAAGGATAATTCGGATTCGGATTATTACGAAGAAATTTTCTTTATATCAATTAATCAAGGCTTTAAAAAAGCTATAAATAACTACATTAAAAGAAATCTTAACTTATCTTCGTGGTCTATTCAAGATGTAGTTCCAGAAGATGAATTTCATTTACTGTTTTCGAAATTGAGGGAAAATCAAGATGATTGTTCTTTGGCAGGGGAACTTTTATTGCATTTTAAGGATGAAATCCATACTATAATAAATGAGTATGATACTATTTTCACTCTTACTTCTTCACGTTTAACCGTTGATAGAGAAAATTTTTTAAGTCAAGCCAAAGAAAACATAAAAATCAAGTCACAAGAAGTAATAAATATAACTGATGAAAAACTTGAAATCGTTATGTCAGATATTGACCATAGAGAGAAAAAATTATATGAAACAAATATTTCTATATTGGGTATTTTTTCGGCTATTGTATTAACTTTTAATGCATCTATTAGCTTTTTTGCAGCAATATTAGAATCATTGGCAACTGCAAGTACATATAAATTTATTTTAATAATATTGATAATAGGCTTCATTACCACTAATGTTTTGTTTGGTTTATATACGTTTTTATCATTTGTATATAAGAAAAACGATAAAAAGCATCTCTTAAAAAATATTAACAAACAATCTTCAACTTTAAAATCAGAAGAACCTAATAACATTAATCAAGACAAATTATTTACGATTAATAATAATCAAGATGAAATACCTGCTTCTGATAAGTGCGACCAAGATGATGCACCAACTACTATATTTATTGATAAGAAAGAAACTAAACAACCTTTCTTCAAAGAAATATGGAAACCTTTATTACCAATGCTTATTGCAAATCTTGCTTTTTTAATTTCGTTCCTTGTACTATATGCTACTTGGAATATGGGAGTTATAGAAAGTAGAAATGTAGATGTATCAAGTAATATTTCATCAAAAATTTCCTCAATAGAAGATGAAACAAAAAAAGAGACACTTGCGTTAGAACGCGAAACAAATAAAATCACCGAAAACAATTCTATTAACACCTCAACCAAACAATCTAATTAACTCATACAAAAGAGAACCTAAAAGGTTCTCTTTTTTGTTCATTTTTTATAGCCATACGAGTTTTTGCTCGTATGGCTATATTTTTTTGCTTATAAGTTAATTTTTAAATTTGAAACTTAGATAACATCTATAGAAACTATTTTTCAACACCGGAATATCTAGCATCTTTTGGATAAGGCGCATGTTTAGGGATAAACCATTTTCCAGCCTTTTTAATTGCCCCGGGTATTCTTTCTTCACGGCATAGTGTTTTGATACGGTTATCGTTTTTTTGATGAATTTCAGCGTACTCGTGAAGTGTTATGTATTCATCAGCGGCTAAATTCTGCATTAAAGCTAAAAACGGATTATCAATTAAACACAACTCATTTTCATCGTTTACATATGCCACTGTGGTTCCTTTAACATCTTCGATTAATACCCCTTCATTATCCCACCGTCCCAATTTGCCTGTGAAAGAAGATGGGCTTTTAAAGCAAACAAACAACTCTCTTAAAAGTGCATTATCCGCTATTGCAATAGTGCCATCAGCGCAAAGTAAAACAAGTTGTCCATCTTTTTTTACTAATCTTAGTTTCATATTAAATCATCCTTTCGGTTGTATTGAGGTAAAACTTATGCAAGAAAAAGAATTAATTGAAAAAATTTATACACTACACGACTTTTTTCGTGAGCAATACGAACTTAGGCGCGAACGTGAAATCAATTCCGTTAGTCCGTATTCTGCCGATATTAATAAATATATCAGAACATCAGAAGAACTTGAAATATATAAAAGTTGTAATTTAACAGAGACTATCATCACACGAAAAGCGCTTATTTTCCCCATAGATATACACTATAAATATGGTGGCGTAAGTTCGAACTTAGAGAAAATGCTTAAGGGTCAATCGCCGCGAGATGCATTGACAGGCGAAATTATTGAACTGCATCACATTGGTCAAAAATACGATTCTCCTTTTGCTGAGCTGCCACGTTTAACACATTGTAGCACTAAAACATATCGTAAACTGCATGATGCTTCAATTGAAAGCTGGCGCTTGAATAAACAGCTTATTATATTGACACAACAAGAATGTACTGAATATTGGAAAATCAGAGGTGAAACACTTGCCGAAAAATATCAAATTGAACTTTGATGATGCTTTAACGGCCTATACGGAAATCTTTTATTTGCTTTCACCTGAACAGCAAAAGAAACACAAAAACGAAATAGATAAATTTTTTACATGCAATGAAATTGGAGCCACTTCTTTTGATGATTTTATTATATCTTCAAATGAAAATGGAGTGGAGATAAGTGTCACTTGTCCCAATTCAAAAAATCATAAGGTTGTCAAAAACGGAAAAGGGCGCGATGGCAGACAAAGGTATTTTTGCAAAGATTGCCACAAAACCTTTTACGCGGTTCAAGATTCGCTTTCATCCAACGTTAATCAAGATATGAGTACCTGGATTAAATTTGTAAGAGGAATGTTACGACAATATAGTTTAGAGGAATTAAGCGAGGATTGTAGCATAAGCAAAACAACAGCTTTAAGTTGGCGTTTAAGAGTTTTCCAAGCATTAGATATTTTATCGTTGAAAATTAAATTAAGCGGCAATATAATCGCCGATGATACGCGATTAAATTACAACCTTAAAGGCAATCATGGAGATAAATTTATTATGCCACGCAACCCACGTTTGCGCGGTGGTTCCTATGCTATGAGCAAACATAACAAAAACCAAATTTGTGTTCTTTGTGCTATTGACGAAAACGGTAATTCGTTTTCACGGGTTGTGGGTTTTGGCAACCCATCTTCTAAGAGAATATGTGACGGTTTTCAAGGTAAAATAGATAATTCAGCCGGCAAAAACTATCTTATTACAGATGGTGCAAACTATTTTGTTAAAACTATTGAAAAATATGGCTTCTTAGCTTGGAAAAAACAAACGACTTTTAAAAAAGGAAGAAAAAGAGTTCCCAATACAAGCACAGAATATCATATTCAACGTATTAATTCTTATCACAGCAGATTAAAACGTTTTATCAGAAGTTATAATGGTATATCTTCAAGATATTTGCCAGGATATTTATTATTGTTTGATTATCTTCAAAACAATAAAGAGGTTGATGACACCACTCTTTGTAGAGAAATTCTTTCTACAATGGCAACCGCACCAAAACTATCTAAAGAAGAACTTGAAAATCAATACTTAACACCAGTTTCTAATCATTCAAATGAAGAGTTATGGGAAATTAGAGTGCCATTTGCTGAACAAAAAATTTATTTTGATTGGGCAAATCGAATATCTATCAATGAAATTATTGACAAGCACAAGATAAATCGGCGCAAAATTTATAGTATTAAAGATAAAGTTGTTAAACATGGTTTGCACGATATAATCATTGAAAAACATACAAATTTATGTTTTGAAAAAGTCAAAAGAAAATCCTCACCATCTATTTTGGACCGACATTGGCAAATATTTCTTCGCTATCATAATCAAGGTGTACGAGCCAAGGAGCTTGCCATTGAATTTAATACAACCCCACACACGATATACAATATTGTTCAGAAGATTAAATTTCGTCCCGAAGCTGCCGGTGTGGAAAAATTTGTTCGTAAGAAAGAAAAAATAAAAACAAAACCTGATGTTACGGAGCGAAATTCTATAATTTATCAAGAATATAAATTTTTGAAACCAGTTTTCAAAACGGAAAAAGAATTATTTATAAAACTAGCCGAAAAATACGGATTACGCAATAGAAGCATCAAAGATATAGTTGCCACCCAAAAAGCAAAGGACCCATTAGCAACCTATAAATATCGAATTTGCAAAGAACGTCGTACCCTTCCTGAAATCGAATACTATTTTTATTTGCAAACTCGCAATAGGGAACTTGTTTTCGATATAGAGAAATATGGAGAAACAAATCCGTTGGCAACGAAAAAGGAAGCGTTTAGAGCACTTGTTGCAAAATATAGTCTTTCTTTTGACAGCGTGGCACGACTATACTATCACCAAAACAAATATTTACACATATACGACCATTATTTAGAAAAGCATAGGTTTACGCCACTGCCGGAGCCAATTCTGGAACAGGAGCCAAAGCAGAAAATTCCATAGCTTTTATATATGACCCTGTGTGGGTAATTTCTTCAAGCATTAATTCTTGTTTTTGGCAGTATTTATGGTTTTCTAACCAAAGGAATAACGACAAGTAATGGTTTAAATATTTAGTTGCTATACCGTTATATTTTATCAAGAAGCCTCTGAAACGTTTTTGCAACGCATTAACGTTATTTATATGATACGGCCCTCGTACCGTGGGCTTACCATGTTGCGATGGTAAAATAATGTGTTCTATGTTTGTTTCTTGAAAATATTGATTATATGCGCGTAGTCCATCGGTTAAAACTATGCTTTGATTAGAAATACGATTATCAAATATTTCGTGGAGTAGTGGAAGATTTAAAGTGCCACGACAAGAAACCATTGCAGAATAGCCTCTATTACGCTCAACAACACAAAGTACGGAAGCTTTTGAATTATTTCCGGGAATACGATTATCTGTACCGCGCTTAAAGGATTTTCTTGGCATAGTAAACGTTTTGCTGTTTTTATGATTACCCTTATAACTAATACGCAGATACATTTCATCCATCTCTAACAATCCGTTAAACTCATCCGAAAAAGAACGACTTGTTAATGCGTTAAGTATTTTATGTCGCCAAACAAATGCGGTTTGACGGGAAATTTTACATTCCTCTGAACATTTAGTTATAGAGCGACCTTCAAGCAATAAAGATATATACCTTTTCCAAACGAAAGCATCTTTGTGTGAGCCGAATACCGTTGTGCCTTTCACTTCCCCAAATGTCACCCCGCAATCCTTGCACTTGAAACGAGTGTGGCCGTGTCTATCTTTCCCGTTCTTAACGATATGTATAGAGCCACAATTTCTACAAAAGGTAACGGTTTCCTTATTAAGTGTATAAACAGAATTATCTACCGTGTTAACCTCTGCAGCAAGCTTGGCGTAAATATCATCAATAATACCTTCTACACGATTTTGCGGAAGGTCTTTGATTAATTTTAATAAATTTTCAAGCTTAGTGCTTTTATCAATCACAGTATCATCTCCTTACACTTATATTATATCGCAAACGACACAATATGTCAAGGGATTTTTACATATTTAAACAAAAAATCCCGCCTTTGATTAAGGCGAGATTATAATAATCATTTGCTTAATTATGAGGAAACATTATCTTTTTTCTATCCCACCAATATAATGCTTGGTGTTTAGTTGCATAATGTTGTTCCACCATTTCCCGTTTATTATCGTCCTCCATATTATCTGAAACATCGACACATATAAACTTAAACACGGTATATCCCTGTTTGAGCATATCCTTGTATTTATCTATATATCTGGGATTTCTTTTCCATGTTTTTATTCTTAATTTACTAGTATACGAACACTTTTTACAATTATGTATGTTAAAACCGACACTATATTCTTTAAATTTTCGACTTGCAGGATGCACATCACTACACTTTTTACATTTATCATCATCGGGTGTGGTTAATATGTAAATAGCGCTTGTAATTTCATCATAGATATTAACCGTTTTTGCAACCTCTAGGCACTGCCACTTTTCGATAGGTGTTTGCCCATATAATGCCCATACTCCTGGCTTGGAATATTTTTCTTTATCAATTTGTATATTGGCTAAATTTGCAATTTTATTTTCTAAAATAAGCTCACACATATCCATATTCCTCGTTTTTTAGAAAAACTTTTAAGAATTACGCTCTCAAAACAATGTTTTCGCAGAAGAAACCAGAAATAGTTAAAGCGTGTATTTTTTATGTAAAACACACACTTTATAGTTCCAATAATACAGTTATATTTACAAGAAAAAAGACAGTTTTTCCATATTACTTGCTTTTAATTCAATCGAACTGTGAACATATTTGTTCATAGTTACGTTTATGGTGCGATGCCCAAGTACCTCAGATAAAGATTTAAGCTCAAAACTTTCTTCAACACATCGAGTGGCAAAGGTATGACGCAAACAATGAAAGTTAGCGTCTTGTATATTAAGTGTTTCAAGATACCGATGGAAACGATACTGCATTACACGTGGCTCTATGGTTGTGAATGAAAGATTGCTTAAAAACCGCGCATCTTCGTTTTCTCTTCGAAATTTTTCTACTTCATTTAAAAGAAATGAGGGTAATGGAATGGTTCGGTTAGAGGTAGGGGTCTTTGGCTCGCCAATGACAACCTCGGTTCCATTTCCGTTGCTTAATCGTTGCATAGTCTTGTTAATTTTTATTGTTCCATCTTTTATATCATTCCATTGAAGAGCGCAAAGCTCACCAATTCTGATGCCTGTATAGAGAGCTACGAGTACGCCCAACTTATAGATATCAGTATCGTTTAACAAAAAATTCACCAATCTTTGTTGCTCATCGCGCGACAATACACGCATTTCTTTAGAAGGTGCTTTCAGATAAATAATGCTTGTTTGTGCTATGCCGTATTGCCGGTTGGCATACTTAAGGCAGCCGCCGATAAAAGTTAAGATACCATTCACTGTTTGCGGCTCCAGTCCATTTTCGTGTTTACGCTCCGCATATCTCTTTAAAATAACGGGCGTAAGATAAACGACGGGATAACCACCGATTTCTCCCTTTATATGTGTTTCAAATATGCTTTTGTATTTTTGATAGGTAGAGGCTTTTATCCGCCCCTGATTGAGATATAACCATTCCTCAATTAAATGGTTCAATAGCATACGCTGAACCGATACCGACTGTGGTATTAAGGTGATTTTGCTCACAATATCCTGTCGCTTATCCTTAACCTCTCGATAACTGTGTGCGTATACTGAACCGTATTTCTTCTTACCAAACTCGTCCACTCCCTTTACATAACGTGCTTCCCATAGCCCGTCTTTTCGTTTGAAAATATTTTCTCCACGTCGTGGCATTTTCTTTCCTCCTATACTATTTTTTCTACAACAAACCATTCATTTTTGTTGTTCTCTACGTTTGAAAACGCACTTAAATTATACTTAAATAGTTTTATATATTGAAAATTTTGGCAAATTATTGTATAATAATGTCGTAAATTCAGAAGAAATCAGTGTTTAAGAGTGGTTTCTTCTGCGAAAATAACACGTCATAAAATTATTCTTTAATAGTTTGTGCGGTTTATTGTTAAATATTTTATTTTGTTAGAGGAAATTAATATGGCAAATGAACAACTACACATAGCTAAAAACGCAAAAAACAATGAGTTCTATACTCAACTTTCAGATATTCAATCCGAGTTGTCGAATTATAAAGATAAATTCCGAGACAAAACGGTTTTTTGTAATTGTGATGACCCTTTTGAATCAAATTTCGTAAAATACTTTTTAATGAACTTCAATCGGCTTGGCTTGAAAACGTTAATTGCAACCGGATACAAAACTAGTCCTATTGGCGGTGCTGAACTTGGAGAAGCTAACGCACCCTACGTGCTAAGGGTAACCGATACAAATAAATATCTTATTGGGACACAAAAAGATTTAAACATACGAGGCGCCAAACATTTTTTAGAAACAGAAGGCAGTCGTGTTATGACCCCGTTGGTTGGTAATCCAGCACTTGACAAGGACGGAAAACCAATTCAAATTTCTTTTAAAGAAACTTATGTTGACGATAAAGGGAAAATACGTAAGAGAAATGTACAGCAAGATTTATATTATGAGCCCGGCGATTTTCGTTCTGATATAAGCCTTGAACTTTTAAAAGAATCTGATATTGTAGTTACCAATCCACCTTTTAGTTTATTCCGAGAATACTTGGCACAGCTTGTGGAATATAAAAAACAATTCCTTATCATTGCAAATAAATGCTCCATATCATACAAAGAAATTTTTCCTTTAATTAAAAATGACGAAATTTGGGTTGGCTGTAGTCCGATGGGCGTCGATATGTTGTTTGATGTGCCTCCCTACTATGCAGAATGGTTGGTTGAAAACAAGAAAAAAGGCAGTGGTTACAAGACCGTTGACGGTGTTATTAAAGGCCGAGCTCAAGCTTTTTGGTTTACAAATCTCGACCATGCTAAACGTCACCAAATGTTTCCCTTAGACCTTGGCCACACTTACTATGGTCACGAAGATATGTACCCCAAATATGATAATTATGACGCCATTGATATTGGCAAAAATACGGATAATGGCAAACGTCAAGGTGATATAAATATGATTCCTTGTGACTATGACGGTGTAATGGGTGTGCCTATTACTTTTTTGGACAAGTATTGTCCTGAACAATTTGAAATAGTCAAGTTTCGCAAAGGCGACGATGATAAGGACTTATCAGTCAATGGTCAATGTCCGTTTTTTAGAATTTTAATTAGAAGACGAAAGTGAGGTAAGTCCATATGGCTATGCGAATTGTAGAACAAAAAAATATTAAAATTTCGGACCTTGTTGCCGGTTATCTTAACGATTCGGCTACAGGCGCTGTCGAAGCGTATAACGGAAGACTCAACGTACGTCCCGCCTACCAAAGAGAATTCGTGTGGGATAAAGGTTCCACAACCGGCGGAAAAAAACAAAAGGCTTTAATTGATTCTATTATGAACGGCTATCCCATCAACGTTATGTATTGGGTAAAGAATCGCAAAAACCAAGCTGGAGAAGACCTTTATGAGTGTTTAGATGGACAGCAGCGTATTATTACAATATGTAAGTTTAAAAACAATGAATTTGGTATGGAAGATGGCACGCAATTTGATGGTCTGACTGATAATACAAAATTCTTAGAATACGACAAGTTTACTGTTTATGTTTGTGAGGCGGACACTCTTGAAGAAAAGCTTTCTTGGTTTGAACGAATTAATACCGCAGGCGAAACATTAAAGGCTCAAGAAATGCGTTCAGCCATCTCCTGTGGAGCCGGCACAACTCTTGCAAAAAAATATTTTGTGGATACCAAAGTGAGTAATGGTGCTAATGCCTATTCTTTTGACATCCAATCTGGTCATCCTGGAAGAGATTATATCAAAGGAGAATGGGAACGCCAGGCAATTTATGAAAAGGCAATAACTTGGAAAATTGGAAGTAAGAAAGACGAGGATATTCTTGCTTACATGAAAAATCATCGCGATGACACAAGTGAAGCAGTTGCTCTTTTTGAGTATTTTAAAAATGTTATTAGATGGGTAAAACGTATATTCCCTACATACAACAGAGAGATGCAAAACGTAGAATGGGGATTGCTTTATAATACATATCACACTAACAATACATTGTCGGCCTCTGTTTTAGAACGAGAAGTTGCATACTTACGAGCAGATGTTGGTAGTGGCGACAATGACCACTTAAAAAATTATGCTGGTATCTACGAATATGTATTAGCACGTGCGAACGATGTTCCCGAAAAAGAGGCTCAAAAGCTTTTACAAAAGAGAACGTTTTCAGACAAAGACAAAAAGGCGCAATATCAAAAACAACGCCATGTATGTCCCCATTGTTTAAAACGTTTTGAAGATATTTCTTGGATGGTTGGTGACCATATAGTTCCTTACAGTCCAATTCCTACTTCAGGACAAGAAAACGGCAAAACAACAGCAGATAACTTACAAATGTTATGTTATAGTTGTAATTTAGATAAAAGCAATAAACCCTTTGATAAAGTGGCGGAATTGTCCCGTCTTCAAAAAATATATGAAATGACTGTAGACGAAATTGAAGCTCTTCCCACAGGTAAGTAATAAATTTTTCTTCTTATCCAATATAGGTATGTTTTTTAGATTAATATATGAAAAATAGCAAAATATTATTTAAAAAACATAACTTAGTATACTTTGTCGAAGGAATTAATAAAACGAAATATTGAAATAAAAACACTTGACAAACACACCATTTTGGTATAATATAATGGCAATAAGTAAACATTTTTGTTTATGAAATCGTAGGCGTAGCGGTTTCGGCTGTCTTATAGCATTGTTCTCACCAAATAGTGTGGGTCTGTTAACAAATCGGTGGAGCACCACTTTAAACACCGGTTAGCAGGATGAGTAGTTAAAGTAACGACTTGAGCTTACGCAATATAAAGGATTCGAGCCGGCAAAATTCTCTTTCCCGATACACTGAGGTAAGAGGTGCGAAGGATGGCGCTGGTGCTCGTCTACCTATACGAAACGGGCATTTGATTATTTTTTTACAACTCTGAGGCTTTGAGGCTCCGTTCTTCTCGGAAACATACATGTACCGATGTAATGTCACAAAACTTTTTGTGGCTTTGGTTTTGTTTGTTTTCGAAAAATATCAGTTTAATGAACATACCCATCGGTATTTAACCGATGGGTATTATTTTTTTACTTATATTATACCGCACGTGGTTTATTGTAAAACATTCACTCGGGAGGAAACGTTATGACACGGGAAAATGCGAAACAAGTAATCTATCAACTTATCAACAGTGGTATTTTATCCGAAGAACTTGAAGAAAAGCTTGAAGAAATTGCTAAACACATTTGTGCGAACAATTTTAAAAAATGTAACAGCACACCATATTGTGAAAATTGTCAGTATGGTGATGCCTAAACAAAAAACAAGGAGTATGAACATGAAATTTTACTGGGTTTGCCGGGTACGCTGCAAGTGTTGTAGTGATGTGCTAGAACACGTTAACCGCACGAAAACGGATAGTTATCCTCGAATGTTTTCTTGTTCGTGTGGCAAAGTAGCTCTTGACCCTGCAGCAATTGGGTACCGCATTATAGGCAATCCAGCCAACTTTGAAGATTTATCTAAAGAATGGGAGTAACGTATGAAATACGATTTACAAGCTTTATATAAAGAAGCAAGGAAGTTAGGGCACGCTGGCGCTTTGAATTTAGCGCGCAACACTGATAGCGAAGAGGAACGGAATTTCTACGCCTTTATTGCCAATATGAATTTAAAGATTGAACAAAAGAAGGCTATTGAAAACAATCAGTTTTAAGGAGCAAAACAATGAACGATACCGATAAAACACGATTAGCTCGTGCATTAAAAGATGCGTTAGAACACATAGAGCGTGAAACTTTTTGCTATTGCTTGTTAGACGAGCCCGAACATCTTAAAATCAAAAGATTTTGCGAAGTAAAAATACGTGAATTGAAGGAGTGAGATTATGGAATACGATTTTGAAAAATGCTTAAAAGAAAATAAATTAGATATTTCGATAATACAAGCGCGGCGTTTCGCAGTGGCGGTTCAAAGAGCCATTGAAGAGATAGACCATGCGGCAGGTTGTTATAGGTTATTTAAAAAGCCGTATTATCTCGAAACCAAGACATTTTTAGAGGAGAAGCTTACCCGATTGGAAGCACCGATGCAAAACAATGAAGACGACGCAAGAGAACAAAGAAATAAAAAAGATTCGCAATACAAAAGATATGGATGAACGTATGGCGTTGATTACGAAATACCTAGTTTGCAAATATCGTGTTGCGTGGAAGGAATTGGCCAAAGGCGGAAAGAAGAGTGAAAAATGAAGATTATATTTTTAGATATAGATGGCGTTTTAAACAACGACCACACAAAAGAACGTTTTGAACATTTAGTTTTTATCTCTGATGACAAGGTTTCATTGCTCAAAGAACTTATAGACAACACCGGTGCCAAAATTGTGTTATCTTCTACATGGCGGCGCGGATGGGAGTGCAAAGAGCGCATCTGGGAGCCAACATCTTCCGATTTGGCGGATATTCGATTATTTGATGCATTGGTAGATAAACTTAGAGAATATGATATTGAATTGTTGAGTCATACGAAAGACTTTAGCAATTGTCGCGGAGAAGAAATTGATTTGTGGTTAAAAGAGTGGGGCGGTGAGCCGATTGAATCCTATGTAATATTGGATGATATGGACGGTATCGAGCTACGCCCACATTCCAAATATTTGGTACAAACAAGTTTTTGGGACGGATTGATGCTGAATCACGTGAAAAAAGCTATTAAAATATTGAATGGAAAAGGATAACAATTATGGATAAGTTTGATAGATACCTTCTTTTTAAAAATAGTGTATATCCTGGTTGGTGGGATATTTTAGATGAATATGTTCCTAAAGCCTTAGCTATTGCTTCCGATACCGCATTTTACATTAAAGAAAAATATGGGGTGCTTCGCCTTAGCGCTAGAAGTAGCACAAAAAATTGGGAAGCTTTTTTGGAGTTGGAGCAAGCCGCCGAACTCGCTTCTTCAACCGTTTGTGAATTTTGCGGTGCTCCCGGTAAACTACGAAGCGACCGCCCATGGATGCAAACTTTATGTGATAGATGCGCTGCAATTAAAGATGACAAAATAAAAAGACAAATTATCGACGAAGCCGAAGAGAAATGGTTAATCAAAGAATAACAAATATGTGATGATATTACGTTTCAAAAAACATTTAAACAGTTAAAAAAGCTATATTCCATATAACGCAGACAGAATTTTTTGCATTTTTAAATCGAAACAGATTAAGTTCTTTTTATTTATAAACATTATACCGCACGCGGTATGTTGAAATAAAAAAATTTTCAGGAGGAGACAAAAAATGAAAAACATCAAAAAGAAAGAAAATTTATTTGAAAGGATTGAGATTACAGACCCAGAGTATGCACAAAAAATGTATGATAAGGAACAAAGTAAGTTTAAATTCAAGCTTATTTGTACTGCAGTTGCTTTTATAGGCTCTATTGGTGGATATTGTATGATAAACAAAGTTGGTGACGATTTTGTAATAAGCTGCATGTCAATTTTGTGGCTTCTTGGACTTATCGCAACAATTGTTGCAGGTTCAATAGGAAACTTTTTTAAAATTATATTAAAGTTCGGACAAACAGCGTATAACATTGTACCTTTTGTTTTAATTGATATAGTTTGTTTTGTAATTGGCTTGGCACTTGGACTTTTTGCTTGCTTATTATTTCCTGTGGTACCTTGTGCAATCACACTATATCAAAGCAGAGAAGATATTAAATCGGCGAAAGATTATTTGGCACTATATTATCACAACTCTAATAGGTCAGGTACAGAGACAAGCGAATAAAAATATCAATTTATACATGCCGAGGTTATTAACATGAAAAAATTCATTACCTTATTATTATCAATCTTTATTACATTTATTTTTACCTCATGCCAAAAACTCCCGTATAACACATCATCGCATGCCGTAAAAACTAATGATACATATTCTGAACATTCAAGCGTTGGAAAACAATCGAATTCGATAGTTTCCTCAACCGATAGCAAAGCTTCAACAAATAGCTCAAAAGCTTCTAATTCTTCAACAAATTCAGGTTCTGAAAAATCATCCATTTCAGACAGTAAAAGTACAAATTCCACAAGCGAAAGCTCTTCGAAAACCACATCTAAAAAATCCACTTCTTCAAAGAAAAGTAATTCATCTTCCAAACATACTCACAAGTATTATCGTCCACAAAATCATTGGGAATATATTGGAGATGGTCTTTGGGATGGTTCTGGTTGGAGAGATGAAAAAACTCGTGGAAAAGTTTTTCCAACATGTACAGAGAAAGGTTTTACAGTTTATGTTTGTTCCAGTTGTGGTCATGTAAAATATGACGATTACGTGAAAGCAACCGGACACCAATTTTCTAACAAAATAAAGTATGTATATCCTGGATACAAAATTAAAGGATATTCATATTACTCTTGTGAAAATGAT
This sequence comes from Acutalibacteraceae bacterium, assembly GCA_045605125.1. Classification (GTDB taxonomy): domain Bacteria; phylum Bacillota; class Clostridia; order Oscillospirales; family Acutalibacteraceae; genus UBA737. Next base: position 21,962 of record JAZUPK010000002.1, on the reverse strand, counting down.
AATTGTGAAGAAATAAAAAAAGTTGAAACCTTACCAGCCCGCAAAGGTAATCTTTCAGGAATAGATAAAAACATCGTATTTAAACGCGGAAACATTTATGATACATATACACTTAAAGGTGATGATTATATTTCTATTTCTGATTGCAGAACTTGGGGTAGTATGCCGACCATTACAGTTGATTACGAAGAAAAACATTTAATTATAGAATATGACTTAGAAGACGGAACTATTGATAAGGAAACAATTGATTTTCCAAGTAAACTAAATCCAGATGATGAACATTTATATTATAATGGTATAATTAATCCTATCAATAAAAAATCGGGTCGTTTATATGGCAGTTATCGCACACGCGGAGAATGGGATGGTAAGGGTAGTTAAACGGTATTATTAAAACCACATATAGTTTTTTGAGATTTTTCAATTATAAAAACTTCTCAAAGAACTATACTTTTCCATTGATTTTGTCACTTGAATATCTCTTTAAGACTTAAAAATAAAGGACTGAAATTGCAATATATTTGCCGTTAATGTCCAAAGAACACACTAAGCTAAATATTAGAATTTCTTAAGTTTGGTGTTAATAGAACTTCATTTAAAGAGAGGACAAAATTATGAAAAAAACTAATTACTACAGCCCAAGCGAAATTATCGAACGTGCAACCGAGCACATGGTTGTTCTTGAAACCCAAAAAACCTTTACAATTCAAATGGCAACAGTACTTTCTATGCATTTAGCCAAAGTACAAGCAATAGAGGTTGGAATATGCTCTTCAAATCAGCTTCCAAACACCTCTTGTTTTGTCATATCTCCTACTGGTACCGGAAAATCCTATATTCTTAAGGCTCTTGCAAAAGCATCAGGTATGAACGTCTCATTCATTGATAGCACTCAATTAACCCAATCAGGCTACAAAGGACTTAACTTGATGACCGCCATAGCTCAAATTGTTAAAGATAATCCATGTTTTTTTGATTCAGCCAACATGTTAGTTTTTGATGAATTTGATAAAACATTTAATGGTCAAGTAAATTCTGAAGGCTTTTGTTTCAGTGTACAAAGAGACTTATTGAAGCTCTTTGAAGGCTCGGATTATAATATTAGTGCTTCTGCAGAGTACGCTGGCAAGTCAACTACTGTCAACTTAGATAAAACATTTATTGTTCTTGCAGGTGCTTGCTCGGGAATTAACAATATTCTTATGAAAAGATATGCACCTAAAGTTACTATTGGATTTTCCGCTAGTGAAACCAAAAACACTACCAACGTTGAACTGATAAAGCAAGCTGATATAAATGATTTAGTAAATTACGGTATGCTGCGCGAAATTGCAGGACGTGTGAACAGCGTGTTTCACATCGGTTCGCTTTCAAAAGAAGATTATAAAGCTATTATTAGCAGCGACTCTAAAGTTTCTTCACTTTCTCAATATCGTAATTTGTTTAAGTCACGTGGGTGCAAACTTAGCATTAATGATGCTGCAGTAAATAAAATAGCAGATATTGCTGTAACGCGAAATATGGGTGCTCGAACAGTTAACGCAGTCTTGCTAGAACAACTTTATCCCGCGTATAACTATTTAGAAAATCATCTTGATTATAATAAAGTTACTTTGCGTGTAAATAGTAATGACGAATTTGTTTTAAGTTATAAAAAAGGCGGACGACAAGAATTTACAACACCCATAGAAGAGAATTCCCATATGCTTTACAATTTAATAGAAGAGTTATTTGACGAACAAAACATAGATATATTTTGCAATACTATATGCTCGTTGGCAAATTTGATTGAACATGAAGATGATATGTTTTTATACTCGTTTTTACAGCTAGTATGCCGTTATTATAAAGCGCGTGTTAGACCGAGTGAACGCAACATAGAAAACGTACTTAAACTCGCCAAGGCCACGAAACGCCCAGTAACCGGTGGCATTTCACCTTTTGAGATTATTTGCATAGATTACTTGAAAGCATCAGATAAAGTCGATAAGGATAATACTACCACAACTTCAACTCCTAAATTTGTAGAAACGTTCAGAACTCACTTCGAAACATATAAAGAATATTATTTCCCCGAAACACAAGCTCTTTTATATGAATCAATTGCCAATGCAGCAAAACTTTATGTGAATAATCAAACTTCAAAAGAATCTTCAAAATTTGTGGATAATACTTAAATTTCAGAACAATAACATAAAAAACTACCGTTTACCACGGTAGTTTTTGCTTAATTGTATCATATCGTGAACGACATAATATAAAGTTTTTATGTCGCATAAAAATGTATATAAATTCTCATAAACCCCGATAAATAAGGAGTTTTTAGCTATTTTCACTCCAAATCAATACAAAACTGGTATAGAGCCAATAAACGGTACAGCAAAAAGACTTGACAAAAGTTTTTTTATGGTATACATTATATTGTAATCTAAATAACTTATATGTGTTGGGGTAGACTGTGAAAAACAAAATAAGCAAAATAATTTGTCTTTTAATGGCGCTTGTGGTAATTGCGTTGTCGCTTTTTGCAAGCTTAATTGTAAAAGCGGAAACAAATGATTTCACAATGAAAGAGTTCGACAAGGCATACATTACCTTTGTTTTTGATGATGGTGAGATGCCGTTTTCAAAAGAGTGTTATGAAATATTTAAGGATTTCAAAATGCCTATGTGCTGCGCGCTTGTTGCTGATAAGGTTAGGACTGATAAAGAAACTGCCGAATTTTTTAAAGAAATCGAATTGGCAGGTTGTGAAATACTTTCACATACTTTGAGCCACGATGTTTTGCATAAAGACAACTGTAGTTTAACTAATGTTGAAAAACAAATCGGCGATTCATTTAAGGTTTTAACTTCGCTGGGCTTTACTGTTAATGGTATTATTGAAGTCGGTGATGACGGGCGGCAGGCAACCGCAAATTACAATTTAATTGAAACCGTTACAAGAAAATACTATAAATATTCAAACGCTTACGGAGTATCGCCACAATATAAAAAAGAACGCATCTGGCTTAAGGATAATACTTTAGCTTCTATTAAATTGCGTATAGATAACGCCATAAGCGAAAAAGAATGGATGGTTATATCTGCGCACGATTTTACCGAGTTTTCAAAAAACAATATGACCGAGCTTTTATCCTATATAGCCTCTAAGGGGGCAAGCAAGGTTAAGGTTGCAACTTGGGATTATGTTTATAAAAACTTTGGCGTATATACCGGCGAAAAGATTCCGTCTAAAGAGATTATAGAATCAGTTTGTGAATCGTTTGGACACGATATAAAAAATGGCAAAATCAATAAAGAAGCTACTTGCACGGAAAATGCAATTGCAACGGGTGAATGTGACCGATGCGGTAAGAACGGCACCTACGAGGTGGCGGGGACTGCAGCCCATAAATTTGGCAAATACGAAAAAAACACTATTGCTACTTGCCAAGAGCTTGGAACCTTGATTGCAAAGTGTACCGTCGAGGGTTGTAATGGTACTAGCGTTATACAAGATAGCAAGAATGGATATAAGGAACATATCTATAGGGCTTATACTGTTAAGGCAGCTACAACCGAAGAATCGGGTATTGCTGAGAATAGATGTGAAAGTTGCTCAAAGGTTAAAAACACAATAATTATTCCTAAGGGTAAAACGCTTTACGATGTTCTCAATAAAGAAGATTTTACATCAAGTGTTGTCCATAGTAGTCGGGAACAATCAAGCGATACAGCTAGCGACAGTAAAGAAATTGAATCTTCGGAAGTGACTTCAAGCGAAGAAGAGGAAAAAAATACGGTTGAAGAAATGTCCGACTTTGATAATGACTTTGACCAAGACACATTGACAACTGTATTGATAATTATTGTTATTGTAGTGTGCTTGGCATCTTGGATAGGCATTGGTTTCTTTGTGTATAAGACAATTAAAAATCGTAATCAGCAATAAAATTAAAAACCGTAAGGGCAACTAGTCTAAAGCCCTTGCGGTTATTTTTTGTGATTTTAAAAAAATATTGACAAATTCAGGAAAGTGTTGTATTATTGTGGTAGTACACTAATACACAGATAAGGAGTGATACAATGGCTTGGAGCTTTTCATCCGAAAAAGCGGTTTATTTACAAATTGCTGAAAGAATTACGGTTTCTATTCTTTCGGGCAAGTATTCCCCTTCGGAGCAAATACCGAGTGTTAGGCAGTTGGCACTTGAAGCAGCAGTTAACCCTAACACAGTACAACACGCCTTCAGCGAGCTTGAAGATGAGGGGATTATTGTATCAAAAGGTACACAGGGCAGGTTTGTAACCGAAGATACACAGGTTATTGAAAACTGTAGAAAGAAACTTGTAAAACAGCTTTTTAATGATTTTGTGGATAGGTCTAAAGAACTTTTAGTTACAAAGGAAGAGCTTTTATCAATAGTTAAGGAGATAGAACTATGAACGTTTTAGAAGTTAAGAATATAACCAAATCTTATAAAAAGAATTTTCCCGTTCTAACAGATTTAAATGTTTCTATTGAAAGCGGAAAAATTGTTGGACTTTTAGGACCAAACGGTTGCGGTAAATCTACGCTTATTAAACTTATATCGGGCATTTTACAGGCCGACAAGGGTGAAATTTTAGTAAATGGCGAAAAGGTTGGCGAAAACACTGCCGCTATGGTTTCCTATTTGCCAGAAAGACCGTATTTTAATCCTCACCAAAAGGTTAGTGAGCTTATAAGCTTTTTTGCCGAGTTTTATGGGGATTTTCGAACCGATGTTGCCGAAAAACTTTTGGCTGATTTGGGAATAGATGCGAACAAAAAAATCTCTTCTCTTTCTAAAGGTAATAAAGAGAAGGTGCAGTTAATACTTGTTATGGCGCGCAATGCAAAGCTTTATTTACTTGATGAGCCTATTGCCGGTGTTGACCCTGCTGCCAGAGATTATATTTTAAGCACTATTGTCGGTAACTATAACCCCGAAGCTTCTATTATAATCACCACCCACCTTATAAGTGATGTAGAACAAGTTTTGGACGACTTTATGTTTATAACCTATGGCGGCAAAATTGTTTTAAGCGGAAACGCCGAAGAGGTAAGAAACGAGCGCGGCATGTCGCTTGATGCTATTTTCAGGGAGGAGTTCAAATGTTAAAAAAGCTTTTAAAACATGATTTCAAGGCGCTATTTAGATATTGGTGGATAGTAGCCGTTGTTACTGCCGGTTTAAGTGCCTTGTCGGGTAAATGTATTACAATTCTTGAGTCCGAGAAAGAGCTTCCCGCCGTTTTAGATGCTTCTGCAGGTATTGCGTTAATGCTTGCCTATATTGGAATAATAGTTTTTGCGGTGTTTTCTACAGTAATGATTTTTATGAGATACTATAAAAATTTGTTTACTGATGAAGGCTATCTTACCTTTACGTTACCTGTAAAGCGTAGTGACATTTTAAATTCAAAGCTAATTTCGGCGGCAGTTTTCGAAGTTGCAACCTTTTTAGTAATAGGTTTTGATGTTTTGCTTATGCTTTTTGTGGCCTTTTATAAAGATATTTTAAAAAAGGAATTTTTTATAGGTATTAAAGAGGCTGTCGCTACAATTTGGAAAGAGCTTGGCGGATACATATTTGTATATTTATTAGAAGGAATTTTAATAACAATTGCACTTTTTGTGCTTGCTTTATTGTTGCTTTTCATTTGTATTACAATAGGCTCTATTATTACAAAAAAGGCAAAGGTTATAGCTTCTATAGGTATTTATTATGCCGCAAATTCGGCGTTTTCGTTTGTAACAATGCTATTGGTTATATTCGGTACAGTAGCGCTTGGAACAAAGTTTGAAACCATGCCCGAAGGCAATATAAAGCTAATAGTAGCATTAATAGCCTTGTGTGTACTGTTGTTTATAACTTTAATTTGCGGAATATTCTATATCATCAATTACTACTTGCTTGACCGCAAGCTTAATTTGACATAAGGGGGAGCGGCATAATGAAAAAATTATTAAATATAATACTTTGCGTTTTGGTTGCCGTTTCTATTTTTACGGTATCGGTTAGCGCTGTAGGTCCCGTACCACTTGGCGGTGCAAGTGAAACCGCAATTTTTAATGAGAATTACACCCGCTTAACCTATAACGGTGAAGATTATTCGATTATTGATGATAATAATATAGGCTATGGCGATGAGTATGCAGACAAAGAAATCACTACTATAAGTATAAATTTAACCGAAGAGCAAATGAAAACTGTTGCAGAGTTAGAGCTAACACCAATGGCAAATGGATTGGCTATAGTGGCAGAATATAGGCTTAATACAGGGGTTGAGATGACAATAACTTATCTCAATGATAAGTATATGGACAAATTTCAAAGTGCTTTAACTCGTGAAATAGATGAAGTTGGCATTGATTTTATGTACCCCGAAGGTAATTACTTTGAAACTACACTTACAAAGCTTAAAGAAACTAAAACATCAATGAAAGTTGATTATATGCAACTGGAAAGCTTTACGGTTCAGATTGAGCTTGATGAAAAATTAAAGAACAATGTATATGTTATTATTGGCGAGCTGATTCTGGTTGATGATACTTATTATTATCTTGATTATATGGATGCAGGAATTAATAATGCGGATGGGATGTATAAATACTTTAAGAACGGAGCGAGAGAATGTACCGTTTATCAAATCTCTGACCCGGATACTTTATGGAGCCTAGAAAACTGCTATAACCTTTATAATGAAGATATGGGCATTATTAACGATGAAGAAGCTGCCGAAGCGGTTGTGAATTTTTTAGCAACAATTGTATTTGCGGTGTTACCGCTTGTAGTTTTGGTGCTTTCGGTAATTTTTGCAATCCGTTTTAAAGAAAAGTATAGAAAGTTATTTATCGCTTTAGGTGCGGTAGCAATAGCAGAAATTATAGTATTCGCAATAATTAGTGTTTTACTTAAGTAGAAGAAAATATCTAGCTTTTGTGTATTGCACGATAGGCTGTTATCAAGGATATGAAATAATTAAATTTTCATAAATAAAATTATCACCTCACCGAGTAATTGGCGGGGTGATTTTTTTAATAAAAACAATTTTTGTGAAAAATTACTATTGATTTTTTAAAAAACCGAGTATATAATATGGTTGTGGCAATGCCACATTTGTGAATAATGATTAATGTCATTACTCACCTCTTTAAGCGGAAATCCTATGCCGTGAAAATAGGAGCTAAAAAAGCGGAAACTCTATGCCGTCAAAATAGAAATTAAAAAAGCGGAAATCCCTTGCCGTTAAGTAGGGACTTAAAAAGGCGAAACGCGATCGTTTTGCCTTTTCTCAAATAATGGGAGTAGTAAAATGGAAAATTTAAGGATTTATAGGATTGAAGATAAATATGTCCGTTACCTTCATAGTATAGATGATAAAGTTCAATATAATAAAAGCGCTAAAAGACCTTACGTAGGTGTAGTGTTTTCTTTCGGCGGATTCAATTATTTCGTTCCAATGGAATCACCAAAAGCCAACCATTCAAAAATAAAATCGGGCAAACATATTTTGAGACTTAAAAACGGTGAATATGGACTTTTAGGTTTCAATAATATGATTCCTGTACATAAAGGTGCACTAATTAGTTTTGATATAGCAAAGGAACCTGATGTTAAATATAGAAATCTATTGCAAAACCAAATTAAGATTTGTAATAGTAAGAAAGCTGACATATTAGATCACGCACAAAAAACATATTTTGCAGTTATTAATGGGAATAAATTTTTAGCAAACATCTCTTGCGATTTCAAAAAATTAGAAACAGCAAGCAAAAAATACAAACCAAATTATTCCCCGAAAAAATCCAAATAGATTTACCGTTTTTGTGTGCCGCACTATTAGATGTTATAAACTGTTAAGATTTAACTAAATAACGAATCCCCACCGAAGTTACGGTGGGGATTTTTCTATAAAACCATTAAATTTTTAAAACCGAATATCCATAAGGGGGTAGGGTGATTTGGTTTCCGTTTGGTTTTTCACCCATAAGGCATTCGGCGTTTATAAATTCATCGGGTATAGTAACCTTACCGCCTTCGTGCCAACGGGTTGCGGCTATTAGTATTTGCTCGTTACCCGATTTGCGAATATAAACAATTTCGCCAAAGTTTGCATAAACGGGTATAAACTCGCCCGAACAAAATGCTTTGTTATTTCGGCGTATTTCACCCAATGCTTTATAGTAATCTAAAAGATTTGTATCTTCCTTGCCCCAAGGGTAGGTTGCGCGGCAGAATGGATCGCCATAGCCTTCCACACCTGCTTCATCACCGTAGTAGAGTGACGGAACACCCGGCAAGGTATACTGTATAAGCGCGCCAACCTTTAAAAGAGCTTTGCCTTTTTGGTATTCTTCTTGAGATAAGGTTTGTTTCGCCTGCCAATCGCGTTCGTTACACGCTATACTGCCTTTGCCCAAAAGGGTGAGAATACGGGGAGTATCGTGCGTGCCGATATGGTTCATTAGAAGCTTAACCGATTGCGGCGGGTAGTTTTCTAAAATCTCTAAAACGGTATCTATTAAATTACGCGAGTTGCCGCCAAGCAAATAGTCCTCAATGGCGCACGAGAAAGGATAATTCATAACCGAATCAAGCTGTTTGCCTCTTAAAAAACGGCGGCGCACATCGTAGCTTATTTTGTTGGTAGCATCCTCCCATACTTCGCCTAAAAGGAAGTTGTCACAGGAGTCTGCTTTAATGGCTTTGCGGATATTATCTAAAAATTGGTCGGGGAGTTCATCCGCAACATCTAAACGGAAGCCCTTTATACCTTTTTTTAACCAATGGCGTATAACTCCGTTTTCACCTGTTATAAATTCGGTAAAGCTCTCGTTGTTTTCATCAACTTCAGGTAGTGACGGCACGCCCCACCAGGCCGAATAGCCTATTTTGCTATCATCAAATTTATACCATTTGTAATAGGGCGATTTTTTAGAATTATAAGCACCTACGTTTTGGTAGCGCTTATAGCGGTTAAAGTAAATACTGTCGTCACCAGTGTGGGAGAAAACACCGTCAATTATAATATAAATACCAAGCTTTTTTGCAGATTTTACAAGATTTTCTAAATCCCTTGTGCTACCTAATGACGGATCGATTTTCATATAGTCGGCGGTGTTATAGTGGTGGTTTGAATGGGATTCGAAAATGGGGTTTAAATAAATACAGTTCACACCCAAGGATTTTAAATAAGGAAGCTTCGCCTGTATACCTCTAAGATCGCCGCCGTAGTAATCGTTACCCAATTTGTAAAATGGGTCGTCCATACGGTATTCGGGTTGCTTTTCCCAGTCTTTTACAATAAAGCGGTCTTTAGGCACACCGAATTTGCGCTTGCCCGATGCAAAAAATCTATCAGGAAAGATTTGGTAAATAATACCGCCATCAAGCCAATCGGGAGTAGTATAGTCTTTTGAGTATACCGTAAGCTGCCAGCTATCCCCGTCGTTTGATATTGCACCTAAAGAGTGGTCGAACTTCTTTATGCGAAATTCGCCAAAGCTGTTTTGATATTTGAAGTGATACCAATAAAGCCCCTCGCCCAGAGTGATTTCACATTCATAAAAGCGGTAATCATCTAAATTTCCCGCTTGGCACATAGGTATATCTGTCCACTCACCCGTTTTATCGTTTTTAACGGTCAAGAGAACTGCTTGCGGACAGGCGCATTTATGTAATAACACCTTTAGCCGAAGGTTTTCACCCTCGGCTAAAGCACCAAACTTATTTTTGTATAATGGGTTTCTCGAATCAAACGGATAATAATTCATAACTATTTAAGCGGGGTTGCGTTCCAAATATCGCGAGCATAGTCTTCGATAGAACGGTCGGCGGCGAATATGCCTGATTTTGCAATATTCGTAAGTGACATCTTTTGCCAAACTTCAGGCTTGTTATAGGTGGCGGTAGCCTTAGCTTGCGCATTTTTATAGTCAGAGAAATCCGCAAGAGCCATGTAGGTATCGTGATACCTAAAGGTATTGTAAATGTTATCAAAACGTTTACCGCCAAAGCCTGTGCCTATAAAATCAAGCGCTTCGCGTAAAATGGGATTGTTATTATAATACTTTTCGGGCTGGTAGCCGCTTTTTTGAAGTGCCAATACTTCGGGGGTTTGCATACCGAAAATGAAGATATTATCATCGCCTACTGCTGAATGAATTTCAACATTTGCGCCATCTTCAGTACCTAAAGTGATAGCACCGTTCATCATAAGCTTCATATTACCTGTGCCCGATGCTTCTGTAGAAGCGAGCGAGATTTGTTCGCTTATATCGGCGGCAGGGATCATAAGCTCTGCCATGGTTACGCGGTAATCTTCCAAGAATAAAATCTTGAGCTTATCCTTAACAACGGGGTCACTTTCAATAAGCTTTGAAAGGGTATAAATCATTTGTATGATTTCTTTTGCAAGCAAATATCCGGGAGCGGCTTTAGCACCAAAAATATAGGTTTTGGGTGTAAAATCGGCATTAGGATTATTTTTAAGGAATAAATATTCGCTTATAATATTAAGCACGTTAAGGTGCTGGCGCTTATATTCGTGCAAGCGTTTAACCTGCATATCGAAAATAGAGTCGGGGTTTAGAACAGTACCTGTTTGCTTTTCAATATATTTTGCAAAACGCTCTTTATTCTGGCGCTTAATTTTAGCAAGCTTTTTCAAAACGGCAGTATCGTCCTTAAATGCCATAAGCTTTTCAAGCTCTGCAGCATCTAAAATAAAACCATCGCCAATTAGTTCGGTTAATAAATCGGTAAGTTTCGGGTTAGCGCAGCAAAGCCAACGGCGGTGAGCAATACCATTAGTAACATTTTTGAACTTATCAGGTGTCATTTTAGCATAGTCCTTGAAAAGTTCATCCTTAATAATGGCGCTGTGAAGCTTTGAAACACCGTTTACTGCGTGGCAGGTTGCAACACAAAGGTTTGCCATACGAACAACTCCGTGTGAAATAACGGCGGTACGCTCAGCAAGAGCAAAATCGCCTGTTGCTTGAACAACCTCACTACGATAGCGGCGGTCAATTTCTTTAATGATTTGGTAAATACGGGGAAGTCTTGCTTTAACAAGCTCTTCCGACCAGCATTCAAGTGCTTCGGGCATAATGGTGTGGTTGGTATAAGCAACTGTGCCCTTAACGATATCCCAAGCTCTCTCCCAAGCATAACCGCAGTCATCTAAAAGGAAACGCATAAGCTCAGGTATTGCGAGTGTGGGGTGAGTGTCGTTTATATGAATAGCAACCTTTTCAGGTAGATTTTCCAAGGTGTTGTAATGGCGCAAGTGGCGGCTTAAAATATCCTGAATAGATGCTGACACTAAGAAATACTGTTGGCGAAGTCTTAACGACTTACCTTCAATATGATTATCGGCAGGGTAAAGTATTTTAGAAATATTTTCAGCCATAGCACGCTGTTCAATAGCGCGTAAATATTCGCCTTGATTAAAGGCAGACATATTAAAATCGTGACATTCGGCACTCCATAGGCGAAGTGCGTTGACGGTTTTACCATCCTTACCTGCAACACAAAGGTCGTAAGGTACTGCACGTACAGTTTGGTAATCCTTATGCTCGATGTGGTGACCTGCGTCATCCCACCATTCATCTACATAGCCGTCAAAGTTAACGTCTACTGCAGAAGCGGGCTTAGCTTCAAGCCAAACACCGCCGCCCGGTAGCCAGAAATCGGGCATTTCGGTTTGCCAACCATCAACAAGCTTTTGGCGGAATATACCAAGCTCGTAACGGATACAGTAACCCATAGCGGGATAACTGCCGCTTGAAAGCGCTTCCAAGAAGCAGGCAGCCAAACGACCAAGACCACCGTTACCAAGACCTGCATCGGGCTCAAAATCGTAAAGCTTTTCAAGCTTCACATCAAATTTTTTAAGTGCCCTTTCCATTGTATCTGTAAGGCCTAGGTTATAAAGATTGGTTTTAAAGGAACGTCCCATAAGGAATTCCATACTAAGATAGTAAACCGTTTTGGCTTCCTTGTCTGCACGCTCTTTTTTGAAGGCAGCGCGACGCTCATTCATAATGTCTAAAAGGCTTAAAACCGAGGCTTTATAGAAAAGCTCGTTAGAAGCCTGCTCGGGTGTTACACCGAAGTTGTGCGAAAGCTTTTTTTCTATTGCGCAAGCAAGGGAAGTTGCTGAAATTTTTGCCATTTTCTCATCTCCAAGATTATTGTAGTTATATAATACATTATTTACAAAAAAATATCAAGTATTTATTAGCCAAAAAACAGTGTCTATTACGACACTGATTTGTGCGAATTTTATGCAGTTTTCACAAAATAGACTGTGCAAAGACAGATTTTTAAAAATTTTTTGGTTAAAAGCGACAAAAATCAAAGGTTTTTGCACTTTCGTATATCCGATATAAAATTGCATAATTAACAAAAAATCAATGTTATAGAAGATTTCTTTTGCCGATGTTGAGCTTTAAATTTAAAATTTGTAAAAATAATGCTTGCTTTTTAAAACGCTTTGTGGTAGAATATATGAGCATTTGATTTCACCCGTTTCCTTACGGGTGTCTTCTTGCCGAAAAATCGACATTGAAGCAGGTGGTCCTCTGGCAAAAGTGTTACGAACATCTGGTAAAAATTAAAGGAGGAAAAACCATGGACGTAATTAAGGAATTAGCAGCAGAACAGCTTAAAAAAGATGTTCCCGAAATTTTAATCGGTAGCACCGTTAAGGTTCACGTTCGCATTAAAGAAGGCGAAAAGGAAAGAATTCAGGTTTTCGAAGGTACTGTTATTGCTAAGAATAACAGCGGCATTCAAGAAACCTTTACCGTTCGCCGTGTATCCTATGGTGTAGGCGTTGAGCGTGTGTTCCCTGTACATTCACCTTCAGTTGCTAAGGTTGAGCTTGTACGCAAGGGTCAAGTTCGCAGAGCTAAACTTTACTATCTCCGTGATAGAGTTGGTAAGGCTGCAAAGGTTAAAGAAAAGATTTAATCTAAAGGGGGACAGGTTAAAAGCCTTGTCCCCTTAATTTTTAATTAAAAGTGGGAAAAATTTATGAACAATGATAACACCTATACTCCAAAAGCGGAAGAGTTATTAAAAACAACTGCGCAAACCACTAAAAATGCTTCCAAAAAAAAGATTAGCGATTTTTTTGATTGGTGCGAGATTATAGCGTTATCGCTTATTTTTGTTATAATTCTTTTTATGTATTGCTTCAAGGTTGTAAGAATTTCAGGCGATTCGATGCTTGAAACTCTACACACAAACGAAATGGTAGTTATTACCGATTTCGGTTACACCCCAAAACATGGTGATATTGTGGTAATATCCCGGAATGTTGAAAATTCGGCTGAGACCATGACTGCATCGGACGGACCCATCATAAAGCGCGTTATCGCTACCGAAAATCAGGAAGTAGATATTAAAGATGGTAAGGTTTATGTTGATGGCAAAGAGCTTAAGGAAGATTATTTAACCTATAGCTATACTGCACCTGCAATAGGAGAAGTAAAATTCCCTGTAACAGTTCCAAAAGGGCATATATTTGTTTTGGGTGATAACCGCGAGAACTCGCTTGATAGCCGTAGCACTAATATAGGTAATAACGGCATGGTAGACAGCCGTTATGTTTTAGGTCACGCGGTATACAGGATTTTTCCGTTAAAACAAGCCGGAAGTCTTAAAAAGTAAGGTTGCCTTATGAATAAAAACAAAAAGAAACAAAACGACAAAAAAGAAAAGAACGAGAGCGGCAGTACAATTAACTGGTTCCCGGGACATATGGCTAAAACTAAGCGGAAAATCAAAGAGATTTTACCGCTTATTGATGCTGTAGCAGAGGTTGTGGATGCGCGCATACCCATAAGTAGCCGCAATCCCGATTTGAATGAGATTATAGAAAACAAGCCACATATTATTTTGCTTAATAAGTGTGATATGGCGGATAATAATATCACAAAACAGTGGATAGAACATTATCGCGAAAACGGGATTTTGGCAATCGCACTTGATTGCAAAAGCGGTAAGGGTATAAATCAGTTTAAAACCGCAGTAAAGGAAGCGCTTTCCTATAAGCTTGAAGCCTACCGTGAAAAAGGTATGGTAGGCAAACCGCTAAGAGTAATGGTTGTAGGTATTCCTAATGTGGGAAAATCCTCTTTTATAAATAAAATTGCGGGTAAAACCCGTGCAAAAGCGGAGAACCGCCCAGGTGTTACAAGGGGTAACCAATGGTTTACCATCGATAAACAGCTTGAGCTTTTAGATACTCCCGGTGTTTTATGGCCAAAGTTTGAAGACCAAACGGTAGGTGAGCATCTAGCTTTTACAGGTGCTATTAAGGATAATATATTAGATATCGAATATTTGGCAGTAAAGTTACTTGAGATTTTAAGCAAAAACTATAGAAGTCTTTTAATAGGTCGCTTTGGCGAGCTTGATTTTTCTATGGATTCGTATGAGCTTCTTTGTCAAATCGGCAAAAAACGTGGTATGGTAATCCGCGGAGGAGAAACCGATACCGAAAGAGCGGCTAATATGATTATGGAAGAATACCGCAATCAAAAGCTTGGCAACATATCGCTCGAAAGGGTGGAAAATAATGCCTGATTATAGTTACGAATCGGCTGCAAAAAACTGTGGTTTTAAGTTTGTTTGTGGCGTTGATGAGGCAGGGCGCGGTCCGTTAGCCGGACCTGTTTGCGCTGCGGCGGTAATATTACCCGAAGATTTAGAGATTGAGGGTCTTAATGACTCTAAAAAGCTTAGCGAAAAGAAACGTGAAGCGCTTTATGACATAATAATTGAAAAGGCTATCGACTACCATATTGCCTTTGGCAGTTTAGAAGAAATTGAAGAGCATAATATTTTAAATGCTACATATTTTGCTATGAATAGGGCAATAAACGGATTAAAAGAAGTTGATTTTGCGCTTATTGACGGCAACCGTATCCCGACCGATATTAAAGTGCAGTGCGCTACGGTTGTAAAGGGTGACGCAAAGTCTATGTCTATAGCGGCGGCTTCAATACTTGCAAAAGTAACACGTGACCGTTTGCTTTTGGAGTACGATAAAAAATACCCTCTTTACGAGTTTGCAAAGCATAAGGGCTACGGCACAAAACTGCATATTGATTTACTAAAGCAGTACGGCCCTTCTGAGATACACCGTTTGTCTTTTCTTAAAAACATTTTGGGAGATAAAAAATGAATATAGGAAAAGTTGGTAAAGCGGGGGAAGACAGGGTTGCTTCTTTTCTTAGAAAAAACGGCTATTCTATAGTAAAAAGAAACTTTCAGTGCCGTTACGGTGAAATTGATATTATAGCCCAAAATCACGACTATATTCTTTTTGTAGAGGTTAAAACCCGTAAGCAAAATGCACTTGTATCGGGTGAAGAAGCGGTAAACGCCTTTAAGCAAAGGCGAATTGTACACACTGCAAACGATTATATTATTAAAACCGAATGCCAAAAGCAACCAAGGTTTGATGTTGCTATAGTAACGGTTTATGAGCGAAGCGACAAAACTTTAGGCTATAAGCTAAAATATATTGAAAATGCTTGGTAAAAGGTTTGACAAATGTCTTTTAAAGTAATAAAATAAATATGAACTTTGAAAGGAAGATTTTATGAATTATATTAGTACCAGAGATAAATCAGTAAAGGTTACTGCCGCTATGGCAATTTCGCAGGGTATTTCACAAGAGGGCGGTCTTTTTGTGCCTGATACTTTTAAAACACTAACCGACAGTGATTTTAAAAAACTTTGCGAGCTTGATTACATAGGTAGAGCTAATTATATATTAAGTACTTTCCTTAACGATTTTACTTCCCAAGAGGTTGAATATTGCGTTAAGGGTGCATATACAGGCAGCTTCGATAACGAACAGCCTGCTCCTATTTCACTAATAGGGAAAAATGCAAACATTTTGGAATTATGGCACGGCCCCACCTGTGCTTTTAAGGATTTAGCTTTGCAGGTTTTACCTTATTTGCTTACAACCTCTGCAAAAAAGGTTTCGGGCGGTAAGAAAATTGTTATTTTGGTTGCTACTTCGGGCGATACGGGTAAGGCTGCGCTTGAAGGCTTTTGCGATGTGGAAAATACTGAAATCATGGTATTTTACCCGAGCGACGGCGTAAGCCCAATGCAAAAACTTCAAATGGATTCCCAAAAGGGCAATAATGTTCATGTTTGCGCCATTAAGGGTAATTTTGATGATGCTCAAACAGGCGTTAAGAAAATCTTTACCGATAATAGCGTTAAAGAAAAATTGGCCGACAATAATATGCAGTTTTCTTCTGCGAACTCTATTAACTGGGGTCGCTTAGCTCCGCAGATTGTTTATTATATCTCGGCTTATTGTGATATGTTAAACAGGGGAGAAGATTATTTAAAGGATGGCTTTAATGTGGTTGTTCCTACAGGTAACTTTGGTAACATTTTAGCGGCTTACTATGCTAAAAAAATGGGTGCGCCTATAAACAAGCTTATTTGCGCTTCAAACGCTAATAATGTTCTTACCGATTTTATAACCACCGGCAAATACGACCGTAACCGCAGCTTCTTTACTACTATCAGTCCGTCAATGGATATTTTAATTTCTTCTAACCTTGAAAGAATGTTGTTTGAGTTATCGGGCAATGATGATAAAGCGGTTGCTAAAATGCAAGCAGATTTAGCAAAAGACGGTACATTTACAGTAAGTGAAGAAGTAAAAGCTAAAATGAACGAGCTATTCTTTGGTGGCTGTTGTGATGATGAAGCCACACTGAATACTATAAATAAGTACTTTAGCGAATACGGTTATTTGGCTGATACTCATACCGCTGTTGCTTTAAATGTTTACGAGCAATATCTAAAAGCTACAGGGGATGACATACCTACAGTTATCGCTTCTACCGCGTCACCTTATAAGTTTGCAAACAGCGTGTTGTCGGCAGTAAGTGATAAAAAGGCAGATGGTGAATTCCAGACAGTTCGCCTTTTGTCAGATGTTACTTCTACCGAAATTCCCGAGCCTATAAAGGCGCTTGAAAATGCCACGGTGCGCTTTAAGGAAATTTGCGAAAAAGAGGATATGTTAGCTGCTGTTTACAAAGCACTTGGAATTTAAAATTTGCATTGAAAAAGCCACTTTTAAAAGTGGCTTTTTCAAAAGGATTATCTGCACTTAAATGTGTCGCAACAGGTATCGCGAACACTTGTAGCGCTACTGTTACCTACCTGAATTTTACCGGCAGAGCAGGTGTCATTTTCAGCGTGGTAAACGCAGTTTTTCACGTTACAGCTAATACAATAATTTGTTTCGCAATTACAATTATTTTCCATAATAAAAATCCTTTCTGACCAATTGCGGTCAAGATTAGTTTGTGCAAAAAGAATTATAATATGTAAGGAGGGGGAAAATGAGTATTTTTGCCATTTCGGATTTGCATTTGTCATTTGGCGCCGATAAGCCTATGGATGTTTTTCGCGGTTGGGATAATTATACCGAAAAGCTTTTTGCAAATTGGAACCGCCTTGTAAAAAAGACCGATACTGTTATTCTCCCCGGAGATTTATCGTGGGCGCTAAAGCTTGAAGATACTAAGGCTGATTTTGAGTTTTTAAGAAAGCTTAACGGTAAAAAAATTCTTTTAAAGGGCAACCACGACCTATGGTGGTCAACCGTAAAAAAGCTTAATGCGTTTTTAGAGGAAAATAATTTTTCTAATGTCCAGATTCTTTTTAATAATACCGTTATTGCTGAAAATTTTGCGGTTGCGGGTACGCGCGGTTGGTTATACGATGCCGCCGAAGACGATAAAATTATTTTAAGAGAAGTTGGCAGACTTGAAAAGTCACTTTTGGAGGCTGAAAAAACAGGACTTCCAATACTAGTGTTTCTTCATTATCCGCCGGTATACGGAACTGAAGTTTGCACCGAAATTTTAAATGTTTTAAAGCAACATAATATTAAACAAGTTTTTCATGGTCACATCCACGGGAGCGGGTTTAATAACGCTGTAAAGGAATACGATGGTATAAGTTTTAGGTTAATATCTTGCGATTGTATAGATTTTACGCCCCTTTTTATAGCGTAAATTAACAAATTTAAAGTTTTTTAAAATTATAGTGGAAAATTTTGAAAAGTTATGATATAATATTTTGAAGTGAAAAATAGCATTTTATGCGGAGGTATAATAATGAGTTTGAAAGAAACAAAAAAGCTTGGTACTAATAGATACGAGCTTGAAATTACTATTGATGCCCAAAAATTCTCGGAAGCAATTAAAAAGGCTTACGACCAACAGAAAGATAAGATTCAGCTTCCCGGTTTCAGAAAGGGTAAGGCACCTTATGCTATGGTAGTTAAGATGTACGGCGAAGAAGCATTCTTCGAAGATGCTCTTAACATCCTTTATCCCGATGCTGTAGATGAAGCTATTAAAGAATCCGGTTTTAAGGTTATCAACGATAAGATGGATTTCGATATGGTTTCTATCTCTAAGGAAGAAGGCGTTGACTTTAAGATTGCCGTTACCACCTATCCTGAGATTGAAATCGGCGAATACAAGGGCTTAAAGGCTGAAAAGGTTATTGCTAAAGTTGAAGATAGCGAAATCGACGCTCAGGTTAAAGCTATGGCAGACCGTAATGCTCGTATGGTATCAGTTGAAGACCGCGCAGCAGCTATGGGCGACACAGTTGTTATTGACTTTGAAGGTTTTAAAGATGGCGTTGCTTTTGACGGCGGTAAGGCTGAAGGCCACACCTTAGAGCTTGGTTCAGGTGCATTTATCCCCGGCTTTGAAGAACAAATCGTAGGCAAGAATGTTGGCGATGAGTTTGAAATCACTGTAACCTTCCCCGAAGAATACGGCGCTGAAGACCTTGCAGGTAAAGAAGCTGTGTTCAAGATTAAGTTACACGAAATCAAGCTTCGCGAATTACCTGAAATTGATGATGAATTCGCTAAGGATGTAAGTGAGTTTGATACTCTTGACGAATTAAAGGCTGACTTAAAGGCAAAGGCACTCGAACAAAAGACAAAGTTTGCTGAAGAAGATGCAGAAAACGACCTAGTTCAACAAATTGTTGATAGCATCAAGGGTGAAATTCCTGAAGCTATGTTCGAAAGCCGTTTAAATCAAAGCGTTGAAGAATTTGGCTACCGTTTACAGATGCAGGGCTTAGACCTTGATACTTATCTTAAGTATTCAAATACTTCTTTGGAAGATTTCAAGGCAACCTTCCGTCCTCAAGCTGAAAGTCAGGTTAAATTCCGCTTAGCACTTGAAAAGATTGTAGAATTAGAAAAGATTGAAGCTTCTGAGGAAGACTTAAATGCTCGCTTTGAAGAAATGGCAAAGCAGTACAATATGGAAGTTGATGCAGTTAAGAAGGCAATCCCTGCAGAAGAGCTTGCTAAGGATGTTGCAGTAGGTAAGGCTATTGACTTTGTTAAGGAAAATGCTGTTATTACCGAAGTAGAAGCTAAAACTGAAAAGAAGGCTCCTGCAAAGAAGAGCACTGCTAAGAAAACCACAGCAAAGAAAACAAACAAGAAAACCGAAGAAAAGACAGAAGAATAATTGATTATAATTTTTTAAATTAGTTAATAATACGGTATATGGGTGCCGGCACTAACGGTGCCGACACCCATTGCTTTACTTGTTTTCAAAAAGTTTTTGAAATTTAAAAGGAGAATTACTATGAGCTTAGTACCTTATGTATTAGAACAAACAAGCCGTGGAGAACGTTCTTACGATATTTTTTCCCGTCTTTTAAATGACCGTATAATTATGCTTTGCGAAGAAGTAAATGATACTACCGCAAGCATTGTTATTGCGCAAATGCTTTATCTCGAAGGTCAGGACCCGGATAAAGATATTAGCTTTTATATCAATAGCCCAGGTGGTTCGGTAAGTGCCGGTATGGCTATTTACGATACCATGCAGTACATCAAGTGTGATGTTAGTACGATTTGTATGGGTATGGCGGCAAGTATGGGCGCATTCTTGTTGTCTGCAGGCGCAAAAGGAAAGCGTTACGCATTACCTAATAGCGAAATTATGATACATCAGCCTTTGGGCGGTGCAAAGGGTCAGGCAACTGAAATTTTGATTGCTGCAAAGCATATTGAAAATACCCGCGAAAGATTAAATCGCATTTTGGCTGCAAACACAGGTAAAACTTACGAAGAAATCGCCCGCGATACCGAACGCGATAACTTTATGACTGCCGCAGAAGCTGCAGAATACGGTCTTATTGATAAAGTAATTACAAAGAGGTAAAATAATGCCTAATAAAAACGAAACAGAAATTTGCTGTTCCTTTTGCGGCAAATCGCAGGATGAGGTAACCCGTCTTGTAGAAGGTCCGGGTGTTTATATTTGCGATAATTGTATTCAGTTTTGCAATAGTCTTCTTTTTGAGGATGAAATGCCCCAAAAAAGCCGCAAGAAAACAGCCGCAAAAAAGGAATTTGTATTACCAAAGCCGCAGGAAATCAAGGAAAAACTTGACCAGTATGTAATTGGTCAGGATAACGCTAAAAAAACCTTGGCGGTAGCGGTTTACAACCATTATAAGCGCATTTTCAAAAATGAAAAAACTGATGTAGAGCTTGGCAAAAGTAACGTACTGATGTTGGGTCCTACAGGTGTTGGTAAAACCTTGCTTGCGCAAACCTTGGCAAAAATTTTAGATGTTCCGATTGCTATTACCGATGCCACAACCCTTACCGAAGCGGGTTATGTTGGTGAAGATGTTGAGAATATACTTCTTCGTCTTATTCAAGCGGCTGACTATGATATAGGCAAGGCCGAACGCGGCATTATATATGTTGACGAAATTGACAAAATTGCCCGAAAGAGTGAGAATGCATCTATTACCCGTGATGTAAGCGGCGAGGGTGTACAACAGGCTCTTTTAAAGATTTTAGAAGGCACGGTTTCTAATGTTCCGCCGCAAGGTGGCAGAAAGCATCCCCAACAAGAGTTTATACAAATTGATACCACTAATATTTTGTTCATTTGCGCAGGTGCGTTTGATGGAATAGAAAAGGTTATCGAGCGCCGTATAGGCGGTAGCAGCTTAGGCTTTGGTGCTGATGTTAAGTCACCAAAAAGTCGTGAAAGCGAAGCGCTTAGCACAATGGCTACTCATCAGGATTTGGTGAAGTTTGGTATTATACCCGAGCTTGTAGGCCGTATGCCTGTTATTACCGCGCTTGATGGCATGGATAAGGAAACCTTGGTGCGTATTATGGTAGAACCTAAAAATTCTATTGTAAAGCAGTACGAAACCCTTTTCGCACTTGACGGTGTGGAATTAAAGTTTGATAAAAAGGCGCTTGAAAAAATCGCTGAATTAACGGTTGAACGTAAAACAGGCGCACGCGGACTGCGTTCAATTATTGAAGGCGTGCTACAACCTTTAATGTTTGAAACCCCGTCCGATTCAACGATTAAGAAAATTACCATTACTGCAAAAACCGTTGAAACAGGCGAAGCTAAAATCGAAAGATAAGTATAAAAAATCACCTTTTGCCCAAGTGCTTTAAAGGACACTTGGGCAGTTTTTTTATTTTCATTGCAAAGAGCTTTTGATATACTCTGTCAAAAGGCGAAAAAATCATATAAATTTATCAATCTTAAAGACTTTATACTATCCTTTCTTATATATGAAATCACGTTTTGTTATATATAGTGCACAAAATAAAAATCAAATTCAAATAAACCTTGACTAATTTTTCAAAAAATCGTATACTTATAGTGGTATTTAGTCTGCTGAAGAAATGCAGACTCACTGAAAATATGAAAGGAAGAGTTTTATGAAACAAAAAATCTACAAAGTGCTTAGTGTTATGCTCACTTTAGCAGTAATTTTGTCGACTTGCATTTGCGCAATTGGCACTGTTTCTGCAGCTAATACTGTAGCACCCACAATGACACAAGGTACAATTGACAA
>JAZUPK010000001.1:0-2307 GCA_045605125.1 Acutalibacteraceae bacterium | reverse complement strand
CTCATCAAACTCTTTTCTGCCGAATGAGTCGTTTTTAGAGGTACTTACAAAGCTATGCTCACCCACCGTAGTTTTAACAAGCTGTGACTCATTTTCGGCGGTGGTGTAAGTAATAACCTGCTCGCTGTTGTTAGAAGTAATACGCTTTTGAGTAAGCGTACCCTCGCTATCGTAGGTATAGCGAATAGTAGAGATTACGGTTTTAGAATCGATTAAACCATAATCATTATAGGTGATTTCACTTTCAACCGCTTGAACAAGTCTGCCGTCTTCGTATGTATAATTATACAATTTATTTTCAACCTTGTCAACAGTTCTAACAATCTCGCCCTGTGCGTTATAGCCGTATTGGTAATTAGCAATTTGGGCGATTTTTCAAAGAAAAAGCGGTCAGCTTGCGCCAACCGCCCTTTGTGAAAAACAATTTTTAGGATGTGAAAGTCAAGACACAGAACCGTCCCCTGTCTCCTTCTTGTCTCCTTTACATTTCAAACGGATAAACATCCTTAACTTGATAAGTGACATTTGGAACATGGGAAATTATCGGGAAAATTTGCTCTAAAGCATACTGAAACTCATTTTCATTAATCTTACTGAATAAATATTTTTCTTTACTAAAAATCACTTTATTAAAATAATTCAAGTCTTTAGGGGTAAAACGTGTAACGATGACTTCTACCGCATTATCGCCATATTGATAAAATTCTCTTTCGAGCTTCACAGCTTTTTCCTCAACAGAATCTCTACAATAATATGAATATTGCTTTATTCGCCCATCGCAATAAAACTCGCATTCAGATATAGCCTCTATTTTATTTTTGCGACGAAAAGTGATACCAATTTCAAAATTGTCAACGCGTTTTATAAATTCACACGCTTTTAATTTACTTCGACGTACAAAAATCAATTGTCCGTTTTCATCAAAATTATAAATAAAGTCGTATTGTCCGCGTTTTGTTAATTTTCCTCTTTTGGCATTTGATATAACGTCTATTATTTTGCTAGGACAATAATAACCCCGTGGCACACACAAACTTTTTGTAGCATATTCAGTTCTTGATATACGCTTATAGTAATCGTTAAAATATTCATCGAAATTCTTTTCTTCGTTGGTGATAATTTTCATAACATTATCACAATCAGTCTGATATTTTTCAAAAATTTCATTATCTATATCTTCAGATAATGAATTGAAAATTTTTTTGTCGGAATCAAATTTTCCCATTTGAATTATGACTCTCCTTAAAATGGCGAGTTCTCGCTCATCAACAATAAAATACTTTTAATAGTTGCCAACGCAGTTATTACTTTTGCTCGTTGTTTTGATTTAGTATTTCCAGCTGTAGCATATGCAGATGTTATCATACCGTTAACCCAACCATAATATAAATTACTATGCAACCTACGATGTAATCCAGTTTTAATCAATACTAAGTTTTTGGGAGATTGATAACCGATACCCACCTTGTTAATAATATTTCTTGCAGGTATAGCCTTGATAGATTTTTTGGCAACAATATGATGCAACTCTCTTGGACTTCTATATCTAGGTACGGCTATAACTTTTGCAAAACTAATCGCTATACTTTTTGTTAATTCTTCAATCTTTTTAGCTAAAAGATTCGCGGTATAGACAAGCAAACCGAAGTTTATTACCGTCATCCTCAAACGCACTTTTACACTATTGCAGAGAGTTTCCCATAATCTTTTAAAATCAACCTTAGAAATAACTTTATATAAAATAACACCAGCCGTTATTATAGAAGCAGCAATTAAAGCACTTTTCAAAACTGCAACAGAAAACAAAATTAATCCATATCCAAGCGGGTCAGCATTTCTAACCGGCTCATTTCCACAATACCCAAACAAATTATGTTTTAACACACTTTGCTGAGACACCGCAAACTCAGGCATATCCCCATTAATAAACCTACCAACCACTGGGTCGTAGTAACGGGACTGGAGATAATAAAGCCCTGTCTCGCTGTCAAAGTAGTAACCGCGGTAACGGAATGGGTTAATTTTTGCAATAACTCCGTTTATTGCGCGGGTTATAGTGCATTTACCCCATGCGTCATAGCTATAGCGCACTACAACGTTTGCATTTTGGTCGGTAATACCAATAATATCGCCCTGCAGGTTCTTTTGGAAGTAGAAAGGCTCGCCGTTGTAAACAATACCGCAAACCGAGTCTTCGTTATCGAAAACGGTTTCAAGGGTGTTATCCAGCCAAGCTTCCTTTAATATTTTACCACCGTCAAGGTAAAAATCGTGTCGGATTCCGTCAACAGTTTTAGAAGTTCTAAT